>NZ_JACHMG010000001.1:0-600000 GCF_014204865.1 Amycolatopsis jiangsuensis
GAGCAAATTCGAGAAGCTGCGCGAGCAGGTGAGCGTCGGATGACGATCACCAGCCGCTCGGAGCGCCGGGCCTTGCGTGACCACGATTTCCGCCTCGTCCCGGCGGCTGTCGCCGGGTGGGCGGGCGCGCTCGCCGGGCTGCGGCTCGGCTGGTGGGCAGCAGTCGTGGTGGGTGCCCTGGCGACAGGCGTGGCGCTGATAATCCTCGTGCGTGGCCGCGCCCGGTTCACCGGTACGGCCGGAGCTCTGCTGCTGCTTGGCCTTGTCGCCGCGATCCCCACTGCGGCACGAATTCACGGCGCCGAGCACGACTCACTCGCGTCAGCTGCGGCGCGGGGGACCGTGGCTACGCTGCGCGTCGAGATCAGTGAACGCCCGCGTCCGATGCACCAGGCGGGCTACGCCGATCAGCAAGCCGGCACGCGGTCGGTGGCGATTCCAGTGGCGGCGGAAGCGGCCACAGTGGACGGACAGGCGATCGCATCGACCGGGCGGGTTCTCCTGCTCGCTCCGGTCGCGGGATGGGGCACGGTGCTCCCGGGGCAGGAAGTGACCGCGTCCGGACGGCTCGCCCCCGCCCGAGGCGGCGACCTGACGGTGGCAGTGCTTTCCGTCCGTGGCAGTCCTTCCGAGGCCACACCGGCGCCCTGGTGGCAACGGGCGGCGCAGGCCTTGCGGAGCGGATTGCACTCCCTGTGCTCGATCCTGCCCGACGAACCGGCGGGACTGTTGCCCGGTCTCGTACTGGGAGACACGAGTGCGCTGCCGCAACAGGTGGAGCAGGAGTTCACCGCCTCCGGGCTCACCCACCTGATGGCAGTGAGCGGCGGGAACGTGGCCATTGTGTGCGGTGCCGTGCTGCTGCTGTGCCGGCTGCTTCGGGCCGGACCGAGGCTGTCCGCGGTGGCGGCCGGTGGTTGCCTGGTTGGATTTTTGGTCCTCGTCGGCCCCGAACCGAGTGTGGTGCGGGCCGGAGTGATGGGTGCGGTCGGGCTGCTCGCGCTGGCGCTGGGTCGGCGTGGTTCCGCGCTGCCCGCGCTCGCGTTCGCGGTGTGCGCGCTTGTCGCGTGGGATCCGGCGATGGCAGCAAACTTCGGGTTCGCGTTGTCGGTCTTCGCGACGGCCGGGCTGGTACTGCTCGCGCCGCGGTGGGCGGATTCTCTGGCACGGCGCGGGATTCCACCGGGCTACGCGGAAGGACTGGCGGTCCCGCTGGCGGCGTTCGTGGTCACCGCGCCGGTGATCGCCGGGATGGCAGGCACCGTCAGCCTGGTCTCAGTGGTCACCAACGTGCTCGCCGCGCCGGTGGTCGCGCCGGTCACCGTGCTGGGCGTGCTGGCCACGGTCGTCGGCCCGTGGTGGACCGGGGCCGGGCATCTGCTGGTACGGCTGGCCGATCCGGAAGCACGATGGCTGATCGCCGTGGCCCGGCAGGGTGCCCGGGCGCCCGGCGCGGTGCTCGGCTGGCCCGGTGGCTGGCTTGGCGGCCTGTGTGCGGCGGGTGTGCTGGTGCTCGTCGCCGTGGTGCTGCGGTTCCGGCGGATGCGGGTGCTCGTGGCGGTCGGGCTGGTCGTGGTGCTGCTCGCGGTCGTCCCGGCACGGGTACTGGAACCCGGCTGGCCACCGAAGGGATGGGCGGTGGTGGAGTGCGACGTCGGGCAGGGTGACGCCCTCGTCCTCGCCACGGCCGAACCCGGGCGCGCGGTGGTGGTCGACACCGGACCCGAACCGGGACCAGTCGACGAATGCCTGCACCGGCTGGGCGTCGACCGCGTGCCGTTGATCGTGCTGAGTCACCTGCACGCCGACCACGTGGGCGGGCTCGCGTCCGTGTTCGACGGGCGGGCCGTCGGTGCGGTCGCGGTCGGGCCAGGGCGGGCGCCCGCGTGGGCGTGGCAGCAGGTTTCCTCGGAGGCCGCGCAGCATCGGGTACCGCTGGTACAGCTGAGCCAGGGACAGCGGCTGGACTGGCCGGGGTTGTCCCTCGACGTCCTCGGGCCGCGCTACGCCAGCAGGCGGTCGCCGGCCCTCCAGGACGGCACGATGATCAACAACAGTTCGCTGGTGCTGCGCGCGACCACGCCGGCCGGCCGGGTGCTGCTGAGCGGAGATGTCGAACTCGCCGCACAGGCCGACTTGCTGGCCGAAGGGGCGGATCTCCGTGCGGACGTGCTCAAGGTTCCGCACCACGGTTCGAAGTACTCGCTGCCGCAGTTTCTCGCCGCGGTACGCCCGCGTGCGGCGTTGATCAGCGTCGGCGCGGACAACGGGTACGGGCATCCGAGCAAGTCCACAGTGGACGTACTGGGCACGTTGGGTGTCCTGGTCACCCGGACCGACCTCGACGGAGACACCGCGGTGCTGCCCGGGGACGGCGGGCCGGCGGTCGCGCGCCGCGGAGAGCCGCGCGGGCCGCCGCATTAGCCGGCTAGGTCGCCCTTCGCTGTGCGGTGGTGGCTGTGGAGACAGCCACCACCGCCGGAGGTGCTGTGGCCCGGGTCTCGGCTCAGTAGCCGAGGGCCTTGCTCACGGCGTCCGTGGACGGCGGCACCGTGGCCTTCGGGCCGACGTGGTTCTCCACCGCGTCGAGGGTCTTGAGGCCGTCGCCGGTGATCAGGAGCACGGTTTCGGCGTCCGGGTCGAGCTTGCCGGTCTCCACCAGCTTCTTGGCGGTGGCGACGGTGACGCCGCCCGCGGTCTCGGTGAAGATGCCTTCGGTGCGGGCGAGCAGCCGGATGCCCTCCACGACCTCCTCGTCGGTCACGTCCTCGATCGCGCCACCGGTGCGGTTGACCACGTCGAGAACGTAGGGGCCGTCGGCCGGGTTGCCGATCGCGAGCGAGCGGGCGATGGTGTCGGGCTTCACCGGCTGGACCACGTCGTGCCCGTTGCGGTAGGCCGTCGACACCGGGGAGCAGCCGGTGGCCTGGGCACCGAACACCTTGTACGGGCTCGATTCCACCAGACCGAGCTGGCCGAGTTCGCGGAAACCCTTGTCCACCTTGGTCAGCTGGGAACCGGAGGCGATGGGCACCACGATCTGTTCCGGCAGGCGCCAGCCGAGCTGTTCGGCGACCTCGAAGCCGAGCGTCTTCGAACCCTCGGAGTAGTAGGGGCGGACGTTGACGTTGACGAAAGCCCACTTCGGGTGCTCGGCGGCCAGTTCGGTGGCGAGCCGGTTCACGTCGTCGTAGTTGCCGTCGACGGCGACCAGGTCGCCGTCGTAGACCGCGGTGGTGAGAATCTTGGCGCGTTCGAGGGACTTCGGGATCAGCACGACCGACCGCCAGCCCGCGCGCGCGGCGGCGGCCGCGGTCGCGTTGGCCAGGTTGCCGGTCGAGGGACACGCGAGGACCTCGAAGCCGAACTCGCGGGCGGCGGCCAGTGCCACGGCGACCACACGGTCCTTGAACGAGTGGGTGGGGTTGCCGGTGTCGTCCTTGACCCACACGCGCTTCAGCCCGAGTGCTTTGGCGAGCCGGTCGGCGCGCACCAGCCGGGTGCCGCCCGGTTCGGTGTTCGGGGTCTCCTCGACGGTCGAGGGGACGGGAAGGAGTTTCTTGTAACGCCAGATGTTCTTGGGGCCGGACTCGATGTCCTCGCGGCGCACACGGCCGAAGTCGTAGGCGACCTCGAGCGGCGAGAAGTCCTCGGCGGACACGAACTCCGGGGCGAGCGGCTGCCGGTGTCCCTCTTCCTTCGACACCAGCTCGACGGCGGGGCCGAGGTCGAGCTTGGTGGAGGTGGAGGTCGTGCCGAGGGATGCGGTCATCGCGAGGTTCCTTTCCTCATCTGTCCCGCTGTGGCGGGCCGGAATTGGCACCGTGGTCGTCAGCTACCCCGCGATCGCGGGATGACGGGCTGTACGCCGGTTGCCGGGGCTTCGTCGGGCCGTTCCCTCTGCCCCTCTGGATGAGCGGTATTCGGTTGTGGGCGCGCCGCGGTGGGCGCTGCCTGGGCTACACCGTACGACACACCGATCGCCTCGTGCCACGGAGGCGGGCCAGATCACCGGAGCGGGCGCACCGGTGGCCGGGTGAGAAGATGTCCGGGTGACCACCGCACCCGCGCCGCTGCACCTCGTCACCGGCGAGGAAGAACTGCTCATCGAACGGGCCGTGCGTGCCGCACTGGACGCGGCACGGGCCGCGGACTCGACGGCCGACCTGACCCGGATGCGCGTGTCCGAACTCACACCGCCGGAGCTGGCCGAGATGGTGAGCCCTTCGCTTTTCGCTGAGGGCCGGGTGATCGTACTGGAGTCGGCGCAGGACATCTCGCAGGACCTGTCCGATGCCGTGCTCGGCTATCTGAAGGCGCCGGCCGAAGGCGTGGTGCTCGTGGTCGTGCACAGCGGCGGCGGGCGCAGCAAGGCGGCGAAGGCGCTGCCCGCCGCGCTGAAAAAGGCGGGCGCGGAGATCACCGAATGCGCCAAGCTCACCAAGCCTGCCGAGCGGGAATCGTTCGTGCGTAACGAGGTTCGCCGCGCGGGCGGCAAGATCGACGCGGCCGGGGTGCAGGCCTTGCTCGATTCCGTGGGGTCCGACCTGCGCGAACTGTCCTCGGCGGCGACCCAGCTGGTCGCCGACACCGGCGGCGCGATCGACGAGCAGGCCGTACGCCGCTACCACACCGGGCGGGCGGACGTGACCGGGTTCGCGGTCGCGGAGAAAGCCGTGGGTGGCGACCGTGCGGCTGCTCTGGAGTCGCTGCGCTGGGCGATGCAGCTGGGAGTCCCACACGTCCTGGTCGCCGACGCGCTGGCTGACGCGGTCCGCACCATCGCCCGCGTCTCGGCGGCGGGCCGCGGCAACCCGAACCAGATGGCCGGCGAGCTCGGCATGCCGCCGTGGAAGATCCGCAAGGCGCAAGGCCAGTCCCGAGGCTGGGGCCAAGACGGCCTTGCCGCCGCGATGCGCGTGGTGGCAAGGCTGAACGCCGAGGTGAAAGGCGCGGCCGCCGACGCGGACTACGCCCTGGAACGAGCGGTGGTCGAGGTAGTGACCGCGAAAGGCGAACGCTGAACCTGCGGTACACCGGCGAGACGCGCAGCCGGCACCGCCACGCGCCCCGACGACGCAGCTGGGCGCCGTAAATCCGGCGCCGGCCGACGATGCGCCCGGAGTGAAGTGCTCGGCAAGGCCTCCGCGAGGAACGGGCAGTCGCGGGCGCCAGAAGCCGTGGTCCGGCGGAGCCGAGGTACCGATGCTGGAGCCGGGGTCCGCGCGGTGTCTGGCTGGCTGCCGAGCTTGTCTTCGGGCGCCGGACTGAGGAATCCGTGAGGTTCTGGCTGGTGGCGTGCCTGTGTTACGGGTGTTGGTGTGAGGGACCCGCTCGGTGTCTGGTCGGGTGGCGTGCCTGTGCTGGGGTGGTGAAGCGGGGAACCCACTCGGTGTCTGGTTGGGTGCCGAGGCTCTCCCGGGGTGCTGCGGCGAACGGCGGACGAGGTGTCAGCCGGTTGCCGGGTTCGGCCCCCGGACGTTGCGTCCGGAATCCGAGGCGCCGACCCAGAGTGGGAGTTGTGGCACCGGCCCTGAGGCACCGAGCCAGGGGGCTCGCGGCACCGGTTCCGAGGCATCGTGCCCGGGTGGGACTTGTGGCGCCGGACCTGGGGCATTGTGCTCGGGTGGGACTTGCGGCACTGGATGCGAGGCATCGAGTCCGAGCGGAGGTCGCGGTACCCGGCCCGGCCTGACAGCGAGCCTGAACGAACCTGCGGCGCAGAACCCAAGAAGCAGGACCCGAGACACCAGCCCCGCAGAAGTCGGGCCTGGCGACACCGCCTCGGGGATGTCGCGCTCGGAGACACCGGCCCTGGAGATTGACGGATCGGAAACGTCGGCCCCGGAGACGCGTGGCCTCTTGCCCGAGGAGCGTGCGAAACGTCGGATTCTGAGATTCCGAACCCGAGACACCGAGCTTGGATGTAGCGAGCCGGGCCACGCCAAGTCCGGCCACGCCAAGCCCGGATGTACCGAGCGGGACACACCAAGCCCGGACACACGAAAGGCCCGGTGACCGAGGTCGCCGGGCCTTCCGAGAACGAGCCTCAGAGCTGGTTCGCGCGCTTCGCGATCGCGGACTTCTTGTTCGCGGCCTGGTTGGCGTGAATGACGCCCTTGGTGACGGCCTTGTCGAGCTTGCGGGCGGCCTCGCGCTGGAGCTCGAGGGCCTTGTCCTTGTCGCCCGACTCGGCGGCTTCGCGGAACTTGCGGATCGCGGTCTTCACCGAGGACCGGATCGCCAGGTTGCGCTGCCGCGCCTTCTCGTTCGTGGTGATGCGCTTGATCTGCGACTTGATGTTGGCCATGGAGGGATCCTGCTTTCACTCGGTGAAGGTCGTCGCCGCGACGTTTCGGCTCCGGGACGCCCGCGAAGGCGGCCGGGTTTCCTCCCTGACGGAATGCCGCACGGCAACGAGCGAGCAGCTTAACAGTCCGGGCCCGCACACTCCGACGGTGCCCCCTTGCGCCGTCGGTTACCGTGGATCTCGATAGTGCCTAGGGTTCCGCCGCCGGCCCGTGGCCGCTCCGCCGAGTGGCCGTCGAGACAACGAGGGCCGGTGGGGCTGGTCCGAGCGGCACCGTCGGCCGAGACAGGGTGCCGGCCGTTCATCTGACGGGACAAAAGCCTGGAGGACCCGGTCTTCGGCGTGCGCGGAAGACCAGAAGGGTTCTCGTGAACGGCACTGCGCTCGCCATGGTCCTCGTCGCCGCGGTCGTGCACGCGGTCTGGAATCTCGCGGCCAAGCGGGTCTCCGGCGGCGGCGCGCGCTTCGTCTGGCTCTACTACACCGTCTCCGCGGTGCTCATGCTGCCGATCGTGGTGGTCGCGCTGGTCGTCGAGCCGGAGCGTCCACAGTGGAGCTGGCTGGGTGCCGCGCTCGTCACGGCCGTCTTCCACGTCGGGTACGGGATCGTGCTGCAGCGCGGTTACCACGTCGGCGACCTGTCGCTGGTCTATCCGCTCGCGCGCGGCACCGGGCCGCTGCTGTCGGTTCTCGCGGCAGTTCTCGTGCTGCACGAGCGGCCGGGTGTGCTCGGGCTCGTCGGTGCGTTCCTCGTGGTGGCCGGCGTGCTCGTGATCAGTCTCGGCGGCAGCGACGCCGCGGCCGGGGCACGGCGAGCCGGGATCTTCTACGGCGTGCTCACCGGCGCCACGATCGCGGCGTACACCCTCTGGGACGCCCATTCGGTCACCTCGGTCGGGGTACCTCCGCTGGTGTACTTCGGTGGCGGTGCGCTGGGGCAGAGCCTGTTGCTCGCGCCGGCGGCCATGCGGGGCCGGGCCGAGGTCGGGCGGCTCTGGCGGGACCACCGCCGCGAAGTGCTGCTCGTCGGCATCGCTTCGCCGGTGGCGTACCTGCTGGTGCTGTACGCGCTGCGGATCGCGCCGGTGAGCCTCGTCGCACCGGCTCGGGAGCTCTCGATCGTGCTCGGCGGGGTCGCCGCGTGGCTGCTGCTGGGGGAGCGCAACGCGGTACGCCGGCTGGTGGGCTCGGTCGTGGTGCTGGCCGGGATCGCCGCGATTGCGGTCGCCTGAGCCGCTGGAGTAGGGATGCAGCCATGGAAGTACTGAGCAGCCGGGTGCTGATCCACCCCCGCGATCCGCAGGTCTCGACGGCGTTCTACCGGGACACGCTCGGGCTGGCGGTCGAACGTGAATTCCCCGGCGGCACGAGGTTCTTCGCCGGTGGCGGCTCGATCGAGGTGGTCGGCACCGGGGAGAGCACCCCGAGCCAGGACGTCAACCTCTTCCTGCAGGTCCGTGATCTGCCCGCGGTGCTCGCCGAACTGGCCGGGCGCGGTGTCCGCCCGGTGCGCGGGCCGCAACGCGAGCCCTGGGGGACGGACGAGGCGTGGATCACCGATCCGGACGGGCTGCGCATCGTGCTCGTCGAAGTGCCCGAGGACCATCCACTGCGCCGCGACAAGCGTTAGCCCGGCCTGCGTGCCCGCAGCTGCGCGGCCAGCGCGGCGAAACCGGGCGGGTCCCAGGTCCAGGTCTGCAGGTCGGTGAAGCCCGCGGCGGTGGCTTCGTCGGCGAGTTCGTGCCGGGTGACCGGCAGCCACTTCTCGTGCGCGGACAGCAACAGCCGTCCGCCGGGACGCAGCACCCGCAGCAGTTCGGCGAACGCGGCCGGCCGGTCGTCCCACAGCTGGACGTTGTTCACCGTCAGCACCACGTCCACGCAGGCGTCCGCGGAGCCGGTGCGGGCCGCCGTGCCTGTCCGCAGCTCGGCCCGGTCGCCACAGCGTTCCTGGCAGAGCGCACGCATCTCGGCGGACGGCTCGACGCCGATCACCTCGCCGGCCAGCCGGCTCGCGGCGTCGAGGCCGACCCCGGGGCCGGGGCCGACGACGAGCACCGTCTCGTCGGGTTCGAGCCGGGCGAGGTCGACGAGACGGCGTTCGGTGGCCGCGTTGCCGAGCGCCATCAGCCGGCCGCCGAGCCGGCCGAGCATGCCGCTGGGGTGCCCGAACGCCCGGTCCAGCGCGGCCTCCAGGCCGCCGCCGGGGTCGGGCGCGGAGGAATGCGAAGTGGTCATCCTTCGAGGTCACCACGAGCTTCACGACCCCGCATCGGGGATGACCCCCACCCGCACCCGGAGGTCCATGGGAACATGGTGTCCGGACACCCCCGACCATCCCGAGGACAGCCCGAGTGACAGCGCCCAAGACGTTCGCCGACACCACCTTCACGCCGCCGGAGTTCATTCGCAACTTCTGCATCATCGCGCACATCGACCACGGCAAGTCGACCCTGGCCGACCGGATGCTGCAGCTCACCGGCGTCGTCGAGGAACGGGCCATGCGCGCGCAGTACCTCGACCGGATGGACATCGAGCGGGAACGCGGCATCACGATCAAAGCGCAGAACGTGCGGCTGCCGTGGCGCCTGGACGGCCAGGACCACGTGCTGCACCTGATCGACACCCCCGGCCACGTCGACTTCACCTACGAGGTCTCCCGCGCGCTGGAAGCCTGTGAGGGCGCGATCCTGCTGGTCGACGCCGCGCAGGGGATCGAGGCGCAGACCCTGGCCAACCTGTACCTGGCGCTCGAGAACGACCTGCACATCATCCCGGTGCTCAACAAGATCGACCTGCCCTCGGCCGATCCGGACAAGTACGCGGCCGAGATCGCGCACATCATCGGCTGCGAGCCGACCGACGTGCTGCGGGTGTCGGCGAAGACCGGCATGGGCGTGACCGAGCTGCTCGACGAGTGCGTGCGCCAGGTCCCGCCGCCGGTCGGCGACGCGGACGCGCCGCCCCGGGCGATGATCTTCGACTCGGTCTACGACACCTATCGCGGCGTGGTCACCTACATCCGCGTGGTGGACGGCCGGATCACCCCGCGCGAGAAGATCCGGATGATGTCCACCGGCGCCACGCACGAGCTGCTGGAGGTCGGCATCATCTCGCCGGAGCCCAAAGCCAGCAAGGGCCTGGGCGTCGGCGAGGTCGGCTACCTGATCACCGGCGTGAAGGACGTGCGCCAGTCGAAGGTCGGCGACACCGTGACCGCCGAGCGGGGCGGCGCGGAACAGCCGCTGGCCGGCTACCGCGAACCGAAGCCGATGGTGTTCTCCGGGCTGTACCCGGTGGACGGATCGGACTATCCGGAGCTGCGCGAGGCGCTGGAGAAGCTGCAGCTCAACGACGCCGCGCTGACGTACGAGCCGGAAACGTCGGTGGCACTGGGCTTCGGCTTCCGCTGCGGTTTCCTCGGCCTGCTGCACCTGGAGATCACCCGCGACCGGCTCGAGCGGGAGTTCGGCCTCGACCTCATCTCGACCGCGCCGAACGTGGTGTACCGGGTGCTGCTGGAGGACCACACCGAGGTCGTGGTCACCAACCCGTCGGACTGGCCGACCGGGCTGAAGATCGCCGAGGTGCACGAGCCGGTGTCGAAGGTGAGCGTCCTCGCGCCCTCGGAGTTCGTCGGCACGATCATGGAGCTCTGCCAGTCCAAGCGCGGCACGCTGCTGGGGATGGACTACCTGTCCGAGGAGCGGGTGGAGCTGCGGTACCAGATCCCGCTCGCGGAGATCATCTTCGACTTCTTCGACACGCTGAAGTCCCGCACCCGCGGGTACGCCTCGCTCGACTACGAGGAGGCCGGCGAGCAGATGGCCGATCTGGTGAAGGTCGACATCCTGCTGCAGGGCGAGACGGTGGACGCGTTCTCCGCGATCGTGCACAAGGAGGCGGCCTACACCTACGGCAACCGGATGGCCACGCGGTTGCGCGAGCTGATCCCGCGCCAGCAGTTCGAGGTGCCGATCCAGGCCGCGATCGGCTCGCGGATCATCGCGCGCGAGACGATTCGCGCGATCCGCAAGGACGTGCTCGCCAAGTGCTACGGCGGGGACATCTCCCGCAAGCGGAAGCTGCTGGAGAAGCAGAAGGAAGGCAAGAAGCGGATGAAGACCGTGGGCCGGGTCGAGGTCCCGCAGGAGGCCTTCGTCGCCGCACTGTCCACTGAGGACAACGGGAAGAACAAGAAGTAAGCCCCACTCTTACGGGTGAACGGCGGCCGCGGGATGCCCGTGGCCGCCGTTTCTGTCGGTGGCCTCTGCTGTGCTCTGGTGCGGACAGGGAAAGGAGAGCACCATGACGGTCATGACGGACATCGAGCATCCGCCCGGAGCAGGTCCCATGACGGTGCGCGACCTCGAGGGGATGCCAGAGGATGGCCGCCGTCACGAACTCATCGACGGGGTGCTCGTCGTGAGTCCCGCACCGGGTTTCAGACATCAGAAAGTAGTCTTGCTCTTGTCGTTCGCGCTCGAATCTGCGCGGCCGCCGGACCTGGAGGTACTGACCGCGCCGTTCGCTGTGCACTCCGGTGACAGTGTCGAGTTGCAGCCGGACGTCCTGGTCGGACGAGCCGAGGACTTCACCGACACGGACCTGCCGGCGCCGCCCGTGCTCGCGGTCGAGGTGCTGTCCCCGAGCACGGCGATCCACGACCTCAACACCAAGAAGGCCGCCTACGAACGGCTGGGGGTGCCGAGCTACTGGGTGATCGACCCGGTCGCACCGGCGATCACGGTGTTCGAGGTGGACAGTGACGGCTGCTATCAGCAGGTCGCCAAAGCCGCCGGAGCCGAGTCGTACGAGGCACTGCGGCCGTTCCCGGTGCGGCTGGTCCCGGACGAGTTGCTGGGTGGCCGCTTGGCCGGCTGACCGGCCGGGGCTGGTTCCGGACGAGTTGCTGGGTGGCCGCTTGGCCGGCTGACCGGCCGGGGCTGGTTCCGGACGAGTTGCTGGGCGGCCGCACGGCCGGCGGGCAGGAGTCACGTCCACGCCTGTACCCACGGAGCCCTGCCCGGTCCCACGCCCCGCCACCCGGCGGGACGTGGGCGGTGGCCGGGTCAGCTCACGCCGAGCAGGGTGGCCAATGCGCTCACCAAGGAGGCCGACGTGCTCGCGACCGTCGAGTCGAGGTACTCCGCGATCGGGGTGAGTTCGGCGGCCGAGGCAGAGCCACCGGCCAGTGCGAGCATCGGGACGGCGAACGCGCCGGTCACCAGGGTGCGCTTCAGCCAGCGGTGGCGGGCGGTCGGGGGCTGGTCGGTCATGATGGTCCTCTCGTCGAAGCGGGTGTGCCGGATGGACCCTGCCCCCGAGAAACAGGACGAACAAGACGATTTACCAGCAGTTGACGATCAGGCAACAAGGTCCCCGCGATCGGGTGAGTTCCGGTTAACCGGGTGGACGCCCGGTTCGTAACAAGATCACGCCACGCCCAGGATTCGGTCTGCGGTGACGAGGACCGCGGTGCGGCGTTCGGCTGCCATGACGCGGTCGTACTCGGTCCAGTCTTCGTGGGTGCCGGTTGCGGACGTGAACACCTCGCGCAGCAGTGTCGGCAGGTCGGCCGCGGGGAAGGCCTGGTCCGGGTCGTCCGGGCCGAGGAGGTGGGTGCGGCCGGTCACCGACGCCCAGTGCCAGCCGCGGCGGAAGGTCACCGTGGCGTGGCCGGTGTGGCGCAGCAGGGCGAGCTTCCGTGCGTCGCCGCGGGCGATGAAGGCGACGCAGGGCACGCCGGTCACCGGGTCGGGGTGGACGCCGGCGTTGACGACCGTGCTGTGCACGGTTCCGTCGGTGCGGGTGGTCGCGATGGTCGCGAGCCCGTTTTCCTGCAGCGAAAGGGTGCGTACGGTGGCCAGATCGACAGTCATGTCCTTTCCAACGCGGGAAGGCCGCGAAATCTGCCGGGACTAGGCTCCGGTCATGTTCGAAGACCTGGAGTTCCCCGTGCTCGCCGCGCCGATGGCCGGCGGGCCGAGCACGCCCGAGCTGATCGGTGCGGTCACCGCGGCAGGCGGTCTCGGGTTCCTGCCCTCGGGCTACCTCTCGATCGAGACGTTCGAGGCCAAGCTCGCGCACACTGCCGACCTCACCGGCGGCCGCTACGGCGCCAACCTGTTCGTCCCCGGCAGCCGTTCCGCCGCCGACCTCACCGCGCACCGCGAACGGATGCTGGCCGAAGCGCTGCGCTACGGCGTCGAACCCGGTGAACCGGCGTGGGACGACGACGAGTACCCCGCGAAGCTCGACCTGGTGGTGCAGCGGCAGGTCCCGTTGGTCTCGTTCACCTTCGGTGCCCCGACCTCGGCCGAGGTGCAGCGGGTGCACGAGGCCGGCGGCAAGGTGCTGGTCTCGGTCACGAGCCCGGACGAGGCCGACCTCGCCGCGTCGCGCGGTGCGGACGCGCTGGTGGTGCAGGGAATGGAGGCCGGTGGCCACCGTGCGCTGTTCACCGACGACGCCACGGACCCGGCAGGCGGCGAACAGTACGGGCTGCTGGCGCTGCTGCGGCTGATCGGCGCGCGGACGAGCCTGCCGCTGGTGGCTTCGGGTGGGCTGGTGCACGGCGCCGACGTGGCCGCCGTGCTCGCCGCGGGTGCCTCAGCCGCCCAGCTGGGCACGGCGTTCCTGCAGGCCACCGAGGCCGGTACGGCCGACCCGCAGCGGCGGGCGCTGGCCGAGGCGGGGCGCCGGACGGCGTTCACGCGGGCGTTCAGCGGCCGCCCGGCCCGCGGCATGATGAACCGCGTGCTCAGCGACCTTTCCGCCGACGCGCCCGCGGCTTACCCGCAGCTGCACCACCTGAGCAAGCCGGTGCGCGCCGCAGCCGGACGCGCCGGTGATCCGGAGGCGATGTCGTTGTGGGCCGGGCAGACCTACCCGCTCGCCGGGGACGGATCCGCCGCGTCCATTGTGGAACGTCTGCGTGCTGAGGCGAAGGCGGCCGCGGGCCGGATCGATCGCTTGCGCTGAACGGAGCACGGGCCGCCCCCGGGGTCGATGAGGGCGGCCCGCCTGCTCAGTCCGAAGTGGACTCCGACTCGGCTGGACCGGTGCGGTGCAGCAGGGAGTGCCGCCGGCTGTAGCCGAAGTAGACCGCCATGCCGATCACGAACCAGATGCCGAAGCGCCACCACGTTTCCGGCTTCAGGAAGGTGATCAGCCAGATCGAGAACACGACGCCGATGATCGGCACCACCGGCATGCCCGGGGTCTTGAACGTACGGGGCAGGTCCGGACGCCGGTAGCGCAGCACGATCACCGCGATGCAGACGACCACGAAAGCCAGCAGAATTCCGATGTTCGTCAGCTCGGCGGCCTCGTTGATCGGCAGCACGCCCGCGATGATGGCCGACGCGATCCCCAGAACCCAGGTCATCCGGGAAGGCACCTTGCGTACCGAGTGCGTCTTCGAGAACCACTTGGGCAGCAGGCCGTCCCGGCTCATCGAGTAGCCGACCCTGGTCGCGCCGAGCATGAAGGTGAACAGCACGGTGAGGATGCCGATGATCGCGCCGACCGCGATCACCGCGCCCAGCCAGCCGAGGCCCACCTTCGCGAAGGCGTCGGAGAACGCCGCGTCCGGGTCGATGTCGGTGTACTTCACCATGCCGGTCAGCACGAGGCAGGCGAGCACGTACAGCACCATCGAGATCACCAGCGAGTAGATGATCGCCTTCGGCATGTGCTTCTGGGAGTCCTGCGATTCCTCGGCCGCCGTGGACATCGCGTCGTAGCCGAAAACGGCGAAGAAAACTGTCGCCGCACCGGTGAACGCGCCGCTGACGCCGAACGGGAAGAAGTTGCTGTAGTTGCCGGTCTTGATGTGGAACGCGCCGACCACGACCACCAGCACGACGAGCGCGACCTTCAGGTACACCAGCAGCGTCTCGAACCGCGCCGCGTTCTTCATGCCCTGGTTCAGGATGAACGCGATCAGCAGGCAGAGCAGCACGGCGAACAGGTTCACCTTGTACGAGCCGGAGGCCACGCCGTCCGGTTCGGTGCCCGGTGCGCCCGCCATCCACTGCGGCAGCGAAACGTGCAGGAAACTGAGCAGATCGTTGAAATAGCCGGAGATGCCGATCGCCACGACGGACACGATCGCGGTGTACTCCAGCAGCAGGTCCCAGCCGATGAACCAGCCGACGATCTCGCCGAGCACCGCGTAGCCGTAGGTGTAGGCCGAACCGGCGCGCGGGATCAGCCCGGCGAACTCGGCGTAGGAGAACGCCGCGGCGGCACTCGCGATACCGGCGATGAGGAACGAGATCAGCACCGCGGGTCCGGCGGTCTGGTTCGCCACCGCACCGGCGAGGGAGAAGATGCCGGCGCCGATGATGCCGCCGACGCCGATCGCGGTCAGCTGGCGCAACCCCAGCGTGCGTTGCAGGCCACTGTCACCGGACCCCTCGATCGTCTCGATCGGTTTGCGCCGGAAGATCCCGGACCCGGTACCCAGGCTGCGCGGAGCGGACATCGACGTCTCCTCAAGCGGTCGTGAAGCGAGCCCGGGCCACGGGCTCTGGCAGCGCACCGTACTAGGTCAGCGGTGCACCGGTCCGGGACCGGCGGATCGATGCCCGACCGTGACGATTCCGATGTCCTTTCAGCCGGTCGCGGTGTCCGATCCGGACTTCGCCCCGGCCTCCTCGGGCACCGCGAAGCCGGCACCGCGCACGGCCCCGGCGGTGAAGAAGGACAGCAGGTGCGAGACTTCCGGCGGATCGTCGAGCTGCGGGCAGTGGCCCCAGTCCTCGCGTACCAGCAGCCGGCTGTGCGGCACCAGGGTGTGCAGCCGTTTCCCGGACGCCGAGGTGACGAGCTTGTCCTTGCCACAGGCCACCACGAGCAGCGGGACACGCACCTGGTCGAGGTGGTAGGCGTCGGTCAGTTCGGCGACGAGCTGGCGGGCCTGCTCCAGCCGCTGGGTGGTGGCGCGGTAGTCCGGGAACAGCGTGGTGAACCGGCGCACCTGGCCGGCGTCCGCGTGCCGGGAGTCGGCGTAGAGAATCCTCGGCACGATCTGTTCGGCCACCGCGCGGACCAGGAAACCGGGCACCGGCACCGGAAGCGAGGAGTACAGCCGCAACGGCAGCGGGTTGCGTGCGACCGTGCGCACCAGCCACGAATCGACCAGGCCGGGGGCGGCGATCGACACCACCCCGGCCATCGGCAGCCGCGGGCTCTGCGCGGCGCGCAGGCCCAGCGTGCCGCCGAGGGAGTTGCCGGCGAGCACCACCGGCCCCAGCACCGACTGCTCGCGCACCACCGCGGCGGCGAACGCGTCGAGCTGCGGCAGCATCGGGCCGGGCCGCAGTGGCTGCGCGTCGCCGAAGCCGGGCAGGTCGACCGCGACCGCCGCGATGCCTTCCGCGGCGAGTTCGCCGAGTACCGGCCGCCACGTGTCCGCGCTGTCGCAGTAGCCGTGCAGCAGGACGAGGCGAGGGGCGCTCGGCTTGTCGGCCGGACGGCGGCGGGCGCGCCGGGGCGCCTCGGCGACCGGTGGACCGACCTCGAGCACCCGGGTCCGCACGCCGGCGAAGCGCCGGAAGGACTCCCGGATCGGCTCCGGATCACTGGGGTGCCGGCCGCCCCGATCGGCGGGTGCGGGCCGCTGCGTCGCGGTCATGTTCTCCAGGTTAACCGCCCAAGGTCGAAAACAGGTCGAACTTCGGGGGTCACCATCCGGTTGCGAATCCGGGGTGTTGACGATTCACCGCGCACCGGGTAGAAGCCCGGCCCGGGCCGCCGCGTGAGGCGGCCGACCCGGGCCGGAGCAGGGGTTTCAGCGGGTGAAGACGATCTTCCCGGCCGTCTCGCCGCCGGCCATCGCGCGGAAGCCTTCCGCCGCGTCGGCGAACGGCAGCTGGGTGCCGATCTGCGGCGTGATGCCCTTCAGGTCCAGATACCCGAGTAGATCGGCCAGTTCGTCGCGCGTGCCCATCGTCGAGCCGAGCACCCGCAGCTGCAGGAAGAACACCCGCTGCAGGTCCGCTGACGGGTCCGGTCCGCTGGTGGAACCGGACACCACGACCACGCCGCCCGGCTTGAGCGACTTCAGCGTGTGTCCCCAGGTGGCCTTGCCGACGGTCTCGAACGCCGCGTCCACCCGCTCGGGCAGCCGGGCGCCGGATTCGAACGTCTGGTGCGCGCCGACGCTCTCGGCCAGCGCCCGCTTCTCCTCGGAACGGCCGGTGACCCACACCCGGAAGCCGGCCGCGCGGCCGAGCGCGATCAGCGCGGTCGACACCCCGCCGGAGGCACCCTGCACCAGCATCGTCTGGCCGGGACGCAGTCCCGACTTCACGAACAGCATCCGGTAGGCGGTCAGCCAGGCCGTGCCCATGGTCGCGGCCTCGGGGAAGCTCAGCCCGGCCGGTTTGGGCACCGCGTTGCGCGCGGGCACCACGACCTGGTCGGCGAACGTGCCCTGGTGCTTCTCGGTGAGCAGCGTGCGCTTCGGGTCGAGTGTGTCGTCGCCCTGCCAGCCCGGCGCGTTGATCACCGAGTGCAGCACGACCTCGGTGCCGTCGTCCAGGGTCCCGGCCCCGTCGCAACCGAGGATCATCGGGAACTGGTCGGGCTTGATGCCGACGCCGCGCAACGTCCACAGGTCGTGCATGTTGAGGCTGGCGGCCTTGACGGTGACCCGGACCCAGCCCTCGGGCACCTCGGGTTCGGGCCGCTCGCCGACGACCAGAGAGTCGAGCGGGGACTCGGCGTTGGGTTCCTTCGCGTATACGGCGAACATTGCAGCAACCTACCGCCCCTCACCGTCCTCGCGCAGCAGAGCGCGCGTAGGCTCACATTCGTGCTGAACGGGCTGGCCGACTGGTGGGACGGGGTGGAGCTGTGGCTTGCCCAGGCCTGGTTTCCCGTGCAGTTCGCGCTGGTCATGGTCGTGCTCGTGCCGCTGTGCCTGCTGGTCGCGTGGCTCATCGACAAGCTGGTCGAACGCTGCGCCCGCTGGCTCGGCACGGCCCGTGACGACGAGGGCCCCGGCGGCTCCTAAGCTGGCGAACCATGGTCAACCGTAGGCGGATCACCGCCGCGCTCGTCGGTCTTCTCGTGCTGGTGCTCGGGGGCTGGCTGGTGAAGGAGGGGACCGGCGGACCGGACACCCCGTCCGGCAACGCCCCGGCCGCGGCCTCCGCCGGGCAGGTGCCCGGGGCCGCCGCGTCCGGGCTGCCGCTGAAACCGCTGTCGGCGCTGCCGTCGCAGGCGGGTGACACCTGGCGGCTGATCCGCCGGGGTGGCCCGTACCCGTATCCGCACAACGACGACGTCGTCTTCCAGAATCGCGAGAACGTCTTGCCGAGTGAGAAGTCCGGCTACTACCACGAGTACACGGTGAAAACCCCGGGCAGCCCGGACCGCGGTCCGCGGCGGCTGGTCACCGGGGCGGCGCAGGAGCTGTACTACACCGGCGACCACTACACGTCGTTCGTCGTCGTGGACCCGAACCGGTGAGCGCGGGCGAGGACGCGAAGGCCGCGGCGGACCAGGCCTTCGCCCGCGGTGCCTACCCGCACCGGGTCGACGGGAGCACCGTGGACAAGCCGAGCACGCTGGACGCGATCGCCGCGGCGATGTCGTTCCCGGAGCATTTCGGCCGCAACCTCGACGCGCTCTACGACATGCTCACAGACCTGTCGTGGCTTCCGCGCGGCGAGCACGTGCTGATCTGGACCGGATCGGAGGCGCTGCGCGGTGCCGAGCCCAAGACCTACCTGGCGATCCGGAGTGTGCTCTCGGACGCCCAGCGGGCACTCGGGCCCGGCGACGGCCGCGCGGACGGCTGGCGGCTGACCGTGGTGCTGGCGGATTCCTGACGCTCCGGTCGCGTGCCGGGGCCGCCGCGGGTCGGGTCAGTCCGCGGGCACCCAGTTCGGCTTGCGCTTCTCGGCGAACGAACGGATGCCCTCCTGGCCCTCCTCGCTCGCGAAGAACCCGGCGGACAGCTCGTTCATCGCGGCGAACCCGTCCGCGGGGGTGGCCGGGCGCGGGCGGCCGAGCAGTTCCTTCGTGGCGGCGAGGGCCTTCGGCCCGCCCAGGGTGAGTGACCTGAGGTAGCCGGCCACGGTGGCGTCCAGCTCGTCGGCCGGGACACAGGCGTTGAGCAGGCCGATCTCCACGGCGCGGTGCGCGTCGAACAGCTCGCCGGTGAGGAAAAGTTCGTGCGCGGCCCTCGGCTGCAGCCGAGGCAGCACGGTCAGGGAGATGACCGCAGGCACCACGCCGATGCGGACCTCGGAGAACGCGAACGTGGCCTCGGGAACGGCGACCGCGATGTCGCACGCGGCGACCATGCCGATGCCGCCGGCACGGGCCGGTCCGGCCAGCCGCGCAACCACCGGCTTGGGGCTGCTCCAGAGCTGGTCGAGGATCTTCGGGAACTCGTTCACGCCCTGGTCGCCCGCCCCGGCGCCGCGGGCCTCCTTGAGGTCCATGCCGGCGCAGAAGACCGAACCGGTGTGCGTCAGCTGCACGACCCGCACCGCGTCGTCGGCCTTGGCCCGCTCCAGCGCGGCACTCAGTTCCCGGCGCAGCTGCGCGGACAGCGCGTTGCGGTTGTGCGGGGAGTCCAGGGTGATCGTGGCGGTGCCGCCCGCCACCGTGTAGTGCACCAGTTCGTCAGCCATGTCCGACACTCTGGCACACCGCGGCTCCGGTGTGGCCGCCTCGCGAAGGTGGTCACACCGGAGCCGGGCGGTCAGCCGATGGTCGTGGTGGTGAAGACCGGGCTGGGAGACGGGAAGCAGGCCGTCGGGGCGGTGACGTCGCCGATGATGCTGCTGGCGATCGCCTGGAACGTCAGGCCCGGATCGTCGTAGCTCGACCCGGCCAGTTTCGTCTCGATCGTCCCGGAGTCGCCTGCCGTGAGGTGCACGGTGATGGTGGGCAGTTCGAAGGTCGCGCCGCCGGCGATCGGCCCGGGGAAGCTCAGCGTCGCGACGCCGTCGGCGACCGCGATCTCGGGCGCGGTCGACCCCAGCCCGGATCCGCCGGCGAGATCGGCACTCACGTAGGTGGAGTTGGCCGGTACCGGGAACTTCAGCGCGAAGGTGTTGATCTCCTTCACCGTGTTGCCGCTGACCTCGCCGGGCACCGTGTTCGGCGCGGGGTCGATGACCACGTCGAGCGTCCCGCCGGGTGCCACGGTCTCCGGCGCGGTCACGTCGGCGTCCTGGTCCAGTGCGACCTTCTGCGGTCCGACGACCGGCGCGTCCGCCTGGCAGTCGAAGCTGATGGTGGTGGCCGCCGAGGCGGGGGTGGCGAGGGTGAGGGGCAGGACCGCAGCCGCGGCGAGGGCGATCAGCCGCGGACGAGAAAGGCGAAGAGCTTTCATCTGTGTCCACCTACCTGGGGTTTTGGAGGGGAGAAACGAAGGCTGCGCAGCGTTTAGAGAGTTACCGGCACGTTAAGTAGTGCGTCAAGGATTGCCCGTTCCCATGCGCGGACGGTGACGGAACTGGTGAAAAGACTCGCTGCCTGGCGGTGTCGGACAGCGCGGCCGGATGCCGCGGACACCGACAGTGGTCTAGACGAATTGTGCGGTCCGCAGCAGGCCGGCGACCGCGGCGGCGTAGCGGGCGATCACCACGTCGGCCACGCGGGGGTCATCGGCCAGCGGCCCGGCGAGGAACGCGCCGGGATCCGCCTCGCGGGCCAGCGCGGCGATCCGGTCGGGCAGCAGGCCGGGGGCGAGGAACCAGGAGGCGGCGACGAGGTGGCGCACCCCGCGTGCGCGCAGCCGGGCGGCGGCGGTGGGGACATCGGGCTGGGTGGCGCTGGCGAACGCCTCGCTGACCGGAAGCCCGAGCCGGCTTTCCCACCGTTTCGCCAGTTCCGCGACCACGGCGTTCGCCTCCGGGTTCGACGAGCCGACCGCGGTGAGCAGCACCCCGGTGCCCTTGCGGTGACGGGCGTCCGCGAGCCGGTCGAGCGCCACGGCCTGTAGCGCCGGATCGGCGCCGAGCACGTCGGAGACCTGGATGCGGAAACCGGGACAGTCGTCGGCCACCTCGGCCACCAGCGCGGGCAGGTCGACCCGCGCGTGGAACGCGCTGCCGAGTAACAGCGGCACGACCACGGCGCTGCGGTGACCCCGGGCGTGGAGCCCGCGCAGGACGTCGGTCACGCGCGGTTCGGAAAGGTCCAGAAAGGACTCGTGTACCTCCAGCCCCGGCGCCTGCGCGCGGACGACGCCGGCGAGCGCCCGCACGGTCGCCGCCGAGCGGGGATCGCGGCTGCCGTGTGCGACGGCGACCAGGGGAGGCGTCACGAGAACCGCTCACCCACGAGGCCGGCGGCGAGGGTGTCGCCGTCCTTGGGGTCGATCACCAGGAACGCGCCGGTCCGCGGGCTGCTGCCGTAGTCGTCCACCGGCAGCGGTTCGGCCAGCCGGAGGGTGACCCGGCCGATGTCGTTCAGCTCCAGGGTTTCCGGATCGTCCACACTGGACAGAGTCTGCTCGTCGAAACGGGCGTGCAGTTCGTCGGTGAGCGCCTGCACGGTGCGAGCCCCGTGCTTGACCAGCACGCGCGCACCGGGTTTGAGCGGCTTCGACGACAGCCAGCACACCGTGCCGGTGATCTCGTCGGTGACCGACGGGGGCGCGTCCGCCGCCGCGATCAGGTCGCCGCGGGTGATGTCGATGTCTTCGGTGAGCAGCAGCGTCACCGAAGACCCGGCACCGGCTTCACCCAGTGGGCCGTCGGCGGTGTCGATGCGCTCGACGTGGCTCCGGATGCCCTGGGGCAGCACCACGATCTCATCGCCCGGCCGTACCGTCCCGGCCGCGATCTGCCCGGCGTACCCGCGATAGTCCGGGTACTCGGGCGTGCGCGGGCGGATCACGTACTGCACCGGGAAGCGCAGCGGCGAATCGTGCGGATCCGGCGCGACCGGCACGGTCTCCAGGTGCTCCAGCAGCGTGGGACCGTCGTACCACGGGGTCCGGCCGGAACGGGTGGCCACGTTGTCGCCGTGGAGCGCCGAAACCGGGATGGTGACCACGGACGCCGGGTCGTAGCCGAGGGATTCCGCGTGCGCGGTGAACTCCTTGGCGATCACGGTGAAGGTGGTCTCGTCGTAGTCGAGCAGGTCGATTTTGTTCACGGCCAGTACCAGCCGCGGGACGCCGAGCAAGGCCAGTACGGCGGCATGCCGGCGAGTCTGCTCGACGACGCCGTTGCGGGCGTCCACCAGCAGGACCGCGAGCTGCGCGGTGGAGGCGCCCGTGACGGTGTTGCGCGTGTACTGCACGTGCCCTGGCGTGTCGGCGAGCACGAACGACCGCTTCGGGGTGGCGAAGTAGCGGTAGGCGACGTCGATGGTGATGCCCTGTTCGCGCTCGGAACGCAGGCCGTCCACCAGCAGCGAGAGGTCGGGAGTGGACAGTCCTTTGTCGACACTGGCCCTGGTGACGGCGTCGAGCTGGTCGGCGAGGACGGATTTGGTGTCGTACAGCAGGCGTCCGACGAGGGTGGATTTGCCGTCGTCGACGCTGCCGGCGGTGGCCAGCCTCAGCAGCGAGCTCATCAGAAGTAGCCCTCCCGTTTGCGGTCTTCCATCGCTGCTTCGGACATGCGGTCGTCGGCGCGGGTGGCGCCGCGTTCGGTGAGCCGCGAGGCGGTCACCTCGGCGATCACCTCGTCGACGGTGGTGGCGGTGGATTCGACGGCACCGGTGCAAGAACCGTCGCCGACGGTGCGGTACCGCACCGACTTCGTCGCCACGTCTTCCCCGTCGCGGGGACCGCCCCACGGACCTTCGGTGAGCCACATGCCGTCGCGCCGGTAGACCGGCCGCTCGTGGGCGTAGTAGATGGAGGGCAGGGCGACCTGTTCGCGAGCGATGTAGTGCCAGACGTCGGCCTCGGTCCAGTTGGACAGCGGGAAGACGCGGACCTGCTCGCCGGGGCGGTGGCGTCCGTTGTAGAGGTTCCACAGCTCCGGGCGCTGCCGGCGCGGTTCCCACTGGCCGAAGGCGTTGCGGAGGCTGAAGATGCGTTCCTTGGCGCGGGCGCGTTCCTCGTCCCGGCGGCCGCCGCCGAACACCGCGTCGAACTTGTGTCCGGCGATGGTTTCCAGCAACGGGGTGGTCTGCAGCGGGTTGCGCAACCCGTCCGCTCGTTCCTCGAGGCGGCCGTCGTCGATCCAGTCCTGCACCTTCGCCACGACCAGGCGCAGGCCGTGCTTCTCCACGACGTGGTCACGGAAGTCGAGGACCTCGGGGAAGTTGTGCCCGGTGTCCACGTGCAGCAGCGGAAACGGCACCGGGGCGGGCCAGAACGCCTTGATCGCCAGGTGCAGCATCAACGTCGAGTCCTTGCCGCCGGAGAACAGGATCACCGGCCGGTCGAACTCGCCCGCGACCTCACGGAAGATGTGGATCGCCTCGGACTCCAGCGCCACCAGATTGTCGGTGGCCGGTTCGAGTGTGGTCATTCGTCCTTCCTCAGCCGTGCAGTCCGCATTCGGTTTTCGCCTGCCCGGCCCAGCGGCCGCTGCGTGGATCGGCACCCGCCTCGACCTTCGCCGTGCACGGCGCGCAGCCGATGGACGGGTACCCCGCGGACACCAGCGGGTTTTCCAGGATCCCGTGGTCGCGGATGTAGCCGGTGAACTCCTCGTCGCTCCACGGCGCGATCGGGTTGATCTTCACCAGGCCGTTGCGCTCGTCCCAGGAGACGATCGGGGCGTTCGCGCGGGTCGGTGCGTCCACCCGGCGCACGCCGGTGACCCAGGCCGAGTACCGCGACAGCGTGCTGCGCAGCGGCACGACCTTGCGCAGGAAGCAACACTGGCCCGGGTCGCGGTCGTGCAGCTTCGGGCCGTACTCGGCGTCCTGCTCGGCGACGCTCTGCTCGGCCTGCGCGTTGACGATCGTCACCTGCGGGTAGACCGTCTGCACCGCGTCCCGGGTGCCGATGGTCTCCGCGAAGTGGTAGCCGGTCTCCAGGAACAGCACGTCCACGTCCGGCTTGACCTGGGTGGCCAGGTCGATCAGCACGGCGTCCTGCATGTTCGACGCCACGATGAAGTCGTCGCCGAAGGTCTCCGCGGTCCAGCGCAGCGCCTCCCCGGCGGTGGCCCGCGCCAGTTCTTTCTCGGCCCGCTCGGCCAGGGTCCGGTAGTCCGCGGTGGCGGTCATCCGTGCGCCTCCTGAGGTAGGGACAGTCCGTGGAACTTCACCGAGAACCTCCTCCGGCAGGCGGCGCACAGCCAATCGCCGTCGTCGGCGGGACGCAGATCCTCGTCTCCGCAGAACGGGCAATAGTAAGGCACCGCCCGTTCGGTACCGGTCAGCTCGGCCGAACTCACTGCAACACGCCCTCTTCGGCGCGCGTGGCCCACTGCGCGAACCGCTCGCCGGGCTCGCGGCCGGCCAGGTAGGACCGCACCACGCGTTCGACGTAGTCGACCAGCTCGTCGGCGACCACCTTGTGGCCCCGCAGCTTGCGGCCGAACCCGGCGTCGAGCCCGAGCCCGCCACCCAGATGCACCTGGAAACCCTCCACCTGGCGGCCCTCGCCGTCGGTGACGATCTGGCCCTTCAGCCCGATGTCCGCGGTCTGCACCCGGGCACACGAGTTGGGGCAGCCGTTGAGGTGCACGCTCACCGGGTTGTCCAGGTCGCCCTGGAGATCGGCCAGCCGGGTCTCGAGCTCGGCCACCAGCTCCTGGGCGCGGGCCTTCGTCTCGACGATCGCCAGCTTGCAGAACTCCAGCCCGGTGCACGCCATCACGCTGCGCCGCCACGGCGAGGGCCGGGTGTGCAGGCCCTGTTCGGCCAGTTCGGTCTCCAGCCCGGGCACCTCGGAGCCCGGCACGTCGAGCACGACCAGCTTCTGCTGCGGGGTCAGCCGCACCCTGGTGGAACCGGCCCGCTCCGCGGCCTTGGCCACGGCGAGCAGCGTCTCCCCGTCGACCCGGCCGGCCACCGGTGCGGCACCGACGTAGAACCGGCCGTCGACCTGCGGATGCACGCCGACGTGGTCGATCGGCGCGGAAGGCACCTCCGGAGCCGGCCCGTCCAGCAGCGGACGCTTGAGGTACTGCGTCTCGAGCACTTCCCGGAACTTCTCCGCGCCCCAGTCCTTGACCAGGAACTTGATCCGGGCCCGGGAACGCAGCCGCCGGTATCCGTAGTCGCGGAAGACGCTGATCACCGCCTCCCACACGTCCGGCACCTCCTCGCGGGGCACCCAGGCGCCGAGTCGCTGCCCGATCATCGGGTTCGTGGACAGCCCGCCCCCGACCCAGACGTCGAACCCGGCGCCGTGCTCGGGGTGCTGCACACCGACGAACGCGACGTCGTGGATCTCGTGGGCCACGTCGGCCTGGCCGGAGACGGCGGTCTTGAACTTGCGTGGCAGGTTCGCGTACCGGGGGTCGCCGATGAACCGGCGCTTGATCTCCTCGATCGCGGGCGTGCCGTCGATGACCTCGTCGGCGGCGATCCCGGCGACCGGGGAGCCGAGGATGACGCGCGGGCTGTCGCCGCACGCCTCCATCGTGGTCATCCCGGCGTCCTCCAGCTTTCGCCAGATCGTGGGCACGTCCTCGATCCGGATCCAGTGGTACTGGATGTTCTGCCGGTCGGTGATGTCCGCGGTGCTGCGGGCGTGCGTCTGCGAGATCTCCGCGAGCACGGCCAGCTGCTGGGTGGTGAGCATGCCGCCGTCGAGCCGGACGCGCAGCATGAAGTACCGGTCGTCGAGTTCTTCGGGCTCCAGGGTGGCGGTGCGGCCGCCGTCGATGCCGGGCCGGCGCTGGGTGTAGAGGCCGAACCAGCGGAACCGGCCGCGTAGGTCACCGGGGTCGATCGAATCGAACCCGCGGTGGGCGTAGATGTTCTCGATCCGCGCGCGGGCGTTGAGCGGGTGGTCGTCCTTCTTGGAGCGCTCGTTCGGGTTCAGCGGCTCGCGGTAACCGAGCGCCCACTGGCCCTCGCCGCGCTTCTGCCGGGCGCGGCCCTTCGCGGGCGTGTCACGCGTGGGTGCGGCCATGGAGGTCCTCCGGGCGGGTGTGGTGGTGGCACCGGCCGGTCGCGGCGGTGCGGCGGGCACGGGAGTACGCGACGATGCGGTCCGGATGTGCTGGGCTGGTCGGGAGTCAGCGCGCGCGCCGGCAGAGCGCGCTCGCGACCCGGAGCAGGTCGACGTGGCGGCGCGCCACGAGAAGGACACCGGCAGGACTCACTGCTCCAGATTGCCACGTGTGCAGAAGGTGGTCCAAGGACGTCCGGATCGTGGGAGCCGGCCGGCGGGCACGGCATCACGGCTTTCTCTGCCAGGCGTTTCCCGGTCTTCGGACGGTCTGGCGGACCTGTTCGGCCCGGAAATCAGGACAGGGTGATTCTTCTGCCGCCGAACTATCGCCCGGTCGGTACCCTGCCCGCGCGGTGCCCCTCGAGGCACCGGGGACAATGGAGCCGTGCCTGTTCCCGACGTCAGCAGCCCGCCCGCCGGGCTGCCCGAGAGTGCGCTGGAGGGGCTGGGAACCCGGCCCTTCGGGGTGTACGTGCATGTGCCGTTCTGCGCCACCCGCTGCGGCTACTGCGATTTCAACACCTACACCGCCGGTGAGCTGGGTTCCGCCGCCTCGGCCCGGTCTTGGCTGGACGCGTTGCGGCGTGAGCTGGAGCTCGGCGCGGAGATGCTCGGCAGCCCGCCCTCGGCCGAGACCGTGTTCGTCGGAGGCGGAACGCCGTCGTTGCTGGGTGCGGACGGGCTGGCCGAAGTGCTCGACGGCGTGCGGTCGATCTTCGGGCTCGTTCCGGGAGCCGAGGTGACCACGGAGTCGAATCCCGAGTCCACTTCGCCGGAGTTCTTCGCGGGCATCCGGGCCGCCGGGTACACCCGGGTTTCGCTCGGCATGCAGTCCGCGGCGCCGCACGTGCTGCGGGTGCTGGACCGGGTGCACACGCCGGGCCGTCCGGTCGAGGCCGCGCGCGAGGCGCGGGCCGCCGGTTTCGACCACGTCAACCTCGACGTGATCTACGGCACACCCGGTGAGCGCATCGGCGACCTCCGGGCCTCGCTCGACGCCGTGCTCGCCGCCGGGGTGGACCACGTGTCGGCCTATGCCCTGATCGTCGAGGAGGGCACCGCGCTGGCCCGCCGGGTGCGCCGCGGCGAGCTGCCGGCGCCGGATGACGACGTGCTGGCCGAGGACTACGAGCTGATCGACTCGGTGCTCTCGGCCGCCGGGCTCGGCTGGTACGAGGTGTCCAACTGGGCCGCCGGCGAGACCGCGCGGTGCCGGCACAACCTCGGCTACTGGCAGGGCGGGGACTGGTGGGGTGCCGGTCCCGGCGCGCACAGCCATGTCGGCGGGGTGCGCTGGTGGAACGTGAAGCATCCGGCGAAGTACTCCGGCCTGCTCGCCGACGGCCGCAGCCCGGAAGCGGACCGGGAGGTGCTCACCGCCGCCGACCGGCACCTGGAGCGGATCATGCTCGAACTGCGGATCGTGGAAGGACTTCCGCTGTCCACGCTGGACGCCGGCGGCCTCGCGCAGGCGCGCGCCGCGGCGGCCGAGGGACTGCTCGAACAGTCTGCTTTGGACAGTCGGGGTCGCGCCGTGCTCACCGATCGCGGACGGCTGCTGGCCGACGGGGTGGTGCGCCGCCTGGCCGGCTGATTTCCCGCTTCCGGGCATAACCGCGGCCGATCGTTCGTTGGTCGAAGTACACGAGCGAGGGAGAACACGCATGCCGCAGGCGGTCAGGTACAGCGAGTACGGCGGGGTCGACGTGCTGCGGGTGGTGGACGTGACACGTCCGGTCCCGGCCTCGGGGCAGGTGCTCGTGGCGGTCCGCGCGGCCGGGATCAACCCGGGGGAGGCCGGGATCCGCGAGGGACGTTTCGCGGAGAGGTGGCCCTCGACGTTCCCGTCCGGCCAGGGCAGTGACCTCGCCGGAGTGGTCGCCGAGGTGGGCCCGGAGGTGTCCGGGGTGGCGGTCGGCGACGAGGTCATCGGCTTCGTCGACAGCCGCTCCAGCCAGGCCGGATACGCGATCGTGGAGGCCGGCTCACTGACCCCGAAGCCCAGCGGAGTGTCGTGGGAGGTGGCGGGCAGCTTGTTCGTCGCGGGGACCACGGCGTACGCGTCGGTGGCCGCGACGTGCCCGCGCGAAGGGGAGACCGTCGTCGTCTCGGGAGCGGCCGGCGGCGTCGGCTCGCTGACGGTCCAGCTGGCGAAGCTCACCGGCGCCACCGTGATCGGTATCGCGAGCGAAGCCAACCACGAATGGCTGCGCGAGCACGGCGTCGTCCCGGTGGCCTACGGTGAGGGGCTCGAGGAGCGGCTGCGGGAGACCACCGGCGGCAAGGTCGACGTCTTCCTGGACACCTACGGCGACGGGTACGTAGAGCTGGCCCTGCGCTTGGGTGTCTACACGGGACGGATCAACACGGTGATCGACTTCGCCGCCGCGGAAAAGTACCGGGTGCAGGTGGCGGGCAACGCTGCCGCGTCCAGCGCCGAAGTGCTGCGCGACCTCGCCGCCTTGGTCGACAAGGACTTGCTCGAGGTGCCGATCGCCGCGGTCTACCCGCTGGCGCGGGTCCAGGACGCCTACCGCGAGCTCGAACGCCGGCACACCCGCGGCAAGATCGTGCTCACGCCCTGACTCATGGACCTCGTGCCCAAGCCTTGGCCCGTGTGCGTCGTGCTCACGCCCTGACCAGTGCGCGGAGCCCCGCCACGAAGGTCTCCAGCGCGAATTCCAGCCGCTCCTCGCTCGTGTCCGCGGTGAAGAACTCCCCGATCTGCCCGAGGTGGGCAAACGCTTCCGCAGGCCCGGACTGCGACCCGCCGGTCATCTGCCTGCCGCGTTCGGCCACCTGCTCCGCGTCGTATTCGCCGGACGCCCAGCTACTCGCTTCGCACGCGAAGGCCTTCGCGTAAGTGCTGAGCGCATCGGCGGCGAAGGCGGCTTGTTTGAGGTCCAGACCGCCGGCGCGCAAGAGCGCGAGCATCGTCTCGCCTTGGCGCAGTGCGTGGGGAGTGCCCGGCACAGGGGTGTTCCAGGCGACCATCGCGATGCCGGGATAGGCCGTCATCGCGGTGATCTGAAGCCGCACCTGCTCTTTGAGCTGGGCGTCCCATCGGTGCGGATCCGGCTCCGGGCTCGGGATTTCCCCCAGCGCCGCGTCGAGCAGGAGCTCGTCCAGCTCTTCCTTGCCGGACACGTACGCATACAGCGACGCGGGTCCGGTTTGCAGCCGCTGCGCCACCCGTCGCATGGAAACCGCGCGGATGCCTTCCGCGGCGAGGATCTCCTGCGCCGTGTGTACGACAAGTTCCTGCGACAGCAACGGTTTCTCCGCGCGCCGGCGGGGCACGGGCGCGCGGCGCCGCGGTGCGGGCGAGGTGGTCACCCAGGCAGCGTAACCGAGACCGCGGTCTTGACGCGAACGGTGTTCGTGAGTAGAACGGAACCGTTGACGAACGCCGTTCGCGAAGGAGTATTTCATGTCCGACAGGGAAGAAGTCCTCGCTGTCCTCGCCCGGATCACCGACGCGTGGAACAGTGGTGACGGCGAGGCCTACGCCCGGGAGTTCACCGCCGACGCCGACTACGTCACATGGTTCGGCATGCGGTTCAGCGGCAGAGAGGCGATCGGAAGCTCGCACCGGAAGCTGTTCGAGGGCCCGCTGCGGGGTTCGAAGCTCAGCGGTTTCGGCGACGCGGACGTCCGGTTCCCGCAGCCGGACGTCGCGATCGTCGTGAGCGGGGGCGGTTCGTCGCTGTCCGGCACGGGTCCCGCCGCCGAGGGACGTCTCAGTACGCTGACCACCGTGCTGGTCCGGGGTTCGCGCGGGTGGCTGGTCACTGCCTTCCAGAACACCCGGGTCTCGGATCCGCGCGCAGCGGTACTGGGCGAAACAGGTGATCGGCGCGTACCGTGGGCTACAGATTAGGCAAGCCTTACTGAATGGTGGTGTCCGATGGCCGAAGCTCCGGCACGCAGGGGAGGGCGGGCCGTCCGGCTCGAGGTCCTGCGCAAGGAAACGCTCACGCCGCACATGATCCGCATCGTCGCCGGGGGCGAGGGGCTGCGGGATTTCCGGCCCAACGAGTTCACCGACGCCTACGTCAAGGTGATCTTCAAGGTGCCGGGGGTCGAGTATCCCGAACCGTTCGACATGCAGCGGGTCCGCGAGGAGCTGCCGCGGGAGCACGCGCCCCGGATGCGCACGTACACCGTGCGCTCCTACGACGCGGCGGCCGGCGAACTGGTGCTCGACTTCGTCGTGCACGGTGACGAGGGGCTGGCCGGTCCGTGGGCGCAGCGTGCCCAGCCCGGTGACGAACTGCTGCTCGCCGGGCCGGGCGGGGCGTACGCGCCGCGTGCGGACGCCGGCTGGCATCTGCTGGCCGGTGACGAGTCGGCGCTGCCGGCGATCGCCGCGGCTGTGGAAGCACTGCCGGCCGGGGTGCCGGCGCAGGTCTTCCTCCTCGTCGAAGACGCGGCGGAAGAGCAGGCCCTCGTCACGAAGGCCGATGTGCACGTGACCTGGCTGCACCGGTCGGCGGGCGGGGATCTCGCTTCGGCAGTGCGGTCGGCGCCGTGGCGGAGCGACGACGTGCACGCGTTCGTGCACGGTGAGGCCGGTTTCGTGCGCGACTTGCGCAGGTACCTGTTCACCGAACGCGAAGTCGCGCGCGAGCGGGTGTCGGTCTCCGGGTACTGGCGCGAGGGCAAGGACGATGAGGCCTGGCGCGAGGAAAAAGCAGCGGAGCGCACGGCGGCCGGGCCGGCGTAAGGTCGCGCCCATGGCGACCGAGGTGAAGGTGGAGGCCGATCCGGCCGAGGCGGGTTTCGACGAGGGGCGGCTCCGGCGGATCGACCGGCACTTCGCCCGGTACGTCGAGGACGGGTTGCTCCCCGGGTTTCTCGCGGTGGTGAGCCGGCACGGGCGGATCGTGCACGTGACCGCGCACGGCGCGCGGGACGTCGAGGCCAGCGCCCCGGTCGAGTCCGACACGGTCTGGCGCATCTTCTCGATGTCGAAGCCGATCACCTCGGTCGCGGCGATGACCTTCGTCGAAGAGGGGATGATCGACCTCACCGACGCGATCGCGCGATGGCTGCCGGAGTTCGCCGAACCCCGGGTGTACACCAAGGGTTCGGCGCTCGCCCCGGTGACCGAGCCGGCGACCGAGCCGATCCGTCTCTGGCACCTGCTTTCGCACACCGCGGGCCTCACCTACGGTTTCCACCACACCCACCCGGTCGACGCCCGCTACCGCGCCGCCGGCTACGAATGGGGCACGCCGTCCGGCGTGGACCTCGCGGGGGCGAGCCGGGCGTGGGCCGGGCTGCCGCTGGTCTTCCAGCCGGGTAGCGAGTGGAACTACTCGGTGGCCACCGATGTGCTCGGCCGACTGGTCGAGGTGCTGGCCGGGAAGCCGCTCGACGAGGTGCTCGCCGAGCGGATCTTCGGCCCCCTCGGCATGTCCGACACCGGTTTCTGGACCGCCGACCACAATCGCCTCGCCGCGCTGTACCTGCCCGACCCGAAGACGAAGCGGATCGTCCGCAACGACGAGGTGTTCGGCGCGATCGGCACGAAGCGCCCGGACTGTTTCTCCGGCGGCGGTGGGCTGGTCTCCACCGCCGGCGACTACCACCGGTTCACGCAGATGCTGCTGCGCCGCGGTGAACTCGACGGCGTGCGCGTACTGGCGCCGCGCACCGTGGACCTGATGACGGCCAACCACCTGCCCGGCCACGTCGACCTCGAGGCCTACGGCCGCCCCCTGTTCGCGGAAATGCCCTTCGACGGTTTCGGTTTCGGCCTCGGATTCTCCGTGCTGGTGGACCCGGTGAAGGCGAAGACCCTGTCCACCCCCGGCGAATACGCCTGGGGCGGCGCGGCCTCGACCGCGTTCTGGGTCGACCCGGACGAGGACCTCACGGTCGCCTTCTACACCCAGCTGCTGCCCTCGAGCACCCACCCGTTCCGCCAGCAGCTGCGACAGCTGGTGTATCAGGCACTGCTGGACTGACGTTTCGTCTTGGCGCTCGCCATGCTCACGTCAAGCGAGTCGGTGTGTTCGGCTGGACAGCGACGCGGCTGTCGAACTCTTCAGCGCTGGACGAGATTATTTCAATTGGTGCTGCGGGGGTGATGTTGAGATACTGTACGACGGTCCGGCGAAGGTGCTCTGCATGCCGGTAGATGTCTTCGACATGATCGATGGGTACGCGGGTTTCCTCCTTGTTCTCATCGAAAATTCCTAGGTACTTCTTTGGTCGGTTGAACCAGAGTCGCGCGATCGGCTTCCGATTGTTGTCGTCGAGCAGAACGCTGAAGTAGCTCTGGTTGTCGCGAGGGGTGATGCGGCTCGCCGTCACTTCCGCGCAGGTGATCGCACGAACTACCCGAAAACCTTCCAGCTCTTCTTCGGTCGTCGTCACCTTGGCCTTGTCGTCGGATTTATCGGCAGGTTCGGAATCGGCGGCGGTCTGTCCGGTATCGGTTGCTGCCCCGTTCGTAATCGTCACGTAGGCGTCCGGACCGCCTAATGCATTTTTCAATCGGTCATTGACCTGTTCGTTCAAGAATTGCTGGGTGGCCTTTTCGACAAGAGGTATGAACTGGTCGCGGACGCGCTGCGTGAAGGCTCCATCGTATACCCGGTTCGTGAGGAATCGGACCCATTCGTCTTCTGGTTGCTTGAACTGTGCGGCAAGGATTCGTTTGAGCTGACCGATATACTTGAGCTCCCCGGCGGCGCTGATGATCGAATCAAGATCGAAAGACTCCTTCGTCAACTTCGTGCTCGATGCGGAGGGTCTCGTTGACCTTCTTCGCTTCCACCAGGACCTGGACTTGGCCATCGTGGGCGATGGCGTAGTCGATCTTCTCGCCCTTCTTGATTCCGACATCAGCGGTGAACTCTGGGATGACCTCGGCCGGGTTGAAGACGTCGTAGCCAAGAACTCCGCCGATGAATGGCATAATGAACGCATTCTTGGTGGCTTCTTCCGTTTCAATGACGTCCTTGTGCTTGCGAATCTTCAATGCCAGGGCTTGAGCACGCTCCGCGATGTCCATGTCCGGTATCCAGTCCTTGCGTCGGTGTTCCGTGGGTGTGAGATCGGAATACCGACTAAGTGTGTTACATCCACGGAGTGGAGTAACGGTACGAAGACACCATATGACTCGCGAACAGGAAAAATACTTCCAAAAAGTGTCGGTACTGCAGTCTGAATCAAGCCGGGACAACTCAGGCGATCAGCTTCGGCAGCACCTGGGATCCGTACGCGGACAGGGTTTCCTCCCGTTCGTCGTGCATCAGGTAGAGGGCGAACTGGTCCACGCCCAGTTCCGCGAGTTCCTGCAGCCGGGCGATGTGTGCGGGGGCCGGGCCCAGCAGGCAGAACCGGTCCACGATCTCGTCCGGGACGAAGGCGGTCGACGGGTTGCCGGCGCGGCCGTGGTGGGCGTAGTCGTATCCCTCGCGCTCGCGGATGTAGTCGGTCAGTTCGCGGGGGACCGGGCCGCTCGCGCCGTAGCGGGCCACCAGGTCGGCCACGTGATTGCCGACCATTCCACCGAACCAGCGCAGCTGTTCCCGTTGGTGCGCCAGGTCTTCGCCGACGTAGGCGGGGGCCGCGACGCAGATGGTGATCCCACCGGGGTCCCGGCCGGCCGCGCGGGCGGCGTCCCGGACCGCGCCGATCGTCCACTGCGCGATGGCCGGGTCGGCGCACTGCAGGATGAAGCCGTCGGCGTGCTCGCCCACGGTCTTCAGCGCTTTCGGGCCGTAGCCCGCCATCCACATCTCCAGCCGCCCGCCCCGCACCCACGGGAGGCGCACCGCGGTGTCGTTCAGTGTGACCTCACGGCCTTCGGCCAGATCCTTCACCGTTCGCATGCAGTCGCGCACAGTGGCCAAAGTGGACGGTGGCTTCCCGACCACGCGATGCGCCGAGTCGCCCCTGCCGATCCCGCACACGGTGCGGTTGCCGTACATGTCGTTGAGCGTGGCGAAGGTCGACGCCATCACCGACCAGTCACGGGTACCCGGACTGGTCACCATCGGGCCGACCACGAGCGAGGACGTCTCCGCCAGAATCCGATCGTAGATCACGAACGGCTCCTGCCACAGCACGCACGAGTCGAACGTCCAGCCGTAGCGAAAGCCCTGGTCCTCCGCGGCCTTCATCATCCGCACGACCCCCGAGGCGGGCGGGTCGGTCTGCAGCACGATCCCGAAATCCATCCGGCTGCCCCCTAGTTCAGGTACTGGTTGAGCTCGCGGGAGAGGAACTTTCCGTGCCCGGCGGATCCGGTGTACCCGTCCGGCGACACCACGACCCGGCCGCGGGACAGTACAGTGTGGACCTTCCCGGTCAGCTCGAAGCCTTCGTAGGCCGAGTAATCCACGTTCATGTGGTGCGTGGCCGCGGAGAGCGTCTGGGTGGCCGCCGGATCGTAGAGCACGATGTCCGCGTCCGAACCCACCGCGATGACGCCCTTGCGTGGATACAGGCCGAACATCCGGGCGGGCGTCGCCGAGCACGTCTCGACCCAGCGGCTCAGTGAGATCTCGCCTGCCACGACGCCCTGGTGCAGCAGGTCCATCCGGTGCTCGACGCCGGGAATGCCGTTCGGGATGGCACGGAAGTCGTCCCGGCCCAGCTGTTTCTGGTCCTTGAAGCAGAACGGGCAGTGGTCGGTGGACACCACGGACAGATCATTGGTGCGCAGCCCGCGCCACAGGTCCGCCTGGTGCGACTTCTCCCGAAGCGGCGGCGAAGCGACGAACTTCGCGCCTTCGAAGCCCGGCTTCGCCAAGTCCTCTATGGACAGATAGAGGTACTGCGGGCAGGTCTCCGCGAACACGTTCTGCCCGCCGTCGCGTGCTTCGGCCACCGCGGTCAGGGCTTGTGCCGCCGAGAGGTGCACGATGTAGAGCGGCGCGCCGGTCACCTGGGCGAGCCGGATCGCCCGCGACGTCGCCTCTCCTTCCAGTTCCGGTGGCCGGGTGATCCCGTGCTGCACGGGTTCGACGCGTCCGGCGGCGAACGCCTGCGCGGCCAGCTGGTCGATCGCGATGCCGTTCTCGGCGTGCATCATGATCGTCGCGCCGATCTCGCGCGCCTGCTGCATGGCGCGCAGGATCTCCCCGTCAGTGGAGTAGAAGACGCCGGGGTAGGCCATGAACATCTTGAAACTGCCGACACCCGCGTCCACGCACGCGCGCATTTCCTTGAGCGTCGAATCGTTCACGTCCGACATGATCATGTGGAAGCCGTAGTCGATCGCGCAGTTGCCGTCGGCCTTGCCGTGCCATTTGTCCATAGTGGACAGCAACGAGGTGCCCTTGGCCTGTACCGCGAAATCGATGATCGTGGTGGTACCGCCCCACGCCGCGGCTACAGTGCCGGTCTCGAAGGTGTCGACCGAATGCGTGCCACCGAAGGGCATTTCCATGTGCGTGTGCGCGTCGATGCCGCCGGGAAGCACGTACTTCCCGGTCGCGTCGATGCTCTTGGTGCCGGTTAGCGTGCCGGGTGCGCCCACCGCGGCGATGGTTTCCCCGTCCACCAGGACATCGGCGGCGACCGCGCCGGACGGGGACACGACCTGGCCGCCGTGGATCAGGGTGGATTCGCCTCGGTTGCGCGCGGTGGCGGAACTCATCAGGCCTCCGTGAGCGGGCCGTAGCTGTCCGGGCGGCGGTCGCGGTAGAACGCCCACAGATCGCGCACCTCGGCGAGGCGGTCCATGTCCAGGTCGCGCACCACGATCTCCTCCTCGGAATCCGAGGCCGCCTCGCCGACCAGCTGACCGCGCGGGTCGGCGAAGTACGACTGGCCGTAGAAGTCGTTGTCGCCCAGTGATTCCACACCGACCCGGTTGATCGTGCCGACGTAGTACTCGTTGGCCACCGCGGCGGCGGGCTGTTCGAGCCGCCACAGGTACTCCGACAGCCCGCGGCTCGTCGCGGACGGGTTGAACACGATCTGCGCACCGGCCAGCCCGAGGGCGCGCCAGCCCTCCGGGAAGTGCCGCTCGTAGCAGATGTACACCCCGATCCGGCCCACCGCGGTGTCGAACACCGGGTAGCCGAGGTTGCCGGGCCGGAAGTAGAACTTCTCCCAGAACCCCTTCACCTGCGGGATGTGGTTCTTGCGGTGCATTCCGAGATATTTCCCGTCCGCGTCGATCACCGCGGCGGTGTTGTAGTAGACGCCCGGCTGCTCCTGCTCGTACATCGGCACGATGAGCACCACGCCGTGGCGCTGCGCGACGTCCTGCATCAGCCTGGTGGTCGGGCCGTCCGGAACGGGCTCGGTGTAGGAGTAGTAGTCGGTGTCCTGGACCTGGCAGAAGTACGGGCCGTAGAACAGTTCCTGCAGGCAGACCACCTGCGCGCCCTGCGAGGCCGCCTTGCCGATCGCCTCGACCGCGTTCGCGATCATCGACTCCTTGTCACCTGTCCACCGCTGCTGGATCAATCCGGCTCGGACCAGGTTGCTCACGGGTTTCCTCCTTCGTCGCGGGCAGGGTCAGCAGCAGGTAGACGACGAACGCACCGGCCAGGCCGACCACCCAGTTGTAGTCGTAGAGAGGTTTGAGGAACGGGATGAGCCCGTCGGCGGGGAAGGGCCCGTCGTAGGCGCCGCCGACCGCCAGTACGGCACCGACCACCGTGGCGACCACGGCGCGCCAGTGCCAGCCCGCGGTGAACCAGTAGGCGCCACCCGGGGTGTAGAGGTCGGCGACCTTCAGCCGGGTGCGGTTGACCACCCAGTAGCCGGCCACCAGCACCCCGGCCACCGAGCCCAGCACGCCGCCGTAGAAGCCGAGCCAGGCGTAGATGTAGATGTTCGGGTCGGAGTAGAGCCGCCACGGCTGGATCAGGATGCCGATCACCCCGGTGATCAGGCCGCCGAGGGCGAAGGTGATCCGCTTGGGGAAGGCGTTGGAGAAGTCGTAGGACGGGCTGACCACGTTGGCCGCGAGGTTCGCCGAGACGGTGGCCAGCACCAGCGCGATCAACGCGACGACGACCACGACCGGGCTGGCGAACCTGTCGGCCAGCTGCGCGGGATCCCAGATGTCCTGACCGTAGAGCACGTGCCCGCCCGAGGTGGTGAGGATGGCGACGACCGCGATGAACGTCATCGTGGTGGGCAGGCCGAGGATCTGGCCACGCATCTGCCTGCGCTGGCTGCCGCCGAAGCGGGTGAAGTCCGGCATGTTCAGCGACAGCGTGGACCAGAAGGCGATCATCGCCATCAGCGACGGCGCGAACACCTTCCAGAAGTCCGCGCCCCAGCCGAGCTTGCCGGTGTCGTGCAGGATCGGGCCGAGGCCGCCTGCCTTCACCAGCACGTAGCCGAGCATCACCAGGAAGCCGACGGACACCAGCGGCGCGGTCCAGTTCTCGAACCGGCGGACCGCCTCCATCCCGCGCCAGATGATCAGCATCTGTCCCAGCCAGAACACCGCGAACGACAGCCACAGCGTCCAGTGCTGGCCGGCGAGCACCGCGGAATCCCGCCAGCCGGAGCCGGCCAGCCTGCCCACGATCACGTAGATCGCCTCGCCGCCGACCCAGGTCTGGATGCCGAACCAGCCGCAGGCGATGAACGCGCGCAGCAACGCCGCGAGGTTGGCGCCGCGCAGTCCGTAGAAGGCGCGCGCGAACACCGGGAACGGGATGCCGTACTTGGTGCCGGCGTGGCTGTTGAGCAACATCGGGGCGAGCACGATGACATTGCCGAGAACGATCGTGATCAGCGCCTGCAGCCAGTTCATCCCGAGCGCGATGAGCGACGCGGCGAGTGCGTAGCTGGGGATGTTGTGCGCCATGCCCATCCACAGCGCGAAGTAGTTGTAGCCGGTCCAGGTGCGCTTCTCCGGCGGGACCGGGGCCAGCTCGTCGTTGTAGAACCGGCTCCCGCTGAGGGCCCGCACGTCGCCGAGGTCGTCCCGGTGGTACCCGCGTGTCGTCGGTTCCATTGCGGAATGGTGCGCGCCGGGCGGGTGCGGTGGGCAGAGACAGTCTGTTCAGGGTTCGGCCGCCCTGGGCGCAGTCTGTCGATTGCGCGGAAGCGCCCGGCAGTGCATGACGTGCGTCACAATCCGGCCGTTGCCTGGAGGCAAAGCAGGCGAAACATCCGGCCGCGGAGCCACGGGCGGACGCGGCCGGGGCGGCGGGCTACAGCGCGAACACGCTGTCGGACTGGCTGTCCGCCGCGCACCTGTTCGGATAGGTCGTGTGGAACATCAGCGGCTTGCCGTGCCAGGTGCCCACCGCGGAGACGTCCACCGGCGAGTAGATCATCGTGCAGCGCTGCAGGCGCGGTTCGACCTCGTCGAGGTCGCCGTCCACCCGGGACAGCGTGGCGCACGCGGCGTCGCGGTGCCGATGGGTGCCGCCGGTCGGGTCGCAGGTGAGCGAGGCGGACGTGACCCGGCCCGTGGTCTCGTGCATGGTCAGCCGGAGGCTCGAGTCGGGCAGCTGTGGCGCGGCAGGGCCAGCCGGGCTGCCAAGGCTGCTGACGCCGAGGACACAGGCCGCTATCGGAGCGAAGGTAGAGAACACCATGATACGGCTATCGGCAGGTCGGACCTGACTACTGTGTTCCTCGTCCGGGTAGGTTCTCCTCCCTCGGACGAGTGGCGGCGCCGAGGTCGTGGGCGAGCAGTGCCACGTAGAGCGACAACATCGACTCCGGATCTTCCAGCCGCACTCCGAGGACCTGTTCGATCCGGGCCAGTTGCTGGTAGTACGCGGTGCGCGAGGTGTGCGCGGCGGCCGCGGCCGCGGATTTGTTCCCACCGTGCGCGCAGTAGTGCCGCAAAGCCGGTACGAGCCGGCTCCCGGACGCCGCGTCGCGCTGCAGCAGTGGTTCCAGCTCCCGAGCCGCGAAGGCGCTCACCCGCTCGTCGCCGGACAGCAAGTGCAGCAGACCGCGCAGCCGTACGTCCCGCAGGCGGTGGATCGGCCGCTCGGCCCCCTCGTCGAGCGCGGCGGCGGCGACCTGGGCGGCTTCGACCAGCGTACGGTGCGCTTCCGCGGGCCCGGTCACGATCGTGCCGACGCCGACCACCGCCGGAGCGCTCGCGCGGGCGTCGTGGATGTCGCCGGCCAGCCGGTCCAGTACGGCGTCGGCATTGGCCTCCGGCGAAAGCGCCAGCAGCGCGCGGACGGCCGTCTCGTCCGTGGCCACGAGAGCCGACACCTTCGCCCGCCGCGCCGCCAGCGCGGTCGCCTCGGCCAGCTCACGCAGCAACGGCGGGGTGGACAGCGACTGCCGTGCGGTGGCGGTGATCCGCGGCCGCACCGCCAATCCGGCCAGCCGCCGCGACGGCAACGGCACGGCCAGCGCCGACGCCCGCGCGAGGATTTCCGTGGACGGCGTCGGCGAAGCGATCAGTTCGGCCAGCACCGCGCGGTGCGCCTGCCGTTCGAGCGTTTCGGAATCCCGCGCCACGAGCCGGTACACGGCGAGCGCCGACGCCGCTCGTTCCACGACCACCCGGTGCCGGTGCGGCGGTGTGTCCGGACTGTCGGTGCACACGAGGACCAGGCGTCCCCAGTCGTGTCCCCGCGCGCCGACCACGGTCACCAGCCAGTCCGCTCCCGGGTGGTAGCCGGTCCGCTCGCCGACCTGGACCGTCTTCGAACGGCCGGGCCAGCCGGTCAGCAGTTCGGCCGGATCGGAGCCGGCCGTGTCGTAGGCGAGCACTTCGTGGCCGAGCGTTTCCAGCACCACCGGATGCTCGGTCAACCGCGCGACCTCACGCAGCACCACCTCCGGCTCGGCACCGGCGACGGTGAGTGCGGTGAACGTCTCGTGCACCCGCTCGGCCGCACGCAGCTCGGCGACCTGGGCGTCGACGATCGTCCCGTTGACGGCCTCGGTCACCGCCACGTACCGGGTCTCGCGGGAGAGTGTGATCAGCGGGAGGCCGTGCGCCTCGGCGGCGGTGACCAGCGACACCGGCAGCCGGTCGTTCCAGTGCCGGACCAGCTCCACGACCACCCCCGCGGCGCCGACGCGGGCGAGGTCGGCGACGTAACGGGTCAGCGACGGACCGTCGTCGGGCAGCGCCACCCCGGTCGTGAGCACGAGTTCACCGCCACGCAGCAGGGGCGCGATCTCGGCGATCTCGGCCACGTGCGCCCAGCGCACCGGCCGGTCCAGCCCGGTGCTGCCGGCGACCACCTGCGGACGGCCCTGGCGCAGCACGGGCAACGCGAGCAGCTCGGCGATCGTCGGGTACATCGGGTCCTCGGGTCTCGGTCCTCCGGGCAGGCACAGACTGTACGGCGGAGTGGGGGAGTCCGTACACGTTGCGCATGGCGCCAGCGTGGCGTCCGCCCCGAGACTCGGAGGCACTCCCGACCGGAAGGAGCGGCCGCCGTGACCGACCGCATCAGCCACTGGATCGACGGAAAGCCGGCGCCGGGCACCGCCGGGCGCTCCGGTGACGTGTTCGACCCGGCGACCGGGCAGGTCCGCGCGCAGGTGGACTTCGCGGGACCGGCGGAGGTGGCGCGCGCGGTGGCGGCCGCCGCGGCCGCGCTGCCCGGCTGGCGCGGGACCTCGCTCGCCGGCCGGACCAAGGTGCTGTTCGCGTTCCGGGAACTGCTCGAGGCACGCAAGGACGAACTGGCCGAGATCATCACGAGCGAGCACGGCAAGGTCGAGTCCGACGCGGCGGGGGAGATCGCGCGCGCGATCGAGAACGTCGAGTACGCCTGTGGCGCCGCGCAGCTGCTGAAAGGCGGCTTCAGCGAGAACGCCTCGACCAATGTGGACGTGTACTCGATCGCGCAGCCGCTCGGCGTGGTCGGGGTGATCTCGCCGTTCAACTTCCCGGCGATGGTGCCGCTGTGGTTCGTGCCGAACGCGCTGGCGTGCGGGAACACCGTGGTGCTCAAACCGAGTGAGAAGGACCCGTCCGCGGCGGTGTTCCTGGCCGAGCTGCTGGCCGAGGCCGGGCTGCCCGACGGCGTGCTCAACGTGCTGCACGGCGACAAGGTCGCGGTGGACGGCCTGCTGGAACATCCGGACGTGAAGGCGATCTCCTTCGTCGGGTCCACGCCCATCGCCCGCTACGTCTACGAGACGGGCACCCGCCACGGCAAGCGGGTGCAGGCGCTCGGCGGCGCGAAGAACCACATGGTCGTGCTGCCCGACGCCGACCTCGACCTGGCCGCCGACGCCGCGGTGTCGGCCGGGTTCGGCTCGGCGGGCGAACGGTGCATGGCGGTCTCGGTGGTGGTCGCGGTCGAGGAGATCGGCGACGAGCTGGTCGCGAAGATCACCGAACGGATGCGCCGGCTGCGCGTCGGCGACGGCCGCGATCCCGGGTCCGAGATGGGCCCGCTGGTCACCCGGGCCCACCACGAGCGCGTCTCGTCCGCGGTGGACGCCGGAGTGGCCGAGGGTGCGACGCTGGTGGTGGACGGCCGGGGCGTCGAGGTACCCGGCGCCGAGGACGGCTTCTGGCTGGGCCCCACCTTGTTCGACCACGTGCGTCCCGGGATGTCGGTCTACACCGACGAGATCTTCGGCCCGGTGCTGTCGGTCACCCGTGCCGCGGGCTTCGGCGAGGCGCTGGACCTGATCAACGCGAACCCCTACGGCAACGGCACCGCGATCTTCACCGGTGACGGAGCGGCCGCCCGGCGCTTCCAGAACGAGGTCGAGGTCGGCATGGTCGGCGTCAACGTGCCGGTCCCGGTCCCGGTCGCCTATTACTCCTTCGGCGGCTGGAAGGACTCCCTGTTCGGCGACAGCCACGCCTACGGACCGGAGGGCTTCCACTTCTTCACCCGCACGAAGGTGGTCACCTCCCGCTGGCCGGACAACTCGTCCGCCGGGATCGACCTGGGTTTCCCGAAGAACTCCTGACCCCCGCACCGGCCCTTCCCGCGCGGGGCCGCGACCGGCCACCCGGCGTTTCCGTAAACTCGGGGTGAGAACCGGGGCGGACCGCAGGGAGGTGCAGGTGGCGAACACCGACGAACGGCGCTTCGACGTGCTGCGCGCGATCGTCGCCGACTACGTCTCCAATCAGGAGCCGGTGGCGTCGAAGTCGATCGTCGAGCGGCACAACCTCGGGGTGTCCAGTGCCACCGTGCGCAACGACATGGCGGTGCTCGAGGAGGAGGGGTACATCGCCCAGCCACACACCAGTGCCGGGCGGATTCCCACGGACAAGGGCTACCGGCGGTTCGTCGACCGGTTGTCCGAGATCAAGCCGCTGTCGGGGGCCGAGCGGCGGGCCATCACGAACTTCCTCGACTCCGGCACCGACCTCGACGACGTGCTGCGCCGGTCGGTGCGGCTGCTCGCCCAGCTGACCCGCCAGGTCGCGGTGGTGCAGTACCCGATGCTGACCAACACCGTGGTCCGCCACCTCGAGGTCGTCCCGCTGACGCCCGCGCGGCTGATGCTCGTGCTGATCACCGACTCCGGCCGAGTCGACCAGCGCACGGTCGACCTCGGCGATGTGGTCACCGAGGAGACCGTGCTGCGGCTGCGCACGGTGGTCAACGGCGCGCTGGCGGGGCGGCGGCTGGCCGACGCCGCGGCCGCCGTGGCGGAGCTGCCCGAATCGGCACCCGCCGACCTGCGCGACCACCTCACCCGGATCTGCACGACACTGGTCGAGACGCTGGTCGAGCACCCGGAGGAACGGATCGTGCTCGGCGGCACCGCCAATCTCACCCGCAACGTCGCGGACTTCCCGGGGTCGCTGCGCCAGGTGCTGGAGGCACTCGAGGAACAGGTCGTGGTGCTCAAGCTCCTCGCCGCGGCCCGCAACCCCGGTGCGGTGACCGTCCTCATCGGTGAGGAAAATGAGGACGAGCAGATGCGCAGCACCTCGGTCGTGTCGGTCGGCTACGGCCGGGACGACATGCTGCTCGGGGGCATGGGCGTCGTCGGGCCGACCCGGATGGACTATCCCGGCACCATCGCGGCGGTCCGTGCGGTCGCCAACTACGTGGGGCAGATCCTGTCCGGCCGCTGACCGGCGGTACGGGCGGAACACGAAGGAGAAGGCAGAACAACGTGGCGAGGGACTACTACGGGATCCTCGGGGTGGCCAAGAACGCGAGCGATCAGGAGATCAAGCGCGCGTACCGCAAGCTGGCCCGTGAACTGCACCCCGACGTGAACCCGTCGGAGGACGCCCAGCACCGCTTCGGCGAGGTCACGACGGCCTACGAGGTGCTTTCCGACCCGCAGAAGCGCAAGATCGTCGACCTCGGCGGCGACCCGATGGACTCGGGCGGGCGCGGGGGCGGGGGCGGCGACCCGTTCGCCGGCTTCGGCGGGCTCGGCGACATCATGGACGCCTTCTTCGGCGCCGCGGGCGGGGGCGGCGGCGGTCGCGGCCGGGGACCGCGCAGCCGCGTGCAGCCCGGTTCCGACGCGCTGATCCGGCTGGGACTCTCCCTCGAGGAGTGCGCCACCGGCGCCGACCGCGAGATCACCGTGGACACCGCGGTGGTCTGCGATCTGTGCCGTGGTGCCGGCGCCGCGGAAGGCACCGGCACCAAGACCTGCGACACCTGCGGCGGAGCCGGCGAGGTGCAGTCGGTGCAGCGGTCCTTCCTCGGCCAGGTCGTCACCGCCCGGGTGTGCCCGGTGTGCCGCGGCTTCGGCGAGGTCATCCCCGATCCGTGCCGCCAGTGCGGTGGCGACGGACGGGTCCGCGCCCGCCGCGACGTGACCGCCAAGATCCCGCCGGGCGTCGGCGACGGCATGCGGATCCGGCTCTCCGGGCAGGGCGAGGTCGGCCCCGGCGGCGGCCCGGCAGGCGACCTGTACGTGGAGATCGACGAGACTCCGCACGAGGTGTTCGTCCGCGAGGGCAACGAGCTGCACTGCAACTTCCGCATCCCGATGACCACCGCGGCGCTCGGTGCGACGGTGCCGATCGCCACCCTCGTCGACGGCGACTACGAGCTGGACATCGAGCCCGGCACCCAGCCGGCCACCGAGCTCGTGCTCACCGGAAAGGGCATGCCGCGGCTGCGCTCGTCCGGCCGCGTCGACGGCCGCGGCGACCTGCACGTGCACATCGACGTCGTGGTCCCCACCAAACTCGACGAGGAGCAGCGTGAGCTGCTCGTGGACCTCGCCCGCCACCGTGGCGAGGAGGTGCCCACCCTCGCCACCAACGGCAGGCACGGTGGTCTGTTCTCGAAGCTCCGCACCAAGAACCGCTGACCGTGCCGGACACCACGCTGCCGGTGTTCCTCGCCGCGGACGTCCCGGCGTCCGGGGCGGCGCTGCTCGACGGCGAGGAGGCCCGGCACGCGGCCACGGTGCGCCGCCTGCGGGTCGGCGAGCAGCTGGTGCTCACCGACGGCGCCGGCGCGATGGCGCGCTGCACGGTGTCGGCCGTGCGGACCGGCCGGGACGCCACGCTCACCGTCACCGTCGACGAGCACTGGACCGAGGATCCGCCCGCGTTGCGCGTGCACGTGGCGCAGGCGCTGGCCAAAGGCGATCGCGGTGAGCTCGCCGTGGAGCTGGCCACCGAGGCCGGCGCCGACGCCGTGGTGCCCTGGCGTGCCGCCCGCAGCGTGGCCCGCTGGGACGACGGGCCCCGCGGCGAGAAGGCACTCGCCCGCTGGCGGGCCACCGCGCGCTCGGCCGCCAAACAAGCCCGCCGGGCGCATCTGCCCGACGTCACCGAACCGGTCGGCACCGCCGAACTCGCCCAGCTCGCCGCCACCATGTCCGCCACCCTCGTGCTCGAATCCGCCGCCGGCGCCCGGCTCGTCGACCTCGACCTGCCGACCGGCGGCGACCTGCTGCTGATCGTCGGCCCGGAAGGCGGCATCACCGACGGGGAGCTGGCCACTCTCGAAGCCGCGGGCGCCAGCACCGTCCGGCTCGGCCCCACCGTGCTGCGCACCTCCACGGCGGCGGCGGTCGCCCTCGGCGCTCTCGGCGCGCTGACCGGCCGCTGGTCCTGACCCGGAGCCGGGCCGCGGGGGAATCGAGCCGGAACGTGGCGCGAGCCGGTCGCCGCCGGTTAAGCTGCACGGCAACGCGCGGTACGACGAGGTTTCAGCGCGCCACTGGGTGGGCATACCTCTACGCGCATACCCGAACGCCGCCGGGCACCTCCCCCTCGGTCCGGCGGAGCCGCGGCGCGGTGGAGCGACCCCCAGGCTCCACCTCGTCGCGGCATCTTCATTCCGGCCGCAGGAGGGGAGGCCCGTGGACACCGACTGGGCACACGAACTCGATGACCAGCTGGACTGGCACTGGCGGGAGCGGCTGCGCCCCCGGCTGGCCGGGCTGACCGACGGGGAGTACTTCCGCGAGCCGGTACCGGGCTGCTGGACCTTGCGTCCGCGCCGGACCGAACGCGAACTGGGTGGTGGGCGGCTCACCGTCGACTACGCCTTTCCCACACCCGATCCGGCGCCGGTCACCACCATCGCCTGGCGGATGGCGCACCTCACCGTGCACGTCCTGGCCAAACGTGCCGAGCTGTACTTCGACGGGCCCCCGATCGACTACGCCACGCACGTTTACGCCGCGACCGCCGCGGACGGGCTGGACCAGCTGGACCGCGCCTACGACGCCTGGTCGTCCGGCGTCCGGGCGGCCACTCCGGCCGGACTCGGCCGCCTGCTCGGAACGGATGCGGGACCGTTCGAGGGACGGCCGCTGGCCGCGCTCGTCCTGCACATCAACCGCGAGGTGATCCACCACGGGGCCGAGATCGCGCTGCTGCGCGATCTGTACGCGCGCGAGTCCGGGTGAGCCGTCCCGCCCGGCTTTGTAGGGTGGGGTCCATGGATGATGCGGCGGAGACGTTGTTCGAGCGGATCGTGGCCGGCGAGATCCCGGCGGATGTCGTGCACTCCGACGAGACGACGTTCGCGTTCCGGGACGTCAATCCGCAGGCCCGGGTGCACGTGCTGGTGGTGCCGCGGAAGCGGTACCGCAACGTGGGGGAGCTCGCGGCCGCCGATCCGGACCTGCTCGCGCAGGTGCTGCGGAGCTGCCGCAAGGTGGCCGAGCTCGAGGGAATCGCCGACAGCGGGTACCGGATCGTGTTCAACACCGACGCCGACGCCGGGCAGACCGTCTTCCACGTGCACGCGCACGTGCTCGGCGGGGAGCAGCTCGGGTGGTTCGGCGGGGCCGCGAAGTAGCGAAACCGGCCTGCGGGCCGCACCCGCGAGCAAGTAGCATCGAGGGGTCCGCAAGTACCCCGAGCAGCGAAACGCGCAGAAAGCAGGCCAGAGGCCACGTGGCCGGAACCGCACCGGGTGGAGCCGCCCGTCCCGACGTCCCCGACGACGCCCCGGCCACGAGCGTGGCCCAGTCCCGCTTCCCGATCCCCGACGCGGCGGCGCTGAGCCTGCTCGGCTCACGCGACGAGAACCTGCGCGTCGCCGAGGAGCTGCTCGCCGCGGACGTGCACGTGCGCGGCAACGAGGTCACCCTGACCGGCCTTCCCGCCGACGTCGCCTTCGCCGAACGCGTCTTCACCGAGCTGGTGCAGCTCGCCGGCGGCGGCCAGCAGGTCGGGCCGGACACCGTGCGGCGCACCGTCGGCATGCTCTCCAGCGGCGACGCCTCGCCGGCCGAAGTGCTCAGCCTCAACATCGTCTCCCGGCGGGGCAAGACGATCCGGCCCAAGACGCTCAACCAGAAGCGCTACGTCGACGCGATCGACAAGCACACCGTCGTCTTCGGCATCGGCCCGGCCGGCACCGGCAAGACCTACCTCGCGATGGCCAAGGCCGTGCAGGCCCTGCAGGCCAAACAGGTCACCCGCATCGTGCTCACCCGCCCCGCGGTCGAAGCCGGCGAGCGGCTCGGCTACCTGCCCGGCACGCTCAACGAGAAGATCGACCCGTACCTGCGCCCGCTCTACGACGCACTGCACGACATGATCGAGCCCGAGTCCATCCCGCGGCTCATGCAGGCGGGCACGATCGAGATCGCACCGCTGGCCTACATGCGCGGGCGTACCCTCAATGACGCTTTCATCATCCTCGACGAGGCACAGAACACCACGCCCGAGCAGATGAAGATGTTCCTCACCCGGCTGGGATTCGGCGCCAAGATCGTGGTCACCGGCGACGTCACCCAGGTCGACCTGCCCACCGGGCAGCGCAGCGGGCTGCGGGTCGTGCGCGAGATCCTCGAGGGCGTCGACGACCTGCACTTCGCCGAGCTGACCAGTCAGGACGTGGTGCGGCACAAGCTGGTCGGCGACATCGTCGACGCCTACGAGAAGTGGCAGGCCGCCCACGACGCACAGCAGCCGCAGGCAGGCGGCTGGAAGGGCTCCCGCCGATGAGCATCGAGATCGCCAACGAGTCCGGCGCCGACGTCGACGAGGCGTCGATCGTCTCGGCCGCCCGCTTCGCCCTCGACAAGATGGACGTCAGCCCGCTCGCCGAGCTGTCCATCCTGTGCGTCACCCTCGACGTGATGGAGGACCTGCACCAGCGGTGGATGGACCTGCCGGGACCCACCGACGTGATGTCCTTCCCGATGGACGAGCTGGACTCCTCCCGCCGCCCGGACGCACCGGACGCCTCACCGGCGCTGCTCGGCGACATCGTGCTGTGCCCGGCCTTCGCGAAGGACCAGGCGAAGGCGGCCGGGCACTCGCTGCTCGACGAGCTGCACCTGCTCACCGTGCACGGGGTGCTGCACCTGCTCGGCTACGACCACGCCGAGCCGGCCGAGGAACGCGAGATGTTCGGCCTGCAGAAGCGCATCCTCGGCGAGTTCCAGGCCGCGCTCGACGCACTCGACGCGCGCGACGCGCAGCGCAACGCCGACGACCGCGTGCTCGGCATCGCCGGGCTCGACACCCCGGCCCCCGGGGAAACCCCCTAGGACCGCGAAAATGGGCAGTCCCACGGCACAGCTCGTCGTCGCGATCGCACTGGTGCTGTTCGCCGGCGTCTTCGCCGCGGCCGACGCCGCGATCGGCACCGTCTCGCAGGCTCGCGTCGACGGGCTCGTGCGCGGCGGACGCGGTGGCGCGCGCCGGCTCGCCGCGATCGTCGCCGAACGCCGCCGGCACATCAACCTGCTGCTCCTGCTCCGGCTGGGCTGTGAGCTGACCGCCACGGTCCTGGTCACGCTGTCCTTCCTCGCGTGGTTCGACCGGCTGTGGCTCGCGGTCCTGCTGTCGGCGGTGGTCATGGTGGTGGTCAGCTACGTGCTGATCGGCGTCGGCCCGCGCACCATCGGCCGCCAGCACCCGTACCGCGTCGGGATGATCGTGGCCGGTCCGGTCCGCGTGCTCGGTTCGGTGCTCGGCCCGCTGTCGCGGCTGCTCATCGTGATCGGCAACGCGATCACCCCCGGCCAGGGTTTCCGCGAGGGCCCGTTCACCTCCGAGGTGGAGCTGCGTGAGCTGGTCGACCTCGCGCAGGAACGCGGGGTGGTGGAGGACTCCGAGCGGGAGATGATCCACTCGGTGTTCGAACTGGGCGACACGGTGGCGCGCGAGGTGATGGTCCCGCGCACCGAGATCGTCTGGATCGAGCGGGCCAAGACCGTGCGCCAGGCGCTCGCGCTCGCCCTGCGCACCGGCTTCACCCGTGTCCCGGTGATCGACGATTCGGTCGACGACATCTGCGGGGTGGTCAACATCAAGGACCTGATGTCGGCCTACCTGGACCCGGACGGGCCGAGCACGCTGGTCGGAGCGGTGATGAACCCGGCTGGTTTCGTTCCCGATTCCAAGCGGCTCGACGAGCTGCTGAAGGAAATGCAGCGCACGCACAACCACATGGCGATCGCGGTCGACGAGTACGGCGGCACCGCGGGTCTGCTGACGATCGAGGACATCCTCGAGGAGATCGTCGGCGAGATCACCGACGAGTCCGACACCGAGGAACGACCCGACGTGGAGGAGCTCGAGGAGGGCGCGGTGCGCGTGTCGTCCCGGCTCGGGGTGGACGACCTCGGCGAGCTGTTCGGCGTCGACCTGGAAGACCACGACGTGGAGACGGTCGGCGGGCTGCTCGCGCAGCGACTGGGTAGGGTCCCGCTGCCGGGGGCCGAAGCCGAGGTCGCCGGCCTTCGGCTGTTCGCCGAGGGGGGCAAGGACCGCCGCGGGCGCATGCGGATCACCTCGGTGGTGGTCCACCCGGCCGACGCCGCGGAGGGGCCCGGCACCCGCCGGCGCACCCGGGTGCCCCAGCCCGACGAAAGCGACAGGAGAGTCGAACATGCCTGACCTCGACGCCGAGGACCAGAAGCTCGTCACGCTGGCCCGTTCGGCGCGGGCCCGCACCGGAGCCGCGGAAGGCGCCGCCGTGCGCGACAGCGACGGCCGGACCTACGCCGCGACCACCGTCGACCAGCCCTCGTTCCGGCTCACCGCGGTGCAGGCCGCGGTCGCCGCCGCGCTGTCCAGCGGGGCCGAGGGCTTCGAAGCGGCCGCCGTGGTGACCGCCGATGCGCTCGTGGACGAGGCGTCCGTGCACGCGGTGCGGGACGTGGCGAAGCAGGCGCCGATCCTGCGTGCCGATCCGGCGGGCGAGATCGCCGAGGTGCTTAAGCCATGACCGAGCCGCACCGGTCCGGTTTCGCCTGCTTCGTCGGGCGGCCCAACGCGGGAAAGTCGACGCTCACCAACGCTCTCGTCGGCACCAAGATCGCCATCACCTCGAGCAAACCGCAGACCACCCGGCACGCGATCCGCGGCATCGTGCACCGCGCCGACGCGCAGCTGGTGATCATCGACACGCCCGGTCTGCACCGTCCGCGCACGCTGCTCGGACAGCGGCTCAACGACGTCGTGCACGAGACCTGGTCCGAAGTGGACGTGGTCGGATTCTGCGTCCCGGCCGACGAGAAGGTCGGCCCCGGCGACCGGTTCATCGCCGAGGAGCTGAAGAAGATCGCGCGCCGCACACCGGTGCTCGGCATCGTCACCAAGACCGATCTGGTCGCACCCGAGCGGGTCGCGGAGCAGCTGCTCGCGCTGCAGCAGGTGATGGAGTTCGCCGAGCTCGTCCCGGTGTCCGCAGTGGACGGGTTCCAGGTCGGCACGGTCGCCGACCTGCTGGTGGCGCGGCTGCCCGAGGGACCGCAGCTGTACCCGGGCGGCGAGCTGACCGACGAACCCGAGCAGACGCTCATCGCGGAGCTGATCCGGGAGGCCGCGCTCGAGGGCGTGCGCGACGAGCTGCCGCATTCGATCGCGGTCACCGTGGAGGAAATGCTGCCGCACGAGGGCCGGGACGACCTGATCGACGTGCACGCGCTGCTGTACGTCGAGCGGCCCAGCCAGAAGGGGATCATCCTCGGCCACCGCGGGGCGCGGCTGCGCGAGGTCGGCTCCACCGCACGCGGACACATCGAACGGCTGCTGGGCTCGAAGGTCTACCTCGATCTGCACGTGAAGATCGCCAAGGACTGGCAGCGCGATCCGAAGCAGCTGCGGCGGCTCGGGTTCTGATCCGGCGCCCGCCCTCGGCGGGTAGTGTGCCCTGGGCAGCGCGACCACAGGGGGCAAGCACATGACCGGTCCGTACCCGCCGCCCGGCGGGCCGTATCCGCCGCCGCAGCCGTACCCGTACTCCTACGGGCCACCGCCGGACAACCACCTCGTGTGGGCCATCCTCAGCACGGTGTTCTGCTGCCTGCCGCTCGGGATCGTCTCGATCGTCAAGGCGAGCCAGGTGAACTCCCTGTGGTACCAAGGGTTTCCGGCGGAGGCGCACCGGGCCGCGGAAGAGGCGCGGAAATGGGCGATGTGGTCGGCGATCAGCATCGGCATCCTGATCGGCCTGTACGTGCTGTTCCTGGTGGTGGTCTTCCTGATCGTCGGTACGTCGGTGAGCCGGTTCACGCCGTGAGCACTGTCTACACCGGAGTGCCGGCGCACGGCTCGCGTGCGCTGGCCCGGGCGCTGGCCGGGCCGGCCGCGGTGCTCGCCGGGGCCGGGGTGGCCTGCGCGGTGGTGTGGCTGGCCGATCCGACCACGCCCGGCGGTTTGCTCCCGGTGTGTCCCACCAAACTCCTTTTCGGCATCGACTGCCCTGGCTGTGGTGGGCTGCGGATGGCCTACAGCCTGATGCACGGCAACGTTTTCGCGGCCGTGCACTACAACGCGGTGGCGGTGGCGTTCGTGGTGCTGTTCGCCTGGAGCGGGCTTGCCTGGACGCTGGGCCGGGTGCGCGGCCGCGCCGTCCGTTCGTGGCTGCACTGGCGGTGGACCCCGGTCGCGGTCGGGGTGTTGTTCACGCTCTGGTTCGTGGTGCGCAACCTCCCGTTCGCGCCGTTCAGCGGCTTGTTCGTCTGAATTTCGCCGGGGACGGAACCGCGATGGCGCGGTGGCCGTCGAAGGGGCTCGTGCCCTCCGCCGGGGCCCGCCTCGATGAGCCCGGACCGCACCAACCGAGTACGCTCCGCGCACCGGCCGTCCATGGTGGACGCTTCAGGCCGGGCACGTGCGAGCGGACCACGACACGAGGGGGAATTCCCGATGACCGATCCCTACGGCCAGCCTGGCGGCCAGCCGCAGGGCGCGCCGCCGTTCGGTGCGCCGCCGGGACAGCCCGGTGTGCCGCAGGCGCCGGGTGGTTTTCCCGCCCAGCCGGGCGGATTCGGCCAGCCGGGACACCCCGGGCAGCCGCCCTCGGGCGGATACGGCCAGCCCGGCGGTTACGGTCAGCCCGGCGGATTCGGCGGGCCGCCACCCGGTTTCGGTCAGCCCGCGCCGTTCGGCGGCCCGAACCCGTACGGCCCGCCCGGCGGGTACGCGGACTGGGGCAAGCGCGCCGGGGCGTTCCTGATCGACTACGGCGCCATCATCGTCCTCTACGTCATTGCGATCATCCTGAGCTTCGCCTCGCCCACCGCCGCGGCGATCTTCTACGTCATCGGCGGGCTCGCGACGATCGGCTGGGGCATCTACAACCGGTGGATCCAGGGCGGTACCACCGGGCAGTCGCTCGGCAAGCGCATCGTCGGCATCAAGCTCGTGAGCGAGCAGACCGGGCAACCGATCGGCGCGGCGATGGCCTTCGCCCGCGACCTGGCCCACGTGCTCGACTCGGCGATCTGCTACCTCGGTTTCCTGTGGCCATTGTGGGACGAGCGCTCGCAGACGTTCGCGGACAAGATCCTGAGCACCGTCGTGGTGCCCGCCGAGGCCGCACCCGCCGCACCGCAGCCGGGTTACGGTCAGCCCGGTTTCGGTCAGCCCGGCGGATTCCCGCCCGCACCGCAACCCGGTTACGGTCAGCCCGGTCAGCAGCAGCCTGGTTTCGGTCAGCCGCCACCCGGGTTTGGGCAGCCCGGCCAGCCGCCGTCGGGCGGCTTCGCGCAGCCGGGCCAGCCGCCGTCGGGCGGCTTCGCGCAGCCGGGCCAGCCGCCGTCCGGTGGCTTCGGCCAGCCGCCCGCGGGGCCGGCTCCGTTCGACCGGCCCGAGCGCACCCAGATGCTCGATCCGGGCGGCAGCACCGCGGATCCCGGGCCGGAGCGAACCCAGATGATCAAGCCGGAGTCCGCGCCGAAGAGCGACCCGCCGCAGCACTGATCGCTTCACCAGCATTGAGAAGTCGGGGAGAGACGCAGACATGACCAATCCTTACGGACAGCCGCAGCAGCCCTACGGCCAGCCCGGTTACGGCGCACCGTCCGGTGGCCAGCCGATGCCCTACGGGCAGCAGCCGTACGGACAGCAGCAGCCCTACGGTGCCCCGCAGTACGGCCAGCAGGCGCCGTTCGGCCAGCCCGGCTACGGCGGCGGGCCGGGGGCACCCGGCGACCTCAACGCCATCAAGGAGTACAAGGGCTGGGCGATCGGCTGCATCTTCCTGATGTGGATCCTGGCGATCTTCGCGATCATCAAGTCCAACGAGGTCCGCACCTTCAAGATGCAGGGCAACTACGCGATGGCGCAGCAGGCCTCGCAGACCACGAAGACCCTGTGCCTGATCGCCACCATCTTCGGCGGCGTCGTCTACGCGCTCGCGATCGTGCTGGTCATCGTCGGGATCGTCGCCGCGACCGAGGTGCACACCCACTACTGCACCGGTTACTACTGCTGAACCAGGGTGTCACCGCCCCGGCGTCGCCCGGAAGTGGGACGATGTCGAGGTGGTGAACCTCTACCGCGACACCGGGGTGGTGCTGCGCACGCACAAGCTGGGTGAGGCCGACCGGATCGTCACCCTGCTCACGCGGCGGCACGGCAAGGTCCGTGCGGTCGCCAAAGGAGTGCGCCGCACCTCGTCCCGGTTCGGTGCCCGGCTCGAGCCGTTCGGCCATGTGGACGTGCAGTTCTACCCCGGCCGCACGCTGGACGTGATCACCCAGGTCGAGACCGTGGACGCGTTCGCGCTGCCGCTGGTCGCCGACTACCAGCGCTACACCGCCGCCAGTGCCATCGCCGAGACCGCCGACCGGCTCTCCGCCGAGGAGGGCGAGCCGGTGCTCAAGCTGTACCTGCTGGTCGTCGGCGCGCTGCGGGCGCTGGCCGGCGGGCAACGCGACGCGTCGCTGGTGCTCGACGCGTTCTTCCTGCGGGCGATGGCCTACGCCGGGTGGGCGCCCGCGATCACCGAATGCGCCCGTTGCGGGCTGCCCGGCCCGCACGCCGCGTTCAACGTCGCCGCGGGCGGGTCGATGTGCCCGGACTGCCGGATCGCCGGATCGGTGCACCCCGCACCGGAGGTGCTCACCCTGCTGGACGCGTTGCTGCAGGGGGAGTGGCCGGTCGCCGAGGCCGCGCCCGGCATCACCCGGCGGGACGCGTCCGGGCTGGTCGCGGCGCATCTGCAGTGGCATCTGGAACGGCAGTTGCGTTCGCTGCCGCTCGTGGAGCGGCGTGCCCGGGAGGCGGCCACGCAGGGGCAAGTAGGGTCACCCGGGTAGGGAAAGTCCACTCGGCAGGAGGACGGCGAAGTGCTGCGCAGGGGACGCGAGACCCGGGTGCCGGGGTATGAGCTGCGGGCACCGGACCCGCATCCCTCCGGCGCGAAGCCGCCGGAGATCCCGGCCGAGCTGGTCCCGAAGCACGTCGCGCTCGTCATGGACGGCAACGGACGCTGGGCCAACCAGCGCGGCCTGCCGCGGATCGAGGGTCACAAACGCGGCGAGGCGGTGATGGTCGACGTCGCGAGCGGCGCGGTCGAGCTGGGCGTGAAATGGCTTTCGGTGTACGCCTTCTCCACCGAGAACTGGAAGCGCAGCCCCGAGGAGGTGCGCTTCCTGATGGGGTTCAACCGGGACACCATCCGCCGCCAGGTGGACTACCTCGGCTCGATCGGCGTGCGCATCCGCTGGGCGGGCCGTCGCCCGAAGCTGTGGGCCAGCGTGATCAAGGAACTGCAGGTCGCCGAAGAGAAGACCAAGCACAACACCGCGCTCAACATGACGATGTGCGTCAACTACGGCGGGCGCGCCGAACTGGGTGACGCGATGCGCCGGATCGCCCAGGACGTGGTGGCGGGCAAGGTGAACCCGGACAAGATCGACGAGCGCACCATCGCGAAGTACCTGTACCAGCCGGACATGCCGGACGTGGATCTGTTCCTGCGGCCCTCGGGCGAGCAGCGCACGTCGAACTTCATGCTGTGGCAGTCGGCGTACGCGGAGATGGTTTACCAGGACACGCTGTTCCCGGACTTCGACCGGACCTTCCTGTGGCGCGCGTGCCTGGATTTCGCCAAGCGCGACCGCCGGTTCGGTGCGGCCGTGGACCAGGCCGAGGGGAGCCGACCGTGAGCACCGCGGAAGCCGCCGAAACCGGGGCCCTGCTGACCCAGGCCCGCGAAGCGCTGGAGCGTTACCTCGAAGTCCACGTGGACGACGACGGCGCGATCACCTTTTCGCACGGGGACGTGCCGTGCGTCGTGCAGGCCACCCGCCTGGCAGACGGCCTCACGGTGCTCAGCCTGACCTGCGTGGTCGCCTGGGACCGCCCGAACGACCCGGCGCTGGCGGTCGCGGTGGCCGAACGTGCCGGGCAGGGCCTGTTCGGCACACTGGGCCTGGGACACACCGACAACGGTGTGGACGTGACCCTCCGCTACGCCTTCCCGGCCGAGGGCATGGCGCCGTCACCGCTCGGAACCCTGCTGATGCTGGTGGTGTCGACCGCCTCGCAGCTCCGCGCCGAACTGCCCGGCGTCCAGGACTGACAGCCCCCCACCGAACCCGCGTCGGCTGCCGTGTCGCAGTGCTGTCCTGTGGCGCTGTTGTCTCGCGCCGCCGTCCGGGTTGCCGGGCGTGTCGGTTGTGTGGCCCCGCTGCCCGCACCGCCCACAGGCAGTGGCGACGGCTCGTGAAGGTAAGTCTGTCTGTCGGGTGTGACGCGTGCGCCGATGCAGCCGCCCTGAACCACCGCCACCATGGCCGAAATGGCCGTTCTGTCCACCTCTAACGGGTGACTTCCGCGCGAAACGTGCGTGACGGTCCCCTTCACTGCACCAGCGGGCGGCATTCCGTCGGAGGTGGCTGGCATCATCGCCTTCGTGGAAACCATTTCCGGCAACGCCACCGAGGAGCGGCCGCGCACGCGGCGGTTCCGGGTCAGCTCGATCGAGATCCTGTGTGCTGTGCTGCTCGTCGCGATCCTCGCGCAGAGCCGGCTGCAGGATCTGTTCGACGTGCCCGCGCTGCGCACCGGTTCGACGGTCTTCGTGGCGGTGTGCGTGCAGGCGTTGCCCTTCCTGGTGCTGGGCGTGCTGATCAGCGGGGCGATCGCGGCGTTCGTGCCGGCGCGGGTGCTCGAGCGGGTGCTGCCGCGCCGGGCGTCGGCGGCGGTGGGCGTGGCCGGTCTGGCCGGTGTGGCGTTGCCCGGGTGCGAATGCGCGTCCGTGCCGGTGGCGCGCCGGCTCATCGGCCAGGGCGTGGCGCCCGCGGCGGCGCTGACCTTCCTGCTCGCCGCGCCGGCGGTGAACCCGGTGGTGCTGGTGGCCACCGCGGTCGCGTTTCCCGGCCGGCCGGAGATGGTGCTCGCCCGGTTCGCCGGTTCGCTGGTCACCGCGATGGTGATGGGCTGGATCTGGGCCCGCTGGGGCAAGCTGTCCTGGATCACCGAACGGGCCCTGCGCCGGCTGCCCGACGTGGAACCGGGCAGGCGCTGGCAGGTGTTCGCGGAGACCGCCCGCACCGACCTGGTGGAGGCAGGCGGATTCCTCGTGCTGGGGGCGCTGATCTCGGCCGCGCTCAACGTGCTCGTGCCGGCGCAGTGGTTCGGCGTGCTGTCCGGGCAGGTGGTACTCGGAGTGCTCGTGATGGCGGCGCTGGCCGTGGTGCTCGCGCTGTGCAGCGAGGCCGACGCGTTCGTGGCCGCGTCACTCAGCGCGGTGCCGTTGCTGCCGAAGTTGGTGTTCCTGGTGGTCGGCCCGGCCATCGACGTGAAGCTGTTCGCCCTGCAGGCGGGCACCTTCGGCCGGTCGTTCGCGGCCCGGTTCGCCCCGGTCACGTTCGTGGTGGCGATCGTTTGTGGCACCGCCGCCGGCCTGATCTTCCTTGGCGGTGGGCAATGAGGCGGGAAACCCAGAACGTCCTGCTGATCCTCCTCGGCGGAGCGCTGGTGAAGATCGCGCTCAACGGCGACTACCTGCGGTACGTCAAACCGGCCCAGCAACCGTGGATCATCGCGGGCGGCGCGGTGATGGTGCTGCTCGGAGCGGTCGCGATCGCGGTCGACCTGCTACGCGCCCGGACCGTGGCGAAGGCAGCCGCGCAACCCGGTCCGGACCTCGTGGCGGCGTCACACCGGCATGCGACGTACCGGACCGGCCACGCGGAACTCGCCGACGTTCGCGACCACGCACCTGCCGATGCGGACGAGGTGCCTCGTGACCACGCTGTCGCCTCGGACGGTGCCGGTCAGGTCGCAGAGGCCGCCGGTGGTCAAGACCACGCGCCGGGTGGTCCGGGCGGTCGCGCGCATGGCCCGTCGGGCCGGCCGGTTCGCCTGGACGCTGGGCCGCCTGGTCGGCCGCTGGGCGTGGACGACGGCTCGCCGGGCCTGCCGGTTGGACTGGACGTTGGGCCGCCTGGTCGGCCGGTTCGCCTGGACGCTGGGCCGCCTGGTCGGCCGCTTGGCGTGGACGACGGCTCGCCGGGCCGGTCGGTTGGTTCGGACGATGATCCCCTCGGTCGGCCGGGCGCCGTCGCCGCGGTGCCGGACAGCCAGGGCAGCCCGGCCGCTGGGCATCCCGCACATTCCGCAGGGGATGAGCACGGCCACCATCACGCGGCGCGGTCGGCGTGGCTGCTCGTGGTGCCGGTGCTCGCGGTGTTCCTCGTCGCGCCTCCTGCGCTCGGGGCGGATTCGGTCACCCGGACCGTGGCGCGGGTGCCGCAGAGCGCGGCGACCACGGCGGCGTCGGCGTTCCCGCCGTTGCCTGCCGGTTCGGTGGTGCCGATGGCGATGAACGAGTTCGTCTCGCGGGCCGGCTGGGATTCCAACGGCACGTTGAACGGCCGCACCGTCGGGATCTCCGGCTTCGTCGTGCACACCGGCGGCCGGACGCTGCTGGCCCGTCTGGTGATCAGCTGTTGCGCGGCCGACGCGTCGCCGGTCACGGTGCGTCTCAAGGGCGGCGGCGCGGATCGGTTCCCGAGCGACACCTGGCTGCGGGTCACCGGCCAGGTCGTGCCGGGTACCGCGGACGCGACGAACAGCTACACGCCCGACCTCGTCCCGGCGACCGTCGAGCGGATCACCGCGCCGAAGGACCCGTATGAGTACTGAGCAGCTCGATGACGAGCACAGAGTGGGCGGACGGACTCTTCCGGCGCCGTGGGATCGGCGCGCTTCAGCCCGCCGTGTGCTCCGCGCAGGTGCCGGTGATCTCCACGGTGTGGCTGATCTCGCTGAAGCCGTGCTCGGCGGCGATCTTCTCCGCCCACCGCTCGACCGCCGGGCCCTCGACCTCCACGGTGCGGCCGCACACCCGGCACACCAGGTGATGGTGGTGGTGCGAGGAGCACAGCCGGTAGATCGCCTCGCCGGAGTCGGTGCGCAGCACGTCGATCTCGCCCGCCTCGGACAGCGACTGCAGGGTGCGGTACACCGTGGTCAGGCCGATGCCGTCGCCGCGCTTGCGGAGTTCGTCGTGCAGTTCCTGGGCGGAACGGAAGTCGTTGACGGTGCTGAGCAGGTCGACCACCGCCGCACGTTGCTTCGTGGCGCGGCGGCCGGGCACCGGGGCGGTCTTGGAGAGCTGCGACATCGTCATTTTCCTTCCTGCACGTGGGTCACCGCGTCGACGACGATGTGCGCCAAGTGATCGTCCACCAGCCGGTACACGACCTCGCGGCCACGCCGGTCACCGCGCACCACGCCCGCCGTCTTGAGTACCCGCAGGTGCTGGCTGATCAACGGCTGCGCCACGTCCAGCGCGTCCACCAGCTCGTGGACGCACCGGTCCGCTTCCCGCAACTGCAGCACGATCGCGATCCGCACCGGCGCGGCGAGTGCCCGCAGCAGTTCGCCCGCGTCGGCGAGTGCGTCCGCCGGCACCGCGGCGACACCGCTCACCAGCGCACCGCTTCCGGGCGCGTTGTGTCCGGAAGCAGCGTGTACAGAAGCGCCGTGTCCCGCAGCAGTGTCACAGTCGGCCGCGCGATGCCCGGCGGCGTTGTGCCCAGCGGCGTTGTGCTCCGCGGCGTTGTGCTCGGTGACGGTGTTCTGCGCGTGAGCGGTGGGTCCCGGCGGGTCCGCGACCGGGTCTGTCGAGAGGGCTCCCGAGGTCGCCGGTGTCATCGCCTGCCTCCACTCGCGTCCTGCCGTCACGCCCGGGCGGTGCGCACAGGCGGCTGCCGTTTCCGAAGGCGGATGTCATTTCCGTCAACGGTTCGGCCCATCGTAGTGTTCCCCGTCGCCGGGCCGGCGGGTCACCGGGTCACCGGGTCGGCGACGCGACGACGGTACTCGCCCGATCGGGTGAGTTCGGGGTGAATTGGCCCGTCGGCTTCGCAAGCCGGGGGGAAGCGGGCAAGGTGGTCGCGGGGCGTTTCGCCGCTTCTCGTACGCCGGCGACCCGCTCGGGACGTGGCGGAGGGTAGTGGGGAGAGCATGAATCGCTTGGGGACCAAGGCCGCGACGAGGGCCGGCATGAAAACCGTGGCGGCCACCCGTGCCAGGACTGCGGCGAAAGTGCTGGTGACGACGTTCGCCACGCTGCCGGTGCTGGCCCTCGCCGCCGCGGGCGCCGAGGCGCAGACCGCGCCCGGCACGCAGGCGGTGGACGAGAAGAGCGGACCGGTGTCGTTCGCCAACATCGCGTCGGTGCGGCTGGGGGGCGATCCGCAGCACGGCGGGGCGCTGATCACCGAGACGCAGCGGTCACCGCTCACGCCCGGGCAGTCCCGGCTCGGCAGCGACCGGCTCGCGGTGCCGAAGAACGACAGCGAGCGCACCACCTTCGGCGGCAACTACGAGATCGACCTCGGCAAGTACGCGCGTGCTTCGGAAAGCCCCTATCCGGCCGGCATCGCGAGCCGTGACCACGAGGTCGTCGCGACGCTGGAGGCCACGAACGTGCCCACCGCCTCGGCCGCGACCAACTACGCGCTGCGCGACAACGCCCGCGGCGGCGCGAAGCCGGTGGACAACACGATGCTGGTGCTCGAGGGTGCCCGCAGCGCGGTCGACTGCGCCGCGCCGGGCAAGGTGACCGGCTCCAGTTCGGTCACCCGGGTGTGGGTGCGCGGCGAGGACGGCCGCCTCCGCCAGGTGGCCATGCCCGGCGACGGCTCGGCGCTGCGCGTGACGAACCTGCAGATGGGTGCGCCCGGCAAGGTGCCGGAGGCGGACCACGGCACGACCCGTTCGGACGTCGAGATTTCCCGCGTCACGGCGTTCGACCAGCTGGTCAAGCAGGACGGCTGGCGTTCCGGCGATCTCACGGCCCAGGGCGGCTGGCGGCTGCAGATCACCACACACGTCCGCGCCGCCGACAACACCGAGCTGCAGGACGTGCAGACCGGCATCGTACTGGGCGGGGTCAGCTGCTCGATCCCGAAGGACTTCAAGCCGAACGCCGCGGGTGGCACCGGGACCGGCGCCACCACGCAGCAGCCGTCGGTGCCCACCGAGGTTCCGGCCGGCTACCTCGGCACGGCGGCCGCCGCCCCGGCGGACGACCTGCGTGTGCCACTCGGCGCCGGCCTGCTCGGCGGAGGCGTCGTCTTCGGCGCGCTCGCGATCGTGCTCGGCCGGCGACGTTCGGCCCGTTCGGTCCGCTCAGCCAGTTCGCGCGGTGAGTAGCATCGTGCGGCATCGCGTCCTGGCGGCTGTCTCGGCGGTCATCGCCGTGCTCGCGCTGGCGGCGGGCGTGATCGTGCTGACGTGGGTGCCTGCCCCGCCGCCGGTCGCCGCGGCCGATCCGCCGCCGGGTTCGCTGCCGGGGGAGAGCGGCGCGCCCGCCGAACTCCCGGTGGACGGGCAGGCGGTGGGCAGGCAGCGGCCGGGCAGCGTGCGGTTGCCGGACGGGTCCGAGGCGCAGCTGCGCCGCACCGAGGTGACCGCCGACGGGGTGCTGCCGATCCCGCGCGGGCTCGGTGACGCAGCATGGTGGGGTGCCCGGCTCGGCGCGCCCCAGGGCGCCGCGGTGCTGTCCGGGCACGTGAACTGGGCCGGTACGAAAGGGCCGTTCGACGATCTGTGGCGCGTGCGCACCGGGGACAACGTGAGCGTCGTCGACTCTTCCGGTGGCCGCTGGCTCTACCGGGTCACCGGCGCGGTCACCGTCGGCAAGCACCAGCTGCCCGCGCAGGCCCCGCACTGGTTCTCACAGACCGGCCCGCACCGGCTGGTGCTCGTCACCTGCGGTGGCGACTACGTCGGCGGCACCGAAGGCTACGACGAGAACCGGCTCGTCACCGCGAACCTGGTCTCCCGCCCGGCCTGACCGGGCACGCACCCCGGGCAGGGAAACGGACGCGCGGCTCTGCCAGGAAGGCCCGCTGCGAGTACGCGCGCGCCGGCCGATGCGGAGCTTCCCATCGAGAACGCGTGCGCGAACCTCCTAGATGGTTGATTCCGTGAAGTTGGTGTTAGTGGTCGAATGCGATCAGTGATCGTTTGCTGGTCAGGTCGGTGGTCCAGTTGTGCCAGATGGCGGTGGCCATGGCTAGCAGCCGCTGGGTGACCCGGGTGAACACGCCGGCTGGGGTGCGTCCGCCGTGCGCTTCGAGATCGAGTTGGGCTTTGAGTGTCTGGTTGACCGATTCGATGCGCTGGCGGACGCTGCCGAGGTTGCCGTTGCGGTAGGTCTCGTCCTTGCGGTCGGGGCGCAGCAGTTCAAGTCCCATCGTCTCGGTCAGCTGCTTGAATTCTTTGCCGGCGAAGCCCTTGTCCGCCAACAAGACCTGGCCGTTTCGGATGAAGTGACGGTTGTCTGCGAGCAGAGCGGCCAGCACCTCGCGCTCGCCGAGTTTCGGGTTGGCCAGGCACCACATGACCGGCATCCCGTCGCCGGCGCAGGCCAGGTACAGCTTCAGGCCCCAGTACCAGCGAGAGTGTGACGCGCAGTAGCCGTAGCTGGCGTGCCCGGCCAGGTCTGAGCGCTTCACGGTTTCCCGCGACATTCCGCACGGTACCGGGGTGGCGTCGGTGATCCACATATCGTCGAACCACGAGGGGCAACACGCGGCCAGCGCAAGAATCGCCTTGCATAGCAACGGCTGCGCGGTTTTCAGCCGCTTGTGATAACCGGACTGACCCAGCATCGCAGGAAACATCGCACGCCACCCGGAATCGGCATGGATGTGCCGGATCCAGCGCCGCTCACTGTCGTATCGCTGCAGCACCTGCGCCACGGCCATCGTGATCAGCTCACTGTCTGTCAGCTCCGGTCGTCGACCACGGCCGACGCGGGGCGGCACAACATGGTCGTCAACCAGCACGTACAGTGCGGTCAGGAGGGTGTCTAACTCATTCGTCACGGTTTGATCTTGGACACCCTCCTCCCATGCCTGCACAGCGGTCCCTTCACATGACCTTCACGGAATCACTCATCTAGCCCAGAACTTCGCGGCGACCCATCCGCTCGGCGCGAGGCCCGCCCGCCGCCCCGGATGCGAAAACTCGATGCAACCCGGCCCGGATTCCGCGGCATGTCCTTCCCCGGAGAACCCGCCGGACCAGGGAGCACGATGCAGGGCACAGAGAACCGGACCGCGCGCACCCGTGGGGTGCTGACCGTCGTCGTGGGTGTAGTGGTGGTGGCGGTTGTCGCTGCCGTGCTGATCTTCAGTGGCAAGGACGGGACCTCCGCCGCGCCGCAGCCGGGCGCGACAACCGGGCAGGACCACCAGGCTCAGCCGGGCGGGACAATCGGGCAGAACCAGCAGGCTCAGCCGGATCCCGGGCGTACCCCGGGGACCGTGCGGCTGCCCACCGGCGGTACCGCGAAGCTGGTCCCCGAGGAGGTCGGCGAGGACGGTGCGCTGCCGATCCCGCAGAGCCTCGCCGAGGCCGCCTGGTGGGGATCCGGCGTCGGCGCCGCCCAGGGGGTGACGCTGTTGTCCGGGCACGTGAACTGGAAGGGTGAAACCGGCCCGTTCGACCAGTTGTGGCGGGTCCGGCAGGGGCAGACCGTCACCGTCACCGACGCCGGGGGCGCGCACTGGGGTTACCGGATCGCCGAGGTCCGCACGATCCACAAAACGGATCTGGCCGCCGAATCCGCGGGGCTGTTCTCGCCGGACGGACCGCACCGGCTGGTGCTCGTCACCTGCGGTGGCGACTACGTCGGCGGCACCGAGGGCTACGACGACAACCGCGTCGTGACGGCCTCGCTGGTCAGCCGTCCCTGACCCGGCCGGAAAGGCGCGGCCTGCGCGCAGCGGCGCGGGGGCGGCCGGATAGGCTGGACGTTCTAGTCCGATAACCGTCCCCGCATGCGTCCGGAGCGTGGAGTGCCCGCCAACACCATCGATACCGTCGTCAGTCTGTGCAAGCGCCGTGGTTTCGTTTTCCCGTCGGGAGAGATCTACGGCGGCACCAGGTCGGCGTGGGACTACGGGCCACTCGGCGTGGAGCTGAAGGACAACATCAAGCGCCAGTGGTGGAAGACCGTGGTGCAGGGCCGGGAGGACGTGGTCGGTCTCGACTCGTCGGTGATCCTGCCGCGGCCGGTGTGGGTCGCCTCGGGCCACGTGAACGTGTTCACCGACCCGCTGATCGAATGCCTTTCCTGCCACAAGCGCTTCCGCGCCGACCAGCTGGCCGAGGACTTCGAGGCACGCACCGGGAAGACCACCACCGAGGACGATTTGTCCGAGGTGCCGTGTCCGAACTGCGGCACCCGCGGCAAGTACACCGAACCCCGCGATTTCAACATGATGCTCAAGACCTACCTCGGCCCGGTGGAGTCCGAGGAAGGTCTGACCTACCTGCGTCCGGAGACCGCGCAGGGCATCTTCGTCAACTTCCTCAACGTGCAGACGGCCTCGCGCAAGAAGCCGCCGTTCGGCATCGGCCAGATCGGCAAGTCCTTCCGCAACGAGATCACGCCGGGCAACTTCATCTTCCGCACCCGCGAGTTCGAGCAGATGGAGATGGAGTTCTTCGTCGAACCGGGCGAGGACGAGACCTGGCACCAGTACTGGATCGACGCGCGCACCGGGTGGTACACCGACCTCGGCATCAAGCCCGAGAACCTGCGCCACTTCGAGCACCCGAAGGAAAAGCTGTCGCACTACGCGAAGCGCACTGTGGACATCGAGTACCGCTTCGCCTTCAACGCCGGCCAGGAGTGGGGTGAGCTGGAAGGCATCGCCAACCGCACCGACTTCGACCTCACCACGCACTCCAACCACTCCGGCGTGGATCTGTCGTTCTTCGACCAGGCCTCGGGGCAGCGCTACCGTCCGTTCGTGATCGAGCCCGCCGCGGGCGTCGGCCGCTCGATGATGGCCTTCCTGGTCGACGCGTACGACGAGGAGGAGGTGCCGAATGCCAAGGGCGGCACCGACAAGCGCACGGTCCTGCACCTCGACCCGCGGCTGGCGCCGTTCAAGGTCGCGGTGCTGCCGCTCTCGCGCAACGCCGACCTCTCGCCGAAGGCGCGCGACCTCGCCACCCGCTTGCGCAAGCACTGGAACGTCGACTTCGACGACGCGCAGGCGATCGGCCGCCGCTACCGCCGCCAGGACGAGATCGGCACCCCGTACTGCGTCACGGTGGACTTCGACTCCCTCGACGACCAGGCGGTCACGATCCGCGAGCGCGACAGCATGACCCAGGAGCGGATCGCGCTCGACCAGGTGGAGTCCTATCTGGCCGGTCGCCTGCTCGGCTGCTGACCTGCCCGCGGACGAACGGCCCTTTTCCGGTTACGGCCGGGAAAGCGGCCGTTCGCTTGTCCGTGTGGGCACATCACCCGATTCGGTGGCATAACGGTAGACACGGAGTTCCGTCACCGACCCCGCCGGGCTGGCCGCGGCGGCGGACGACATCGGGACGCTGAGCGGGCTGGTCAACAACGCCGGGATCACCTTCGCCGGCCCGGTCGAGCATCTGCCGCTCGACCGGTTGCGCGCACAGCTGGAGGTCAACGTCGTCGGGCTCGTGGCGACGACGCAGGCGTTCCTCCCCGCGATCCGGGCCGGAGGTGGCCGGGTGGTCATGATCAGCTCTACCGCCGGCCGGGTCGCGACGCCCTTCCTCGGTGCCTACAGCGCCTCGAAATTCGCCGTGGAAGTGCTTTCGGACACGCTGCGCCAGGAACTGCGCCCGTGGGGCGTGCCGGTCGTCATCGTCGAGCCGGGGAGTTTCACGTCGAGGAACCGGGCCGGGACCGAAACCGCCGTGCGAGCGGACCGCACGAGCCTGAGTGCGGACGCCGAGTCCCGCTATGGTGCGGCGCTGGACGCTTTCCTCGAGTTCGGTCGGAAGACCGAGGCCCGCGCCGGGGATCCGGCCCGCGTCGCCGAAGTGGTCGAGCGTGCGCTCACCACGAGCCGCCCGCGGGTGCGCTACCTGGTGGGCGCCGATTCACGCGTGACAGTGGCGTTGAGCAGGCTCCTGCCGACCGGGGCGATGGACGCACTGCTGACCAGGGCGGTCGGCCTGCCCCGGCGCGCCGGGGCGCGCCCCTGACACTTGTCACGGTCACGACGTGACGCGCGGCCCGGGGATCGCGGCCGGTGTGGCGGCAGGCTGCACCGTATGGACAACACCGATGAGGTCGCGGCCGGTGCCGCGGTACGGATGGCGGGGGTGCGCAAGCACTACGGCGACGTGCATGCGGTCGACGGGGTCGACCTGACCATCGCGCCCGGGGAGGTCGTGGCCCTGCTCGGACCGAACGGGGCGGGCAAATCCACTGCCGTCGACCTGATTCTCGGACTCGGCACTCCCGATCACGGCACCGTGTCGGTGTTCGGCCGGGAGCCGCACCAGGCGGTCTCCGACGGCGTGATCGGGGCGATGCTGCAGAGCGGCACCCTGCTCGACGACCTGACCGTGCGCGAAACCGTCGGACTGGTCGGCAGGCTGCACCGCCGGCCGCTGCCGCTCGCGGACGCGTTGCGGCAGGCGGGTATCGAGGATCTTGCCGGCCGCCGCGCAAGCAAGCTCTCCGGCGGCCAGAAGCAGCGGGTGCGCTTCGCGATCGCGTTGGTGGCCGATCCCGATCTGCTCGTGCTGGACGAGCCGACCGCGGCGATGGACGTCGGCAGCCGCCGGGAGTTCTGGCAGTCGATGTACTCCTTCACCGAAACCGGCCGGACCGTCCTGTTCGCCACGCACTACCTCGAGGAGGCCGAGGAGTTCGCCGACCGGGTGGTGCTGATGCGGGACGGCCGGGTGGTCGCCGACGGGTCGGTGGCCGAGGTTCGCGCACTGGCGGGCGGGCGCACCATCCACGCGGTGCTGCCGGGCGCCGGCCCCGAATTGCTGCGCACCCTGCCCGCGCTCACCGACTTCGCCCAGCGTGGCGACCGGATCTCGTTGTCCAGTACGGATTCCGACCGCACACTCCGGGCACTGCTGCAGGCCGCTCCCGCCGCGCGGGAGATCGAGGTCGGCGCGGTCGGTCTCGAAGGCGCGTTCCTGTCCCTCACCTCCGGCGAAACGGAAGAAGCGATCCGATGAACTCCGCGTATCTGTCCACCGAGATCCGCCGGCTGCTGCGGTCGCCGCGGTTCCTGATGCTTGTCGTCGCCTTCCCTGTCCTGATGTTCCTGTTGCAGGCCAACCTGTTCACCTCCGCGAACGATCCGGGCCACGCCCGTGCGGTGGCGGTGGTGATGGTCAACATGATGGCGTTCGGCGCGTTCGGCGCCGGCCTGACCAACGGCACCAAACTCACCGTGGAACGGGCGTCCGGCTGGCAGCGGCAGCTGCGGCTGACCCCGCTGAGCGGCGTGCAGTACCTCGGCGGCAAGGCGCTGGCGGGCATGTTCGTCGCGCTGCCCGCGGTCATCCTGGTGCCGCTGATCGGGTTTCTCGCCGAAGGCGTGCGCCTCGACCCGCTGGCCTGGCTGCGGGTCGTGCTGGGCATCTGGCTCGGCGCGATCCCGGTGGTCCTGCTGGGACTGGTGCTGGGGCTGCTCTGCACCCCGGAGTCGATGCAGCCGGTGACCATGATCGTGGTGCTCGCGATGGGTTTCCTCGGCGGCCTGTGGCTGCCGCTGGAGGGCATGCCCGCCTGGATGCACGAGGTGGCGCAGGCGCTGCCGACCTACTGGATGATCGGCCTGGTCCGCCCGGCGGTCACGAACGAGATGCTGGTGAGCTTCCCGGCCGCGCTGGTCGCGCTCGCCGGCTGGACGGTGGGCTTGGGCGGGCTGGTGGTCCGGCTCTACCGTAGGAACAGCGCCCGGGTCTGACCGGACGGGACAGGGAGGACAGGGTGGCGAGCACGGAGACCGCCGCGGGCCGGCACGGGAGCTTCCGGTTCGGTTTCGGCGACCGGGCTTCCTGGTGGGAGGAGTCCGCGCTGGGAGAACAGGGGCCGAACAAGTCCCGCTGGCCGGTGCTCGGCGTGCTGTTCCTGCTGCCCTATCTGGTCCCGGCGACCCAGGCGATCGCCGAGGACCCGGGTCCGCTGCTGCCCCGGGTCCTGTTCGCCCTGCTCAGCTACACCTACGCGGCCTGCTACCTGCTGTTCCCGTTGGTGTTCGGCCGGTCCCGCCGGGGCAGGTACGTCTTCGGCTGCGGCATGCTCGCGCTGGGTCTGCCGGCCGCGCTGCTGCCGGGCATGAGCCCGTACATCCTGCTCTACGCCACCGCCACGCTCGTGTTCGTCTTCCCGCCTGCCTGGGCGCTGATCCTCGACGGCACGGCACTCGGGGTGGCCGCGCTCGTCCTGTTCGCCCGGGGCTGGCAGGCCGGTGACGGCGGCGACCTGGTCTCGGTCGTCTCGGTCACCGCGGCCATGTTCTTCATGGCCAACCTGGTGCGGGCGGTCCGCAGGCTGAAGCTGGCCAACCAGGAGATCGCCACGCTGGCCGTGGCGAACGAACGGGAACGGGTGGCCCGCGACCTGCACGATCTGCTCGGGCACAGCCTCACCACGATCAGCGTGAAGGCGGGGGCGGCCCGCCGCGTGCTCGAAGCCTCCGCCGACATTCCGCGGGCGGTGCGGGAGATCCGCGAGGTCGAAGGACTCACCCGCACGGCGCTGACCGACGTGCGGGCCACCGTGTCGGAGTACCGCACGGTGTCGCTGCCCGCGGAGATCGCGGGGGCGCGGGCCGCGCTGCGGGCGGCGGAGATCGAGGCCGACCTGCCGCACGCGGTGGACCACGTGCGAGCGGAGCTGCAAAGCACGTTCGGCTACGTACTGCGTGAGGCGATCACCAACGTGCTGCGGCATTCCGACGCCACCCGGGTGTGCGTGCGCCTCGGGCAGGAGTGGCTGGAGATCGACGACGACGGCAAGACGGGGGAAAACGCGGCGCTGGGCAACGGATTGCGCGGGCTCACCGAGCGGATGGGCGCGGCCGGGGGGACGCTGCGTGCGCATCCTCGGTCCGGCGGAGGATGGCGCGTACGGGCCGAGGTTCCGGAACCGGACGAGACCGGCGCCGTGGTCCGCGCGCAGCCGGCAGGAGGGTTCGCGTGATCCGGGTCCTGCTGGCCGACGACCAGGCGATGGTGCGCGGGGCACTGGCCACGGTGCTCGATCTGGAGCCGGACATCGAGGTGGTGGCCCAGGTCGGCAGCGGCGACGAAGTGCCGGCGGCAGCCAGGGAGTCGACGCCCGACGTCGCGCTGCTCGACGTGCAGATGCCCGGGACGGACGGGCTGACCGCGGCCGCCGAGCTGCGGTCGCAGCTGCCCGGCTGCCGGGTGATCATCTGCACCACCTTCGGCAGGCCCGGCTACCTGGCGCGGGCGATGGCCGCGGGCGCGGCCGGGTTCGTGGTCAAGGACGCCCCGCCGGAACAGCTCGTGGAGGCCGTCCGCAGAGTCCACAAGGGACTCCGGGTGGTGGATCCGGCGCTCGCCGCGGAGTCGCTGGCCACCGGTGCCAGCCCGCTCACCGGCCGGGAACGCGACGTACTGCATGCGGCGAGCGACGGCAGCACCGTCGCGGACCTCGCCAAGGCGCTGTTCCTGTCCGAGGGCACCGTACGCAACCACCTGTCCGCCGCGATCGGCAAAACCGGCGCGCGCACCCGCGCGGAAGCGGTCCGGATGGCCGAGGAACGGGGCTGGCTCTAGCTCCGCGGTCGCCGCCGCGGTGAGGGCCCCTTCCCGGACTCTCCGCGGTGCGCCTGCCAGGATGACGGGCATGAGCGCGGCCGAGCGGAGCGGACCCACCGGGGTGAACTGGGCACGCCGGATCGTTTTCGGCGTCGTGCTGGTGCTGGTGCTGCTCGTGGCCGGAACGGGCTTTCGCGTGTGGCAGGTCGCGCGGGAGAACGACCGCGAGCCCGCCGACGTGATCGTCGTGCTGGGCGCCGCGCAGTACAACGGCAAGCCGTCGGAGATCTTCACGGCGCGGCTGGAGAAGGCGCGCCAGCTGTACGCGGCCGGTGTGGCGAAGACCGTGATCACGGCCGGAGGCAAGAAAGCCGCGGACAACTTCACCGAGGCGCAGGCGGGCGCGCGGTGGCTGACGCGGCACGGCGTGCCGGCTTCGGCGACCTTGCCGGTCGGCGAGGGCAGCGACACGTTGCGCAGTCTGCGCGCGGTCGCCGGCCAGGTGAAGGCGCACGGCTGGAGTTCGGCGGTGCTGGTGAGCGATCCGTGGCATTCGTTCCGGTCCCGCACGATGGCGCAGGACCTGGGTCTGGAGGCCTGGACCGCGCCGACGCACAGCGGCCCGATCGTGCAGGAACGCAGCACCCAGGTGCGCTACATCTTCCGCGAGACCGGTGCACTGCTGTTCTACGAGCTCACCAAGTCGCCGGCGGACGACCTGTTCGCCGCGATGCTCGGCTGAACGCTGCCGGGATTTGTCGGTTCCCGCGCCTAAGCTGGCCGGGTGAGCGATGGCTACCGCGAGCACGACCGCGCCCGGGTGCTGGCCGAGGCCCCCAAGGGCGCGACGGTGGACGGTGCGCGGCCCGACGAGCGCAGTGCGTTCGCCCGCGACCGCGCCCGCGTGCTGCATTCGGCAGCTCTGCGCCGGCTGGCGGGCAAGACGCAGGTGGTCGGGCCGGGGGAGGGTGCGGAGGTCAGCGGTGCTCCACGCACCCGGCTCACGCATTCGCTGGAGGTCGCGCAGATCGGCCGGGGCATCGCCGAGGAATTGGGCGCGGATCCGGACCTCGCCGACACCGCGGGCCTGGCGCACGACATCGGTCACCCGCCGTTCGGGCACAACGGGGAACGGGCGCTGGACCTGGTGGCGCAGCCGTGCGGAGGCTTCGAGGGCAACGCGCAGACGTTGCGGATCCTCACCCGGCTCGAACCCAAGGTGCTGGCCGCCGACGGCGCCCCTGCCGGGCTGAACCTCACCCGCGCCTGCCTGGACGCCACCACGAAGTACCCGTGGACGCGGCGCGGCGGGGAGCCGAAGTACGGCGTGTACCCGGACGACCAGCCGGTGTTCGGCTGGATCCGGGACGGGGCGCCGGGGCTGCGCCGCTGCCTGGAGGCGCAGATCATGGACTGGTCCGACGACGTGGCCTACTCGGTGCACGACGTCGAGGACGGCGTGCTGGCCGGGCGGATCCGGCTGCGGGTGCTGGCCGATCCGGACGAACGCGCGGCGGTGGCCGAGGCCGCGGCCCGGCACTTCTCCACCCTTTCGCCGTCCACTCTGGAGGGTGCGGCGAAGGAACTGCTCGACCTGCCGGTGGTCGCGGACCTGGTGCACGCGCCCCCGGACGGCTCCCTGCGGGCACAGGTGGCGCTGAAGCGGCTGACGAGCGAACTGGTGGGCCGCTTCGCCTCCGCGGTGGTCACCGGCACCCGCGGCGTCTACGGCGAGGGTCCGCTCACCCGGTACGGCGCCCGCCTGGCGGTGCCCGACCAGGTGGCCGCGGAGGTCGCGCTGCTGAAAGCACTGGCCCTGCGCTACGTGATGAGCGACCGCCGCCGGCTGGCCATGCAGGACGGCCAGCGCGAGGTGATCACGGAGCTGGTCGCCGCGTTGCTGCGGCGGGCCCCGGAGGCGCTGGACCCGCTCTTCACCCCGGCCTGGCACAGCGCCCCGGACGACCCGGCACGGCTGCGGGTGGTGCTCGACCAGGTCGCCTCCCTCACCGACGCCCAGGCCCACGAATGGCACCGCTGGCACACCGGCCGGCACGGCATCCCACCGGCCGGGGGCTGACCGCGTTCCCCGTGGTCACGGCGGACCGCCGGGCCGGCCGAGGCAACGCGGCAGGTCACGACTGCGGGCTCGGGGCCGAACGGTAGCCGGAATCGCCGTCCGGCCCGCCGGGCGCGGGTGTTCCGGTACGGTCGCCGCATGGGTCTCGACAGTCATCTCGACCTCACGCTCGCGCTGCTCCGCGCGGCGTCGGCCGAGGGCGCCGACGCGTGCTTCTCGCCGTACTCGGCCGCCAGTGCGCTCGGGCTCGTGGCGCGGGCCGCTCGTGGACGTACCGGCGACGAGCTGGGCGCCCTGCTGGGCGACGACCAGGGTGAGCTGCTGCGCGCTGCCGCCGAAGTCGGTGACGAGGCGAAGCTCGCCGTCGCCAACACCCTGTGGGCCTCCGACCGGATCACTGTCGAAGCCGCCTTCCGCGACGAGCTGGCCGGCTGGCCCGGCGGCAAGGCCGAGACCGCGCCGTTCGCCACCGATCCGGGTGCCGCTCGCGAGCTGATCAACAACGACGTGGACCGCACCACCCACGGCCTGATTCCGCGGTTGCTCCCGGACGGTGCGGTGCACGCGGACACCCGCGCCAGCCTCGTGAACGCGCTCTACCTCAAGACCGCCTGGCGGCGTCCGTTCGCCGGATCCGCCACCGCGCCCGCGGAGTTCCACACCCCGGACGGCGTCCGCGAAGTGCCGACCATGCACCTGGAAGAGACGGTCGGGTACGCCCACGAGGACGGTTGGCAAGTCGTCACGCTCCCGGCGCAGGGTGGCGTCGAAGCGGCCGTTCTGCTGCCCGACGAGGGCCTGGCGACCGCCGAGCCGGCCCTCGACGCCCGCCTCCTGCGGCGGCTGCTGGAGAGCCCGAAGCGGCAGAAGGTCCGGCTCGCCCTGCCGAAGATCTCCCTCGACGTGCGCACCGACCTCGATCCGGCACTGCAGCGGCTCGGCGTGCACGAGCTTTTCACTCAGGACGCCGACCTCACCGGACTCAGCCCGGACCGTCCGCTGTGGGTGGACAGTGTGCTGCACCAGGCCGTGCTGAGGCTCGACGAAGAGGGCTTGGAAGGCGCTGCCGCCACCGCGGTCCAGATGCGCACCATGGCGCTGGTCGTGGCCGATCCGGTGGTGGTCACCGTGGACCGGCCGTTCCTGCTGCTCGTCCGCCACGCCGGGAGCGGTGCGGTGTACTTCTTCGCGCGGGTGGTGCGCCCGGCGTGAGCCTGTTCCGCCCGGAAGCGAGGACCGAGCTGATTCCCACCGTCCCCGCTGCCGGACCCCTCGCCGCCGCGCCGCGGATGCGCCGGTCCTGGGCGGACGCCGGGATCATCGGTGCCTACCTGCTGTTCGCGATCCTGCTGTTCGGCGGGCTCTGGGCGGACCTCGGCCAGGGCTACCTGTGGAACAGCGCCTCGGACCAGAACCTGTGGGAGTGGTTCTTCTCGGTGACCGCCAGGTCGGTGGTGCACCTGGAGAACCCGCTCAGCAGCGGGCTGCAGAACTATCCGCTCGGCGTGAACATGATGGCCAACACGGCCATGCTCGGCGTCTCCGTGCCGCTGACCCCGCTCACGCTCGTGTTCGGGCCCACGCTCACCTGGGCGATCGCGCTGACCGGCAGCCTGGCCGGCACGGCAGCCGCGTGGTACTGGGTGTTCTCCCGGCACCTCGTGGCGCACCGGTGGGCGGCCGCGGTCGGCGGGGCGTTCGCCGGGTTCGCGCCGCCGATGGTCTCGCACGCGAACGCGCACCCGAACTTCGTCGCCTGGTTCGTGCTGCCCTTCCTGGCGCTCAAGGTGATCCACCTCGCCAAGGGTCGCCGTCCGGTACGCAACGGGATCTGGCTGGGCGTGCTGAGCGCCTACCAGATCTTCCTCGGCGAAGAGCCGCTGCTGATCTTCGCGCTGGGCTTCGTGATCTTCGCGACCGCCTACTGCCTGTCGCGGCCGCGGGAGGTCGGTGCCATGGTGCGGCCGCTGGCGCTCGGCGGCGGGATCGCCGTGGTGCTGGCTCTGGTGCTGGTCGCGTTCCCGTTGTGGTGGCAGTTCTTCGGTCCGCAGAGCTACACCGGCCTCGAGCACGGGAAGGTCGGCAACGACACCGCCGCCTTCACCCGGTTCGCGACGCAGTCGGTCGCCGGCCAGCCGGAGGCGGCGGCCGCGGTGTCGATGAACCGCACCGAGGAGAACGCGTTCTTCGGCTGGCCGCTGATCGTGCTGATGGTCGTGGTGACGATCTGGCTGTGGCGTGAGGTCGTCGCGCGTTCGCTGGCGATCACCATGCTCCTCATGGCGTGGCTTTCACTCGGCTCCGACCTGACCGTGCTGGGCGAGGACAGCGGCGTGCCCGGGCCGTGGCGGCTGCTGGCGAACCTGCCGTTGTTCGAGTCCCTGCTGGAGTCCCGGCTCGCCATGGCCTGTGTGCCCGCGGTCGGCGCGTTGCTGGCGATCGCGACCGACCGGGTCTTCGCGGCGGCCGGGCCGCTGCCGGGGGAGAAGCGGCTGCCGGTGCGGCTGATCTGGCTGGGCGCGGTGGCCGCGGTGCTGATGCCGATCGCGCCGACCCAGCTGGTGGTGCACGACCGCCCGGCCACCCCGGCGTTCTTCGCCGACGGCACCTGGCGCGGCTACGTCGCCCCGGGCGGGACCGTGGTCCCGGTGCCGCTGCCCAGCTCGGGGGAGTCGGAACCGCTGCACTGGCAGGTCGACGCCGGACTCGAGTACCCGATGCCGGAGGGCTATTTCGTCGGGCCGAGCGGTCCGGACGACAAACGCGGCCGCTACGGCTCCTATCAGCGTCCGACGTCGGTGTTGTTCGACCGCGTCCGCGATTCCGGGGAAGCGCAAGGGGTCTCCGAGGCCGACCGCGACCAGGCGATCGCCGATCTGCGCTACTGGCACGCCAGCGTGCTGGTGCTCACTCCGCGGGACGGCGCGGACGCCTACCGCGCCACGGTGGATCTGTTGCTGCGCAAGCCGGGTCGGTACGTGGACGGGGTGTGGGTCTGGGACGTGCGGCCGATCACCGAGCCGCGCTGAGGTCCGCTGTCACATCCTCGCCGCGCGCCACGTCCTCCCTGCGAACCATCCGAGAAGGAGGACCCGACATGCCCCGTATCCCGGTCAAGCGGGCCGCCGAAGCCGGCCCGGTGCTCAAGCTCGTCTACCGGATCGCCGGACGCCGTTACGGCGCGGTCCCGGAACCGCTGGCGGTCGCCGCCCACCACCCCGCGCTGATGCGGACCAGCATCGTGCACGAAACCATGGCGCAGAAGGCGTCCACCCGGTTGCCGGGGAACGTGCGGGAGCTCGCGGTGTACCGCGTGGCCACCCGGATCGGCTGTTCGTGGTGCGTGGACTTCGGCACCATGCTGCAGCTTCACGAGGGCCTGGACATCGACCGCCTCAAGCACATCGACGACTACGCCACCTCGCCCGCGTTCACCCGCGGGGAACGACTCGCCCTCGCCCTCGCCGACGCGATGTCCGGCGAGACGGTCACCGTGACCGACGAGCAGATAGCCGAACTGGAGACCGAGTTCGGCCGGGCAGGCGTGGTGGAACTGACCTACCAGATCGCCCTGGAGAACTCGCGCGCCAGGATGAACAACGCGCTCGGCATCGTCGACCAGGGTTTCACCTCGGGCGAGGCGTGCCGGGTGCCGATGCCGTGAGCCCGTCGTGGAGCAGACCGGCGATGCGGCGGCTGTCGTCGTACCACTCGGGTGTGGCCTGGACCCCGCAGATCGAGCTGAGCGCGCGCAGCAGGGCTCGCCCGCTGATGTCGCCGCGCAGCGCGCCGTTCGTGGCACCCGCGGTGAGCAGCTCCGACATCGTCGACTCCATGGCGGCGCGGGCCTCGTCGAAGACGGGCGACGCGGTGGCCATGATCGCTTCGAAGATGACGGCCAGGCCGCGGCTCGCCGCGGCGTGGTCGACGAGGTCCAGCAGGAACAGCCGCAGTGCTTCGGCCGGGCCGTGCTCGCCGGCCTTGGCCAGCCCGGCGGCGCAGAGTTCGTCGACCTCACCGCGGTAGACCTCGGCGAGGACCGCTTCCCGGGTTTCGAAGTGCCGGTAGAGCGTGCCCACCGAGACGCCCGCCCGCTGCGCGATCTCCTCGACCCGGATCTCGGTCTCTCCGGCGCGGAACGCTTCGCGGGCGCTGGCGAGCAGCGCGTCGCGGTTGCGTCGCGCGTCGGCGCGCAGCGGGCGGCCCGAAGCGCCCGACCGCCGGGACGGGTCCGTCATCGTGCTTCCTTCCGACTCCGCACCGGGGTGCGCGACAAAGGTGAACCCGACTCCGTATAGTTTCCGGAGTCAAGTTCACCTTACCGTGTCAGGAGCAGCCAGTGCCGAGCTCACCCTCTTCCGTCGACGGTCTCGATGATCTCCGGGTCCTGGTCACCGGCGGCAGCCGCGGCCTGGGCGCGGCCACAGCCGCCCGGTTCGTCGATGCGGGCGCCCAGGTGCTCGCCACCGCGCGGAGCGCACCCGCCGATCCCGATCCGCGGATCCACTTCCTGACCGGCGACCTCGGTACGCAGGAGGGTGCCGCGGCCGTGGCCCGGCAGGCACTCGAGCACGCCGGTGGCATCGACGTGCTCGTCGACAACGCGGGCAGCGCCACCCCGCCGATCGAGACGGTCCGCCGTGACGACGAATCGTGGCTGGCCGATCTGAACGCCAACCTGCTCGCCGCGGTCCGGCTCGACCGGCACCTGGTGCCCGGGATGGTCGAACGCGGCAGCGGGGTCGTCGTCCACGTCTCCTCGGTCGCCAGCCACCTGCCGCAACCCGGTGAGGTCTCCTACGCCGCGGCCAAGGCCGCCCTCAACGTCTACAGCCGGGGACTGGCCACCGAGGTCGGCCCGCACGGGGTGCGGGTGCTCACCGTCGTTCCCGGGTTCGTCGTCACCGACGGCGCGCTCGAGCACCTGAGCGGGATCGCCGAGGCACGGGGTGTCGAGGTCGGCCAGGTGCGGCTGGACCTCGCCGAGGAGCTGAAGATCCCGATGCGCCGTCCCGGAGACCCCGAGGACGTGGCCGAGCTGATCGCCTTCCTCGCCTCCCGCCGCGCGAAGTGGCTGACCGGAGGCGAGTACCGGGTCGACGGCGGCATCCTGCCGACCGTCTGAAAGAAGCACCGTCCGAAAAGGAGTAATACCGATGACCACCACGAGCCTCGCTTCGGTCACCATGGACTGCGCGGATCCCGTGCCGCTGGCCGCCTTCTGGGCGGGCATGACCGGCGGGGAGGTCACGTTCAGCAGCCCGCGGTTCTGCGCGGTCGAAACGCCGGCGCTGTACCTGTCCGCCGTGGCTGTGGACGACTACCGGCCGCCCACCTGGCCGACCGGTGCGCGTCCCCAATACCTGCACCTCGACCTGACGACGCCCGACCTCGACGCCGCCGAGGCGGAAGCGCTCGCGCTCGGTGCGGCCAAGGAACCGCAGCAGCGCGAACCGGACCGCTTCCGCGTCTACCGCGATCCGGCAGGTCACCCCTTCTGTCTCAGGAAGGCCGGGTGACGCGGGTCAGCTTGTCCGGGTTGGCCACGTCGTAGACGGCGACGATCCGGCCGTCGCGCAGGCTCATGGACTGCACGTGCTCGTCGAGCGCGAGGAAACCCCCGCGGCCGGGCATGGGCGGCAGCCACAGGCCGAGGTCGCCGTTGACCAGCACCGGTGCGCCGCGGGTGAGCATTTCCGGGTCGTACTTGCGCAGCAGGCCCAGGAAGAACCGGGCGATCTTGTCCGGGCCGACCACGAGCTGGCGGGCGGTACGGGCCTTGCCGTCGGAGTCGCCGATCAGCACCACGTCCGGGTGCAGCAGTTCGGTGACCGCGGCGATGTCGCCGGCCAGCAGCGCGGTGACGAACTTCTCCAGCACCTGCTGCTGTTCGGCGAAGCCGGCGCGCGGCGGCGGGTCGGCCTGCTCCAGCGCCCGCCGTCCGCGCGACCCGTGCTGGCGCGCGGCGGCCGGGGTGCAGCCGAGGATGCCACCGATCTCGGCGAACGGCACGCCGAAGGCGTCGTGCAGCACGAAGGCCACCCGCTGCTCCGGGGAGAGCCGGTCGAGGACCACCATCGCGGCCATCCGCAGGCCGTCGTCCCGCACCGCGGCTTCCAGCGGATCCTCGCCCGGCGGAGCGCCGAAGGGCGTGACGACCGGCTCCGGCAGCCACTGGCCCACGTACCGTTCCCGGCGCGCGGTCGCCGAGCGGAGCCGGTCCAGGCAGATCCGGCCGACCACCGTGGTCAGCCAGCCACGCAGGTCGCGGATCGCGGCGCGGCCGGCGTCGTCCAGTCCGGCCAGCCGCAGCCAGGCCTCCTGGACCGCGTCCTCGGCGTCCGCCCGGCTGCCGGTGAGCCGGTAGGCCACGCCGACCAGATGGGGCCGATGCCCGGTGAACTCGCCGGCGTAGTGCTCCAGTGCGGGGTTGGCGCGCATGAGCCCGAGTGTGCCGCACGGCCGCGGGAGGGGGAGAACTATGGTGGTCACCGTGGCAGGACGGATTCGGGAGAGCGACATCGCTCAGGTGCGTGAGCGCAACCGGATCGACGAGGTCGTGGGGGAGTATGTCGCGCTGCGGCGCGCGGGCGGGGGCAGCCTGAAGGGCCTGTGCCCGTTCCACAACGAGAAGACCCCGTCGTTCAACGTGCGCCCCACCCACGGGACCTTCCACTGCTTCGGCTGTGGCGAGGGCGGCGACGTCATCAAGTTCATCCAGAAGATCGACCTCGTGTCGTTCGTCGAGGCGGTGGAGCGGCTGGCCGACCGGGTCGGCATCCGGCTGAACTACGAGGGTGGCGGCGCCACCGTGCAGCGCGACCGGGGCACCCGCTCGCGGCTGATCGAGGCGCATCGCGCGGCCGGCGAGTTCTACATCGAGCAGCTGGTCACCGACGAGGCGCGGGCGGCGCGGGACTTCCTGTCCGAGCGCGGGTTCGACGCCGCGGCGGCCAAGCAGTTCGGCTGCGGCTACGCCCCCGGCGGCTGGGACAAGCTCACCAAGCATCTGCTCAACCGCGGGTTCGAGGTCAAGGAGCTGCTCGCGTCCGGGCTGTCGAAGGAGGGCCAGCGCGGGCCGATGGACCGGTTCCACCGGCGGCTGGTGTGGCCGATCCGCGACGTCGGCAATGATGTGGTCGGTTTCGGCGCCCGACGGCTGTTCGACGACGACCGGATCTCGGCGAAGTACCTCAACACCTCCGAAACGCAGATCTACAAGAAGTCCCAGGTGATGTTCGGCCTCGACCAGGCCAAACGCGAGATCGCGAAGCGGCATCAGGTCGTGGTCGTCGAGGGCTACACGGACGTGATGGCGATGCACGCGGCCGGTGTGCCGACCGCGGTCGCCTCGTCCGGCACCGCGTTCGGCGAGGACCACATGAAGGTGCTGCGCCGGTTGATGATGGACGACGACGCCTTCCGCGGTGAGGTGATCTTCACCTTCGACGGCGACGAGGCCGGCCAGAAGGCCGCGCTCAAGGCTTTCGAGGGCGACCAGACCTTCGCCGGGCAGACCTACATCGCGGTCGCCCCGGACGGGATGGACCCGTGCGAGCTGCGCATCGCGAAGGGCGACGGCGCGGTGCGCGACCTGGTGGCCCGCCGCACGCCGCTGTTCGAGTTCGTGATCAAGAGCATGCTGAAGCAGTTCGACCTCGACGCGGTCGACGGCCAGGTCTCCGCGCTGCAGAAGACGGTGCCGATGGTTGCCGCGATCAAGGACCGGGCCAGCCGGGACGGCTACGCCTCGAAGCTGGCCTGGTGGGTCGGCTGGCAGGACGTGGCGCAGGTGGTCAACCGGGTGCGCGGGGCGGCCGGTGCGGCGGCCCGGCGGGGCCCGGCCGAGCCCGCGCGACGTCCGGCGGCGCGGCAGGAGGCGCCCGAGCCCGCGCCGCAGCAGCAGGATCTGCCGCGGCCCGCGCCGAAGGACCCGCGGTTCCACGCGCAGCGCGAGGCGTTGAAGGCCGCGCTGCAGCAGCCGTCGATCGCCGGTCCGGAGTACGACTCCTTGCCTGAAGAGGCGTTCACACATCCGGTGTACGTCGCAGTGCACCTGGCGGTGCTGAAGGCGGGCGGTGCCGCTTCCGGGCTCACCGGTCCGGCGCTGCTGGACGCCGCGGAGCAGCACTGTCCGGAAGGGACAGTCCGCCGGGTACTCAGCGAGCTGGCGGTGGAACCGTTGCACGCCAAGGGAGAAGTGGACTCGCGCTACATCTCCGGTGTGCTCGCCGGGGTGCAGGAGAGCCTGGTGGGGCGGCAGATCGGCGAGATCAAGTCGAAGCTGCAGCGGCTGTCGCCGGTCGAGGCGCCCGACGACTACCGCGCGCTGTTCGGCGATCTGGTCGCGCTGGAGCAGTACCGGAAGGCGCTGCGCGAGCAGGCCTCGAGCGGATGGGACTGACGTGGGGCTGCTGAGCCGTTTCTTCGGCCGCGGATTGCCCGAGGGGTTCGGCGGCGAGCTGGCCGACGGCGAAGAGGTGATCGCCGCGGCCGCAGTCGAGGGCGGCGGCCACCTCGTGGTCACGACGCTGGGGCTGTGGATCCCGTCCGGGACGGGCGCGCGGCGGGTCGGCTGGCACCTCGTGGGCAAGGCGAGCTGGGGCGAGGACGGCTTCACGCTCACCGAATCCGAGGAGACCAGCCGGGCCGGCGGGGTGGTGGTGCTGGCCGACCGGGAACCGGTGCGGTTCCGGCTGCCGGAGCCCGGCAGGGTTCCGCACCAGGTGCGGCTGCGCGTCGACGGGTCGATCCGTGCCCGGCATCGCCAGGAGTTCCCGGACGGCGGCGCGTGGTTCGTGCAGCGCAAGGTGCCCGGCCGCGACGGCACGGTTCTGCAGGTCCGCCCGGATCCGGGTACCGATCCGGCGCTGGTCGAGGCGGTCGCGGCGGAGGCCGCGGACAAGCTGGCCGACCCGGGGCAGTAGCAGTACGCTCGTACTCGGTACGAGCGTACTGCGAGCAATCCGGGAGGCTGCGATGTGGGATCCGGCGAAGTACCTCGACTACGCGGACCTGCGCGCGCGGCCGTTCTTCGATCTGGTCGGCCGGATTCCGGCTGTGTCGCCGCGCCGGGTCACCGACCTCGGCTGTGGACCGGGAAACCTGACGGTGGACCTGGCCCGCCGCTGGCCGGACGCGGTACTGGAGGCGGTGGACAGTTCGCCGGAGATGGTGGCCGCGGCCCGCGAACGGGGAGTGACCGCCGAGGTCGCGGACGTCCGTTCGTGGGAACCGCGCCCGGACACCGACGTGGTGGTGTCGAACGCGGTCCTGCAGTGGGTGCCGGGTCACGACGAGCTGCTGCGCCGCTGGGTCACCCAGCTCCCGCCCGGGGCGCACCTGGCGGTCCAGGTGCCGGGTAACTTCGGCGCGCCGTCACACCGGATCGTGCGCGACCTCGCGGCTTCGCCGTCCTGGCGGTCGAAACTCGGCTCGGCGAATCTGCGTGCCGAAGACGCCGTGGCGACGCCGCGGGCCTACGCCGATCTGCTCGCCGACGCCGGATGTGCCGTGGACGCTTGGGAAACCACGTACACGCAACCGCTCACCGGCCCGCGTGCGGTACTGGAGTGGATCACCGGCACCGCGCTGCGCCCGGTCCGGGCCGCGCTGCCGGACGCCGAATGGGCCGCCTTCCGTGAGGAACTTGCCCCGCTTCTCGACGAGGCCTATCCGACCCGCCCGGACGGTACGACGTGGTTCGAGTTCCGGCGGATCTTCTTCGTGGCCCGTACCCCCGGGTAAGACTTCGCCCCCCGCCGCGTGCCCGGTCCGGTTCGCTGCCGGCTGGCTCAACCGGCGGAAGTCAGAGCCCGGAGCCGCGTCAGTGAAGCGCGGATGACGTCGGGCAAAGCGCCCGGCTCCGCGGACCCGGTCCACTGTTCGAAAGCGACGCGATACACCGCGACCCCGGTTTCGGCGGCCAGAGCCGCCTCGAAGGCGTCGGCGCCACGGCGACGCAGTCCGTCAGCCAGGATGCGCGAAATCGATGCGTGCTTGATCAGCTCACGTTCGCGAAGTTCGGCGTTGGCCGTGATCACCGTCTGCCGCTTCCGCGCGAAGTCGTGGTTTTCGCCGATCGCGGCGGCCACAGCGTCGAGCGCGGTCATGACAGCGTCCATCGCCGAGGACGAGGCCGGTGCCTCTTCCACGGCGGCAAGAGCGGTCTCCTCCAGGCCGGACGAGCCGTCGAAGAGCACCTCGCGCTTGTCGGCGAAGTGACGGAAGAAGGTACGGGCGGTGACGCCGGCCCGTTCGGCGATTTCGGCCACCATGGTCTGCTCGAAGCCGCGCTCCAGGAACAGCGTCAGCGCCGCGTCGCGCAGCCGGTCCCTGGCGCCGGGCTCCCATCGTGCCACGCCGCGAGTTTACGGGACGTCACTCGATCGCGGGCAATGATGTCACCTGATGACATCGCCGTGCTACAGTGATGTCATCAGGTGACATCACTGGACAGGCGTCACTGCAGGAAGGGATTTCGATGACCACGATGAAGCGCATCCAGTACCACCGGTACGGCGGGCCCGAGGTCCTGCGGCTCGAGGAGTTCGCACCGGCCCGGCCCGGGGCCGGCGAGGTCCTGGTCCGCGTGCGGGCGGCCGCGGCGAATCCGATGGACTGGGGGATTCGCGGTGGCGCCATGAAGATGGTGACCGGCCGCAAGTTCCCGCGCGGGCTGGGGCACGACTTCGCGGGCGTCGTCGAGGCGGTCGGCGAGGGTGTCGACCGGATCGGCGTCGGGGACGAGGTGCTCGGCGGAGCACCGATCAGCACGTCCGGCGCGTTCGCTGAGCTGGTCATCGCCGAGGCGAAGGGGGTCGTGCGCAAGCCGGCGAACCTCTCCTGGGAGGAGGCCGCCGCGCTTCCCACCGTCGCGCTGACTGCCTACCAAGCCTTGTACGACAAAGGAAAGCTGCAGCCCGGGCAGGCTGTGTTCGTGCACGGAAGCTTGGGCGGCGTGGGCCGGTCGGTCACCCAGCTCGCGCTGGCGCGGGGTGCCTCGGTGGGCGGGAGCTGCCGGGCGTCCGCCGCGGCCGAGGCGCGCGAGCTGGGTCTGTCCCCGGTGGTCGACTTCGACTTCGATCCGGAGCCGCTGAGCAACCGGTTCGACGTCGTGGTCGACACCGCGGGCAAGCTCCCGTCCGCGGCGGGACGGAAGCTCCTGAAGCCTGGCGGTCACCTCGTCGGCGTGCACCCCACGCCGGCGAACATCGCGAAGAGCGCGCTGCCCGGGCCCTTCAAGGTGCAGATCACCCGCACTGTCACCAAGGACCTGGAGGAAGTCGCGCGAGCGGCCGGGCAGGGCACGCTCCGGCTGCCGATCGCCCGTACCGTGCCGCTCACGGAGGCGATCGCGGCCTTGACCGAACTCGAGCTCAAGGGCACTCCCAAGGGTGGCAAGCTGGTCATCACGACCGGCTGACGGGGCCCCGCCGCCACCGGGCACCGGCTCGGCGGGCGGCCCCTTCGGCCGCGCCTAGAAGATCGCCTGCGGGTTCACCGGCACCCCGGTGCCACCGCGCAGCCGGGGCGGCGCGATGGTGAGCAGGAACGCGTATCGCCGGAGTTCGGCGCAGACCGCGGCCAGCTCCTCGACCTCGGCGCCGTCGATCAGTGGCAGGCCGAGGCGGGCCAGCCCGATGAGGTGCAGCGGCAACGCCACCTGCGGGTCGACCCGGGATGCGCGTCCCCGATGTCGCCGGCGTAGACCGAGACGTCGCGGCGCCGCATCCAGGCCACCGCGTCGACAGTCATGCCGGGGATCGGGGTTGCCGCGTCCCGCGAGAAGGTCCCCCCGACTGGGCCAGCCGCAAGGCCGCGGTGAGCCCGACCGGACCGGCGCCCGCGATGAGGACGTCCACGTCATAGCCTGTCATGGCATTACTGCCTCTCTGTGTCAGCTTTGCTGACGCAGGACGCTGCGCCCCGTGCGAAAGGAGCGCAAGCAATGAACGCCGAGGATCACGCGGAGGTGGACCTGCCGCTCATCACGCTGCTGCAGCGAGGTGCCCGCTGGTTCTCCGAGGAGTTGCAGGAGCGCTTGAACGCCGCAGGCGTGGCACCCATCACTCCGGCGCACGCGGCCGTGCTCGCGCACCTGAACCCCGAGACATCGCTGAGCATCGCCGAGCTCGCGCGCCGTGCCGGCGTCACCCGCCAGACAATGCATCGCGCTGTCACACAGCTCGTCGAAGAAGGCCTGTTGACCAGTACGCCGGGGCCGGGGTTCCCGCGCAGCACCCTCATCGGATTGACCGCCGCGGGTTGCCGGCGTTCTCAGGTCGCGTCTGACGTCCTTCGTGACCTGGAAGAAGATCTCGAGAGCCGGCTGGGTCCCGCAGGACTGACGGAGTTGCGCGCCGGCCTGACGCGCGCGTGGCCACGATGAGGTACCGGCCAGGTCGAACCGTGGGCTGCAGACCATCGGTCAAGGCGGTGCGCGCACTGTCCTCAGTGGATTTCGATCCGTCCGGGTACAAGGGCCCGGTCCGCGGTCGAGTTCCGCTCGCGGTAGCCCGACGTGCGCGACGCTGATGCTCCTGCCATGCAGGATATGGTACCTGCAATACGCGTCACCGTGGAGCGGTCATCCGCCCTTCACCGAATGCGCGCCGGTCATCAGGGCGGCGAGATCGTCGGGGTGCAGGAACGACGGCGGGGGCGGCGGACCCCAGGCGTACAGCCCCTGGAGGCCGTGGAGGACCTCCGGGCTCCACAGTTCGTCCTGCGGGATGGTGTCCATGTCGGAGTAGTACTCGGAGAAGTTGCCGGCCGGATCCTTGAGGTACCAGAAGAAGTTCGCGCCGGCGTGATGGCGGCCCAAACCCCAGATGTGGCGTTCGGGGTTGTCCTCGAGCATGGCCTGGGCGCCCCGGCCGACCTCGTCGATGTCGTCGACCTGCCAGCTGGTGTGGTGCAGGAAGTCGACCGGCGCGGCCATCACGAGCACGTTGTGGTGCTCGACCGAGCAGCGCAGGAACGCGGCCCGGTCACCCATGTAGTCACTGACCTTGAACCCGATGCCCTCGGTGAAGAACTTCATCGTGGTCTCGAGATCGGTGCTGCCGAGCACGGCGTGGCCGAGCTTGCGCGGGCGGACCGGTTCGGTGCGGGTGAGAAACGGCGCCCGGCCCCACCGGTCGATCCGGCCCGGTCCGTTGTAGAGCGTCGCGGGCGGCACCGGATCGACGGTGATCCGGTCCCGGACCGCGACCCGCACGGTGGTGCCGGTGATCAGCTCCGTGGCGCGCAGCGAGTCCCCGTCGTGCTCGACGGGGACCCCGAGCTTCTGCAGACGGCGGGTGATGGCGGCGATGTCGTCCCGGTCGTCGGCCGCGACGGTCAGCTCGGCGAGCCGCCGCATGGGGGAGTGGACGATCCGGAGCTGCTCGCCGCCGTCGCGGGTGGCGAACCTCCCGTCGCCGCGGTGGTCGAGGCCGAAGTCGGTGTAGTAGGCGATGGTTTCCTCGACATTGGGGACGCCGATGGTGACCTTGCCCAATCCGTGCAGTGCCATGGCTGGTGGTCCTTCCTACTTCCGGTCCGCGGCGACGAACCTCTGGTGCAGTTCGCCGATCCCTTCGATCCAGCTGTCGAGCTTTTCGCCGGCCTGGATGAACCGCTGCGGTTCGCGCCCCACGCCGACGCCGGCCGGTGTGCCGGTGAACACGACATCGCCCGGGTACAGCGTGACGGTCTGCGACAGGCCGGCGATCACCTTGGCCACCGGGAAGATCAGGTCCCGCGTCCGTCCTTTCTGGACTTCTTCGCCGTCGAGGCTGCAGCCCAGTTCGAGGTCGTCGCGGTGCCGGAACTCGTCCGGCGTCACCAGCCAGGGACCCTGCGGGGAGAACCCGGCGAAGGACTTGCCGAGGCCGAACTGCGGGGCCGGTCCGCGCAGCTGCGAGACCCGTTCCGAGAGGTCCTGGCCCACGGTCAGCCCCGCGATGTGCGCCCAGGCCTCGGATTCGGCGATCCCGCTCGCCCAGTGCCCGATCACCGCGACGAGCTCGACCTCCCAGTCGACGTGGCCACCCGGGGGCAGCACGACCTCGCTGTCGGGTCCGGAAAAACTCGACACGTACTTGGTGAACACCGGCGGAAGATCGGTGGGCCGGTCGAATCCGGATTCGGCGGCGTGCGCGTCGTAGTTCAGCCCGATGGCGAAGACCTGACGGGGTGCCGGCGACGGCGGCCCCAGGCGTGCGCGGTCGACCTCGGCGGCTTCGAAGCCGGCCGGGTCGAAGGTGGCTGCCCATCGGGTGACGTCGTCCCACGCGGGATACACCGACGGCAGATCGGGTCCGAAGCGTCCGTCCGAGGCGGTGGCGAGGTCGATGGCCTTCTCGGTGCCCCGCTCGCCGACGATGAGCGTGGCCCGGCCGTCGAGGTTCGCGATACGCATGCGGTGGTCTCCTCCTGGATCGAATCGGTTTCAGGCCGTGGCGGCGTGCCTCGGACCGGTGGTGCGCACCCGGTCCAGGAACGTCGTGACGAGCCGCGTGAGGTCGCTGTGGTCGGCGATGGCGCCGAAGACGTAGTGATCGGGCCGGATGAGGACCGCGCTGATGCCGTGCGCGCCGAACCACCGGGTCCAGGCCCCGGTCGGATCGCCCAGCTCGGGCGTCCCGGCCGCTCCGACGCTGAGCACCCGGATCCCGGCCGCGTCCGCCAGGTCGCGGACCGCGGGGTCCGCGGCGGGGGCGTCGACGCTGATCAGCAGCACCGTGCCGTAGCCGGTCAGCTCGTCGAGCAGGTCCCGGGTGCCCGCCCGCTGCACCGGGAACTGGGGCGCGAGCGTGCCACGCACCGCCTCGACATCGATGGCGTCGCAGGTGATTCCCTTGCCGAGCACCGGTTTGGCGCTCACCGGCAGCACCCGCTGCGGATCGGCGCCACCGGCGATCATGCGGGCATCGCGTTCGGCGGCCTGCTGTTCGTCGAGGACGCAGATGACGCGACCCAGCTCCACGGACATGGCGATCGCGTGCTGGATGTGCGCGCTGCGTTCGGGGGTGTACGAGTCCAGCAGCGTGCGGTCGGAGGCACCGCGCAGCACCCGGTCGAGCTTCCAGGACAGGTTGGCCACGTCACGGAGACCGGAACACATGCCCTGCCCGGCGAAGGGCGGCATCTGGTGCGCTGCGTCGCCCGCGATGGCGAGCCGTCCGCGGCACCACTGGTCGGCCCAGCGGGCCGCGAAGGTGTACACGGCGTGCCGTTCGATCGTGGTGTTGTCCGGCGTGCGTTCCCATTTCGCGAGCAGTTCCCACGCCTTCTCCACGGAGTCGAGCTCGTGGCGGTCCTCGCCGGGCAGCCGCATGAACTCCCAGCGGCGCCGTCCGGGGCCGCCGGAGACGATGGTCGTCGGACGCGCCGGGTCGCACAGCTGCCAGTTCTGCGGCGACCACTCCCGATCGTCGAGCGGGACGGTGTCCACGATCAGCCAGTCGAAGAAGAAACCCTGGTCGTGCATGGTGACGCCGAGGCATTCGCGGACGAAGCTGTTGGCGCCGTCGCAGCCGACGACGAACCGGCCCCGAGCGCGGCCGCGGTCGCCGTCCGGCCCGGCGAACGTCACCAGGACGTCGTCGGCGTTCTCCTCGATGCCCACGACCTCGGCCCCGCGCGTCACGCTCACCCCGGGCAGCGCCTCGGCCGCGTCCGCGAGCACCTGTTCGAGCTCGGGCTGGGAGAAGAAGCTCGCGGTCGGCCAGCCGCTGGGTCCGATCCCGGACCAGTCGATGCGCACCAGGGGTTCACCCGAGGCGTTGCGCCACTCGTAATGGTCGGGGACGGCCGCGGAGACCGCCCGGATCTCGTCGGACAGGCCCAGGGACTGGAAGATCCGGCCGATCTCGTCGTCGAAGTGCACCGCCCTGGGCAGTGCGTAGGGCTCCGGCCACCGTTCGAGCACGCGTACGTCGTGCCCGCGGAGACCGAGTGCGCGGGCGAGCGTCAGACCGACCGGCCCGGCGCCGACGATCACCACGTCGTGAAGTGTCTCCTGCATCGTTGCTCTCCACCTCAGGCTGCTGAACCCTGTCTACACCCGCATGTTCGACCTGACAAGAAACTTTCGAAAGTCAGGACGACAATCGTCTCCTGCTAGGGTGCTGGTCATGAGCAGGACCGCCGGCACCACCCGCACGGAAAGCGTCTATGGGCGGCTTCGCGCCGACATTCTCGGCGGCCGGCTCGTGCCAGGGCAACGGCTCAAGTTTCCCGAGCTGCCGCAGCACTACGCGTCCAGTGTGGGCGCGACCCGTGAGGCGCTGACCCGGCTGGCCGGTGAGGGGCTGGTCCGAAGCCAGCCCAACCAGGGCTACACGGTCACCCCGCTGTCACACGAGGATCTCGCCGATCTGACGCTCGCCCGCGTGGAAGTCGAGTCCCGCGTGCTGTGGCTGTCGGTGCTGCACGGAGACCTGCAGTGGGAGGCGCAGGCCGTGGCCGCGCACCACCTGCTCGAGCGCACCCCGTACCGCAACCGGAGCGACCCGGACCACCCGAGTGACGAGTGGTCCGAGGCGCACGCGGCTTTCCACCGGGCGCTGCTGGCCGGCTGCCCGAACCGGCGGCTGCTGAGCACCGCGCGCGGCCTGCGGGAGGAGGCCGAGCTCTACCTGCACTGGTCGGTGTCCTTCGGCCACGAGCCCGACCGGGACGTCGCCTCGGAGCACCGGGCACTCGTCGAGGCCGCCACGGCCCGCGACGCCGACCGCGCCGCGGAGCTCCTGCGCGACCACATCGCCCACACCGCCCAGCTCGTCATCCGCGGCGCGCCGGACGAGCCGAACCCCAGCCGTACCGCGTGATCAGATGCGGTACGCGCTTTCCCGTTCCAGGCAGGCGCGGAACGCGTGCGGAGGCCGGCCGGTGACGCGCTCGACGGTGTCGGTGACGCGGTCCTCGGCGCCGCCGGCGATGGCGCGGTCCAGGTCGGCCAGCAATTCGGCGAACTCCGGCGGTAGCGCTTCCGCCAGCCGGTCCCGCATCTGTTCGTGGGAAACGTGGTGGTGCACCACGGGCCGGCCGGTGACATCGCTGAGTACTGCCGCGACGTCGTCGTAGCTGAGGGTCTCCGGTCCGGTGAGCACGAGATCGGTGTTGGGGGCTTGGCCGCCGGTCAGCGCGTCTGCTGCGACGGCGGCGATGTCCTCAGCGTCGACGAAGCCGATCCGTCCGGTACCGGTGGCGGTCTGGAGTTCCCTGCTCTCCCGGACGCTGACCGCGTGCGGATGCCCGCCGGTGAAGTTCTGCATGAACCAGGAAGGTCGTAGCACGGCCCATTCCCGGAACAGGGCGGGCAGGGCACTGTGCACTGTCCCCGCCGCGGGGCCGCCCTCGGGGATGGCCGACGAGCTCAACAGCACCACGCGCTGCACGCCGGCGTCGCGGGCCTGACGCAGGAAGGGCAGCATGACCGGCGCCGGATCCAGCTCGCCCACCGGCGGTATCAGGTAGACGCGGTCGGCTCCGTCCAGGGCAGGGCCGTGGGTGGCCGGCTCGTACCAGTCGAAGCGCGCCGGTTCGGCATCCGGCACCGGTGTCGCGGCGCGGCTCGCTGCCCTGACCCGGTGGCCGGCGGCGATCAGCCGGGCGGCGGTGCGGCTGCCGGTGGTGCCGGTGGCGCCGAGGACCAGCACGTTCACCGGCTGCTGCCGGTGAAGTCCGCGCCGGGTTCGAGGACTCCGAGGGGATTCCAGTAGTCGCGGTAGCCGGTGAACTGTCCATTCCGGACGGTCACCACGGCGATGTAGGTCATGTCGTAGGGATTGCCGGTTTCCACCAGCCTGCCGACGCCACGCATCTCGGCCACGATGGTCTCCGGATCGGTGGTCTGGTGGATCCGCAGGTCCGGGATCTCCCGCAGGTCGATGTGCTTGTCGTAGCCGTCGAGGTAGGCCGCGATCGCCTCCTTGCCCGCCAGGTGCTTCGGCCAGCCGGGGGGAGCGAACGGGAAGTCCATCGTGCCCTCCGGTGCCCACAGGTCGATCCAGGCGGGAATGTCCTTGTCCAGCAGCAATCGCAGACTGTGGCGGTACAACTCGGCTGGAGTGCGGTCTGGGTGCACGGTATCCTCCGTAACGTCAGTAGTGGACCCTTGGTCCGGTATCGAAGATACGGACTCGCGGTCCGTATTGCAACGGGAGGGCTCGTGCCGGAGCGCAAACCACGCAAGGACGCCGTCCGCAACCGCGCGGCGGTGCTGGCGGCCGCGGACGCGCTTTTCGTGGCTCGCGAAAGCACCGAGGAGATCACGATGGCCGACGTCGCCGCGGCTGCCGGCGTCGGCAAAGGAACGTTGTTCCGGGCCTTCGGTGACCGCACCGGATTGATCCGCGCGCTGTACGAGTCACGGCTCGAACCGCTGGTGGAAGCCGTGGAAACGGGTCCGCCGCCACTCGGAGCGGCCGCCCCGCCGCGAGACCGCGTCCCCGCCCTGCTCGATGCACTCCTGTGCTTCAAACTCGACAACCGCGGTCTCATGCTGGCGCTGGAAGGCACCGACAGTGCCAGCCCCTACACGGCGGCCAACTACGACTGGTGCCACACCCTGCTGCGTACCCTGCTGAGCCGGATTTCCGGGGTGACGCACAGCGATTTCACCGCCCACGCCCTGCTCGCCGCGGTCCGCGCCGACCTCGTCGAACATCTGGCCGCCCACGAAGGACAGTCACGCGAAACGATGCGGGCGGACCTGGCCGGCTTCGTCAGTCAGGTCCTGGACTCGCGACCACTTCCACGGTGACGCAGGGGGTTCCTCTGCTGCCGGATGGCGTGCGCGGTCAGGTGCGGCGGCCGGCAGCGTGGAGGCGCGCACCGCCAGCTCGGGACGTGCTGATGGTCGTGGTGCGGGTCGGTCGTCTCTCGGATCAGTAGTGCCGGGTCACGTCCGGCGGAGTGGTGTATGAGATCGACTCCGCGTGATCTTGGTTCGGGATTCTAGGCGGTTATTGCCTCGGTTGTCATGAGTGCCTCGCTGCCGGTCGGTGCGGCTTCGGTGGTGACGATGCGGATGCGTGAGCGGGCCAGTAGATCGAGGCCCATGTAGCGGCGGTTCTCGGTCCACTCATCACTCTGTTCGGCCAGGACGGCGCCGACGAGGCGGATCAGGGAGTCGCGGCCGGGGAAGATCCCGACCACGTCGGTGCGACGGCGGATCTCCTTGTTCAGTCGCTCTTGAGGGTTGTTCGACCAGATCTGGCGCCAGACCTCGCGCGGATATGCGGTGAACGCCAGCAGCTCATCGCGGGCGTTGTCGAGGTGCTCGGCTGCGTCGGGCCAGCGCGCGGTGAGAGTGTCGACCACGCGTCCGTACTGGGCTGTGACGGCGTCGGCGTCGGGCTGGTCGAAGATCGTGCGCACCTGCGTAGCGACATGCGGCTGCGCCGACTTCGGAACACGGGAGAGCAGGTTACGCAGGTAGTGGGTGCGACACCGCTGCCACGCCGCACCCGGCAACGCCGAGGCGATCGCCGCCACCAAGCCGGGATGGGCGTCGGAGATGACGAGCTGGACCCCGGACAGGCCGCGGGCGACCAGACCGCGCAGGAACGCCAACCAGCCCGCTCCGTCCTCGCTGGAGGCCACATCCAGGCCGAGGATCTCGCGGTGCCCGTCGGCGTTCACCCCGGTCGCGAGCAGCGCGTGCACGTTGACCACCCGGCCGTCTTCGCGGACCTTCACCGTGAGCGCGTCGACCCACACGAACGTGTACGGGCCCTGGTCGAGCGGGCGCTCGCGGAACGCGGCGACCTGCCCGTCGAGGTGCGTGGCCATCTCGCTGACCTGCGAACGCGACAGCGACTTCACCCCGAGTTGTTCGGCCAGCTTCTCCACCCGCCGGGTGGAGACACCGAGTAGGTAGGCCGTGGCCACGACGGTGACCAGGGCCTGCTCGGCGCGGCGGCGGTGGGTCAGCAGCCAGTCCGGGAAATAGGAGCCCTGGCGCAGCTTCGGCACCGCCAACTCGATCGTGCCCGCTCGGGTGTCCCACTCCCGGGCCCGGTAGCCGTTGCGCTGGTTCGTCCGCTCGCTGCTGCGCTCGCCATAGCCGGCCCCGCACTGCTGATCGGCCTGCGACGACATCAACGCGTTCGCCATCGTCGCGATCATCGTCTGCAACAGATCCGGCGACACACCCGCCGAGGCGAGCTCCTCGACAAGCTGGGCAGGGTCCACACTGTGTGGTGCGGCCATCGTGGTGGTCCTTCCTGGAGTTCCTTGGTCGGTACTCGAGAAAGATCACGCGGTGGCCGTCTCACGTCACGACGCCACGCCGCTCACCAGCGACGAACCCGTACACCACCTCCGCGGACGTAACCTAGTGCCGCCGCGGTACGGCCGAGACCGAGCCGCGGCTGCCGGACGGAGGTGAGGGGGACGGTCGCGGCGGCGGGCAACCCGGCGAGCCGAGGTCGACGGGCGTGATCAAGATGCCTTGCACTCGTTGCTGTTCCAACCGGTGGAGGTAGGCCGCTTCGCGTTCGGCCAGGTTCGCGCTGTTGCACATGAACAGCGACAGACTCGCCTCGTCGGCGGCTTCTTCCATGCCGGCCGCGACGTCGGAGCAGAACGGGTTGTGTCCGTCGAGCATGACGTAGGCGAGAAACCGGCTGTGCCGGGCGCGCAGCTGCCGGGCGGATTCGTTGCGCACGAACCGCAGCTCGGCCATCGCAGCCTCGACCCACGCCCGGGTCCGCGGGCTGACCCGGTCCGGCCGGTCGAGCACGTTGGAGACCGTGCCGAGCGAGCCGCCCGCGGCGGCGACGTCCTTGATGCCGGCAGCCCGGCTGAGGGCCCCGGAGCCTGTTTCCCGGGCCGGACGCCGGTCGCCGCCTGGCCCGGGCCGGGAAGTGTCCACAGCGGACCTGTGGTTGTCCACTCTGGACCGATCAGGCGTCCAGTGTGATGGCGGGGGAGGTCAGGTCGGGGCGGCTCGACCTGTCCGAGGTGCATCGGTTCCCGAACGGCGGAGTCCGTGCCGGCGGCACGGTGCACTGGGACGCGCTGAGTATTCTCCGCGAGACGCCGACCGGTGTGCGGCGGGCACACCGGGACGCCCCGCTGGCCGCGATCGGCATCGATTCGTGGGCGGTCGACTACGGATTGCTCGGCGCCACTACCGGCCACGCGGCGGCGACTGGGCGGCCGCCGAAGAACAACTCGCGCGGTCGACGACGAGGTGAGCACGCGGCGAGCCGGTCACCGCGAAGCGCGGGCTGCGCACTGCTTCTGGGAGAGGGTGCCGCGTCGCCGGTGGACATGAAAAAAGTCCAGGTCGCTGACCTGGACTTTGTGCTCCCCCGCTTGGACTCGAACCAAGAACCCTCCGGTTAACAGCCGAATGCTCTGCCAATTGAGCTACAGGGGAATGTCGCTCGTTCAGCCGGACCGCTCCGGCTGATGGAAGAACTTTAACGCATGCCCCGCCATCCCCGTGAAGGGGGGTCGGTGCGTCGGCGTCCCGCGCGCGGGGGTGGTTTGCTGGACAATGGAGAGTCGGAAGTCCGACTGACGAGAGGTGTGGCCGCCGTGAAGAAGTTCCTGCTGGGTGTGGGCCTGGGGTACGTGCTGGGCGCCAAGGCCGGCCGGGGACGGTACGAGCAGATCGTGCGCACCTACCGCCGGCTGGCCGATCACCCGATGGTGCAGGGCGCGGCCGGGGTCGCCCGCGCGAAGGTGGAGGAGCAGTTCGGCCGGGGCCGCGGGGCCTGAGTGTCACCGTCCTGTGGGGCTCGTCCGGGCGAAGGTCACCGAGCCCGTGGACGCCGCCCCAGTTCGTCGTCGAGAATCGCGGCCAGCCGCCGTCGTGCACGCTGGAGTGCCCGGCACGCCGTGTGCGCCAGCGCGACCACCGCCATCGCCACGATGTCGGCCAAGGCGCGCGTCGCCGGATGGTGGATCAGGGCATCGCGGTACTCGCGCAGGAGGTACCCCGTTGCGAGTCCGATGGTGAGCACGGTCGCATCGCCAGCCGGACGTGCGGTGTGGCACCCGTCAAGCCCGCCTCCTCGCCGTCGTCCCCCTGACAATCCGGGCGAACCGGACACTCCCGGGTCCGCTCACGCCCTGTTCGGAGCACGCATCGGCCCAGACGCCGCACTGTGATAGGTTGGATCGAACTGAGACGAATGTGCATGTGCAAACGCGCGCGCCGGTCTCGGGCCGGTAGCTCAGTTGGTTAGAGCAGGGGACTCATAATCCCTTGGCCGCGGGTTCGAGCCCCGCCCGGCCCACTGACAGGAATGTAGTCTTCACCTGCGGATTCCGTCGTTATCGGTGGTTTTGTTGTCTGTCTGCCAGTAAGTGCGGTGCTCATTCGGTGCTCCTGTGTTGTGGACGGCCGGTGATGGATCTGCGGTCCGAGACCGCGACTGTCTCGATGGGCATGTGGCCGCCACGGCAGGGGCGTCTTGCATGTTCAGATGAGCCAGAGGGTGCGGGCCATCTCGGTGCACTGTGTGCCCGGTCGTCCGGGGATGGCTGTCGCTCCACCAGGGATCATGATCTTGATCTGGCTTTGCGGACAAGTGTCAACCTCCTCGTTCCGTGAACCTGCGGGGCGCCGGACCGGATGGCTTCCTGGCAGCCGGTGGCTTCGGCTGAGGACGATCCTGAGAGTTGGTGGGGTGCTGTTAACCGGAGGGTTCTTGGTTCGAGTCCAAGCGGGGGAGCAAAGCCCAGGTCAGAGACCTGGGCTTTTTTGCTACCCGTAAGTAGGGGCGACTTAGTGTCGATTTTGACGGTCGTCCAAGCGGTCGGCTGTCGGGGCCGCCGGTGGTCCGCTGCCGTGTCGGGTGGCGGTTCGAAGTCGTGGGGTGGTGCTGCGTTGGCCGCGGTCGATCTTGGTGCGCTGTTCCTGCTCGTTCTGTCGATTCGTCGCATGACTCGTGCTTGCCCGCGCCTGTGGTGCCTTCAGGTTTGACGATCGAGCCCTGGGGCCGCGTTGGTGTGCGCGGGCAGGCTGCTGCCGCGCGTGTTCGAGGCATCGCTGCGCGGTTCGGGTCATGCAGGCGTCGAGTTCGTTGCGGTTGAGGTGATCAATGTGGGCTGCGGGTGAAACATTGCAGCGATGAGGAGGGCCGGTCGCAAAGGCGTGGTGCCCCGGTCTGGTGCGTTATCCGGAGATCCTGCGCTCGGACGTCAATCATCGTGTGGCGAACCGCGATCGGGTGCCGGCTTGTGCCGTATGGGCGCTGTGGTCGAGCTAAAGATGCGAAGTTTAGTTTAATTGCTGCCGGAGCCTTCTTTTCCGGTGTCAATAGGTGTGGCGAAAGTGGGCGGAGAATGATCTGCTGGGCTGCATTCTTCGAAAGAGCGTCAAAGTGGTTGAGGCAGCGCTTCCGCCGAGCTATTCAGCTGGTCGTGTTGCGGCACTGTCCTGTACTGCAGGGGTCGCGTGGCTGGGTGTCCTGACCTGCGGGAACAGCACTGCTGACCCCCTCACTGCCAGAATGGTCCGGATATGTGTCTGACCTGCGATTATCGAGAATCTACTGGGCGGACGCTGTCGTTGGCTGCGGTTGAGTGGAGTTCAATGCCGGTGGGCGTTGTTGGAATCATGGGTTTGCTCCAGTTTTGCTCCAGGGTAATTCGCGTGAATGTGCATCGCGTGCGCATCTCGTGGCGGTTATTAGTCAGGTTTCTGGGCAAGGAGAGGGCCATCGTGCAGTCGGGGTCTGCCGTCAGGAGGTAAGCGTGAGGACTGCCTCGATTGCACGTATCAACTTGTTTCCGTACGGGTTCGGGTGATGCGCGCCGGACGTGAAAGGTCGATGTTGGGAGCCAGGAACCAGGGCGCGCCTGCCGGCGGATGAGGCCGGGCTGGCTGAGGTGGTCCGCGTGATGGTTGTCGCGGTCCATGCTTCGGCGGTGCCACCGGGTGGGGCTCATTGCCCGTTCTGGTGTTTCGTGGCTTGGAGGTGGTGGCTAATTCGCGGTGGGGCTACGACGTTGGTAGTGGGCCGTTCGTGCTGGCGGGTGAGGTTCCCCCGCTTTGACGGAGAGCTCCAAGCCATGGTCCGATAGGGCCGGAAGGAGGACATCAGTGGCGGCACCGAAGAAGTACTCCGACGAGTTGCGGGCCCGGGCGGTCCGGCTGTACCGGGAGTCTGACCCGAAGCCGGTGATCCGGAAGCTGGCCGAGCAGCTCGGCGTGCATCACGAGGCGTTGCGGAACTGGATTCGCCAGGACGAGGCCGATCGTGGTGAGCGAGCCGACCGGCCGACCAGTGAGATGGTCGAGGAGAACAAGCAGCTGCGCAAGCGGGTCGCGGACCTGGAGCGGGTCAACGCCGTGCTGCGTGATGCGAGCGCGTATTTCGCCTCCGAGATCGGCCCGACCCGGAGGTGATGATGCGGTTCGTGCGTGAGCATCCGCAGCACCCGGTCGATCTCGTATTGCGGGTTTTGGGTATCGCGTCCTCGACCTTCTACGGATGGCTCAAGCAGGCGAAACAGCCCTCGGCGCGGCGGGTAGCCGACGATGGTCTGGTGGCTGAGATCGTCGATATTCACACCTGCTCGGGCGGTACCTATGGCTCGCCGCGGGTGCACGCGATGTTGCGCCGCCGAGGCATCCAGGTGGGTCGTAAACGTGTCGAGCGGCTGATGCGGCGTGCCGGGTTGCAAGGCGCGTTCCTGCGCAAGAAGTGGCGAACCGGGTCTACTCGGCAGGATCCGCGGGCCACGCCGGCGCCGGACCTGGTCAACCGGGACTTCACCGCGGTCGAGCCGAACCGGTTGTGGGTAGCTGACGCTACCCGGATTGTGACTGGTCAGGGCGTGTTGTGGCTCGCTGCGGTCCGCGATGCGTTCTCCAACCGGATCGTGGGCTGGAAGTGCTCGGATCGCTGCGACACCGAGCTGGTGCTGGGCGCGTTGGAGTATGCGGTGTGGTCGCGGCAGGTCCGGGAAGGCCAGCTGATCCATCATTCGGACAGGGGATCGACCTACACGGCGTTTCGGTTCTCGAACCGGTTGGCGGACAACGGGATCGTACAATCGATGGGCTCGGTCGGTGACAGTTACGACAATGCGTTGATGGAGAACTTCTTCTCCACGCTCAAGACCGAGCTGGTCTACCGGAACAGTTGGCGGACAAGGGAAGAAGCCGAGAACGCCCTGTTCGCCTACATTGATGGCTGGTACAACACCCAGCGGATCCAGAAGAAGCTGGACTGGCACTCGCCCACCGAGTACGAGGCCAGCTACCATCAACCGGCCCCCGCCGGAACCAGATAATCCGCTCTCCGGCCAAGCGGGGGAACCTCAACGTGGCCGTGATCGATCGTCAGATCCGCCGATTCGGCCGCGGCGGCGCTCAGGTCACCATCTCGACCGTGACCTTCGAAGGCCACCTGCAGGTTCTCGATACGTCGGTGATGCAACGGTCGCTGACCTTCGGGATCGGCCGTGCGAAGTCCTACGGATGCGGCCTGCTGACGCTGGCCCGACCGGCGCCGAACGAGACGTCGTGAGCACCATCGGTCGCCGGCCCACCACCCCGAAGGAACTCGTCCGTGCAGCGGACCGAATCTCCTTCGTGTATTTGGACCGCTGTGTCGTCAACCGGGACAGCAACGCCATCACCGCCACGGACGAACGCGGCACCGTGCACCTTCCAGCAGCCGCGGTGGGCGTCCTCCTTCTAGGCCCCGGCACTACCATCACACACCAGGCGGTCGCGCTGATGTCCGACAGCGGATCCACCGTGGTCTGGGTCGGAGAGCGTGGTGTCCGCTACTACGCGCACGGCGCCTCGCTGGCCCGCACCTCACGCTTGATACAAGCGCAAGCCGAGGCGATCAGCAGCACACGCACCCGGTTACGAATCGCACGAGCCATGTACGAGATGCGCTTTCCCGACGAAGACGTCTCGGAGCTGACCATGCAGCAGCTGCGAGGTCGCGAGGGAACCCGCGTGCGCCGCATATACCGGGAACATGCCGAGCGGACCGGAATCGAATGGACCGGCCGCAACTACGACCGGCAAGACTGGGACACCGGCGACCCGATCAACCAAGCCCTCTCCGCGGCGAACGCCGCGTTGTACGGAGTCGTCCACTCCGTGATCGTCGCACTCGGCTGCTCACCGGCGCTCGGATTCGTCCATACCGGACACCACCGCTCGTTCGTCTACGACATCGCAGACCTATACAAAGCCGAGCTCACGATTCCCGCCGCCTTCGACATCGCCGCTGATTCCAGCCTTGATGTCGCCGGCGAAACCAGGCGCCGCATGCGTGACGCGCTCCACGGCGGCAAACTGCTGCCGCGATGCGCCCACGACATCCAGCGTCTTCTCCTCGGCGAAGACACCGACGATCTGAACACCTTCGAATACTTCGAAATCGAGGCGATCGCATCCCTGTGGGACGATCGGCACAGCCCTGTCGCCGGCGGGGTCTCGTACGGAGATGAACCGTGACCGTCATCATCCTCACCGCGGTACCTCCGGGCCTTCGCGGACACCTCACCCGATGGCTGCTCGAAATCAGCCCCGGCGTCTACGTCGGGTTCGTCTCCACCCGGGTACGAGAACTCATCTGGGACAGAATCACTGAATACCTGGCCGACGGCCGGGCACTGATGGTGCACGCCACTCAAGGCGAGCAACGACTTGATTTTCAAGTGCACGGACACGACTGGACACCCGTCGACTACGACGGCATCACCCTCATGCGTCGGCAGACCGTACCCACCTACGTGCCAGGAAAGACCCGCAGCCGCGCCAACCCGGCGCCAGCCCAAGAACCGGCCGAAGGCGCCACGACCCGCGACGAAACAGTCTGGAAGCGACGCAACGCACGTCGCAAATTCCGCAAGAAGGAATGAATGCATCAAGGTTCGCCGGACGAAACCGAAGCAAAGTAAGGCATGTTCGGCGAATCGCTGCAGGTCAACAAGTGTGCTCCCCGCGGACGCGGGGATGATCCGTCGTTGGTTGGCATCAGTGGTGAAGGTTTCCAGTGCTCCCCGCGGACGCGGGGATGATCCGGTTGCGGAGCAAATGCGACCGGTGACGGCCGCGTGCTCCCCGCGGACGCGGGGATGATCCGTGCCTCGACCTCGGACCAATCGACGCTCACCCGTGCTCCCCGCGGACGCGGGGATGATCCGAATTCCAGCTCTGCGGAACTCTTCCCGCTCGCGTGCTCCCCGCGGAAGCGGGGATGATCCGCGCCGGCACCAACGTCTCCAGCGCCCGGCTCACGTGCTCCCCGCGGACGCGGGGATGATCCGCTCTGCGAAGCAGAACAGCCAAAGGCATCGGTGTGCTCCCCGCGGACGCGGGGATGATCCGGAGATCGTGCTCGCGCGCTGCCTGGACGAGGAGTGCTCCCCGCGGAACGCGGGGATGATCCGTGCTGGGACGTCGTTCTCGCGCCATCCCGCGAGTGCTCCCCGCGAGTGCTCCCCGCGGACGGGGGGATGATCCACGACTGCGGCCCGTACCGCTGCCGCCAGGCTGGTGCTCCTCGCCAGCGGCGGCCACAGCGGGCATTCCTACAGTAATGCCCGCAATCGAGGCTCGACCCACACGCCCCACTGACCACCAGAACGATCATGAAACGTGAGCCAAGTCAGGTCAGAACGCGGTCCAGAGCCAGGGGCGGTCGATGTCGCCGCGGAGGCAGGCGATGCGGTGTTGGGCTTCGGCTTTTGCGGAGGGGTTGTCGGCCTTGCCGAGGACGAACGCGACCCACCGTAGTTCCTGGAGATCCGCCATGGGGCGGAAGGTCGGTGTGGTGGTGACGTCGTGGCCACCGTAGGCGGTGACGAACTGGTGGTAGTCGTGCGCGGGTATTCGGGCGAAGTCTGTGTAGTCGACCGCTAGCGGGATGAGGTCCCAGGCCGGGGCGCCGACGGCAAATCTGTCGAGATCGAGCAGCGCTGCTTCAGCGTTGCCGTCGAAGGGCACGGCTACGTTGCCCTGCCAAGCGTCACCGTGGATCACAGCGCGCTCGGTGTTTCGGTTCGCCGCACTGAGATCGGTGCGTAGTTGCGTTGCTCGCTGGAGCAGCCATTCGCGGTCCGCTCGCGCGATGTGGCCGGCTGCCTCGATGTGCTTTTCGATACCGTCGAACGGGTTGAATTCGGGCAGCTGTGGTTGGGGCGGGATAGGCAGCTGGTGTATCGCGTGCAGCATGGAACCCAGTTCGGCCGGGGTCGCGGCACGATGATCGGGTAGCTCGCGCCACCAGGTCACCGGGCGTGCGTGGGCAACAGCCGGCTGAGGTACGTCGCCGAGCGGTGTGGTCACGGGGATGCCGGAGCCGGCGAGCCAGCGGGCGACCTGAACCTGTTGGCGTGCGGAAGCTTCACTTCCGGCGGGGCCGATGCGGGCGACGATGTGGTGGGGAAGCCGGTACATGACGTTGGCACCGTCACGGATCAGTTCCGCGTTGGCTACGTTGATTCCTGCTTGCTGGGCCGCGCGGATGAGTACCTCATGAGCAGGTCCCGCGGTCATGAGGTGCCTCGTGGCGTGGCGTCGGAAGTGGCGAGTTGGCGGATACCGTGATGGAGCTGGGCGATGTCATCGTGCCCGGTGTAAGGGATGCTGGCGCGCGCGAGGCCGGCCAGTTCATCGCGGAGGCGGGCGGACTGCAGTGTTGCGACGTCGTTGAGGGCTTGGACACCGTGGCCCAGGGCGTTGTCCGGGTGTCCGGTGGTCATCAACAGTGAGGCGAGGCGGATCCGGGAGAAGGTGCGTGACCGCGGGTACTCGTCGCCTTGCAGGCTCACCGCGGTGGTCAGGCGACCGACCGCAAGTTCCGGCCTGGACGTGGCGCGGGCGATCGGGATGAGTGCTTTGCCGGTGCTGCCGCTGTGCTCGGCGTCGTCGTAGTAGCAGAGCCAAGGTGGGTCTGCAGCTGGGATGCGTTCAGCGAAATGCGCGTCGGCCCGTTCGATCTCATCGAGGGCTTCCGCGTGCCGGCCGGTTTGGGCTAGCAGCCGGGCGTGGATCGTGCAGAGCATCGCACGGGCCGTGGCGGTCAGCCGGTCGGCGCGTACCAGCGCGAGCTCGATGAGGGTGAGCGCGTCATCGAGTTCGCCGAGCCACGCCGCTTTCCGCGACATCTCGGCATAGGTGTTCGCGCGTAGCGCCCATGAACCGGACTTCACGGCGCACTCGATGGCCTGTGCGAAGCAGTCGTCGGCGGCCTCGTGGTCACCGGCGTCGAATGCGCAGAATGCGGCCACGGAGGCAAGGTTGCCGACTGCTTCCGTCATCGCTCTGGCCACGTCGTTCGATGCTGAGAATTCTGTGAACTGTAGCGCCCACCGCAGCTTCGTCTGTGCATCGTCGCGTGCGAACGCACCGCCGAAGCTGTTCTCCGCCGAAGCCAGCTTGCGCGTGACCTCACGCATCCGGGACACGTCGCCCCAGCCGATACCGCGCGGAGCGCCGACTCCAGCCAGCGAGTAGCCGGCCGCGGGGCGAGTGCCCCGGCCGGTGCGCGTCACGCGGTCCGGCGCCGACGGTAGGACAGGGTCGGATGTCGACAGCCACTCCCGGGCTTCGGCAGTGAGACCACCGCTTTCGGCCAGCAGGTCACCAAGCTGAGCACGGCTGATACCCAGCGCTTGCGCCAGCGCCTCCAGGCGAGCCGGGTCAGGATCTTGGATCCCGCGAACCCAGCGGCTGATCGTGCCGGGGTCGACGTTGAGCTCTTCGGCGAGTCGTTCCTGAGTGCGGCCGGAACGCCTGATCGCAACCTTCAGCCGCGTCCGCGGCTGAGGCGACCATTCGTGTGAACTTGCCACATCGTCTCCCTGCATTCGCCATCAAAACTAACAGATACGCGCAGGTCATGGCTGATGACGCCTAGTCACGCCTATTTAGGCGCCCTGGTCTGGGTACTTGGCAGACCTCAAGCTCATACCCGGTAGTCGGTACGGCTTGTTCTCGAGGTTCCTCGGACGCCGCTGGCGCCCAGTCAGAGATCCATGCTCGAAGCGAGGGGGGAGAGGTCGTCAGCATGGCCGGACCGTCAGTCTACGGCGCGGTGGGTGACAGCACTTCGAAGGCCGTCCGGACCCCTGCTTCTCGGTCCCGGAATTTAACGCGGCTGCTGACCGTGATTGGCGTTGCCGCTCGGGGGAAATGCTTCCGCTGCTCGGAATCTGAGTGCGTGCACTCGTCGCCTGAGGCAGCAGGGCAAGTTGCGATGACGGCACGGTGCTTGGCATGTGGTCTGTTGCAACGGTTCCAGCAGCGGGTGAAGTGCTCGGGGCATCGTGTGGCGAGACGACGGCGGTGGTGGCTTATGCGCAGCGGCCCGGTTTGTCGGAAGTCGTTGGGCTGCGATTCCCTGCTGGACCGTCCGGGCGTTTGCCTGCGAACACCACTGCGGAGGTCGTGATGAGCGTTTGGATCGGGGATGACGGTACCGAGGTTCTGATCGACGGCGATACCGGCGAGGTCGTTGTCGAGGATGACGAGGAACAGGGCATGGCACGTGAACGTTGAGGACAGGGGGCCGTTTCGGAACCGGTTGCTGGGTATTGCTCTGCGCGCGGCGCGGAAGCACGCGCGGTATGGCGTGCGGGAGCTGGCCCGCCGGATCGGGACGAACCCTGCTCTGATCTCTAATTGGGAGCTCGGCCAGCGCACACCGAAGGTGACCGACGTGGCGGGGATTCTCGGTGCACTGGGTGTCGTTGGCGAGGAGAAGCAGCGAATCCTGCATCTGGCTCGGCTCACCGGTCCCGGCTTGATCGTCCCCGGGAATCAGAGTCACCGCGACCACCTGGCAGCTTTGCGCGATTGTGAAGCCATGGCTCGCAGTATCAGGGTGTGGCATCCCCTGCAGATTCCCGACCTCTTGCAGATCCCGGACTACTCGATGGCAGCTCTTTTCGCGCAAGGTTTCCTCGCCTCGGACGTCCGCGAGCTGGCCACTGTCCGGGCGGAGAGCGGCAATGTCATCATGGGCTTCGATGCCACACCGATCACCGCTTTCGTCGGAGCTGCTGCGCTCACTAACCTTGTCGGTACTCCGGAGATCATGCGCCGGCAGCTGGAGATCCTCGTGGTGGCCTCGACCGGAATCACCCTGCGCGTCGAGCCGGACGACGTCGGCGAGCACCCCGGCCGGTCCGGGCCCTTCACGCTCTATGACACTCCCGCAGCGACGGTTGCTTACTTCTCCCACCGCAATGCCGGAATTTTCCTTCCCGATGACCGCAACGAGTACCGGGACGTCATCGAACGACTCGACAAGAACGCGAAAACACCCATCGAATCCGTCATGATCATCGAAGACATCGCCAGTAGGTTCGCCGCTTTCGACACGACGTAGTTCTCCGTCCTCGGGAGAGACCGCGACATTCGCCGCTGCCGGAGTCGCGCCGGACAGCGTCATCGACTGGTCGGTGCGCAAGAACGGCGAGAACGGGTACGCCGTGCTTGGCAGCAGTCACAACAGCAGGCTGAGTCAGAAGGTGGATGCTGCCTGGCACGGCAGCGAAATCCGCGGTCGTTCGTGACGGTTCTGGCGCGTGGGTCGGTGAAGCGACGGTGCCGGTCGTGCGCGTCGAGAACTCAGCGGCCCCGTCCGGAGAAGACGCCCCGGGCGGCGTGCCAGCGGGACTTGTCATCGGCGGCGTGGCGATTCTCGTGGTGCTGATCGACGGTGGTGTGTTCTTGGTCCGTTCGCGACGCAAGGTCAAGGCGTGAAGCTCAGGCCCGCCGCGGCCCTGGTCGCCGTGTTCGCCGTGCTCGGTTTTCTCAGCTGTCTCACCGGAACGGCGGCCGCCGAAGAAGCCGGACAGCCGGTGGAAATCCGCGACGGGCACCTCGACCTCGGGCCCGCGCTGGCCGGCGGCCGCTGGAGCATCCGCCTCAAGGACGACTCCTCAGGCACCGCCAGATGGCGCGACCTCGACGACGTCGTCCTCCGGGTGAGCGACGCGGCGAAGTCCGGGGTGCCCGCGAGCTACGGCTTCCTGGGGACTGCCGGGAGCACGGTCTACCTCGTGCCGCAGACGCAGACGCAGGCGCCCGGGGTGGTCTGGATCGGCTGGAACACGCAGCACCCCGGGCTACTCGCGGCATTGCTCGAGTCGATTCCCCTTTTTCTGCAGGAACCGAAGGCCCGGGCGTGCTGCAAGTGTTCCTCGACTACGGAGGGTTCCGGCCTCCCAGGTGGTCTGGGACAGCGCCGGGTCGCCAGCTGAGCTGCCCGTCGCGCCCAACGTGCACACGCACGCGGACTGGCCTTCAGCGAGCCAGGTGAGTACCGCACCAGCTTCACCGCGGGGATCGCTCCGAAGGGCGGGGCGCCGATCACCGTGTCGTCCACCGTGCGGTTCCTCGTCGGCGACGCGACGCCCGACGACGACGGATCGGCCCTGCCGTGGTGGCTGGCGGGCGTCGGGATCGCGGTGCTGCGCCCGCGGGCCGGCTGAGCCGAGCCGATCAGCTGCCCAGTTCCTCGCGCAGCCACGGCAGTGCGTTAGGGAGCGCGGTCCCCGCTGCTGGCGGACTACGCGCCGGACCGGCTCGTCGGCAAGACCACCAACGACTTCCCGAAGCTCGCGACGCTGCATTTCCCGGCGGGACAGTAGCCGGCCGCTCGCTAGCCTCCGGTCCGGCGTATCAGCAGCACGTTGTCGGTGACGACCGCTGTCTGTCCGCCGGGGCCGGTCGCCGTGCGGCGCGGGGTGTCGGCACGCTCCACGGTCCAGGTCGCCGGGTCCAGGCCGAGTTCGGCGCCGACTTCGTGCGGGGCGGGAATGTGTTTGTCCGGGTTCTGGTCCCATGACCACGGAGCGATCGACCCGTGATCGACGACGAGCAGGCGGCCGCCGGGGCGCAGCGCTTCCGCTGCTTTGCGGAGAACCGCAGCGCGCGGCAGCTCGAACGGAGTGTGGAAGTACTGCGCGGACACCAGATCGAAAGCGCCGCGGGGGAAAGTCTCGGCGAGGTCGTGCCGTTCGGTCGTGACGAGTTCACCGAATCCTGCTTCTTGCGCCAGGCACAGCACTTTTTCGACTGCGGTGGCCGAGATGTCGATGGCGGTGACCTGCCAGCCGTGTCGGGCGAGCCAGAGGGTGTCGCCACCCGCGCCACAGGCGAGGTCGAGTGCGGCGCCGGGCCGGAGCTGTGCGGCTGCGTCGATGAGCTGGGGGTTGCCCCTGGCGCCCCAGAGGTCGTGATTGTCGCGCTGCTGGCGGTACAGGTTTTCCCAGAACTCGGCGGGGTCCTCGTCGCCGGTGGGAGCTGCCGGGTTCGCGGCTGGTCGCGGTGTCATCAGGGTTTTTTCTCCGAGTCGCCGAGGTGCTGTTTGAGGAAAGCGGCGGTGGTGTCGAGGATCCAGGGGGAGTGGTAGCGAGGGTCGCCGTGCCCGGCGCCGCCGAGGACCAGCAGGTGCGATTCGCGGCCGGCGGCGACGAGCGCTTCGTGCAGCCGCCGGCTCTGGTCGAGTGCCATCTGCTGGTCCCGGTCTCCGTGCAGGATCAGCACCGGCGGCGCGTGGTCGAGCCGCTGATGCAGCGGGCTGGCGTGGCGTGCCCGGTCCAGGTCGGGATCCTCGATGTCGGTGCGCAGGTAGTCGACGTCCGGCGGAGTGCGCACGATCGCGCATTCCATGCTGGTCCGTGCGAGGCGGGCCACGAGATCGGTCGGCCCGTAGCAGTCGACCACGGCGTCGATCCGGTCGTTCCCGTCGGCAGTGGTGAGGGCCGCCATCAGGCAGAGGTGGCCGCCGGCCGACGCGCCCCAGCTGCCGACCTTGCCGGTGGCCAGCCGGTGCTCGGGGCCGTGTGCGCGCAGCCAACGCACCGCGGCCCGGACGTCGTCGACCGAGGCGGGGAACGCGCCTGCTTCGCCGAGCCGATAGTCGATGCTGGCGACGGCTATGCCGCGGTCGGCCAGCCCCGCGCACAGCACAGCGTCGTCGGCGCGGTCGCCGAGGAACCAGGCACCGCCGTGGATCCACAAGGTGACCGGATGCGGTCCGGACCCGGCGGGGAGATACAGGTCGAGCAGCAACGGCTGCCCACCGCTGCGGGCGTATTCGAGCGTGAGTGTGGGCGGGGACACCGAGCACATGATAATGACAATCGGTGCAATTAACAATGGCTGGCTCAGTGTTGTGTGCGCCAGGGCGTGGGGGAAGCTGCCCGCCGTTCGATGCGCAAGGCCTCGAGGATCCGCACCGGCGGGCTGGCAAGACTGCTGCCAGTGAACTCCACGGTCACAACAGAAGCGGGAACCAGGTACTGCATGGTGCGCGAGCCGTGCGCGAAGCCTGTTGCTGATGGGGTGTGGGGCGAGACCGCGGCTACTGCCGGTCGGGGCCGGCGGTGCGGCATCGTCGATCGCGGTGGAAAGGTGTCGTTACGGCAGGTCGGTGCCGCTCGGGAGTGGTCGGGGGTCGGCTGGGCGTGGGGCCGGTTCAGGTCAGCATCCGGGCCAGCTGGTGCCACCGGCGGTGCCGGTGGCGGAACATCAACCGGACGAACAACCGTGTCGGTGCCCCGCGCCATCCGTCGTCGGTCACGATTTCGTCGGTATAGCGGCATCGGTGCTCGCCGAGCGGAACGAAAGTGAGACGGTGCCGCCACGTGTGCACGGGTCCGCCGTGCTCGTCGGTGCGGATCTCCAGCGGGTCCAGTCGCTCGACCGTGATGTGGTGCGTCCAGGACGGGAACATGCCGAACCACCACAGCCGGGCCTTGCCGCGAGTACCCGCTTCGATGTGCTCGGGCACGTCCATGCGATACAGCCGCAGCACCGGACTCATCACGAAGGCCATCACCTCCGGACTGCGTGCGAGCTGTGCCGCGACGTCGGCGGAGAGCGGCAGCTCGGTGGTACGCGCCGTACTCGCCATGCCCTCCACCTTCCGACGCCTGCCCTAGTTGCGAGTGATTATCATACCCATGTCGCTCCAGTGGGGCCTGGACCGAAGGGCGGCCCGAACGGGCTCGCGTGGCAGACTGCTGCACCAGTTCCCTTCGCGCGACGACTTGCTGATAGCGGCAGTGCAGCACCTGGCGATCGAGCGCACCGGCCAGATCGACATCCCGAAGTGCGCCGGGACTATCGACGACGCGGTGGAGCAGATCTGGCTGACCTTCCACGGGCCGCTGTACCGGGCCTCGCTGCAACTGTGGGCGGCGGCTCAGCACAACCCGCAACTCGTGGAGGCGCTGCGGCCGCACGAACACCAGCTGGGCCACCGCATTCGCCAGTTGCTCACCGGCTTGTTCGGGCCGGAGCACGTGGCCCACCCCGACTTTCCCGATCTTGCGCCCGTGCTGCTGGCGAGCATGCGCAAAGCCGCCTTGACCCACACCTTCAAACCGCGCGACCACCGAAGCGACCCGAACCTCGCAGCGTGGAAGCGACTTGCACCGCATCCTGGACACCCAGCTTCGAGCAGCTTGACGAGAAGGTGGCCGCGAGCCTGCCGACGACCGGCCGGATCTTGTTCTCCGCAAACGGCCAGCTGTTTCCCGCTGTGCGCGGTCGACGTCGGTCGTTTGTGCGGGGTCCTCGGCGTGGGTCTTCTGCCACAGTTTCGTATGGCCGGTCGGCCGTCGAGCCTGCCGTGCGGGCGGTGGGAGTTGGTGGTGTCGAGGCCGTTGCCGGAGTTTGATCCAAAACTGACTTACGTGGTTGACCTCAGGCTCAGGCTCGAGCCCGTGCACGCGCGGCTGGATGTGGCACTGCTTGCCCTTCGCGCGGCCGACCAACGCACGGCCGAGCACTGCCTGCGCCATGAAACTGGGTTGAGATTTCGGCGTGCTCACTGGCGTCGCCAGGCTGTTTGTCACCCTCACCATTCGGCGATGACGCGTCTGGACTGTCTCGCTTGCGCCCCGATGTCGAACCCTGACGGAGCTGGTCGAGAGTGCCTTGGCATGCGGGACGCCATCGATGGGCGCGTCATTTTTCGTAGCCGAAGAATTTCAGGGCGGTGTCTTCGTCGAGGAGGTACTGGCCGCCCTCTCGCTTGAGATTGATCGTTCCCGCGTCGGTGGGATAGGGCCGGCATCGGCCCGGTTCCGGACAGGCTTGGCCTTGGACCGACAGGTGTGCTTCTGGTTCGTTGCTGTCGCTTTCGTAGGGGTCGCTGACGATGTAGCGCTCGACATTGGCTTGTGCGCCTGGGTGCCTGGTGAGCCAGGAACGTGCTTTGTCCTTGCCGCCGTCCTCGTTCGATACCCAGGCGAGCACGTCGTCGGGAGCTGGTTGTGGGTTGTCTTCGAGCAGGTCGAGGTATCCGCGCAGGGAGCTGTCGATGTTGGTCCGGTCCGCGTCGGCCGCGCCCGCGCATCCGGAGAGCAGCAGGCTGATGCCCACCGCGGCGGCGAGGTAGTGCGAAGATTTTCGCGCTGTGATCACACCGGTGCGACGTGGATGGCTGCTGGTCGGCTCGCTCATATGATTCGATCGTTTCCGTAGTGGGTGGTCAGGACAGCTGCTTTTACCGGGTGCGGCGGCCAAGCGGTGATGTGTCGTAGTACCCGTCATGTCCCGTTGTCGTTCCTGGCCCGACGCAACCGGTGCGCGGCCGATGCGAGCACGGCGATCACCGGGGGGACGAGAAGATGCCATCCGGCGAATGGCACTGTGATGAGCAGCAATGCGGTTGCCACCAGGGCGAGGAGCCGTAGCCGGCCGGTGAACAGCCGGGCGGCGGCGATGGTGCCGAGTAGATAGGTGGCCAGGACGAGGACAGCGGGAATGAAGACGATGTCGTCGGTGCCCCAGCCGAACAGGGCCGCGCCGACGAGGCCCGCGCCACCGATGGCTCCCACGGCGAGAACCGAATACTGCAGTGCGCCATGGCGATTCCGGCGAACGAGCAACTTCGGCGCCCAACCGTCTCGGGCCAGCGCGTAGCCGAGGCGGGAGACTGATGCGACGAAGGCGTTGGTTGTGCCGAGGCAGATGACGACGGCGGCGATGGCGACAACGCCGACAGCCGAGAAGCCGATGCCGCGCTCGATGATCACCCCGAGCGAAATCCGGTCGAGAGTGCGATTGCCGTAGGCACCTGTGCCCACGACCGCGAAGGCGACTCCCAGATAGAGGACGGTGACGATCACGATCGTCAGCAAGGTCGCGCGGGGCAGAGTACGTCGGACGTCCCGGAATTCCGCGGACAGGTGCGCGATCGCTTCCCAGCCGGCGAAGGCGAAGAACAAGACGACGGTTGCCTGCCCGATCCCGGAGATGCCGTGCGGGGCGAACGGGGTGAAATGCTCGAAGTCGATCTGAGGGAGTGCGACGAGGATGACGGCGAGCAATATCGCGGTGACTCCGATCGCGAGCGCGACCTGCACGCGAGCGCCGACCTTGAAGCCCGCAAGATTCGCGGCCACGGCGATCGCGAGCACGATTGCGGCGAGCACCGGCGCCCAGCGCGGCTCCAATCCGATCGCGCTGGTGACGTAGTAGCCGGCGGTGAGCGGAACGATGGTTTGCCCGACCGAGCCGGCGATGAAGTACCACCAGCCGACGATCCCGCCCGCGGTCGGCCCGAATGCCTTTTCCCCGAAGGTGGCGACCCCACCTGCGTCCGGGAACCGTGATGCCAACGCGGCGAACGTGAACGCCAGCGGGAGGCCCAGTAACGCACTGAACGCCCACGCGACAAGAGCCGAAGGACCCGCGAGGGAGGAAGACTGACCGGGAAAGACGAGCACACCGGCGCCGAGTATCGCGCAAACGTAGAGTGCAACGCCCTGGGTGAGTCCGATCCCCGGCCGGACGTGGGTGGTCGATGGAGTGGATTCAGTGGTCACCGTCCAAGTTTGCGGTGCCCCTGCGACCAAGCGCGAGTGTCATACTTGTCATCATGCGCAAGAAAACCGACATGCATCGGGTCGCTGTCGCGGTCATGCCCGGTGCACCGCTGTTCGAGGTCGCGGTCCCGTGCGAAGTGTTCGGCATCTCCCGCCCCGAGCTGGCGGATCCGTGGTATGAGTTCCAGCTGTGTGCCACCGAACCCGGTGCGGAGGTCAGCGGCGGCTTCACCGCCACCACCCCGCATGGACTCGACGACCTGGCCGCGGCGGATACTGTGGTCGTACCTGCTTGCGCGAACGTCTGCGTGCAGCAGCCCGCCGACCTGGTTGCCGCTGTCGCCGAAGCACACCAGCGAGGAGCGCGGATCGCGGCGATCTGCACCGGAGCGTTCGTGCTCGCCCAAGCAGGCCTGCTCGACGGACGCCGCGCCACCACGCACTGGATGCACGCAGCGGAACTGCGCCACCGCTTTCCCCGCGTTGATCTCGACGAGACCGTGATCTACGCGCACGACGGGCGCATCCACACCTCCGCCGGCACCGCCGCCGGGATCGATCTGTGCATCGAACTCGTCCGTCAGGACCACGGCACCAGCGTCGCCAACGCCCTCGCCCGCCGCATGGTCACGCCACCCCACCGCGATTCGGACCAGGCACAATACATCCGCACCCCGCTGCCGGCCACGAACGGCACGCAGCTGGCCGAGGTCACCGGCTGGGCGATGGCTCGCCTCGATCAGCCGATCCGGCTGCGTGACCTCGCCGCACAGGCCAGCCTGAGCGAACGTCAGCTCACCCGTCGTTTCCTCGAGATCCACGGCCGCACCCCCGGCGACTGGCTCACCCGGCAGCGGCTCCGCCGTGCCCAGGAACTGCTCGAGCAAACCGACCTCACCGTCGACCTCGTCGCGAATCACAGCGGATTCGGCACCGCCGCCGGCCTCCGCGCAGCCTTCGCGAAACATCTCCACATCGCCCCCAGCGATTACCGTAGAACTTGGGGTGGCGGGGCGGACTACGCGGCCAGTTGACTGCGGCCGGTTTCGCTGGTGAGTGCGGTCGCGATGAAACTGACGGCCGCGGCCGCGCTCGTCCCGGGCCCGGTGCGTCCGACCAGTCACACGGCGAAAATCGGGGCGGTGCCCCCGGACAGCGCTGACGCGATGGCGAACGCGAGTCGGGAGCAGCTCCAGCATGATCGGGAGCTGGACAGCCTGGTACAGCCCGAACCGCTACGTGCAGCAAACGAAGCCTCTGGGAGGCCGACTCCCGTTTCTTCGCTGCCCACTACGTCGACGGCGACATCTCCAGCACGACACAGATCGGCTCGACGCCGAACTGATCCCGGTGGGTATCGATGAACTCGACTAGCGCGGTGGTTTCGGGTCGACTTCCCGGGCGAAATACGCCGACGCGGCCGCCAGTATCTCGTTCGACCGTCGCAGTTCACGATTCTCCCGCTCCAGGCCCGCGATCCGCTGAGGTGGTCTCATCAAGATCGGGCTGGCAGGCGGAGACTGCATCTGATCTGCGTGCTGGTGCGGGGATCTGGTGGAAGACGGGCGTGGAGTCCTTGGTAGAAGAACTCTCGCCAAAGATGATCTTCACGCCAGCCAAGGACTCCACGTGATCCCGTATCGTGCCATGCTCGACGTGCCCCGCGAACTCGCCCGGTACCTGGGCCGGTTGTTGCAGGCCGAACGCCGTGAGCGCGGTACCCGACGCCGCAGCAGGGCGCTGACCTGCTTTCACCAGGCGGTGTTTGGGTTGCGCTGATTCCGGGAGAACCGCGACATTCCCGCGTTGGCCCGCGATCACGGCATCTCCCGGGCCACCGGCTACCGTTACCTCGACGAGGTCATCACGGTGCTCGCCGCGCAGGCGCCGGACCTGCACGACGCCCTGCGACGCGCCAAGGACGACGGCGCGACCCACCTGATTCTGGACGGCAAGCTGTTCGCCACCGACCGGCTGGGCGAGAAGATCATCAGTGTCAAGGGCAAACAGATCGACGCCTGGTATTCCGGGAAATCCCGTGCGCAGGGCGGCCATGTCCAGGCGCTGTCGGCACCGGACGGCTTCCCGCTGTGGGTCTCCGAGGTCGAACCCGGCTCGACCCACGATCTGACCGCAGCCCGCGCACACGTCCTCGCTGCCGTGTACTGGGCGGCATCGCAGCTGGATCTGCCAACCCTGGCCGACGGCGGCTACGACGGAGCCGGGATCGGCGTGCACACCCGGTCAAACAACCCGCCGAAGGCCAGGTCCTCGACGTACACACCCGCACCTACAACGCCCTGCTCCGAGGACTGCGCTGCCTCGGCGAACGCGGCTTCGCCCTACTGACCGGCCGTTGGCACGCACTGCGCCACATCACCACCAGCCCCCGCAAAATCGGCGACATCGTCAAAGCCGCACTCGTCCTCACCCACTTCGAACACGGCCGACTCCCATGAAAGTCGATGAGATCACCTCGCTGAATATCACTTGACGACGTGCCGGCTCGTTTCCCGCCATCGATCCCGGATTGCCGCACTCAGACGATTATTTCCTCGGTGGTGCCATAGCCCCTCAGCCTTCCAGGTAGCAGAGCCTCCAACCGACCCGGGGCGATCCACTAAGAGCGTGTCTCATTTGGCGAGTTTCTTGTAACAGGTGATGGTGAGGAAGGCGAGGTAGTGGCTGGGTTTGCGTTCGTAGCGGATGGTCAGGCGCCGGTAGCTGGTCAGCCAGGCGATGGACCGTTCGATCACCCACCGGTGTCTTCCGAGTTTCTCGGTGGATTCGATGCCCTTGCGGGCGATGCGCGGGATGATCCCGCGCCGGCGGAGCCAGTCGCGTAGGGCTGGGATGTCGTAGGCCTTGTCGGCGTGGAGCTTGGCCGGTTTCCGGCGGCGCGGTCCGCGGCGAGACCGGATCGGCGGCAGCGCGTTGACCAAGGGTCTGAGCGCGTGACTGTCGTGAGTGTTGGCCGCGGAGATCCCAACGGTTAACGGAAGTCCGGCCCGGTCGGACAGCACATGGATCTTCGAGCCGGGCTTGCCGCGATCGACCGGGCTCCGACCGGTCAGACCGCCCCCCTTTTGGCCCTGACGGATGCTCCGTCCAGGACCGCACGCGACCAGTCGATCATGCCCTTGCCGCCAAGTTTGTCCAGCACCGCCCGGTGCACATCGCGCCACAGGCCGACCTTGGTCCACTCGGTGAACCGCCGATGCGCTGTCGGCACGGTGACCCCGAAGCTGGGCGGCAGATGTCGCCAGGCGCAGCCGCTGGTCAGCACGAACACGATCGCGGTGAACACCGCCCGGTCGCCCACTCGTGACATGCCGCCACCCTGCGGGCGCGTCTTTCCCGGCGGGATCAACGGTTCGACCAGCGCCCACAACTCGTCGGGCACCAGCCGTCGCGACAACTCGTCCATCACAGCTCATGATCATGCCCACACCTCAACCAACAACCAAGTGAGACACGCTCTAAGCAGCGACACACTACTAGCTGGGTGCTCTGCGTGAGTGGTGTGGCCAGCGGTCAGCGAGGAGTCGTGATTTTATACCGCGACAAGGGTTTGGTTGCGGCGCTGTGCTCCGCGTCGGGGCGAGCGGCCAGCCTGATTCTTGCAGGGTGCTGATGGGTCGCGAGCACAGCGTTCGATGGCCCGTGTCGGGCCGTTCACGATGGGCTGCGGTTTGCTCACGCTCGGCGGACTGCCGCGCCGAGGGGAACGGTGAGCGTCGGCTCTGATCCCCGATTTGGGGGATCCAGTCAAACCCAAGGGATTATGGACGGAACACTCACCGCTGAGCTGCGTTTTCGCAGGTGAGCACACCGCTGAGTCCAGGAGGACTCATAATCCCTTGGCCGCGGGTTCGAGCCCCGCCCGGCCCACCGATTTCACATGCTTCTACCTGCGGTTTCGCCGGTTTCAAGATCATGTTTGCGGTTGCTAACGGCTGGTCTGGTCTCCGTTATGTCTCCGTTCTTCCTGCTGTGCTCAAGCGGGTCCGCGACACAGCTTGACCTGGGTTTGCCTCGTTGGTCCTGCTAACTCGGTGTCCACTACCCGGGGTGAACCTCAGTACTACTTCGACCCGGCGACCGGTGAATACGCCATGACTGGCACGAGGGGCATCATCACCTTCTACAAATCCACCGCGGAGTACTTTGAGCGGCAACCTGGAGTACTGATTCCATGAGTCTCGAATATCCTTGTCCGTGCTGCGGCCACCTGGTCCACCACGAACCGCCCGGTTCCTCGGCCATCTGCGCGGTCTGTGGGTGGGAGGACGACCTGGTCCAGCTCAGGTGGCCGACGTTCGCCCCTGGCGCGAATCGGAACAGCCTGGTCGAAGCCCAACTCGCGGTGACCGGTACGCCCGCTGCGAGCCGCTACCGGAGGGATCCGGAATGGCGACCGATCGACTTGCGGAAAGACGGTTTCGAACCTCCCGAAGCGGTCCATACGCCTTGGCCCGAGGACCGGACGAGCCTGTACTGGTGGAGGTCGGGTTACTGGAGAAAAGCATCCGGCGATGTGAACAACCGACTGCCTGGGGGATCCACAAACGAATGAGAGTGTCTGGGATGAATGAGAAGAGACCTGGCTTGCTGAGACGGGTGGTGGTGACCGCTATCTCGGCGGCGGTGGTGAGTGGTCTGGTGTCGTCGCTGGCGTCGGCGGAGACTGTGCCGTCAGCGCCGCCGGTGGGGGCGTTGGCTGAGGCGCCTGCGGATCCGGCGGTTCCGGCGGCGACGGAGGTGCCGGAGGCGACGCCGGAGGAGAAGGTCGAGGCGATCCGGTCGTTGGGGTTGGACGTCGACAACAGCTGGTTCGTGCTGCGGGACCGCGACTTCGTGTTCAAGATTTTCGACACGGCCGATCCGGTGCGGTTCCCGTTGGTGAAAGAGGGTGCGCTGCAGGCGTACCGGGATGGGGATGCGGCGTCGACGGTGTTCATCCGGTCCGGGGTGAGCGAGTTGGCGGGGCGGGATCGGGACAATTATGCGCGCGGGCAGCTGGAGCGGGATCAGGCGCGGAAGCTCAAGCAGAGCGCGGCGGCGCTGGTCGCGATGCCGGTGACCGATCAGCAGCTCGATCTCGGGTACCGGGATTTCATTTACGAACTGTGGCGTTTCGTCACCGGTTATCCGAAGGTCAAGGCTGCTGCGTTGGAGGCCTATGGGGCTGCTGAGTACTCCAGCCGTAGATCGTGATGTTCATGGTTCTCGGGTGGCTTGTCGCTGGTAGTGGGCCTGCCGTGCTCGGTATTGGTGTTGTCTGCGCCAGATCGAGCAGCGTAGTCGGTGCGCGATGTCGGTGATCGGTGTGATGGCGAGTGTGGCGAATAGGTGCTGGACTTCGTTGCAGGTCAAGGAAATCCAGTCGGTCGAGGTCGCTTGCCGGGTGCGCTCGGTGGCGGCAACGATGGTGAGGAAGGCGTGGGCGAGCATCGCCAGGATGGTCCAGCGGTGCCAGGAGGTCCAGCGGCGGACTTGGTGCTGGTCAAGTCCGGTGAGTCCTTTGCTGGTTTGGAAGGATTCCTCGACGCGCCATCGGGTTCCGGCCACCCGCACCAGAACGGGCAGCGCGGTGGCAGTGGCTGCGAAGCAGCGGTAGAACGCGAGTTCTTTCGTGCGGCGGTTGCGCCGGATCAGCAGCCACCGGTGTCCCGCCGGTGTGGTGTCAGGGTCGATGTCGATCAGGGCCCAGTCGTAGTAGCGGTGTCCTTTCGCGCCCGCACCGGCGGAGAAGCGTTGCCACACGTGTTTCGGCAGCCGTCCCGCGAGGTCGTCGGGGCGGAAGGTGCCGACTCCGGTCGCGACGCGGCGGTCGCGTCCGATGGCCAGCACGTAGCCGGCACCACGGTGTTCCAGTTCCGTGCGCAGGTGCGGGTCGGCGCCATACACTTCGTCGCCGGTCACCCAGGACGCCGTGATTCCGGCGTCGAGGGTGCGGGCGATCATCTCGGTGGCCAGCGCCGGTTTGGTCGCGAACGCGATGTTCTCGTCGATTCCGGCCGCGTGGCAGCGTTCGGGGTCGCTGGTCCAGGACTTCGGCAGATACAGGGCCCGGTCCACGAAGGCGTGTCCCGCGGTGGTGGCGTAGGTCAGATAGACCGCGACCTGGGAGTTCTCGATCCGCCCAGCAGTGCCCGTGTACTGGCGCTGCGTCCCGACCGTGTGGCTGCCTTTCTTCACATCCCCGGTCTCGTCCACGATCAGGACCGCGTCAGTCTCACCGAGGTGCTCGACCACGTAGTCACGCAGGTCGTCGCGTACCGCGTCGGCGTCCCACACCGCCCGCGCCAGCACATGCTGCAACCTGTCCGGGCTCGGGTCCCCGACATACTCGGCGATGGTCCAGCAATTCTTCCGCGGCAACTCAGACATCAACCCCAGCAACAACTTCTCCGCCCCACGACGCGGTTCGACCCGCCCGAACCGGCCCGCGATCCGCCCCATGAGCTCATCGAACATCGCCCGCCACCGGACAGGGTCTATGCTCACACCTGCGGCCGTCAGGCGATCTTGGGAAGTCCACACAACCAACCATGATCAACTGTCGGCCGCACCCATCTCCAGGCACCCCCCCACCAGCCCCGATCACGAAGTCCGGCTGGAGTATGAGGCGGAGCAGAAGGTCTTCCTCGCGCAGGGGTTGCTGGCGGCGAAGCGGCAGGATCAGCAGGACGCGATCGACGCGGATCTGGAGCACGACGCGGCGGAGAAAGCGTGGTTGGCGGCGCGGGACGCGCGGCAGAACGCGGCCACGGTCGTCGGCCTGCAGACCACGGACGTGATGCTGGATTTGGCGGATGACTTTTTCATCCGCAAGATCCTGGAGAAGGCCACCCCCGGTACCCAGATCGCGATCGCCGCCCAGAACGCGTTGAACAGCGCGGAGCCGGCGGACTGGAAGGCCTACCTCGCAACAGGTATCTACGCTGCGCGGGATCGTGATGTTGCGATCGAGAACGAGCAGAAGGCCGCGGAGAACCGGCAGGTGACGAGGGAGATCAAGGCCCGCGCGGAGAACGGCGGGATGCGGCCCCGTCTGGTCGCGGCCGCGGCGACAGCGTTGGCGGGGTCCGACCAGAGCACCATTCTCCTTTCACGGCACGCCGGTCGAACCCACACCCCATGAAAGCCCCGGGCTAACGCGTCGGTGCGGAAAGCAGCGCGCTGAAGTCGCTTTCCAGTGCGGGGAGGAAGCCGGCGAGGTTGGGCAGCACGTAGAACTGGTCTTCCTGGATGGCCGTGACCGTCATCCGGGCGACGTGCTCGGCCGGCATGCCCTCGCCGTGCGATCCGCGCGCGTGCTCGGCCAGCGCGGCAGGGCCGTCGGCCAGGTGCTCGACCTCGCCGGGCCGGGGCGTGTGCGGGTCCATGTTGCTCACCACCGGGCCGGGGCACAGCAAGCTCACTCCGACCGCAGTCCCGGCGAGCTCGGCCCGGAGCGACCTCGTGAGCCCGACGACCGCGTGCTTGGCCGCCGTGTACGGGGCGATGTAGGGCACCTGCGCCAGGCCGCCGACGGAGGAGGTGTTGACCACGTGGCCCGGCTCGTCGTGCGCGAGCAGGTGCGGCACAAAGGCGCGGATTCCGTGCACCACGCCCCAGAAAGCGACGTCGAGGACCCAGTTCCAGTCCTCGAGCGGGACCTCCCAGGACAGGCCCATCCGTGAGACGCCCGCGTTGTTGCAGACCACGTGCACCGCGCCGAACTCGGCCACCACTGCGTCGGCGAACCGCGCCACGGCCGCGGCGTCCCGCACGTCGGTGGGCACGGCCAGCGCCCGTCGGCCGGAGGCCCGCACGGCGTCGGCGGTGGCGGCGAGGCCGGCGGTGTCCACGTCGGCGATCGCCACGTGCATCCCCTGCGCGGCGAGCCCGACGGCCAGCGCCCGTCCGATTCCGCTCGCTGCGCCGGTGACGGCGGCAATTCTTTCCCGTAATTCCCGCATGATTTCTCCTGTGGATTGACGCGAACCCTCCAGGCGGTGATCCTGCCACAAGCGGCGAGACGGGGAAATGGTTCCGTATAGCCGTCATCTTCGGCAAAAGTGCTGGTGAAGAGGCTATGCCACGGTCTCGTAGGGGTACCCCAGTAGCGCTCTAGGGGTGCCTGTGGGGTGAAGTTGGGGTGATTCCTCCCCGGCGGGCGCCAGTAGTCTCGAAATTCGAGAGCTGTGCGAGGACGCCTGGCGGCAATATTTTGCCAATTCGTTCCGAAAGACTGGGGCAGATGGACTTTCTGACGCACGTCGGTGCCGGTACTGATGATTCGATCGCCATTGTCGGGCTGTCCTGCCGGTTGCCCGGTGCGGCCGGAGTGCGCGAGTTCTGGCAACTGCTGCGCGACGGCGGGGACGCGATCGCCGAGGTGCCCGCGGGCCGGCGGGACGACGCGGACGAGACCGCCGGCCGGCGGGGCGGCTACCTCGACCGGGTCGACGAGTTCGATCCGGCGTTCTTCGGCATCTCACCACGGGAAGCCGCGGCAATGGACCCGCAGCAGCGGCTCATGCTCGAACTGAGCTGGGAGGCGCTCCAGGACGCGTGGATCGTGCCCGCCGGCCTGGCCGGCACGAAGACCGGCGTGTTCGTCGGCGCCACCGCGAGCGACTACGCCACCCTGGGGGGCCTGCGCGGCGCGGCGGCCATCGGGCCGCACACCCTGACCGGACTCAATCGCGGGATCCTCGCCAACCGGATCTCCTTCATGCTCGGCGTGACCGGTCCGAGCCTGACCGTCGACACCGCTCAGTCCTCCTCGCTCGTCGCCGTGCACCTCGCCTGCGAGAGCCTGCGCCGCGGTGAGTCCACTGTGGCCATTGCCGGTGGGGTGAACCTGAACCTGGCGCCGGAGAGCACGATCGGTGCCGAGAAGTTCGGCGCGCTGTCCCCGGACGGCCGGTGCTTCACCTTCGACGCCCGGGCCAACGGTTACGTCCGCGGCGAGGGCGGCGCCGTCGTCGTGCTCAAGCCGCTGTCCGCCGCGATCGCCGACGGCGACCAGGTCCACTGCGTCATCCGGGGGAGCGCGGTCAACAACGACGGCGCCACCCCCGGTCTCACCGTGCCGGACGCCTCCGCCCAGGAGGACGCCGTCCGGCTCGCCTGCGAGCGCGCCGGCGTGCGCCCGGGCGAGGTCCAATACGTCGAGCTGCACGGAACCGGCACCCGGCTCGGCGACCCGATCGAGGCCTCGGCACTCGGCGCGGCGCTGGGCCGGCACCGCCCGGCCGGAGCACCGCTGCTCGTCGGCTCGGTGAAGACGAACGTGGGCCACCTGGAGGCGGGCGCGGGCATCACCGGGCTGGTGAAGACCGCGCTGAGCATCCGGCACCGGGAACTGCCGGCCAGCCTGAACTTCGAGACGCCGAACCCCGCGATCCCGCTCAACCGGCTGAACCTGGCCGTGCACCGGTCCTTGTCCGCCTGGCCCCGGCCCGACGCGCCGCTGGTGGCGGGGGTCTCGTCGTTCGGCATGGGCGGCACGAACTGCCACGTCGTGCTGTCCGACGTCTCGCTGCCCGAGCGCCCCGACGAGCCGAGGACCGGGATGGACATCGTGCCCTGGCTGGTCTCCGGGGTCGGGGACGCGGGACTCAGTGCCCAGGCCGGGCGGTTGCGGGAGCACGTCGGGACGCTTGACCCGGCGGACGTGGGCCTGTCCTTGGCCACCACGCGCTCGGCGCACAGCCACCGCGCCGTCGTGCTCGGCACGAATCTGTCCGAATTGGACAGTGGACTGGCGGCGGTACTGGCCGGGACGCCCGCCGCGCAGGTGGTGCGCGGCCGGGTCGTTCCCGATGGCCGGGTGGGTTTTTTGTTTTCGGGTCAGGGTTCGCAGCGGGTGGGTATGGGGGGTGAGTTGTGGGCGCGTTTTCCGGTTTTTGCGGCTGTGTTTGATGAGGTGTGTGCGGAGTTTGGTGGGTTGCGGGAGGTGATTTTTGCGGATGATCGGTTGCATCGGACGGAGTTCACGCAGCCGGGGTTGTTCGCGTTTGAGGTGGCGTTGTATCGGTTGCTGGAGTCGTGGGGTGTTGTGCCGGATGTGGTGGTGGGGCATTCGATTGGTGAGTTGGTGGCGGCGTATGTGGCTGGGGTGTGGTCGTTGCCGGATGCGTGTCGGGTGGTGGCGGCTCGTGGTCGGTTGATGCAGGGGCTGCCGGAAAGTGGTGCGATGGTGGCGGTGCAGGCGGCGGAGGCGGAAGTTGTTCCGTTGTTGTCTGCTGGTGTGGGTGTTGCGGCGGTGAATGGTCCTTCGTCGGTGGTGGTGTCGGGTGTGGCGGACGAGGTTGTGGCGGTGGGGGAGGTTTTTGCGGGGCGTGGCCGTAAGGTGAAGCGGTTGCGGGTGAGTCATGCGTTTCATTCGGTGTTGATGGAGCCGATGCTGGCGGAGTTCCGTGAGGTTTTGGCGGGGGTGGAGTTTCATTCACCGTCGAAGGTGGTGGTGTCGAATGTGTCGGGTGTGGTGGCTGGTGGGGAGTTGTGTTCTCCGGATTATTGGGTTCGGCATGTGCGTGAGCCGGTGCGGTTTGCTGATGGGGTGGCGGCAGCGCGGGCTCGGGGTGTGGGGACATTCCTGGAGATCGGGCCCGACAGCGCACTGAGCTCGATGGCACGCGAGTGCCTCGCCGGCGCCGACGTCGCGATTCACCCCGGTCTGCGTGCGGACCGGCCGGAGGTTCGGACGCTCGTCACCGCGGTCGCCGGGCTGTTTGTTCGCGGCGTCACCGTCGACTGGGCGAAACTGTTCGACGGCAGCGGCGCCCGGCGGGTGGCCCTGCCGACCTACGCTTTCCAACGGCAGCGGTACTGGCTCGACAGCCCGGTCACGACCGCTCCCCGGCCCGCCGAGGACAGCGCGCTGCTGCCACAGCCCGCCGAGGACGGCTCGCCGCTGCCACAGCCCGCCGAGGACGGCTCGCCGCTGCGGCGGCAGCTGGCCGGGCTGTCCGAACCCGAACAGGACCGGTTGCTGCTCGACCAGGTCCGCACCCACGCCGCCGCGGTACTCGGCCACGCCGCGACGGACACCGTCGACACCGCGCTGCCGTTCAAGGACCTCGGCTTCGATTCGCTGACCGCGGTCGAACTCCGGGACGCGCTGGCCGCCACGACCGGGCTGCCGCTGCCCGCGGCGCTGCTGTTCAACTACCCGACGCCGGCCGCGCTGGCCGGCCACCTGCGGGCCGAACTCACCCAGACCTCGCGCGCCGCGACCACGGTGGTCCGCCGGTCCGTGGACGAGCCGATCGCGATCGTGGGCATGGGCTGCCGGTTCCCCGGCGGGGTGAGCACTCCGGACGAGCTGTGGCAGCTCGTGCTCGACGGCCGGGACGCGATCGGCGGCTTCCCCGCCGACCGCGGCTGGGACCTCGACGGCCTGTACGACCCGGATCCGGAGCGCAGCGGCGCAACCTATACGCGCGAAGGCGGTTTCCTTTACGACGCCGGTGACTTCGACCCGGTTTTCTTCGGGATCAGCCCGCGCGAAGCCACCGCGATGGACCCGCAGCAGCGGCTGCTGTTGGAGACCTCATGGGAAGCACTGGAACGGGCGGGTATCGACCCGCGCGCCCTGCGTGGCAGCGACACCGGGGTCTTCGTCGGCGCGATGGCCCAGGACTACGGCCCCCGCCTGCACGAGGGTCTCGAAGGGTACGAGGGCTACTCGCTGACGGGCAGCACGGTCAGCGTCGCCTCGGGCCGGATTTCCTACACTCTGGGGCTTTCCGGTCCGGCGGTGACCGTCGACACAGCGTGCTCCTCCTCCCTGGTCGCCCTGCACCTGGCGGCCAAGGCCCTGCGCGACGGCGAATGCTCCCTCGCGGTCACCGGCGGCGCGGCGGTGCTCGCGACCCCGGGCATGTTCGTCGAGTTCAGCCGGCAGCGCGGGCTGGCCGCGGACGGGCGCTGCAAGGCGTTCGCCGCCGCGGCGGACGGCACCGCCTGGTCGGAGGGCGCCGGCATGGTCGTGCTGGAGCGGCTGTCGGACGCGCGGCGCAACGGCCACCCGGTGCTGGCGCTCGTCCGCGGCTCCGCGGTCAACCAGGACGGCACGAGCAACGGGCTGACCGCGCCGAACGGACCCGCGCAGGAACAGGTGATCCGCCAGGCACTCGCGCGTTCGGGCCTCACCGCCGCCGACGTCGACGCCGTCGAAGCGCACGGCACGGGAACCGCGCTCGGTGACCCGATCGAGGCACAGGCGCTGCTGGCCACCTACGGCCAGGACCGCGAGCGGCCGCTGTGGCTCGGCTCGCTGAAATCCAACATCGGCCACGCGCAGGCGGCCGCCGGCGTCGGCGGGGTGATCAAGATGGTGCTGGCGCTGCGGGCCGGCACACTGCCGAAAACCCTGCACGTGGACGAGCCGTCGCCGCACGTGGACTGGTCGGCGGGCGCGGTGTCGCTGCTCACCGAGAACCGCGACTGGGCCGACGCCGGCCGGAGCCGCCGGGCCGGGGTTTCGTCGTTCGGCATCAGCGGCACCAACGCCCACCTCATCCTCGAAGCCGCTCCGGAGCCCCCGGAGCCGATGCCGCGGACGGGCGGCCTGCTGGCGTGGCCGATCTCCGCGCGCACCGGCCAGGCTCTTCGCGACCAAGCCACGCGGCTGCTCGGCGCGACCGGCGCGCACCCGGCGGACGTCGCGGTGTCGCTGGCGGCCCGGCCGGCGTTCGACACGCGCGCGGTGGTCGTCGGCGACCGCGACGAACTCGAAGCGGGACTGCGCGCGCTGGCCGCCGGTGAGCCCGGCGGCCCGGCCGTCGAAGGCATCGCAGGCCGTCGCGACAAGCCGGTGTTCGTCTTCCCCGGCCAGGGTTCGCAGTGGCGCGGCATGGGCGTCGAGCTGATGGCGGCCTCGCCGGTGTTCGCGGGCAAGCTCGCGGACTGTGAGGCGGCGTTCGCGCCGTACGTGGACTGGCGGCTCACCGAGGTGCTGCACAGCGCCGAGGCACTCGAGCGGGTCGATGTCGTGCAGCCCGCGCTGTTCGCGATCATGGTGTCGCTCGCCGAGCTGTGGCGCTCGCTGGGCATCCGCCCGGCCGCCGTGGTCGGGCACTCGCAGGGCGAGATCGCGGCCGCGCACGTGGCGGGGGCGCTGAGCCTGGCCGACGCGGCCAAGATCGTGACCCTGCGCAGCCAGGCGCTGTCCGCGCTGGCGGGCAAGGGCGGCATGGTCTCCGTCCCGCTCCCGGCCGACGAGGTGCGCGCCCGGATCGCGGGCCGGGAGGACCGCATCTGCGTCGCGACGGTCAACGGCCCGGCCTCCACCGTGGTCGCCGGCGAGCAGGAAGCGCTGTCCGCGCTGCTCGCCGAGTGCACGCGCGAAGGCGTGCAGGCCAAGCAGATTCCGGTGGACTACGCGTCCCATTCGCCGCAGGTCGACGCCATCCACGACACGCTCGCCACCGCGCTGGCAGGCATCACGCCGCGCCCCGGCGAGATTCCCTTCTACTCCACCGTGACCGCCGCCCGGATCGATGCCGCGGAACTGGACACCGGGTACTGGTTCCGGAACCTGCGGCACACCGTTCGCTTCGAGGAGACGGTCCGCGCGCTGCTGGACGACGGGCACGACGCGTTCATCGAGTCCAGCCCGCACCCGGTGCTCACCGTCGGGGTGCAGGAGACGGTCGGCGACCACGGCGCGCCCGCGGTGGTGATCGGCTCGCTGCGCCGCGAGGACGGCGGACGGCGGCGGCTGCTGACCTCGATGGCCGAAGCACACGTCACCGGGGTCGCGGTGGACTGGACCGCGGTGCAGTCCGGCAACCGCGTCGAGCTGCCCACCTACCCCTTCCAGCACGAGCGGTACTGGCTCGAGGCGCCCGCCCCGGCCACCGCCGACAACGAGCTGTGGGACGCGGTCGACAACGCGGACCTCGACGCGCTGGCCGCCGCGGTCCGGCACGAGGACCGAGACGAGCTCGCGGCCGCGCTGCCCGTACTCGCGGCCTGGCGCCGCCGCGCTCGCGGCCGGTCCACGAGGTCCACGACCGACGCGTGGCGCTACGTGGTGACCTGGAAGCCGGTCACCGAGCCCGCGGCCGCGGCACTGCCCGGCCCCTGGCTGGTCGTGGCGCCGCCCGGGCACCCCACCCCGCCACTCGACGCCGCCGAGGTCATGGTCGTGGCGCCCGGCACAGGCCGGGAACGGCTGGCCAGGCAGCTCGCCGGACGCGAGGTGGCCGGTGTGCTGTCCGTGCTCGAAGACCTGGCCGACACCGTGGCACTGGTCCAGGCACTCGGCGACAGCGGCGTCGCCGCGCCGCTCTGGTGCGTCACGACCGGCGCGGTGTCCACCGGCCCCGACGATGCGGTGACCACGCCGGCCCAGGCCCGGTTGTGGGGGCTCGGCCAGGTCGTCGCCCAGGAGCACCCGGAACGCTGGGGTGGTTTGATCGACCTGCCGGCGCACGCCGACGACCGGCTTTGGCGGCGGGTGCGCTCGGTGCTGGCCTGGCGGCGCGAAGACCAGGTCGCAGTGCGTTCCTCCGGGGTGTTCGCCAGGCGGTTCGCGCACGCCACGACACCGGCCGCGGCCCGACCCTGGGTCCCGCGCGGCACGGTGCTCGTCACCGGCGGCACTGGCGCGCTGGGCGGCCACGTGGCGCGTTGGCTGGCCGCTTCCGGCGCCGAGCACCTCGTGCTGGCGGGCCGGCGGGGACCGGACGCGCCCGGCGCAGCGGAGCTGCGCGACGAACTGACCGCGCTCGGCGTGCGGGTGACCCTGGCCGCGTGCGACGCGGCCGACCGGGACGCGCTCGCCGCGCTGCTGGACACGGTCACCCCGAACGCGGTCGTGCACACCGCGGGCGTGCTCGACGACGGCATCCTCGAGACGCTGACCCCGGAGCAGCTCGCCGGGGTCGCCCGGCCGAAGGTCACCGCGGCCGAGAACCTGCACGACCTCACCGCGCCCCTCGACCTCGACGCGTTCGTGCTGTTTTCGTCCGTCATCGGAGTACTGGGCAACGGCGGCCAGGCCGCGTACGCGGCGGCCAACGCCTACCTCGACGCCCTCGCCCGGCATCGCCGCGGCCTCGGCCTGCCCGCGCTGTCGGTGGCTTGGGGCATCTGGGCCGGCGGCGGCATGGTGGACGGCTCCGTCGAGGACCGGATGAGCGGCCGCGGTCTCCCCGGCATGGCGCCCGAGCACGCGATCGCCGGGCTGCAGGACGCGTTGAGCCGCGGCGACGACTGCGTGGTCATCGCCGACGTGCGCTGGGACCGCTTCACGCCCGCTTTCACCGCGGCCAGGCCGAGCTCGCTGATCGCCGACCTGCCGGAGGTGGCCGCACAGCTGAGCGCGCGGCCGGAGGCGGGGCTGCCGGGACAGCTGGACGGGCTCGGCGAGGCGGAGCAGCTCCGGGTACTGGTCGACCTGGTCCGCGCGCACGCGGCGGCGACGCTGCGGCACCAGGACTCCGGGTCCGTCGAGACCACCCGCGCGTTCCGCGAGATCGGCTTCGATTCCCTGACCGTGGTCGAGCTGCGCAACCGGCTGGCCGCCGCCACCGGGCTGCGCCTGCCGGCAACCGTGCTGTTCGACCACCCGACGGTCGCCGCGCTGGCCGGCTACCTCCGCGGTGAGCTCGTGGGCGCCGAGCCGGCCGCCGCGCCGGTCGCGGTCAGCCGAGGGGCCGTCGACGAGCCGATCGCGATCATCGGGATGGGTTGCCGGTTCCCCGGCGGCGTCACCACCCCCGACGAGCTGTGGGAGCTGCTGGTCGCCGAACGCGACGCCGTCGGCGACCTGCCGGGCGACCGCGGCTGGGACGTGGCCGGGTTGTACGACCCGGACCCGGACCGGCAGGGCAAGTCCTACGTCCGCGAAGGCGGCTTCCTCTACGACGCGGCCGGTTTCGACGCCGAGTTCTTCGGGATCTCCCCGCGCGAGGCGCTGACCATCGACCCGCAGCAGCGGCAGTTGCTGGAGACGTCCTGGGAGACGATCGAGCGGTCCGGGATCGACCCGGTGTCGTTGCGCGGCAGCCGGACCGGGGTCTTCGCCGGGATGGTGTACCAGGACTACGGCTCCCGCCTGCACGAGGCGCCCGAGGGCCTGGAGGGCTTCCTCGTCACCGGCAAATCGTCCAGCGTCGTCTCCGGCCGGGTCGCCTACAGCCTCGGCCTGGAAGGCCCCGCGGTCACGGTCGACACCGCCTGTTCCTCCTCGCTGGTCAGCATCCACCTGGCCGCGCAAGCACTGCGGCAGGGCGACTGCACGCTGGCGCTGGCCGGCGGCACGACGGTGATGGCCGCGCCTGGCATGTTCATCGAGTTCAGCAGGCAGCGCGGGCTCGCCCCCGATGGCCGGTGCAAGTCCTTCGCCGCGACGGCCGACGGAACGTCGTGGGGCGAGGGCGCGGGCATGGTGCTGCTGGAGCGGCTGTCCGAGGCGCGCCGTCACGGACACCCGGTGCTGGCGGTGCTGCGCGGTTCGGCGATCAACTCCGACGGCGCGTCCAACGGGCTGACCGCGCCGAGCGGGCCGTCCCAGCAGCGGGTGATCCGGGACGCGCTGGCGAACGCAGGTCTGTCTACAGTGGACGTCGATGCGGTGGAGGCGCACGGCACCGGCACCACACTGGGCGACCCGATCGAGGCGCAGGCGCTGCTGGCCACCTACGGCCAGGATCGCGAGCGGCCGCTGTGGCTCGGCTCGCTGAAGTCCAACATCGCCCACCCGCAGGCGGCGGCCGGCGTGGCCGGCGTCATCAAGACGGTGCTGGCGCTGCGCCACGGCATCCTGCCGAAGACGCTGCACGTCGACGAGCCTTCGTCGCATGTGGACTGGTCGGCGGGGAAGGTTTCGCTGCTGAACGAGGCGCGCCCGTGGCCGGAGACCGGCCGGGCCCGCCGCGCGGGGGTGTCGGCATTCGGGGTCAGCGGCACCAACGCGCACGCCATCATCGAGCAGGCACCCGCCGAAGCGGCCGAGCCCCCGGCCGGCGAGGCGATGGTCCCGTGGCTGCTCTCCGCCAAGACCGAGGCCGCGCTCCGGGATCAGGCGGCCCGGCTCGGCTCGTCGGTCACCAGTGAGCGGGTGCTGGACGTCGGCTGGTCCCTGGTCACCGGCCGGCCGGACTTCGAGTACCGGGCCGCCGTCGCGGCGGGCGACCGGGACGGGTTCCTCGCCGGGGTACGCGCGCTGGCCGACGGTGAGGGTGCGCCGGGTGTGGTGCAGGGCGTGGCCGGTGAGGTCGGCAAGGTTGCGTTTGTTTTTCCTGGTCAGGGTTCGCAGTGGGTTGGGATGGGTGTGGCTCTGTACGAGTCGTCTGCGGTTTTTGCGGCTCGGTTGGATGAGTGTGCGTCGGCTCTTTCGTCCTTTGTGGACTGGGGGCTGTTGGATGTGCTTGGTGATGAGGTGGCGTTGGCGCGGGTTGATGTGGTTCAGCCGGTGTTGTGGGCGGTGATGGTGTCGTTGGCTGCGGTGTGGGAGTCCTACGGTGTTCGTCCTGGTGTGGTGGTTGGTCATTCGCAGGGTGAGATCGCGGCTGCGTGTGTGAGTGGTGCGTTGTCTCTTGTTGATGGTGCTCGGGTGGTTGCGTTGCGCAGCAGGGCGATTACGGCGTTGGCGGGTAAGGGTGGGATGGTTTCTGTTGCTTTGTCTGCGGTTGAGGTGCGTGAGCGGATCGGCGATGGGTTGTCTGTTGCTGCGGTGAATGGTGCTGGGGCGACGGTGGTGTCGGGTGATGTTGGTGCGTTGGATGAGTTGGTGGCGGCGTGTGAGCGGGATGGTGTTCGGGCGAAGCGGGTTCCGGTGGATTATGCGTCGCATTCGGTTCAGGTTGAGCTGATTCGTGATGAGTTGCTGGAGGTGTTGGGTGAGGTTGGTCCGGTGTCCGGGCGGGTTCCGTTGTTTTCGACGGTGACCGGGGAATTGGTCGACGGCTCGGGTTTGGATGCTGAGTATTGGTTCCGGAATTTGCGGCAGACGGTGGAGTTCGAGGGCGCGGTCCGGTCGTTGTCGGAGCAGGGTTTTGGTGTGTTTGTCGAGGCGAGTGCGCATCCGGTGCTGACGATGAGCATTCAGCAGACGGCCGAGGACGCTGTCGCGGTCGGCACGCTCCGCCGTGACGAGGGTGGCCTGGATCGGCTGTTGCTGTCACTGGCCGAAGCGCATGTGCAGGGTGTCGACATCGACTGGGCGGACACGTTCGACGGCGGCCGCCGGGTGGAGCTGCCCACCTATCCGTTCCAGCACGAGCGGTTCTGGCTGGAGACCTCGTCCGCCACCCCCACGGTCGTCCCGCAGGCGCGCCGGCCCGAGGCCGCGCTCACGCCGATCGCCCGGCAGCTGGCCGGGGCCCCGGCCGTCGAACGGGAACGCCGGCTGCTGCACGTGGTCCGCACCGAGGCCGCCGCGATTCTCGGGCACGCCGGGCCGGATTCGGTCCGGTCCACACGGGCCTTCGCCGACGCGGGCTTCGACTCCTTGATGGCACTGGAACTGCGCAACCGGCTCGGCGCCGCCGCCGGCCTCCGGCTGCCCACGTCGGCGGTCTTCGACCATCCCACCCCGGCCGCGATGGCGGCGTTCCTCGCAGCCGAACTGGCGGGCGGCGCGGCGGACCAGGCGGTCACCACGGCCGGCGCCACCGACGAGCCGGTCGCGCTGGTCGCGATGAGCTGCCGCTACCCGGGCGGCGTGCGGTCGCCGGAGGACCTGTGGCAGCTGGTGTCCGACGGCCGCGACGCCATCTCGGAATTCCCCGTCGACCGCGGCTGGGACCTGTCCGGGCTGTACGACCCCGACCCGGACCGGCCGGGCAAGTCCTACGTCCGGCACGGCGGCTTCCTGCACGACGCGGCCGAGTTCGACCCGGACTTCTTCGGCATCTCGCCCCGGGAAGCGCTCGCCATGGATCCCCAGCAGCGGCTGCTCATGGAGACCGCGTGGGAGGCACTGGAACGGGCGGGGATCGATCCCGGCACGGTGCGGGGCAGCCGATCCGGCGTGTTCGTGGGCGCCGTCGGCCAGGACTACGGCCCGCGGATGCACGAGGCGGCCGACGGGGTCGAGGGCTACCTGATGACCGGCAACCTGTCGGCCGTCGCCTCCGGCCGGATCGCCTACACCTTCGGCCTGGAGGGGCCTGCGGTCACGATCGACACCGCCTGCTCTTCGTCGCTGGTGGCGCTGCACCTCGCCGCTCAGTCGTTGCGGCAGGGCGAGTGTTCGCTGGCGCTGGCCGGCGGGGCGGCCGTGATGGCCACGCCGGGGGTGTTCGTCGAGTTCAGCAGGCAGCGCGGCCTGGCGCCGGACGGGCGCAGCAAGTCGTTCGGCGCCGGCAGCGACGGCACGAGCTGGGCCGAGGGCGCGGGCATGGTGCTGCTGGAGCGGTTGTCCGACGCGCGCCGCAACGGGCATCCGGTGCTGGCGGTGCTGCGCGGTTCGGCGATCAACCAGGACGGCGCGTCGAACGGGCTGACCGCGCCGAACGGCGGGTCCCAGCAGCGGGTGATCCGCCAGGCGCTGGCCGCCGCCGGGGTGTCCGCCACCGACGTCGACGCGGTCGAGGCCCACGGCACCGGCACCACGTTGGGCGACCCGATCGAGGCCGAGGCGATCATCGCCACCTACGGCAAGGACCGCGACCGTCCACTGTGGCTCGGCTCGCTCAAGTCCAACATCGGGCACACCCAGTCGGCGTCCGGCATCGGCGGCGTGATCAAGATGGTGCAGGCGATGCGGCACGGCGTCCTGCCCCGGACCCTGCACGCGGACGAGCCGACCCCGCACGTGGACTGGTCCCGCGGTGACGTCCGGCTGCTGACCGCCGCCGAGGACTGGCCGGAGACCGGCCGGCCGCGCCGGGCGGGTGTCTCCTCTTTCGGGGTGAGCGGGACGAACGCGCACGCGATCATCGAAGCGGTCGAGACCGCCGAGCCGGAGCCCACGCCGGACACGGGCGCGCTCCCGCTGCTGGTGTCCGGCTCGGACCCGGCCGCGTTGCGCGAGCAGGCTGACCGGCTCCGTGCCCACCTCGCCGCGCAGCCCGGATCCGCCCTGACCGACGTGGCCTTCTCCGCGGCGATGACCAGGGCGTCGCTGGAGCACCGGGCGGTCGTCGTCGCGGATTCGGCGGAGCCGGCGCAGGAGGCGCTGCAGGCGATCGGGCGCGAGCAGCAGCACCCGGCCGTCGTCGCCGGCACCGTGACCGGCGCCGAGCACCGGATCGGGTTCCTGTTCGCCGGTCAGGGCTCCCAGCGCGTCGGCATGGGACGCGAACTCGCGGCCCGGTTCCCGGTGTTCGCCGCCGCGTTCGACGAGGTGTGCGCGCACTTCGAAGCGTTGCGGGAGCTGGTTTTCACCGACGACCGGCTGCACCGGACCGAGTTCACCCAGCCAGGGTTGTTCGCCTTCGAGGTCGCCCTCCACCGGCTGCTGGAGTCCTGGGGCGTCACGGCCGACGTGGTGGCCGGGCACTCGATCGGCGAGCTGGCCGCGGCGCACGTCGCCGGGGTGTGGTCGCTGGCGGACGCCTGCCTGGTCGTGGGCGCGCGCGGCCGGTTGATGCAGGCGCTGCCGGAAGGCGGCGCGATGGTCGCCGTGCAGGCGGCGGAGGACGAGGTCCTGCCGCTGCTTACCGGCGCGGTCGACATCGCCGCGGTGAACGGCCCCGACTCGGTGGTCGTCTCCGGCGACGAGGAGGAGGTGCTCGCGGTCGCCGCGACGCTCGAGGCGGCGGGCCGCAAAACCAAACGGCTGCGGGTGAGCCACGCGTTCCACTCCCGGTTGATGGAGCCGATGCTCGACGACTTCCGCGCGGTGCTCGAACAGGTCGAATTCCACGCACCCGGCAAGGTGCTCGTGTCGAACCTGACCGGCCGCGTGGCGACGGACGAGGTGTGCACCGCCGAGTACTGGCTGCGCCACGTCCGCGAGGCGGTCCGATTCGGCGACGGGATCGCGGCGGCGGAAGCGGACGGCGTGACGGTGTTCGTCGAGATCGGCCCCGGCGGCGTCCTGGGCGGCGTCGCGACGGAGGCGGACGTGATCACCGTGTCGCGGGCCGGCCGTCCCGAGGTCGAGACACTGCTGGCCGCGCTGGGCCGGCTGCACGTGCGCGGCGTCCCCGTCGCGTGGGACCGGCTCTTCGACGGCACCGGCGCCCACCGGGTCGACCTGCCCACATATGCCTTTCAGCGTAAGCACTTCTGGCTCACGGCCGGGACGCCCGCCCGGGCGGGCGCCGACGAATGGACCCATCGCGTGGCCTGGAAGCCGCTGGCCGAACCGGTCGACCGCGACCTGACCGGGGCGTGGCTGCTGGTCGTGCCGGACGGGCACACCGGAGACCCCGCCGTGGCGGGACTGCGGCGCACACTCGGCGGCACCCGGCTCACCGAGGTGGTGCTCACCGCCGCGGACGCCGACCGCGAATCGGCCGCCGCCAAGCTTGCGGCGGCGGCCGGGACCGGCCTCGACGGCGTGGTCTCGCTGCTCGCACTGGCGGGGGAGACCCTGCCGGGCCACCGGGCACTGTCCACCGGGCTCGCCCTCACCACCGCACTGGTCCAAGCGCTGAGCGCGACCGGGACCGAGGCCCCGCTGTGGTGCGTCACGAGCGGGGCGACCGCGGCGGGCTCGCCGGCGCCGCACCCGGGCCAGGCGGCGGTCTGGGGGCTCGGCAGCGTGCTCGCGCTGGAGCACCCCCAGCTCTGGGGCGGCCTGATCGACTTGCCGGAGCAGCCGGACGAGCGGACCTGGGACCGGGTGCGCGCCGTCGTCGCCGGCGGCGAGGAGGACCAAGTCGCGATCCGGTCGGCGGTGCTGGCCAAACGGCTCGTCCCCGGCACCTCCCCGGCCGGCGAGAGCTGGCGGCCGCGGGGCACGGTCCTGGTCACCGGCGGCACGGGTGCGCTCGGCGCCCAGGTCGCCAGGTCACTGGCCGCCCATGGGGCCGAGCGCCTCGTCCTGACCAGCAGGCAGGGCCCGGACGCGCCCGGCGCGGCGGAGCTGACCGCCGAACTCACCGGCCTCGGCGTCCGGGTCACCGTCGCCGCCTGCGACATCACCGATCACGGCTCGCTGGCCGCGCTCGTCGAACGGCTGCCGGATCTCGACGCGGTCGTGCACACGGCTGGGGTGCTCGGCGACGGCGTCGTCGACACGCTGTCCCCGGCCCGGTTCGACGAGGTGCTCGCTCCCAAGGTCGCCGCGACGGCCGACCTGCACGAGCTGACCCGCCGGTTCGACCTGTCCGCGTTCGTGCTGTTCTCTTCGGCCGCGGGCACGCTGGGCAACGCCGGGCAGGGCAACTACGCCGCCGCGAACGCCTTCCTGGACGCGTTCGCCCAGTACCGGCGCGGGCTGGGACTGCCGGCGACCACCGTCGCGTGGGGGGCGTGGGCCGGGGCGGGCATGGCGGCCGACGCCACCGCGGCCGAGCGGCTGCGGCGCGACGGCGTGTCCCCGATGCATCCGGACCGGGCCCTCGCGGCGTTGTGGCGCGCCGTCGGGCAGGACGACCCGTTCGCCGTCATCGCCGACATCGACTGGGCGCGGCTCGCCGGCGGCCTGCCTCGCCCGAACCGGCTGCTGGTGGACCTGCCGCACGTGCGGGCGGCGCACGGCGACGGCCAGGCCGAGTCGCTGCTGAACCGGCTCACCGCGGCCCCGGCCACGGACCGGTCGGCCATCCTCGTGCGGTTCGTTACCGAGAGCGCGGCCACCGTGCTCGGCCACTCGCCGGACTCGGTGCGGGCCGAGCGGGCGTTCAAGGACCTCGGCTTCGACTCGCTCACCGGGGTCGAGCTGCGCAACCGGCTGGCCACCGCGACCGGGCTGCGGCTCCCGGCCACGCTCGTCTTCGACCACCCGACGGCGGAGGCGCTCGCCGACCACCTGCGGGTCACGCTGCTGCCGGACGAGGACGGCGGGCCGCCCGACCCGTTCGCCGAGCTGGACCGGCTGGAGGCCGCGATGGCCGCCGCGGGCGACGAAGTCCGCGCGGGGGTGGCCACCCGCCTCAACGGCCTGCTGGCCAGGTGGTCGGGGGCGCCGCCGGCCGCGAGCGGCGTGTGGGGCGCCGGACGGGACGAACTGCTGGAACTCATCGACAACGAACTCGGGGTGTCGGACTGATGGAAGACCCGAAGCTGCTCGAGTACCTCCGGCGGGTCACCGCCGAGCTGCAGTCGGCGAAGGAGCGCCTGCGCGCGGCACAGGCCGCCGACAGGGAGCCGATCGCGATCATCGGGATGAGCTGCCGGTTCCCCGGCGGCGTGCGGTCCCCGGAGGACCTGTGGCGGTTGCTCGCCGGTGAGGTGGACGCCGTCGCCGGGTTCCCGGCGGACCGCGGCTGGGACACCGGCGCGCTGCAGCACCCCGACCCGGGCCGCCCGGGCACCTCCTACGTCCGGGAGGGCGGCTTCCTCGACGATGTGGCGGGTTTCGACGCCGCGTTCTTCGAGATCTCGCCCCGCGAGGCGCTCGCCATGGACCCCCAGCAACGGCTGTTGCTGACCACCGCGTGGGAGGCGATCGAGCGGGCCGGGATCGACCCGCGGTCGCTGCGCGGCAGCCGGACCGGCGTCTTCGCGGGCACCAACGGCCAGGACTACCCGGCGTTGCTGGACGGGGTCGCGCAGGAGGTCGAGGGGTACGCCGGCACCGGCAACGCGGCGAGCGTGTTCTCCGGCCGGGTCGCCTACAGCCTCGGCCTGGAGGGCCCGGCGCTCAGCGTCGACACCGCTTGCTCGTCCTCACTGGTCGCCCTGCACCTGGCCGGACAGGCGCTGCGCCAACGGGAGTGCTCCCTCGCACTGGCGGGGGGTGCGACGGTGATGGCGACCCCCCGCACGTTCGTCGAGTTCAGCCGGCAGCGCGGACTGGCCGGGGACGGCCGTTGTAAGGCGTTCGCGGACGCCGCGGACGGCACCGGCTGGGGCGAGGGCGTGGGTGTGTTGTTGTTGGAGCGGTTGTCGGATGCGCGTCGTAATGGCCACCGGGTGTTGGCGGTGGTGCGGGGTTCGGCGGTGAATCAGGATGGTGCGTCGAATGGTTTGACGGCGCCGAATGGTCCTTCTCAGCGTCGGGTGATGGGTGCTGCGTTGGCTAATGCTGGTCTTTCCGCCGCGGAAGTCGATGCGGTGGAGGCTCACGGCACGGGTACGACTCTGGGTGATCCGATTGAGGCGCAGGCGTTGTTGGCGACGTATGGGCAGGGTCGTGAGCGGCCGTTGTGGCTCGGGTCGGTGAAGTCGAATTTGGGTCATACGCAGGCTGCGGCTGGTGTCGCGGGTGTGATCAAGATGGTCATGGCGATGCGGAACGGGTTGTTGCCGCGGACGTTGCATGTTGATGTGCCTTCGTCGCATGTGGACTGGTCGGCGGGGAAGGTGTCGTTGCTGAGCGATGCTCAGCTGTGGCCGGAGGTGGATCGTCCGCGTCGGGCTGGTGTGTCGTCGTTCGGGGTCAGTGGCACCAATGCGCATGTGATCCTGGAACAGGTTTCGGCGGATATCCCAGAAGTGTCTACTATGGATTCTTCGGTGCCGTTGGTGTTCTCGGCGAAGAGTGAGGCTGCGCTTCGGGAGATGGCGGGGCGGCTTGTTCCGGTGCTCGGCAACGGCTTGGCGGACGTCGGCTTCTCGCTCGTCTCGACCCGTTCGGAGTGGGACCACCGCGCGGTGGTCGTGGCCGACGGTCCGGCCGGCGGGCTCAGTGCGCTGGCATCGGGGCAGGAGGCTCCGGGTGTGGTGCGCGGCGTTGCGGGCGCGCGGGGCAAGGTTGCGTTTGTTTTTCCTGGTCAGGGTTCGCAGTGGGTTGGGATGGGTGTGGCTCTGTACGAGTCGTCTGCGGTTTTTGCGGCTCGGTTGGATGAGTGTGCGTCGGCTCTTTCGTCCTTTGTGGACTGGGGGCTGTTGGATGTGCTTGGTGATGAGGTGGCGTTGGCGCGGGTTGATGTGGTTCAGCCGGTGTTGTGGGCGGTGATGGTGTCGTTGGCTGCGGTGTGGGAGTCCTACGGTGTTCGTCCTGGTGTGGTGGTTGGTCATTCGCAGGGTGAGATCGCGGCTGCGTGTGTGAGTGGTGCGTTGTCTCTTGTTGATGGTGCTCGGGTGGTTGCGTTGCGCAGCAGGGCGATTACGGCGTTGGCGGGTAAGGGTGGGATGGTTTCTGTTGCTTTGTCTGCGGTTGAGGTGCGTGAGCGGATCGGCGATGGGTTGTCTGTTGCTGCGGTGAATGGTGCTGGGGCGACGGTGGTGTCGGGTGATGTTGGTGCGTTGGATGAGTTGGTGGCGGCGTGTGAGCGGGATGGTGTTCGGGCGAAGCGGGTTCCGGTGGATTATGCGTCGCATTCGGTTCAGGTTGAGCTGATTCGTGATGAGTTGCTGGAGGTGTTGGGTGAGGTTGGTCCGGTGTCCGGGCGGGTTCCGTTGTTTTCGACGGTGACCGGGGAATTGGTCGACGGCTCGGGTTTGGATGCTGAGTATTGGTTCCGGAATTTGCGGCAGACGGTGGAGTTCGAGGGCGCGGTCCGGTCGTTGTCGGAGCAGGGTTTTGGTGTGTTTGTGGAGGCGAGTGCGCATCCGGTGCTGACGATGGCGGTCGAGCAGACAGTCGAAGATGCGGTGGCGGTCGGCACGCTCCGCCGCGACGAAGGCGGCCTGGACCGCGTGCTGTTGTCGCTGGGTGAGGCTTACGTCCGAGGCGTCGACGTCGGTTGGGCACCGGCTTTCGCCGGTGCGCACCGCGTCGACCTGCCCACCTATCCGTTCCAGGGCGAGCGGTTCTGGCCCACCGGTTCGGGCGGCGACGTGGACAGCCTCGGCGTGGTCGCCGAACTGCCCGACGGTGGCGTCGTGCTGGCCTGCCACCTGGGCGTCCAGGACTGGTACGCCGAGCACGTGCTCGGCGGCTCGGTCGTGCTGCCCGGCACCGCGTTCCTCGAACTGGCGGTGCGGGCCGGCGACGCCGCCGGGTGCGGCCGGGTCGCCGAACTCACCCTGGAGACACCGCTGGAGCTGCCCGAACACGGCGCGGTCGAGGTGCAGGTCGTGGTCGGCCCGGAAAGCGAGACCCGGCGGATCGAGGTCCGCTCCCGGCGGCCGGGCCTCGACGGGTGGACCCGGCACGCCACCGGTGTGCTCAGCGAGGGCGGCCCGCCCGCCCCTGCGGCCGAAGACTGGCCTCCGCCCGGCGCGGCCCGGCTGCCGGTCGGCACCGCGCCCGCCGGCGTGCGCGCGCTGTGGCAGCGCGGGGACGAGGTGTTCGCGGAAGTGGCGCTGGCGGGCGAGGAACGGGCGGCCGCGGAACGGTTCGGGCTGCACCCCGCGCTGCTCGACGCCGGCCTCGTGGCGATGGCCGCGGTCAACGGCGACGAGGACCGGCGCCCCTTCGAATGGAACGGATTCACCCTGCACGCCACGGGCGCGGCCACACTGCGCCTGCGGCTGAGCCCGGCGGGGGTGGACAAGCTGGCCATCGTCGCCAGCGACGTCACCGGCGCGCCGGTCGCCACGGTCGACTCGCTGGTGTCCCGGCCGGTCTCGGCCGGCGAGGCGCTCGATCGCCAGCACAGCCTGTTCGTCCTGGACTGGACCGAACTCGCCGAGCCGCGGGCGGACGCGGCGTTCCCGGCGGAGATCACCATCGCCTCCTGCGACCAGCCACCCGGCGACCTGGGCACGATCACGCACCAGGTCGCCCGGCAGGCCCTGCGGCTGCTGCAGGACTGGCTCGCGGCGGACCGCCCGGGGACACTCGCCGTCGTCACCCGCGGCTCGGTGCTGGACACCCCCGCCCCCGCGGCGGCGGCGGTGTGGGGCCTGGTCCGCTCCGCCCAGCGGGAGCACCCCGGGCGGTTCGTGCTGATCGACACCGACGGCCACGAGGACTCGCTCCGGCTGCTGCCCACCGCGGCGGCACTGGGCGAGCCCGAGGTCGCGCTGCGGGCCGGCACGGTGTTCCGGCCCAGGCTGGCCGGCGCCGGACAGTCCGACGAGGCCGTCCCCATCACCGGCACGGTCCTGGTGACCGGGTCCGCCGAAGGCCTCGGCGGGCTCGTCGCCCGGCACCTGGTCGCCGAGCACGGGGTGCGGCGCCTGGTCTTCACCAGCCGCCGGGGCGAGGAGGCCGAAGGCGCAATCGCGTTACGCCGCGAACTCACCGGCATGGGCGCGCAGGTGACGATGGCGGCCTGCGACGTCGCGGACCGCGCCTCGCTGGCGGCGTTGCTCGAGCGGACCGGGCCGCTGAACGCCGTGGTGCACACGGCGGCCGTGCTCGAGGACGGCCTGCTCACCTCGCTCACCGCCGAAGGTCTCGATCGGGTGCTGCGCGCTAAGGCCGACGCCGTCCTCAACCTCCATGAGCTGGCCGGCGATCTCGACGCCTTCGTGGTGTTCTCCTCCGCGGCGGGCACCCTCGGCGGGCCGGGGATGGGCAGTTATGCGGCGGCCAACGCCTTCCTCGACGCGTTCATGCGGCACCGCCGCGCCGCCGGCCTGCCCGGCCAGTCGCTGGCGTGGGGGCTCTGGGCACGGACCGGCGGGATGGCGGGCCGGCTCGGCACGGCCGACCTCGCGCGGATGGGCCGGGACGGCGTCACGCCGATGTCCGAGGCCGAGGGGCTCGCGCTCTTCGACGCGGCCTGCCGGTCGGGCGCGGACGTGGTGCTGCCGATCCGGCTGGACCCCACCGTGCTGCGTGAGCAGGCGGACGACCTGCCCCTGCTGCTGCGCGGGCTGGCGCCGAGCCGGACGCGGCGGGCGGAGGCGGCCACGGCGGACGACCCCGGCTTCGCCCAGCGCCTGGCCGGGCTGGCCGGACCGGACCAGGAGAGCCAGCTGCTCGACCTGGTCCGGCGGCACGCCGCGGCGGTGCTCGGGCACCCGAGCCCCCGGGCGATCGCCCCGGAGCAGGCATTCAAGGAGCTGGGGTTCGACTCGCTCACCGGGGTCGACCTGCGCAACCGGCTCGCGGCCGCGACCGGGGTGCGGCTGACCGCGACGCTGGTTTTCGACCACCCCACGCCACGGGCGCTGGCCGCCCGGCTCCGCGAGGAGCTGGTCGCCGACGAGCCTGCCCGGCTGACCGAGCTGCTCGACCAGCTCGAAAGCGCGCTCGCGGCCGTCGAGCTGAGTGCCGGCGAACGAGCCGACGCCGCCGCCCGGCTGCGCGGCGCCGCGTCGGCCTGTGCCGGGTCCTCCCCGGCGGCCGACCGGATCGAAGTGGCCACCGACGACGAGTTGTTCGACCTCATCGACCGGAAGTTGGGCACGCTGTGACGGCGAACGAAAGCAGGCTGCGGGACTACCTCAAGCGGGTCACGACCGAGCTGGACGACGCGCAGGACCGGATCCGGGCCCACGAGCAGCGGGACCGGGAGCCGATCGCGATCATCGGGATGGGCTGCCGGTTCCCCGGTGGCGTGCGGTCCCCGGAAGACCTGTGGGAACTGCTGGTGCAGAGCCGGGACGCGGTGTCCGGTTTCCCGGGCAACCGGGGCTGGGACCTGGCATCGCTGTACGACCCGGACCCGGACAAGCCCGGCAAGTGCTACGTCCAGCACGGCGGCTTCCTGCACGACGCGGACCAGTTCGACCCCGGGTTCTTCGGGATCAGCCCGCGGGAGGCGCTCGCCATGGACCCGCAGCACCGGCTGCTGCTCGAGACAGCCTGGGAGGCGTTCGAGCGCGCCGGCATCGCCGCTGCCGCCCTGCGCGGCAGCCGGACCGGCGTCTACGTCGGCGGCAACGGCACCGACTACTCCGAGGTTTTGCAGGACACCCCGGACGGCGTTGCCGGGTACCTCGGCATCGGCAGCGCCGCCTCGGTCGCGTCCGGCCGGCTCGCGTACACCTTCGGACTGGAGGGTCCGGCCCTCACGATCGACACCGCCTGCTCGGCTTCGCTGGTCGCCCTGCACCTTGCGTGTCAGGGGCTGCGCCACGGGGACTGCACCACGGCGCTGGCGGCCGGCGTGACGGTCATGTCGACACCGGGGTTCCTCGTCGAGTTCAGCCGGCAGCGCGGACTGGCCGGGGACGGCCGTTGTAAGGCGTTCGCGGACGCCGCGGACGGCACCGGGCTGGCCGAGGGCGTGGGTGTGTTGTTGTTGGAGCGGTTGTCGGATGCGCGTCGTAATGGCCACCGGGTGTTGGCGGTGGTGCGGGGTTCGGCGGTGAATCAGGATGGTGCGTCGAATGGTTTGACGGCGCCGAATGGTCCTTCTCAGCGTCGGGTGATGGGTGCTGCGTTGGCTAATGCTGGTCTTTCCGCCGCGGAAGTCGATGCGGTGGAGGCTCACGGCACGGGTACGACTCTGGGTGATCCGATTGAGGCGCAGGCGTTGTTGGCGACGTATGGGCAGGGTCGTGAGCGGCCGTTGTGGCTCGGGTCGGTGAAGTCGAATTTGGGTCATACGCAGGCTGCGGCTGGTGTCGCGGGTGTGATCAAGATGGTCATGGCGATGCGGAACGGGTTGTTGCCGCGGACGTTGCATGTTGATGTGCCTTCGTCGCATGTGGACTGGTCGGCGGGGAAGGTGTCGTTGCTGAGCGATGCTCAGCTGTGGCCGGAGGTGGATCGTCCGCGTCGGGCTGGTGTGTCGTCGTTCGGGGTCAGTGGCACCAATGCGCATGTGATCCTGGAGCAGGTTTCGGTCGAGGAGCCTGCGCCGACTCCGGCGGGTCCGGTTGTGCCGTTGGTGTTCTCGGCCAAGAGTGAGGCTGCGCTTCGGGAGACGGCAGGGCAGCTCGTTCCGGTGCTTGGCAACGGTGTGGCGGACGTCGGACTCTCCTTGGCCACCACACGTTCCGCGTGGGAGCACCGCGCGGCAGTGGTGACAGCGGATCACGCCGCCGGACTCGCCGCTCTTGCCGCCGATCAGGAAGTCGCCGGTCTGGTGCGAGGAGTGGCCGGTGAGGTCGGCAAGGTTGCGTTTGTTTTTCCTGGTCAGGGTTCGCAGTGGGTTGGGATGGGTGTGGCTCTGTACGAGTCGTCTGCGGTTTTTGCGGCTCGGTTGGATGAGTGTGCGTCGGCTCTTTCGTCCTTTGTGGACTGGGGGCTGTTGGATGTGCTTGGTGATGAGGTGGCGTTGGCGCGGGTTGATGTGGTTCAGCCGGTGTTGTGGGCGGTGATGGTGTCGTTGGCTGCGGTGTGGGAGTCCTACGGTGTTCGTCCTGGTGTGGTGGTTGGTCATTCGCAGGGTGAGATCGCGGCTGCGTGTGTGAGTGGTGCGTTGTCTCTTGTTGATGGTGCTCGGGTGGTTGCGTTGCGCAGCAGGGCGATTACGGCGTTGGCGGGTAAGGGTGGGATGGTTTCTGTTGCTTTGTCTGCGGTTGAGGTGCGTGAGCGGATCGGCGATGGGTTGTCTGTTGCTGCGGTGAATGGTGCTGGGGCGACGGTGGTGTCGGGTGATGTTGGTGCGTTGGATGAGTTGGTGGCGGCGTGTGAGCGGGATGGTGTTCGGGCGAAGCGGGTTCCGGTGGATTATGCGTCGCATTCGGTTCAGGTTGAGCTGATTCGTGATGAGTTGCTGGAGGTGTTGGGTGAGGTTGGTCCGGTGTCCGGGCGGGTTCCGTTGTTTTCGACGGTGACCGGGGAATTGGTCGACGGCTCGGGTTTGGATGCTGAGTATTGGTTCCGGAATTTGCGGCAGACGGTGGAGTTCGAGGGCGCGGTCCGGTCGTTGTCGGAGCAGGGTTTTGGTGTGTTTGTGGAGGCGAGTGCGCATCCGGTGCTGACGATGGCGGTCGAGCAGACAGTCGAAGATGCGGTGGCGGTCGGCACGCTCCGCCGCGACGAAGGCGGCCTGGACCGCGTGCTGTTGTCGCTGGGTGAGGCTTACGTCCGAGGCGTCGACGTCGGTTGGGCACCGGCTTTCGCCGGTGCGCACCGCGTCGACCTGCCTGCGTATCCCTTCCAGCGCGAGCGGTTCTGGCTTCAGCGGACCACCGGCCGCGCGGCCGCGGACCCGCTCGACGACATCCGGTACCGGGTGACCTGGAAGACGATCGGCGACCTCCCCGAGCCGTCGCTGGCGGGACAGTGGCTGATCGCCGTCCCCGCGGGCACCGGCTGCGATCTCGCGGACCCGGTCGTCCAGTGCCTCGAAGCCCATGGCGCGCAAACCCGCGTCCTGCCCGTCGGCGCCGGCCGGGCCGCACTGACCGAGCAGCTCGGCGGACTCGGTGAACTCAGCGGCGTGGTCAGCCTGCTGGCCCTCGACGAGCGACCGGACGACGCCACCCCGGCGCTGGCCGACGGCCTCGCCAGGACCGTCGAACTGGTCAAGGCACTCGGCGACGCCGCACTCGACGCTCCACTGTGGATTCTCACCCGCGGCGCCGTGACCACTGGGCCGCGCGACGCGCTGACCAGTCCGGTGCAGGCCCAGGCTTGGGGCGCAGGGCGCGTCGCCGGGCTCGAGCACGCGGGCCGCTGGGGTGGCCTGGTCGACCTTCCCGCCGATTTCGACGCGCCGGTCGCCGGTCGCCTGTGCGCGGTGCTGGCAGGCGCGGGCACCGAGGACCAGCTCGCGATCAGGCCGGCCGGGGTGCTGGTCCGCCGGCTGGCCCGGGCCGGGCGGCCGGGCAAGGCGGCACGGACCTGGCAGCCGCGGGACACCATCCTGCTCACCGGCGGGACCGGCGTGCTGGGCACGCACATCGTGCGGTGGCTCGCGGGCAACGGCGCCACTCGCATCGTGCTGCCGTCCCGCCGCGGACCGGCCGCGCCCGGCATGCCCGAGCTGACCGCGGAGCTGGCCGAGCAGGGTGTCGAGCTGTTCCCGGCCGAGTGCGACGTCGCGGACCGGGCGGCGCTGGAGAGTCTCGTGTCGCGGATACGGCACAGCGGCCCGCCGATTCGCTCCGTCATCCACGCCGCCGCCCAGATCGGGCTCGGCTCCCTCGATGAAACGACGCTTGCCGACTTCGCCGACGTCGTAGGGGCGAAGGCCGCCGGTGCGGCGCATCTCGACGAGATCTTCCGTGACGACGATCTGGACGCGTTTGTGCTGTTCTCCTCCATCGCCGGGGTGTGGGGCAGCGGCGACCACGGTGCGTACGCCGCGGCAAATGCTTTCCTCGACGCGCTCGCGGCGCGCCGCCGCGCCGGCGGGCGCACCGCGACCTCGATCGCCTGGGGCGTATGGGCCGCGGCGAACCCGTGGGACACTGACCGGACCATCGAAGGCATCGACAACGATCAGCTCCGCCTTCGCGGCCTGCCGCTGATGGATCCGGAGCTCGCTTTCACCGCGCTCCAGCACACACTCGACCACGACGAGACCACCCTGACCGTCGCCCACGTGGACTGGTCGAGGTTCGTGCCGGTCTTCACCTCGACCAGGGCGCGCCCGCTGCTCGACGATCTGCCCGAGGCCCAGCTCTCCGGTCAGGCCGGCGCCGTGGCCGAGACGGCCGGGTCCGATCTCGTGCGGCGCGTGGCCGCCGCGGCCGACGGCGAACGCGTTGTCCTCGACCTCGTCCGCGCCCAGGTGACGGTCGTGCTCGGGCACACCGCCCCGGACGCGGTGGCGCCCGGCCGCCCGTTCAAGGAGCTGGGGTTCGACTCGCTGACCGCGGTCGAACTGCGGAACAAGCTGACCGCGGCGACCGGGATCCGGCTGCCCGCCACGATGGTCTACGACCACCCGAGTCCGGCGGCGCTGGCCCGCTACGTCCACGCCCAGCTCGTCCCGCGCACCACACCCGCGCTCGACGAGCTCGACCGGATCGAGGCGGCGCTGTTCGGCGCGGAGACCGGGGCCGAGGCGGGCGCCAGGATCATCGGCCGGCTGCGGTCGATGGTGTGGAAGTGGAACGACCTCGCCGGCACGGCGGACCCGGCGGCCGACGACGGCCTCGACATCGCCACCGACGACGAGATATTCGACCTGATCGACGCCGAGTTCGGCAGTGCCTGACAGGGGATCCACGCAAATGGCTGAGGAACAGAAACTCCGGGACTACCTCAAGCGGGTGACCGCGGAGCTGCGGCAGACCCGCCGCCGGCTGGCCGAGGTGCAGGACAGTGCCGCCGACCCGGTCGCGGTGGTCGCCATGGGCTGCCGCTTCCCCGGCGGGGTGCGCTCGCCGGAGCAGCTCTGGCAGCTGCTGGTGGCCGAGGCCGACCTGGTCTCCGGGTTCCCGGCCGACCGCGGCTGGGACGCCGACGCCCTCTACGACCCCGACCCCGACACACCGGGCCGGACGTATGTACGCGAGGGCGGCTTCCTGTCCGATGTGGACGAATTCGACGCGGGGTTCTTCGGGATCTCACCGCGGGAAGCGGCTGCCACCGACCCGCAGCAGCGGCTGCTGCTGGAGACCGCGTGGGAGACCATCGAACGCGCGGGCATCGACCCGCTGTCGCTCCGGGGCAGCCGCACCGGCGTCTACGTCGGCTGCCACTACCAGGACCACGGCACGCTGCTGAGGCAGGCGCCGGACAGCTACGAGGGCTACGTGGTCACCGCGAGCAATCCCAGCGTGGTGTCCGGCCGAATCGCCTACACACTCGGGCTGGAAGGCCCGGCGGTCACCCTCGACACGGCGTGCTCGTCGTCGCTGACCGCACTGCACCTGGCGGTCCAGGCGGTGCGCAACGGCGAGTGCGAGCGGGCGCTGGCCGGAGGGGTCGCGGTGATGGCCACCCCGGCCTCGTTCACCGGGTTCAGCAGGCAGCGCGGCCTCGCCCATGACGGGCGGTGCAAGGCCTTCGCCGACGCCGCCGACGGGATGGGCCTTGCCGAGGGCGTCGGCCTCGTGCTCGTCGAGCGGCTCTCGGACGCGCGCCGCCACGGGCACCCGGTGCTGGCGGTCGTGCGTGGTTCGGCGATCAACTCCGACGGTGCGTCGAACGGGCTGACCGCACCGAACGGCACCGCCCAGCAGGACGTCATCCGGCAGGCCCTCGTCAGCGCCCGGCTCTCGGCCGACCAGGTCGACGCCGTGGAAGCGCACGGCACGGGTACGACGCTGGGTGATCCGATCGAGGCGCAGGCCTTGCTGGCGACCTACGGGCAGGGGCGGGAACAGCCGTTGTGGCTGGGGTCGGTCAAGTCCAACATCGGCCACGCCCAGACCGCCTCCGGGGTCGCCGGGGTGATCAAGATGGTCATGGCGATGCAGCACGGCCTGCTGCCGAAGACGCTGCACGTCGACGAGCCCTCCTCGCACGTGGACTGGTCGGCGGGCAAGGTGTCCCTGCTGACCGAGGCCCGGCCGTGGCCGGAGGCGGATCGCCCGCGCCGGGCCGGTGTGTCGTCGTTCGGGGTCAGCGGCACCAACGCCCATGTGATCCTGGAACACGTCCCGGCCGAGATCCCGGAACCGTCTACTGCGGACTCCGCGCTGCCGCTGGTGTTCTCGGCCAAGACCGAACCCGCACTGCGCGCGGTGGCCGGGCAGCTGGCCGCCGTCGTGGGCGCCGGGCTGCCCGACGTCGGCTTCTCGCTCGCGACCACCCGCTCCGCCCTGGAGCACCGCGCTCTCCTGGTGACCCGCGACGAGCGCTCGGCCGCGCGGGAACTGCAGGCGATCGCCGACGGTGCGCCGGGTGTGGTGCAGGGCGTGGCCGGTGAGGTCGGCAAGGTTGCGTTTGTTTTTCCTGGTCAGGGTTCGCAGTGGGTTGGGATGGGTGTGGCTCTGTACGAGTCGTCTGCGGTTTTTGCGGCTCGGTTGGATGAGTGTGCGTCGGCTCTTTCGTCCTTTGTGGACTGGGGGCTGTTGGATGTGCTTGGTGATGAGGTGGCGTTGGCGCGGGTTGATGTGGTTCAGCCGGTGTTGTGGGCGGTGATGGTGTCGTTGGCTGCGGTGTGGGAGTCCTACGGTGTTCGTCCTGGTGTGGTGGTTGGTCATTCGCAGGGTGAGATCGCGGCTGCGTGTGTGAGTGGTGCGTTGTCTCTTGTTGATGGTGCTCGGGTGGTTGCGTTGCGCAGCAGGGCGATTACGGCGTTGGCGGGTAAGGGTGGGATGGTTTCTGTTGCTTTGTCTGCGGTTGAGGTGCGTGAGCGGATCGGCGATGGGTTGTCTGTTGCTGCGGTGAATGGTGCTGGGGCGACGGTGGTGTCGGGTGATGTTGGTGCGTTGGATGAGTTGGTGGCGGCGTGTGAGCGGGATGGTGTTCGGGCGAAGCGGGTTCCGGTGGATTATGCGTCGCATTCGGTTCAGGTTGAGCTGATTCGTGATGAGTTGCTGGAGGTGTTGGGTGAGGTTGGTCCGGTGTCCGGGCGGGTTCCGTTGTTTTCGACGGTGACCGGGGAATTGGTCGACGGCTCGGGTTTGGATGCTGAGTATTGGTTCCGGAATTTGCGGCAGACGGTGGAGTTCGAGGGCGCGGTCCGGTCGTTGTCGGAGCAGGGTTTTGGTGTGTTTGTGGAGGCGAGTGCGCATCCGGTGCTGACGATGGCGGTCGAGCAGACAGTCGAAGATGCGGTGGCGGTCGGCACGCTCCGCCGCGACGAAGGCGGCCTGGACCGCGTGCTGTTGTCGCTGGGTGAGGCTTACGTCCGAGGCGTCGACGTCGGTTGGGCACCGGCTTTCGCCGGTGCGCACCGCGTCGACCTGCCCACCTACCCGTTCCAGCGGCAGCGCCACCGTCTCCCGCCGGCGGGATCGAACGGCGCGGACCTCGAGTCGGCCGGGCTGCGGCCGGTCGGCCACCCGCTGCTGGGCGCGGCCGTCGAGACGCCGGACGGTGCGCTGGTCCTCACCGGCCGGATCTCTCTTCGCGACCACAGCTGGCTGGCCGAGCACCGGGTCTTCGACTCGGTCCTGCTGCCCGGCACCGGGTTCGTCGAGCTCGCCGTGCGCGCGGCCGACCTCGCCGGCTGCGGCCGGATCGACGAGCTGGTGCTGGAGGCGCCGCTGGTGCTGCCGGAGCGCGACGGGGTCCAGGTCCAGGTGGTGGTCGAGCCGGACGGCGCGGCCGGCAGCCGGGCGTTCCGGGTGCACTCCCGGACCGGCGACGAGGGCGAATGGGTGCGCAACGCCACCGGTGTCATGAGCCCCGGCCCCGGCGAGCCCGCCTTCGACACCACCGCGGCCTGGCCGCCGCCGGGCGCGGACCCCATTCCGGTGGACGGCTTCTACGCCGGGTTCGCCGAGCGCGGCTACGGCCACGGGCCGGCGTTTCAGGGCCTGCGCGCCGCGTGGCGGCGCGGCGACGAGGTGTTCGCCGAGGTCCGTCTGCCCGGGGAACAGGCCGGGCACGCCGGGCAGTACGGCCTGCACCCGGCCCTGCTCGACGCGGCCTCGCACGCGGTCGCGCTCACCTCGTCCCAGCCGGGCGAGGCCCACCTGCCGTTCTCGTGGCAGGGCGTGACGCTGCACGCCGCCGGAGCGGCCGCGGTCCGGGTGCGGGTCGCGGTGACCGGACCGGAGACCTACCGGGTGGCGCTGACCGACGAGAGCGGGGCCCCGGTGCTGACCGTCGAGTCGCTGACAGTCCGGCCGGTGACCAGGGACCGGCTGCACACCGGCCGCGACTCGCTGTTTCACGTCGAGTGGAAGCCGATTGCGCCGGACGGCGCGCCTGCCGGCCAGGCGGCCGGTCTGCTCTGCGACGACTTCGGGCTCTTCGCCGCGGACACCGGCCTGCGCATCGAGCGCTACGGCGCACCGGCGGAGCTGGCCGAATCCCCGCCCGCCTTTGTGTTCGCCACGCTGGCGGGCGAGACCGGGGACCTGCCCGCCGCGGCTCGCGCGGTGACCGGGCGCGCGCTGGCGCTGGTCCAGTCCTGGCTGGCCGACGACCGGCTCGCCGAGAGCACGCTGGTGCTCTGCACCCGCGGTGCGGTGCCCGCCGGGACCGCTGACCCGGACCAGGACGTGGCCGCGGCCACGGTGTGGGGCCTGCTCCGGTCCGCGCAGACCGAGCACCCCGGCCGGTTCGTCCTGCTCGACCTCGACGACCACCCGGCGTCCTCGGCGGCGCTCCCGGCCGTGCTGGCGACCGGCGAGCCCCAGCTGGTCATCCGCGCCGGCGAGACCTATTGCCCACGACTGGCCCGCGCGACCGCACCGGACCAGGACCGGCCCGTCGACCTGACCGGCACGGTGCTGGTCACCGGCGGCACCGGGACGCTGGGCCGGCTCGTCACCCGGCACCTCGTCGAGGCACACGGCTCGCGGAACCTCGTGCTGCTCAGCCGGCACGGCGAGGCCGCCGAAGGGGCCGCCGAATGGGCCGGGGAACTCGAGAAACTCGGGGCGTCCGCCCGGGTCCTTGCCTGCGACGTCGGCGACCGCGCGGATCTGGCGGGCGTGCTGTCCGGTTTGGACACTCCGCTGTCGGCGGTCGTGCACGTCGCCGGCGTGCTGGACGACGGCGTCGTCACGGCCCAGACCGACAGCCGGGTGGACCGGGTGTTCACCCCGAAGGTCGACGCCGTGGTCAACCTGCACGAGCTGACCAAGGACGCCGGGCTCTCTGCGTTCGTGGTGTTCTCTTCGGCGGCCGGCACGTTCGGCAGCGCGGGGCAGGCGAACTACGCCGCGGCCAATGCGTTCCTCGACGCTTTCGCGCACCACCGCCGCGCACAGGGCTTGCCCGCCGTTTCACTGGCGTGGGCACTGTGGGAGCAGCGCAGCTCCATGACCGAGCACCTCGGCGACTCCGAGGTCACGCGGATGACCAGGGGCGGCATGATCCCGCTCGCCTCGGCGGACGGGCTGACGCTGTTCGACGCGGCGCTGGGCTCGGACCACCCGGTGCTGGTGCCGGTGAAGTTCGACACGGCCAAGCTGCGGGCCCACCCGGACACCGTCCCGCCGCTGCTGCGCGACCTCGTGCGGGTGCCGGTGCGCCGGGCCGCGGCGGCCGCACCGGTCGACGGCGGCCTGAAGCAGCGGCTCGCCGGGCTTCCCGCGGCCGAGCGGGAGTGGGCACTGATCGACCTCGTGCGCGGCCACGTCGCAAGCGTGCTCGGGCACTCGTCACCGCAGGAGATCGAGTCCGGACGCGCCTTCAAGGACCTGGGGTTCGAGTCGCTCACCGCCGTCGAACTGCGCAACCGGCTCAGCGCGGCCACCGGACTGCGTCTGCCGGCGACCCTCGTGTTCGACCACCCGACCTCCGCGGCACTGGCCAGTCTGTTGCGGGACCGGTTGTTCCCCGCGGCTGAGCCGCCCGGCGAGCCCACCGACGGCCGGGACGACGCGGACGTCCGCCGGGTGCTCGCCACCGTGCCGGTGGCGAAGCTGCGTGCGGCCGGACTGCTGGAGCCGCTGATGGGCGTCGCCGGGCATGCGCCGGCGCCCGGGCCGGGTGCCGCAGCGCAGATCGACGAGCTGGACGTCGCCGGTCTGGTCGACCTGGCACTGGAAGCGGGAGCGGACCGATGACCACACCGCAGGAGAAGGTCGTCGAGGCCCTGCGCGCCTCGCTCAAGGAAACCGACCGCCTCAGGCAACAGAACCGGCAGCTCACCGACGCGGCGGCGGAGCCCATCGCGATCGTGGCGATGAGCTGCCGGTTCCCCGGCGGGGTGAGCTCCCCGGAGCAGTTCTGGGACCTGCTGGCAGCCGGCACCGACGCCATCTCGGTCTTCCCGGACGACCGTGGCTGGGTGGGAGACGGGCGCGGCACCGGCGAGGTCCGCCACGGCGGATTCCTCTACGACGCAGCCGATTTCGACCCGGCTTTCTTCGAGATCTCCCCGCGCGAGGCACTCGCGATGGACCCCCAGCAGCGGCTGCTGCTGGAGACGTCGTGGGAGGTGCTCGAACGCGCCGCGATCGATCCCCGCACCTTGCGAGGCAGCCGGACCGGGGTGTTCGCGGGCGTGCTGAACAACGAGTACGGCTCGCGGCTGCACTCGATTCCGCCGGGAGTGGCCGGGTACGTCGGCAACGGCAGCGCGGGCAGCATCGCCTCCGGCCGGGTCGCCTACACCTTCGGCTTCGAAGGCCCGTCGCTGACCGTCGACACCGCGTGCTCGTCGTCCCTGGTCGCGCTGCACCTGGCCTGCCAGTCCCTGCGGCAGGACGAGTGCACCCTCGCGCTGGCCGCCGGGGTGACGGTGATGGCGACGGCGGGCACGTTCGCCGAGTTCGGCCGCCAGCAGGCACTCGCCCCGGACGGCCGGTGCAAGACCTTCGCCGACTCCGCCGACGGCACCAGCCTGGCCGAGGGCGCCGGCATGCTGCTGCTGGAACGCCTTTCCGACGCCCGGCGCAACGGGCATCCGGTGCTGGCGGTCGTGCGTGGTTCGGCGATCAACTCCGACGGCGCATCGAACGGGCTGACCGCGCCCAACGGCCCGTCGCAGCAGCGGATGATCCGGCAGGCACTGGCGAACGCGCGGGTGAGCGCCGGCGAGGTCGACGCGGTCGAGGCACACGGGACCGGCACGACCCTCGGCGACCCGATCGAGGCGCAGGCCCTCCTAGAAACCTACGGCCAGGGGCGCGAGCGTCCGCTGTGGCTGGGGTCGGTGAAGTCCAACATCGGTCACACGCAGGCCGCTGCCGGCATGGCCGGGGTGATCAAGATGGTGCTCGCCATGCGGCACGGCCTGCTGCCGAAGACGCTGCACGTCGACCGGCCCTCCACCCACGTGGACTGGTCCGCCGGGGCGGTCCGGCTGCTCACCGAAGCCCGCGACTGGCCGGAGACCGCCGAGCCGCGCCGGGCCGGGGTGTCGTCGTTCGGGGTGAGCGGCGCCAACGCGCACGTGATCCTCGAAGCGGTCGAGGAGCCCGCCGTCGAGCCGAGGGAGCCCGCTTCCCCGGTGCCGCTGCCGGTGGTCCTGTCCGGCCGCGACGTCGCGGCCGTCCGGGCGTCGGCCCGGCAGGTGCGCGCGGCCGCGCGGGACCTGGAGCCGGCCGACCTGGCCTTCTCACTGGCGACCACGAGGGCGGGCATGGAACGCCGGGCGGCGTTTGTCGCCGCCGACCGGGACGAGCTGATGCGGGGCCTCGACGCCATCGTCGACGGCGGGCTCGTCGGCACCGCGATTCCCGATGGCCGGGTGGGTTTTTTGTTTTCGGGTCAGGGTTCGCAGCGGGTGGGTATGGGGGGTGAGTTGTGGGCGCGTTTTCCGGTTTTTGCGGCTGTGTTTGATGAGGTGTGTGCGGAGTTTGGTGGGTTGCGGGAGGTGATTTTTGCGGATGATCGGTTGCATCGGACGGAGTTCACGCAGCCGGGGTTGTTCGCGTTTGAGGTGGCGTTGTATCGGTTGCTGGAGTCGTGGGGTGTTGTGCCGGATGTGGTGGTGGGGCATTCGATTGGTGAGTTGGTGGCGGCGTATGTGGCTGGGGTGTGGTCGTTGCCGGATGCGTGTCGGGTGGTGGCGGCTCGTGGTCGGTTGATGCAGGGGCTGCCGGAAAGTGGTGCGATGGTGGCGGTGCAGGCGGCGGAGGCGGAAGTTGTTCCGTTGTTGCCTGCTGGTGTGGGTGTTGCGGCGGTGAATGGTCCTTCGTCGGTGGTGGTGTCGGGTGTGGCGGACGAGGTTGTGGCGGTGGGGGAGGTTTTTGCGGGGCGTGGCCGTAAGGTGAAGCGGTTGCGGGTGAGTCATGCGTTTCATTCGGTGTTGATGGAGCCGATGCTGGCGGAGTTCCGTGAGGTTTTGGCGGGGGTGGAGTTTCATTCACCGTCGAAGGTGGTGGTGTCGAATGTGTCGGGTGTGGTGGCTGGTGGGGAGTTGTGTTCTCCGGATTATTGGGTTCGGCATGTGCGTGAGCCGGTGCGGTTTGCTGATGGGGTGGCGGCAGCGCGGGCTCGGGGTGTGGGGACATTCCTGGAGATCGGGCCCGACAGCGCACTGACGGCCATGGTGGACGAGGGCGCCGTCGCGGCACTGCGCGCCGATCGTCCGGAGGAGACCGCCCTGATGTCCGCGCTGGGGCGGCTGCACGTCCGCGGGGTATCGATCGACTGGGCGCCGCTGTTCGACGGCGCCCGCCGGGTCGGCTTGCCGACGTACCCGTTCCAGCGCGAGCGCTACTGGCTCCGGGACGGCCCGGCCGGGCAGACCACCCTCACCTCGGTGGTGGAGATCGCCGGCCGCGACCGCTTCGTGTGCACCGGCGAGCTCGGCGTCGCCGGGCAGCCCTGGTTGGGGGACCACGCCGTGCACGGCCGGCTCATCGCCCCCGGCACGGCACTCGTCGACTTCGCCCTGCAGGCCGCGGCCGGCATCGGCACGGGCCATCTCGACGACCTCGTGCTCGAAGCCCCGCTCGTCGTTCCCGCCGAAGGCGCGGTGGAGCTCCAGCTGACTGCGGACGAGCCGGACGGCTCAGGGCGCCGCGAGCTGAACCTCTCCTCGCGCCAGGGCGACGGGCCGTGGACCCGCCACGCGACCGGCTCGCTGACGGTGGCCGGCGGCCCCTCGCCGTTCGATGCGGTGCCTTCCGGTGCCGAGTGGCCGCCGTCCGGCGCGGAGCCCGCCGACCTCGACGCGCTCTACGACCGGTTCGCCGGCCACGGCATCGAGTACGGGCCCGCGTTCCGCGGCGCGGAAGCGGTGTGGACGCGTGGCGACGAGGTTTTCGCCGAGGTCCGGCTGCCGGGTGGGCAAAGCGGCGGCCACGCCCTGCACCCGGCGCTGTTCGACGCCGCGCTGCACGCCGCGGCCCTGGCTGAGTACGCGGGCAGCGGGCTGCCGTTCGCCTGGCGCGGGGTCGGCCTGCACTCGACCGGCGCCACCCGGCTCAGGGTCCGGATCGCGCCGTCGGAGCAGGACGGGATTTCGCTGCTCGCGACCGACGAAGGCGGACGTCCGGTGCTGGAGATCCGCTCCCTGGTCCCGCGGCCGCTCCCGGCCGGCCACGACTCGCTGTTCGTCCTCGAGTGGACGCCCGCCCGGCACGGCGAACCAGCGGCGCAGGACACGGTTGTCGAAGAGTTCCCTGCCGGCGCGGGCACCGTCGAGGAGATCCACGCCGCGACCCGCCGCGCGCTGGGTCTGGTCCGGGCCTGGCTGTCCGAGGACCGGCCGGAACGGCTCGTGTTCGCCACCCGGGGCTCGGTCGCCACCGAGCCGGGTGCCGAGCCGGACCTGACCAACGCCGCGGTCTGGGGCCTGGTCCGGTCGGCGCAGACCGAGCATCCTGGCCGCTTCCAGCTCGTCGACCTCGACGAGCACGGGACCGTGCCGGCCTCGGCCGAACCGCAGCTGGCGGTCCGCGGCGACGCGGTGCTGGCGCCCCGCCTGACCAGGGCCGCCGCGCCCGCCCGGCCGCGCGACCCGGCCGGGCGCGACCCGGCCGGCCCGGTGCTGATCACCGGGGGCACCAGTGGCCTCGGCCTGCTGGTGGCCCGGCACCTGGCCGCCGAACACGGCGTCCGCGACCTCGTGCTGCTCAGCCGCACGGGCACGGTGCCCGAAGGCATCGACGCCGACGTCCGCGTCCTCGCCTGCGACGTCGCCGACCGGGCCGCCCTTGCCGCCGCGCTGGACCGGGTGGGGCGTCCCAGCCTGGTGGTGCACGCGGCCGGGATCCTGGCCGACGGCGTGGTCGCCGGACTGTCCGCCGACCAGGTCGACCGGGTGCTGCGCGCGAAGGTCGACGGCGCGGTGAACCTGCAGGAGCTCACCGGCGACGACACCGAGTTCGTGCTGTTCTCCTCGGCCGCGGGTGTCTTCGGCGGAGCGGGCCAGGCAGGGTACGCCGCGGCCAACGCCTTCCTCGACGCGTTCGCGTCGGCCCGCCGCGCTCGCGGCCTCCCAGCGACGTCCCTGGCCTGGGGCCTGTGGGAGCACGGCGGGATGGCCGGTGGCCTCGGGACCACCGACCTGGCCCGGATGACCAGAGGGGGAACCGCCGCGCTGACGGCCGAAGAAGGCCTCGCGTTGTTCGACGCCGCCCGCGGCGCGGACCACCCGGCCGTCGTTCCGATCAAGCTCGACCTCACCGTCCTGCGCGAGCAGGCCGACCCCCACCGGCTGGTGCGCGACCTGGCCCGGGTGCCTGCCCGGACTCCGGCGCCCCGCGCCACCGGAGTCCCCGGCGAAGCCGAGCTGATGGACCTGGTGCTCGCCCAAGTCGCGGCGGTCCTCGGCCACGGCGACGCCTCGGCCGTCGACCCGCACCGCGCCTTCAAGGAACTCGGCTTCGACTCGCTGACCGCCGTCGAACTGCGCAACCAGCTCAACGCTGCCCTCGACACGCGGCTGACTGCGACGCTGGTCTTCGACCACCCGACCCCGGCCGCGCTGGCCGAGCACCTGCGCAGGGAACTGCACGGCGCCGCACCGGAGCGCCTCGTGCCGGAGCGGCAGGCACCCGCCGACGACGACCCGGCTGTCATCGTGGCCATGAGCTGCCGCTATCCGGGCGGGGTCACGTCACCGGCGGAGCTATGGGACCTCGTCTCGGCGGGCCGGGACGCGATCACGCCCTTCCCGGCGGACCGCGGGTGGGACGTCGAGGGGCTCTACGACCCGGACCCGGACCGCCGGGGCCGGTCCTACGTCCGCGAAGGCGGATTCCTGCACGACGCGGCCCAGTTCGACGCCGCGTTCTTCGGTATCTCCCCGCGTGAGGCCGTCGCGATGGACCCCCAGCAGCGGCTGCTGCTGGAGATCACGTGGGAGCTGTTCGAACGGGCCGGGATCGACCCGGACTCGGTGCGCGGCAGCCGCACCGGTGTGTTCACCGGGGTGATGTACCACGACTACGCCGCCCGCCTTTTGGTCGTCCCCGAGGACGTCGAGGGCTACCTGGGCAGTGGCAACGCGGGCAGTGTCGCTTCCGGCCGGCTCGCCTACACCCTGGGTCTCGAAGGCCCCGCGGTCACGATCGACACGGCGTGCTCGTCGTCGCTGGTGGCGCTGCACCTGGCGGCGCAGGCCGTCCGGCAGGGGGAGTGCGAAGCCGCACTCGCCGCCGGGGTGACGGTCATGGCCACGCCCGCGGCGTTCGTGGACTTCAGTCGGCAGCGGGGACTCGCGGCGGACGGCCGCTGCAAGTCCTTCGCCGAAGCCGCCGACGGCACCGCTTGGGGCGAAGGCGCCGGCGCCGTGCTGGTGGAGCGGTTGTCGGACGCCCGGCGCCTCGGTCATCCGGTGCTGGCGGTCGTGCGGGGGAGCGCGATCAACTCCGACGGCGCCTCGAACGGGCTCACCGCGCCGAACGGGCCGTCCCAGCAGCGGGTCATCCGCCAGGCACTCGACGCCGCGGGCCTGGCCGCCCGCGACGTGGACGCCGTGGAGGCGCACGGGACCGGCACCACGCTGGGCGACCCGATCGAAGCGCAGGCGCTGCTCGCCGCCTACGGCCAGGACCGCGAGCACCCGTTGTGGCTGGGCTCGGTGAAGTCGAACATCGGGCACACCCAGGCGGCCGCGGGCGTGGCCGGCGTCATCAAGATGGTGGAGGCCATGCGGCACGGCGTGCTGCCCCGGACGCTGCACGTGGACGAGCCCTCCTCGCACGTCGACTGGACGGCCGGTGACGTCGCCCTGCTCACCCGGCAGCAGGAGTGGCCGCGAGCCGGCCGGGCGCGTCGCGCGGCGGTGTCGTCCTTCGGCATCAGCGGCACCAACGCGCATGTCATCCTCGAAGCCGCGCCGGCCTGCCCCGCCGCGGCACCGGAGCCGGGCCACGACGGTGCCGTGCCGGTGCTGCTGTCGGCCAAGACCGAGCCGGCCCTGCGGGCGCAGGCCGAGCGGTTCCGGCTCGTCGCCGGCCAGGACCTGGCCGCGCTCGCGTGGTCGTCGGTGACCACCCGGGCCGCCTTCGGCCACCGGGCGGTGGTGCTCGCCAGGGACCGCGCGGACCTGGAGCGCGGCCTGACCGCGATCGCGACCGGCACCCCGGCCGCGCACGTCAGCGTCGGTGCGGCCGAACCCGGCGCGGTCGGGTTCCTGTTCTCCGGCCAGGGTTCCCAGCGCGCCGGGATGGGCAGGGAGCTGGCCGCCCGATTCCCGGTGTTCGCCAAGGCTTTCGACGAGATCTGCGCCGGGTTCGGCCCGCTGGCCGACATCGTGGGGGAGAAACCCGGGCTGCTCGACCGCACCGAGTTCGCCCAGCCCGCGCTGTTCGCGTTCGAGGTGGCCCTGTACCGGCTGCTCGAATCGTGGGGCGTGACGGCGAAGGTGCTGGTCGGGCACTCGATCGGCGAGCTGGTGGCGGCGCACGTCGCCGGGCTCTGGTCGACCGCCGACGCCTGCCGGGTGGTGGCCGCTCGCGGCCGGTTGATGCAGGCGCTGCCGGGAGGCGGTGCGATGGCCGCGGTCGAGGCCACCGAAGCCGAGCTGGCGCCCCTGCTCACCGGCGGGGTCGGCCTCGCCGCGGTGAACCAGCCGTCGTCGGTGGTCGTCTCGGGGCTGGAACAGGAGGTCGCCCGGATCGCCGAGACCGTCAGCGGCTGGGGCCGCCGGACCAAGCGGTTGCGGGTGAGCCACGCGTTCCACTCGTCGTTGATGGAGCCCATGCTGGACGAGTTCCGCCGCGTGCTCGACGAGGTCGAGTTCGGCGAACCGGCGAAGCTCGTCGTGTCGAACCTGACCGGCCGGGTGGCGGGCGGGGAGCTGCGCTCGCCCGAGTACTGGGTCCGCCACGTGCGTGAGACGGTCCGCTTCGCCGACGGGGTGGCCGCGGCCCGCGCCGCCGGCGTGACGACCTTCGTGGAACTCGGCCCGGACGGCGCGCTGTCCGGGCTGACGCCGGGCTCCACCGCGCTGCTGCGGGCGGACCGGCCGGAGCCGGAGTCGGTGCTGGCCGCGCTCGGCGGCCTGCACGTCCGCGGCGCCGGCGTGCGGTGGCCCGCGGTGCTCGAGGGGACCGCGGCCCAGCACATCGACCTGCCCACCTATCCGTTCCAGCGCAAGCGTTTCTGGCTGGACGCCACCCCGCTGGAGACCGGCCCGGCCGGCGCTGCGGCCGACGAGCCGGACGAAACCGTCCCCGTCGACCTCCGCCGGCAGCTCGGTGCACTGGACCAGGCCGGCGGTGACACCGCGGTGCTGGACCTGCTGCGGGCCACCATCGCGGCCGTGCTGGGCCACGACTCACCGGACGAGGTGCCGCCGGAGGCCGACCTGCTCGACCTCGGCTTCGCGTCGCTGACCGCGGTCGAGCTGAGCAACCGGCTGACCGCGGCGACCGGCCTGGAACTGGCGCCGACGCTGGTCTTCGACCATCCGACCCCGATCGAGCTCATGCGCCACCTGCGTGCGGAGCTGGCCACACCGTAAGAAGGGAAGAGCAACCATGGACACGCTCGGCTCGCAGAGCCCGCAGCTCACCTCGCCGGACTGGCAGGTCCTGTGGCAGGACGACTTCGCCGGACCGCGCGGCGCACCACTGGACCGCGGCCGGTGGAAGACGATCACCGGCAAGCCCTGGGCCGCCGGGATCGAGTCCTACGCGGACGACACCGATCATCTGAGCCTGGACGGCGACGGGCACCTGCGGCTGACCGCCACACACAGCGAGCAGGACGGCTACGTCTCAGCCTGGATCGAGACGGTGCGGGAGGACTTCGTGCCGGCGCCGGGCGGCGCGCTCAAGGTCGAATCGGTGGTTCAGACCGCCCCGGGGCTGGGCCTCGACTGCGCGATGTTCGCGTGGGCGAACCGGATGCGGCACCTCGGGGACACCGAGCCGCTGCAGGGCTGGTACCTCTCCGGCGAGCTGGACGTCTTCGAGGTGGTCAACTCGGAGCCCGCCGACGTCTACGGCGTCGTGCACTCACCGGAGTGCCACCAGCTGCCGTCGCTGGGGCTGGGCTCCGCCACGGCCACGCCGGACGGACGGCCGCTGAGCGAGGGCTTCCACACCTACTCCGTGGTGTGGACCCGCGATCCGGACTCGATCACCTGGTACCTCGACGGCCGCGAATACCTCCGGCTCACGCCGGAGGACACCACGCCCCAGGGCTGGCTGTTCACCCAGGAGGTCTTCTTCGGCCTGCTGCTGGTGGTCGGCAGCCCCGGCGGGCCGGTCATGCCCGGCGAGCCCGACCCCGCCGCCTTCCCGACGACGATGCTGGTCGACCGCGTCACGGTCGCGGAGCTGAGGCCGCCCGCCTGACCCGTGCCCGCTCCTCCGGATCGCCGAAGGCCACCTCGAGGCTGCGTCTCGAGGTGGCCTTCACGGCCTCGCCGCGGCGCTGAGCTCCAACCGTCCACTGTGGATTTCCTCGATGAGGGCGCGGGTGAGGTCGAGGTCCGCTTGCAGGTGGGCCCGCAGGTGCAGGATCTCCACCAGCCCGACTCGCGGCACGTGGCGCCCGGCCGACCCGTCGTACTCGGCCTGTGCCGCCGCGAGCCGGCCCTCCAGCAGCACACATCGGCGCTCGAGGCGGCCCACGGCGTCCTCCGCCGTCAGCAGGGACATGAACGCCAGCGCGACGCAGTAGGCGGGGTACTCGGGGACGAGGGTGGCCATCAGCTCGCGCAGCCGGTCGCGGGCGACGTCGCGGCCCGTCGCGGTGATCGAGTAGACGGTGCGCTCAGGGCGCCGGCCGTCGCGGCTGCTCCCGACCGGCTCGATCAGCTCGGCCTTCGCCAGGGTGCCCACGGTGTTGTACAGCGCGCCGTGCGTGACCTTGACGACCCGGTCCAGTCCCTGTTCCCGCAGCTGCTGCTGCAGTTCGTACGGGTGCTGTGGCTGGTCGGTGAGCAAGCGCAGCACGGCGAGGCCCAGCGCGGTGAGACTCCGCACTCCTGCTCCCTACGACTCGGTCCGGCAAGTGATAGTCTTATTGTACTATTACGTACGGACGAATACTGCCGACGAATACTGGGGGCGACGAACATGGCTGCGCCGGACGTGAAGCTCGCCGCCGGCCTCCCAGCCGGTCCGGAGCCCGTCGAGCCGGAGATCCGCGTCGAGCGCGACTTCATGGAGCACTGCCGCGCGAAGCTGATCCGGATGCGCGGCGAGGCCACCGCGATGCTCGACAGCGGGGCGGCCGAAGGCGACGCCGTCACGGACAAGTACTTCAACCACGCGCTGCGCGAGTTCCGCAAGCAGGTGGTCAAGGACCTGTCCGGCTTCGACGACGTGCCACTGTTCTTCGGCCGCCTCGACTACCCGGCGGGTGATGTCTTCGACATCAAGGCCGACGCCGTTCGCGGCGACGGCTCCCACACGCGCCGGGACGACAGCGACCTCGTTTACGTCGGCCGCCGCGGAGTCCGCGACGAAGACGGCGAACCCATCGTCATCGACTGGCGCGCCATGCTCTCCCGCGCGTTCTACGAAGCGTCCTCATGGGACCCGATGGGCGTGCGCGTGCGCCGCCGGTACGGTTTCGACCAGCACGGCGTGCTGACCGCCTTCGAAGACGAGCGCTTCACCGGTGCGGACAGCTCCGGCGGCGGCAGCGATCTGCTGACGGCGGAGATCGAGCGGCCCCGCCAGGGCCCGATGCGCGACATCGTGGCCACGATCCAGCCCGAGCAGATGCGCCTGGTGCGCGCCTCCGTCGACCAGACGCTGTGCATCCAGGGCGCGCCGGGCACCGGCAAGACCGCGGTGGGCCTGCACCGGCTTGCGTACCTGCTCTTCTCCGAGCGGGACCGGCTGCGCAAGGGGGGCGGCGTCGCCGTCATCGGGCCCAACAGCTCCTTCCTCGCCTACATCCGCAACGTCCTGCCCGCGCTCGGCGAGGTGGAGGTCTCCCAGGCCACCATCGACGACCTCACCGGTCAGGGCCGCACCGCCGGCCGCGTCGACGACCTGGCGGCGGCGCGGATCAAAGGCAGCCTGGACATGGCTGAGGTCGTCCGGCGCCACCTGTGGTCGCAGATCTGCCAGCCGGAGGAGACGCTCGAACTCACGCATCAGCACCGCACCTGGCGGGTGTCCGTCGAGCAGCAGGCCGCGGAGCTCGAGGACGTGCTCGGCCGGGGAACCGGCTACAGCGCCGGCCGCGAACTGCTGGTCCAGCGCCTGGCGCATTGCGTGCTGCGTCAGATGGAACGGGTCGGCCGGGCCGGGACCACACTGACCCAGCTCTGCCGGAACCGGGGGATCGGCCAGGCCGTCCGGCGGATGTGGCCCGCCGTCGACCCGGCCCGCCTGGCCTTCGACCTGCTCACGGACTCAGACCACCTGGCCGCGGCCGCCGACGGGATCCTGTCGGCGGAGCAGCAGCAGGCCATCCTGGTGAGTCCTCGTCCGCGCAGCGTCAAGACGATGACCTGGTCGACGCTCGACCTGGCGCTGCTCGACGAAGCCGCGGGCCTGGTCGGCAGGCCGGACCGGCTGGGGCACATCGTGGTCGACGAAGCACAGGACCTCAGCCCGATGCACTTCCGCGCGATCGCGCGCCGGGTCGCGGGAGCCTGCACGGTGCTGGGCGACCTGGCCCAGGCGACGAGCCCGTCGGCGGTGGGGGACTGGTCGGAGGTGCTCGCCCACCTTGATCGCCCCCGCGGCCGGATCGAAGTCCTCGACCGCGGCTACCGGGTGCCCGCGGAGGTGCTGGACTACGCGGCCCGCCTCCTCCCGCACATCGCCCCGGACCTGACCGGGCCGACCTCCATCCGGCACAGCGCGGACGCGCTGCACGTGACCCGGACCAGCCCGGACCGGCGAACCGAAACGATTGTCGAAGCCTGCGAAACCGCGCTGGTCCGCGAAGGCTCCGTGTGCCTCATCGCCGCCGACAACGACGTCGCGGAACTGCACGAGACCCTGACGGCCCACGACATCAAGCACACGGTCCTCGGCGGCGAGGGCCTGGACGCGGAGCGCGTCACCTTGGCCCCGGTGACCCTGGCCAAGGGCCTCGAGTACGACACGGTCCTGGTGGTCGAGCCGAGCCGGATCGTCGACGCCGAACCCCGTGGGCTGCAGCGGTTGTACGTGGCACTGACCCGCGCGGTGAGCCGGCTGCAGGTCGTGCACGCCCAGCCGCTGCCGGTGGCGCTCGCGCCCGAATACGCGCTGACCGACATCCGTTAGGCCCTACCATGGAATTCACGACGGTGCGGGTTCCCGGGACGACCGTAAGGGTCGGCTAGGGGTGGGGAAAGATTCACCGGCTGGATAACGTGAGTAAATCGTTGAGGCGATTCTCCTTGTCGGCGATCTCATGAATTCTGGATGTGGACGAATAATGAATTCCGTCAATGTTCTTGTCGTGGGCGCTGGTCCCACCGGGCTCACCCTCGCCTACGACCTCGCCCGCCGGGGCGTCTCGGTGCGGATCATCGACCGGGACGTGAAGTTCACCACCGCCTCCCGCGGCAAAGCCGGAATCCAGCCACGCACCCAGGAGGTGTTCGACGACTTCGGCGTCGTCGACCAGGTGCTGCGGGCAGGCACCACCCGGCTGCCGTTCCGGCGCTATCACCGCGACCGGATCGTCAGTGAAGCGATCCCTTACGAGGCCAACGACCCGCGGCCGGACGCGCCGTACCGTCGGCTGCTGTTCGTCCGGCAGTCCCTGGTCGAGGGGATCCTCCGGGACCGGCTCGCGGAAACCGGGCACACGGTCGGGTCCGGGGTCGAACTGCTCCGGTTCGAGCAGGGCGCAGAGGGCGTGACGGCGACGCTCGGCTCGGCCGAGGGGGCGGAGGAGATCACCGCCGACTACCTGGTCGGGTGCGACGGCGGCGCGAGCACCGTGCGCAAGTCGCTCGGGCTGGAGTTCCGCGGGTTCACCGAGGAGGACCGCAAGCTGCTCGTCGGGGACGTCGAGGTCGACGGGCTGGAGCCGGACGCCTGGTATCAGTGGTACGACATGGAGCGCGGCGTTCTCCTGCTGTGCCCGCTCGCGGACACCGGCACCTGGCAGATCCAGGCGTCGCCGCCGGTGGACGCCGACGGCTTGCCGATGGGCCCCTCGCTCGAGGCGTTGCAGGCCTCGGTGGACCGGATCACCGGGATGCCGATCCGGCTGGGCAACCCGACCTGGATGTCGACCATGAAGCGGAACGTGCGGATGGTCGACACCCTGCGCGTCGACCGCGTCTTCCTGGCGGGGGACGCCGCCCACGTGCACCCGGTCACCGCCGCGCTGGGCGCGAACACCGGCGTGCAGGACGCGTACAACCTGAGCTGGAAGCTGGCCAGGGTGCTCGGCGGCGCCGAGGACGGGCTGCTCGACACCTACGAGCGCGAACGGGTGCCCATCGCCGAGTGGACGCTCAAGACCGCGTGCGACGCCGGTGACCTGATCGTCGAGGCCATGGTGGCGGGCGAGGGCGGCGCCGAGAAGGGCCTGACCGAGGACTCGCTGCAGCTCGGCCTGCACTACCGGGAAGGCCCGCTGAGCCGCGACCTCGTCGGCCGGGGCGCGCTCCGCGCGGGTGACCGGGCGCCCGATTCGCCGTGCCCCGGCGCCGCGGACGAGGCGGCGACGCTGTTCGACGTCTTCCGCGGGCCGCACCTGACGCTGGTGGGCGTCGGCGCGAGTACCGCCGCCGCGCTCGGCGCAGTGGCCGACCGGCGGCGCGGCGACGTGCGGACGGTCCTGCTGACCGAGCAGCCCGAGGCGTACGCCGGCCCGGACGACCGGCTCGTGCTGGTGCGGCCGGACGGCTACATCGGCCTCATCGCGCCCGCGGACGACCCGCAGGCCGTACTCGACTACCTGGCGACAGTGGACAGTTTCGTACTGGTGGAGGACTGATGTACCGGCCCGAGTACTTCCGCGCCCCCGATCTGCAGGCGCAGCACGACCTCATCGAGGAGTACCCGTTCGGCCTGCTCACCCTGTCCATGTTCGGCTCGCCCGCCGCCGTGCACCTCCCGTTCGTGCTCGACCGCGACTCCTGGCCGTACGGCAAGCTGCGCGGGCACCTGTCCCGGGGCAACCCCATCGCGAAAGCGTTGTCCGAGAACGTTGAGGTGCTGGTCGCCTTCACCGGGCCGAGTTCGTACATCTCACCGGACCACTACGAAACCCAGCCGCATTTCCCCACCTGGGCCTATGCGGCGGTGCACGTGAAGGGACGGCCGCGGCTGCTCGACGACGCCCGGACCGTGCGCCAGCTGACCGACCTGATCGCCGAGCAGGAGGCCCGCCTGGCGCCCAAGGAGCCGTTCGTGCTGCCCCGGCAGTCCTCGGAGCTGTTCGACGAGTACCTGCAGCTCATCCAAGGGTTCGAGATCTTCATCGGCCGGATCGACGGCATCTTCAAGCTGGGGCAGAACAAGACGCCGCGTGACATGGCCGCCCAGGCGAAGGCGTTCCGGGAACGGGGGACCGAGAGCTCGCTGCGCATGGCCGATTCGCTGGAACAGCACAACCCGTTTCCCAAGTTTTCCTGAAGAGGTGCGCGTAACCGCGCCGCCGAGGCGGCTCGGGGATGGCTGTCCGGCCGGCGTGGGCGCGGGTGGTGGTGATCGGCGCCGGAGGTGCGTAGCCAGGGGCCTGGCCGGACCGGCACGCACGTCCGGGCGTGTTCACGTTCTGTTGGGTTTGTGCACAACCTCCAAAGGATCGAGAACAAGAAAAGCGCTCGGCCGTTGTCAAACTAATGATGACAGTTGTTCGGAATCGAATTCTGTTTCTCCGGACGGGTGCGGGATTCGCACCCTCGGCGAGAGATATGACATACATCCGGAATGTCGGGGATTCCCGGTCGCCGCGGCCCTGATTTCGCAGGTCCACCACGTTGCCGAGGTGGTCAGTGACACCTGGGGGCAGATCGTCAAGGTGGATCGGCTGGACGCCGCGATCGGGACCGGCGATGACCCGAATGCCAGACATGGTTCCCTGGCGCCAGGGAACCTGGCCGGTCAGCTGACCGAGGGGAGTCAGGTGTGCCCTTCGGTCGACCCGGTGACAACGGAGGGTGGAGCTATTCGGCTGGCGACCGCATATCAACCCGTCAAATGGGTGACATGCCATGCTGCTCTGCGTGACCTGACATTCCCGCATCCCCCTGGTACCGTGATCATCGCAAAGTACTGGGACTGGGATTGAGACTTGTTTTCCGATGACTGGGGGGTCTGTCCGGTTGTCATGCCGGCTTGACTCGTTGTGCAAAAAACTGGCCTGGGGGTCTTGTGATTGCGCTGGTCGAACGTAATCGGCAAATAATGACTTGGGAAGGGATGATTAATAGCGGCATCGGTGGTGTCGTGACGGTGCGCGGTTCCGTCGGCAGTGGCAAGACCGTCCTGCTGACCGAGTTCGCCCGGCTGGCCGCCGCTCGCGGCATCCGCTGTATCACCGTCACGGCCGGTGCGGAGGGGGCGAACTGCTGGAATCTGCTGGACGAAGTCCTTGCCGCTGTGGGACACCGCGAGGCCGACCCGGCCGCGGCCCTCGCCGGACTGGCCGCCGCCGGCCCGCTGGCTGTGCTGGTGGACGATCTGCAGCGGCTGGGAGCCGCGCCTGCGGAGCTGACGGCCGCGGTGGCGCAGCTGGGCGCCGCCGGCGTGCTGGTCGTACTGGCCGACGATGTCGAGGCCACCCCGGCGTGGGCCGCGATCTACGCGGAACTGCTGCGGCTGCCCTGTTTCCGGTCGATCCGGCTGCCCCCGCTGACCCGGTCCGGGGTGCGCGAGGTGCTCTCGGGCCACCTGGACGGTCCCTGCGATCCGGAGCTCGTCGCCGAGGTCTGCGCCCTGACCGCGGGCAACCCGCTGCTGGTGCGCGCACTCGTGGAAGACCTGCTGGCGGTCGACGCGGCCGACCGGCTGCCGATGTCGACCGGACACGCCTTCCAGGAGGTGATGTCGGTGTGCCTCAGCCGGATCGCGCCGCAGGCGGCCCAGCTCGCGGAGTGCGTCGCGGTGCTCGGCGACGCGACGGACCCCGCCGTGCTCGCCGCGGTCGTCGGCGTCGACGAAGCGGGGCTGCCCCCGCTCGTGCGCACTCTGGCCGGCATCGGCCTGTTCGCCGATCGGGCCGATCCCGCGTTCCGGTCGCCCGGGCTGGGGGCCGCGGTGCGCTCCGTGGTCAGCGCCGCTGGTGCCACCGACCTGCGGGTCCGCACGGCCTCCGCGCTGCGCTCGCGCGGCGCGGAGGCGAGCGAAGTCGCCGCGCTCCTGCTGGAAGCGGGCTGCGCGCCGGACGAGTGGGGGGTCGCCGCGTTGTTCGACGCGGCGGAGCGCTGCCTGCACGAGGGCGACGTCGAGCGGGCCCGCCGTTACCTGTGCCTGGCGGCCCTGCCCCGCCCCGGCCGCGAGTGCTCCCATGCCGACACCCGCGCGGTCTCGCTCGGCTGGCTGCTCGACCCGGCGGCCGTGCCGCGCCGGCTCGCCGGCGCGGTCGACGCCGTCGCGGGCGGCGGGTTCACTCCCCACGAGGCGATCGTGCTGGCCGGGCAGCTGCTCTGGCACGGCTGGCACGACGAGGCCGTCCCGACCCTGGCCTGGCTGGCCGCGAACCGGTCCACCTTCGCCCCGGACGACGCCGAGGATGTGCAGACCCTCTCGCTGCACATCGCGATCACCTATCCGGGGATGGCAAGGCACCTCGAGCCCGCCGGCACCGCGCATGCGCGCAGCGACGTCGTGACCAGGGCCAGCGACGCGCTGCTGCATTCGATGCACGTCCTGCGGGCCGTGATCGTCACCAGCCCGAGCCCGGATTTGGTGCGCGAGGCGCTGCGGTCACTGGAAGTCTGCGCGCTGCGCCGGATGCCGCTGGAGCCCAGCCTGTTCGCGCTGCTGTCCCTGATCTACGCCGATGAGCTGGAGAGCGCCGCGCACTGGTGCGACCAGCTGCTCGAGGAGGCGGCGCGGCGCGGCATCGTGGCGCTGGAGGCGACCCTGCTCGAATCCCGGGCGCACATCGCGCTGACCGCGGGCGACCTGCCCGCGGTCGAGCTGTACGCCCGGCGCGCCCTCGACGTACTGCCCGCCGAGGGCTGGGGAACCGCCGTCGGCGCGCCGCTGAGCGTGCTCGTCGGCGCGCTGGTGGGCATGGGCCGGTTCGAGGACGCGGCCGCCGAACTCGGCCGGCCGGTGCCCGCGGCCATGTTCCGCACCGTGTGGGGCCTGCGCTACCTGCGCTCGCGCGGCTACTACTACCTCCACACCGGGGGTGCCCGCGCCGCGCTCGGCGACTTCAGGTCGATCGGCTCGCTGATGGCCGAATGGAACCTGGACAGCCCGGTTCTGCTGCCGTGGCGCTCCGACGCCGCCGAAGTCCACCTGCAGCTCGGCGAGGGCGACGAGGTGGTGCGGCTACTGGACGAGCAGGCCGGCCTGCCCGGCGGCGACAGCGGCAAGCTGCGCGGCGTCGAAGCCCGGATCCGCGCGAGCAACACGGACCGGCGGGACCGCAGCCGCGCCCGGACCGCCGCGGTCGCGGTGGAGCACCTGGAGGCGGGGCAGGACCGGCTGGAGCTGGCCAAGGCGCTGGCCGTGCTGGGTGACGTCCACCGGGCCTCCGGTGACGGCCGCCGGGCCCGGATGGTGATCCGCCGGGCGCTGCACCTGGCCACGCTGTGCCGGGCCGAACCGCTGGTTTCCGGGCTCACCGGCCAGCAACGGCCTGCCCGCGCCGCGGGCACCGGCGCCGAGCGGGGGCTGGACTCGCTCAGCGACGCCGAACGGCTGGTGGCCGAGCTGGCCTCCTGGGGCAACACCAACCGGGAGATCGCGCGCAGCCTGCACGTCACGATCAGCACGGTCGAGCAGCACCTGACCCGCGTCTACCGCAAGCTGAACGTGCGCCGCAGCGATCTGCCCGCCGACCTCGGCATGCCGGCCCAGGCGGGATCGGCCACCCGGCGGGCGCTGCAGAGCCGGGTGGAGGCCTACGCCCGCTCCGCCGTGTCGGCGCAAGACCGGTAGGAGCCGGATAGGGGTCGCCTAGGGGCGGCGGTAATGGTGACGATGACGCGGTGGCGGCGACATAATCGTCATGGGAATTACCGCTGCGCCGGTTTTCCCTTGCCCATGAATATCTGGCGCGCTTCATTTTCCTGAATTGGGGGCTTTGCCGCGTGAGCACGACCGACAACGTCGACCCGGCGGAATTACCCGCGTACCCGATGGCCCGGGGCTGTCCACTGCACCCGCCCGCGGAATACGCGGAGCTGAGCACGCAGCAACCGGTCAGCAGAGCGGTGCTTCCCTCGGGCAAGCCGGTGTGGCTGGTCGCCAGCCACGAGCTGGTCAAGGAGATCCTGACCGATCCGCGGGTCAGCTCCAATCGATTCCACAGTGGCTTCCCGCACCAATTCCGCCGGGTGCAGACCGCGGCCCAGCAGGCCGAGCAGACAAAGCAGAGTTCCGCGGTCATCGGGCGGGCGTTCGGGGTCGACGGCGCCGAGCACGCTGGGCGCAAACGGCTGGTCGTGCCGGAGTTCACCGTGCGCCGGGTACAGGCGTTCCGGCCACGCATCCAGGAGATCGTCGACGACGTGCTGGACGAGATGACCGCGGCCGGCAGCCCGGCGGAGCTGATGTCGGCGTTCGCGCTGCCGGTGCCTTCGCGAGTGATCTGCGAGCTGCTGGACGTCCCACTGGCCGACCGGCAGTACTTCCTCGACCGGACTACCACCATGGTGGACCAGTCCACCACGGTCGAGCAGCGTCAGCAGGCCAACATCGACGTGCTCGCCAAGCTCGACGGGCTGATCCGGGCCAAGGAGGCCGATCCGGCCGACGACGTGCTCGGCCGGATCGTGCGGCGCAACGTCGAGCTGGGCGTGCTCGACCACGACGAGATCGTCGGCGTGGCGGCATTCCTGCTCATCTCCGGGTTCGAGACCACCGCCAACATGATCGCGATGGGCACCCTCGGGCTGCTGGAGAACCCCGGCCAGCTCGAGCTGCTGACCGAGGATCCCGGCCTGGCCGGCAGCGCGGTCGACGAGCTGCTGCGCTACTTCAGCGTCTCCGACCCGGCCGGTTCCCGGGTGGCCACCGAGGACATCGAACTCGGCGGCGTGAGGATCCCGGCCGGCGATGGCGTGATCGCGCTGGCCGGGGCCGCCAACTGGGACCCGCAGGTTTTCGACCGGCCGGAACGCCTGGACATCCGGCGCAAGGCGCGCGGTCACCTGGCCTTCGGGCACGGCGCCCACCAGTGCATCGGGCTGCACCTGGCCCGGCTGGAGCTGGAGGTCGTGTTCGGCACGCTGTTCCGGCGCCTGCCCGGCCTGCGGGTGACAGCGCCGGTCGACGACTTGCGGTACAAGGTCGGCGCGAATATCTACGGCGTGCACGAGGTGCCGGTCGCATGGTGAAGTCCACCGAGCGCACCATCGTGTTCGACGAGCTGGCCGGCCAGTACGACAACACCGGCGTCGAGTTCTTCGGCCCGATCGCGCACCAGCTGCTCGAGCTGCTCGGCCCGCGGCCGGGTGAGCGTGTGCTCGACGTGGGCTGCGGCCGGGGCGCCGTGCTGTTCCCGGCCGCGGCTGCCGTCGGCCCGGAGGGGTACGTGCTCGGGATCGACATCGCGGCGGCGATGGTCACCGCGACCGCCGCCGACGTGGCGGCGCGCGCACTCGGCCACGTCGAGGTCCGCGTGCTCGACGGTGCAGCCCCCGACCTGCCGGCCGAGTCGTTCGACCTGATCACGGCGAGCATGAGCGCCGCGCACTTCCCGGATCCGTTCGCCACGGCGGCGCACTACGCGCGGCTGCTGCGGCCGGGCGGCCGGATCGGGGTGACCGGGCCGGTGCCGCCCCGCGCACTGTCCGAATGGGACCTGGGCGCGCTGCGGGTGGACCGGATCATCGCCGCGGCCGACCCGGCGGCGCTCGCCGCCGCGCATCCCCGGGTGGCGGCGCTCTACGGCGAGTACCCGTTCGGCCGGCCAGGCCGGATGTGCGACGCCCTGCGTGCCGCCGGGTTCACCGAGGTCGCCGAACAACGCCACGACGTCGTGCTCGCAGCGCCGACCGCACAGGCACTCATCGACTGGACCTGGTCCAACGGGCTGCGCGTGTACTGGGAACTCGTGCCGGCGGACCGCCGGGAGCAGGTGGCCGCGGAGCTGACCGAGGAGCTGACTGCGCGCGTCGGCGACGGGCCGGTGACCGCGATGTACCCCGTCTACCACTACCTGGGGCAGCTGCCCCGGACCGGAGGAGTGAAATGACCACGATGCCGGTATGGCGGAGCCTCGGCGCCGACCCCGGCGGGCCGCTGGTGCTCGCGGTGGACTACGCGGCCTCCGGCCGGCCGGAGGCCGCGTTCGGCGACCTCGCCGTGGAGCACCCGGTGTGGGAGACGGTGCAGCCGCCACTGGGGGCGGAGGCCGGCTTCGAACTCGCCGACTACGTCGACGGGTGGCTCGCGGCGGTCCCGGACCGTCCCGTCGAGGCGGTGCTCGGGTACTGCGCGGGCGGCGCGTTCGCGGGTGAGCTGGTCGCCCGGCTGGCCGAGCGCACCGGCCGGGCGGCGCCGCTGCTGCTGTTCGATCCGGAGTCGCCGACGCCGCTGACGATGTACTACCAGTACCGCAAGGTGGTGGAGAGCTTGGCCGGTGTGCTCGGCGCCGAGCGGACGGCGGCCGCCGTCGCCGACGGCGACCGGGCGATGGCCGAGGCCGACGGCGTCGAGCAGGCGGGCGCGGCGCTCGCCCGGATCTTCGTCGGCGCCGCCCGGGCGGCGTGCGCCGAGGCGGGCCTGGAGGAGGAGTACGTCGACGAGCTCACCGGCACCTACCGCTCGTTCGTCCGCTACCTCACCGCGGCGTCGCAGGCCGACCACCTGAAGGGCTGGACGGGCGCGTACGTCTTCAGCTCGGCCACGCCGACCAGCGGCCTGAACCCCCTCGCCCCCGCCGCGCGGGCGGAACTCACCGACCGGGAACTGCGCTTCGACGTCGAGCACGCCGACCTGCTGCGCACCCCGGCGGTCGCGGCCGCGGTCACCGAGGTACTCGCGAAGGCGCAGGCGTCGCGGTGACCGGGGTCGACGTGCCGGCCGACACCGCCGGCCGGGTGGTTGCGGACCTCGTCGCGGATCCCGGCGGCGGTCTGTACCCCTCGGTGTACGAGACGGGACGTCTGGTCTCGCTGTCGCCGTGGCTGGCCGGGCACGACCGGCGGGTCGAGTTCCTGTGCTCCGCGCAGCGGCCGGACGGCACGTGGAGCGGGCCCGGCACGGTCGCGCTGGTCCCGACGCTCAGCGCGGTGGAGGCGCTGCTCACCGCGGGCCGGACCGGCGACGTCGTCGACCGCGGACTGGCCGCCGCCGCCGCGCTGCTGGCCGAGGTGGCGCGGGACGGCCTGCCGGCGACGCTGATCCCCTTCCTGATCGTGCCCGCGCTGGTCGCGGACATCAACGCGCGCCTCGGCCACGAACGTCTCGTGCTGCCGTCGAGCCTCGACCCGGCGGCGCTGACCGCGCTGCGCACAGACGGCTGGCGAAATCCGGTGTCGGCGTTCTACCTGGAGATCATCGGCCCCGCCGCGGTGGGCTCGGACGCGGTGACCCCGGTGCATGGCGTGATCGGGTGCTCGGCCGCGGCCACCGCGGCCTGGCTCGGCCCCGAAGCCCCCACGCCGGGCGGCCCCGGCGAGGCGTCCGCGGACTTCCTGCGGCACACACAGTCCCTTTTGGACGGTCCGGTCGCCGGGCTGACGTCGATGGCGTACTTCGAGCGAGCGTGGTCCTACCGCGTGCTGGCCGCGGCCGGCGTGGCGCCGGCGGTCCTCGCGCCGCTGCTGGCCGGCCTGCCCGCAGACGTGGGCCGGACCGGCGCTCCCTCGGCGCCGGGAGCGGCGGCCGACTCCGAATCCGCGGCGCTGCTGCTGCTCGCCGAGGCCGACCGCACCGGCCGGCTGGCCGAGCCCCAGTGCTTGTGGGAGTACGACCGGGACACGCACTTCCTCACCACCGTGCCGGTCGGCGCGCCCTCGGTGATCAGCAACGCGCGGGTGCTCGAGGTGCTCGACCGGTACCGCCGGCAGGATCCGCCGGACGCCGGCCGCTACACCGACGCCGTGGCGCGCGTAGCGCGCTATCTGGCGGAAAAGCAGCAACCCGACGGCAGCTGGCACGACCGCTGGCACGTATCTCCTTACTACGCCACGCTTTCCTGCGGGGCGGCGCTGTCGGCCGCCGGCATCGGCGAGCCGCTCGACCCTGCCGTGGCGATGGTGCGGGCGGGGCAGCACGCGGACGGATCGTGGGGTGTTCGCGGCGGCACGGCCGAGGAAACCGCTTACGCGGTGCTGTTGCTGGCCGCGGTGCCCGGCGATCACCAGGATGCGATCGCGGCCGGGGTGGCGCACCTCGAACGCGTCGGCACGGCTGAGCCGCACCCGGCGCTGTGGGTCGGCAAGGACCTGTACGCGCCGGTGAACCTGATCCGGGCCGCGGTGCTGGCCGCCACGGAAGCGGGCCGTCGGTGACCGGGAAGCCTAAGGCCTGCCCGTATCCGTTCCAGCCCGCGGAACGGCTCGAACCGGACCCGCGGGCCGCGGTGCTGCGGCGCGAGGCCCCGGTCAGCCCGGTCACGCTGCCGTACGGCGGCGAGGGGTGGCTGGTGGTCGGGCACCACGAGGCCCGGACCGTGCTGTCCGACCGCCGGTTCAGCCGGGCCGCGCTGGTCGGCGCCGACGTGCCGAGGATGACCCCGCGGATGCTGACGAAAACCACCATCCTGACCATGGACCCGCCGGACCACACCCGGCTGCGGCGGCTGGTCGCGCCCGCATTCAGCCCGCGCACCATCGAGGCGCTCCGGCCCCGTGTCGTCCGGCTGGCCGAGCAGCTGGTGGATCGCCTGCTCGACGCGGGACCACCGGCCGACCTGGTGCGTGACCTGGCCAAGCCGCTGCCGAGCGCGGTCATGTCGGACCTGCTCGGGCTGCCGGCCGCCGATCAGGAGAAGTTCTTCGGCTGGGCCGAGATCATGGTCAGCGGCGCAGGCCTGGCCCCGGCCGAGATCCTCGCCACCATTGGCGAGCTGGACAGCTATCTGACCGATCTGGTCGCCGAGCGCCGCAGGGAACCGCGGGAAGACCTGCTCAGCGTCCTGGTCGCCGCCCGCGACGAGGACGACCGGCTCAGCGAGCAGGAGCTGGTCGGGATCGGCGTGACCCTGCTGCTGGCGGGTCTGGAGACGACGACCAACCAGATCGGCAACTTCGCCTGGCACCTGCTCAGCCGCCCGGACCGGGTGGCTTGGCTGAGCGAAGACCTCACCCGGCTGCCGGGCGCGGTCGAGGAGATGCTGCGGTTCACCCCGATCGCGACCAGCGCCGGGTTCACCAGGGTGGCCACCGAGGACGTCCTGCTCGGCGGCGTCACCGTCCGCGCGGGTGACGCGGTGCTGATCGACCTGGACTCGGCCAACCGCGACGAGGCGGTGTACCACGACACCGACGAGCTGCGGCTGGACCGGGAGGCGCAGCCGCACCTGGCCTTCGGGCACGGCCCGCATTTCTGCCTGGGCGCGCAGCTGGCCCGGATGGAACTCGTGGTGGCACTGACCGCCCTGCTGGAACGGGTGCCCGGCCTCCGGCTTGCTCTTCCGCCCGGGGAACTGCACTGGCATACCGACCGGGTCGTGCGCGGCCTGCGGAAGCTGCCGGTGCGGTGGTGACCGGAGCAGGTCACCACCGCACCGGCAGTGCCTTGAGCCCGTTCACCAGCGGGGAGGACTTGACCGGCAGCTCGGCCTCCGGGATCGCCACCCGCAGTCCCGGCAACCGATCGAAGAGCACCGTCAACGCCACTTCGAGCTCGATGCGGGCCAGGTTCTGCCCGAGGCACTGGTGCACCCCGAACCCGAAGGCGACGTGCCTGCGGTGGCCGTCGCTCAGGTCGAGCCGGTCCGGATCGGGGTGCACGCGGTGGTCGCGGTTGGCGACCGCGGTGGAGAAGACCAGTGCGTCCCCGGCCCGGATCCGGACGTCGCCGACGTCGATGTCGGCGGTCGCCACCCGGTTGACGACTGTGTCGGTCACCGAGGTGTGCCGCACCAGCGCTTCCACCGCCGCCTCCGGCGCGGTGCGGAGCGCGGCCAGCCGCTCCGTGTCCCCGGCCAGCAGTGCGACGCCGAGCGCGATGCTGCCCGACAGCGTCTCGTGCCCGGCCCCGAGTAGCAGCACCGCCATGTTGACCAGCTGCGCCACGGTCATCCGGCCGGGCCCGACCTGGCCGGCCAGCAGGTAGCTGATCAGGTCAGGGCCGGGACCGCGGGTCTTGTCCGCGGCCAGCCCGGTGAGATAGCCGATCAGCTCCGTCGCGGCCCGCACCACCTCGGCCTGGTCCTCGGCGGTGATCATCGTGCGGGTGCGGTCCTGGAAGAACTCGTGGTCCGCATAGGGCACGCCGAGCAGTTCGCAGATCACCATCGACGGCAGCGGCAGGCAGTAGGCGGGCACGAGGTCCGCGGACCGGGACTCGCCGGCCATCCGGTCGACGAGTGTGCCCGCCAGCCGCTCCAACGCCGGGCGCATGGCCCGCACCCGCCGGATGGTGAACCAGGAGGTCACCATCCGGCGGAAGCGGTTGTGCTCCGGGTCGTCCATCCCGGCCAGCGTCCGCAGCGGCGTGCCCTCGGCGGGAGAGGGGAGCAGCGCGGGAAAGCCCGGCCTGGTCCGGTCCGCCGAGACCCGCAGGTCCACCAGCAGGTCACGGGTCTCGGCGAAACCCGTGACCAGCCAGCCCTGGTCACCGTTCGGCAAGGTGACCCGGGAGACGGGCCGGCGGGTGTGCAGCTCGCGATAGGCCGCCGGCGGCCCGTAGGGACAGGTCCTCGCCTGGGGCAGCTGCAGCAGCTCGTCCACGAGCTCGGTCATGCCCCGGACGCCAGCTGTTCCTCGGCCACCGGCGCGACCGGAGCCGGTGGCTGCCGGCGTTTGGCCAGCAGCCCGCAGACCGCGCCGAGCAGCACGGCGGTGATCGGGAGGACCATCGCGCCGTGCATGGCCGCGACGTAGCCGCCGGAGAACGCCTCGTTCGCCGCGGCCGCGATCTGCCGGGCGACAGCCGGGGTGGTCCCTGCCGGGACCGGCACCGCGGTGCCCGCCTGCAGGTCGGCGAGGTCGAGGCCGCTGCCGGTGGCGCGCCGCACCCCGTCGACGAATTTGGCGCGCACCTCGGGAGGCAGCGTTGCGGCCGCCGACTCGGCGCGCGTCACCAGGTTGCCGACCAGCTGGTTCTGCAGCAGTACCCCGAACCCGGCGGTGCCCAGCACCGCCCCGATCTGCCTGGTGGAGTTCAGCACCCCGGCCGCCGAGCCCGCCATCATGGGCTGCACGTCGTACATGGCCACCGTGGTCAGCGGCGCGAAGGTCGCGCCGAGTCCCAGGCCCATCACCACCATCGAGGGCAGCAATGTCCACACCGTACTGTCCACAGTGGAGGTCAAGGAGAAGGTCAGCAGGCCGAGGCCGAACAGCAGCATGCCGGTGACCAGGATCGGCTTGCCGCCCACCTTGTCACTGAGCCGGCCGGCGTACGGGCCGAGCACCACCGAGATCGCCGACATCGGCAGGCTGATCATCCCCGCGGCCAGCGCCGAGAAACCCAGCACCGACTGCGCGTAGAGCTGGAAGCCGATGGCCATGCTCATGATGCCGACCGAGAGCCCGACGGCGCCCGCGTTCATCAGGCTGAAGTTACGGTTGGTCAGCAGCGTGAACGGCACCATGGGCGCGCGTGTGCCGGGCCTGCGCTGGCTGAAGCCGAACGCGATCAGCAGCAGCACGCCGAGTACCAGCAGCAGCGGGATGCTCACGAACGACCAGACCGTTCCCCAGTTGTACTGCTGCCCTTCCTGCAGGCCGAAGGCCAGGCAGGACAGGCCGAGGATCACCAGCAGCGCGCCGGGCACGTCGAACCGTCCGGTCCGCGGCGGCTTGGCGCCCGCCGGGATGATCATCGGCGCGACCACGAGCACCAGGATCCCCAGTGGCACGTTGATGGTGAAGATCCAGCGCCAGTCGAGCGCGCCGACGAGCAAGCCGCCCAGCGGCGGCCCGGCGATGGTGGCGACCCCGGCCACCGCGCCCCACACGCCCAGTGCCGCGCCGCGCCGTTCGGGCGGGAACACGCTCATGATGATCGACATCGTCTGGGGGATCAGCATCGCGGCGCCGAGGCCCTGCACCGTGCGGGCCGCGATGAGCTGGCCGGGGTCCTGCGCCAGCGCGCAGAGCAGGGACGCCACCGTGAACACCGCGACGCCGCCCAGGTACATACCGCGTTTGCCGAACAGGTCGCCGAGCCTGCCGCCGGTGATCAGGAAGACGGCCAGCACCAGCACGTAGGAGTTGCTGACCCAGAGCACCTCGTTGTAGGAGGTGCCCAGCCGCTCGACGATGTTCGGAATCGCGACGCCGACGACGGTCGTGTCGAGCAGGGTCATGAAGAATCCGAGACACAGGGCCACCAGCACGGCCCAGGGATTCCCCCGCAGGTTACTCATCCGTCCGCTTTCCCCTCGGTTGGTTGTTCGCCGGGCTGCCAGTCCAGGCGGCCCGCGTGGATGTCCTCGACGATCGCGCGCGTCAGGTCAAGGTCGGCGCGCAGATGTGCTTGCAGGTGCCGGATTTCGACGATGTCGATGGCCGCGACTCCCCGCTTCACCAGCGCGTCGCTGCCGGTCGTCGCCGAGGCCAGTTCCGCCTCCAGCAGCACGGCCCGGTGCTCCAGCTGTGCGACCGCGTCCGCCTTGGGGAGCAGCGACATGAAAGCCAGTGCGGCGCAATAGGTCGGGTACTCCGGCTGCAGCGTGGCGAGCAGCTCTCGCAGCCGTTCGAGCGCGACCGCGCGCCCCTCGTCGGTGATCGCGTAGACCGTCCGCTCCGGGCGTTTACCCTCCCGGGTGGTCTCGACCATTTCGATCAGCGCGGCCTTGGTGAGCACGTCGAACGTGTGGTACAGCGCGCCGTGGGTGACCTTGATCAAGTGATCGAGTCCCTGCTCCCGCAGGCGCTGCCGGACTTCGTACGGATGCTGGGGCTGCTGGCTGAGCAGCCGCAGCACAGCCAGTCCGAGGATGGTGAGGGTTCGCATGATGCTTCTCCGATCAAGTCCGTTCAGTATAGTCCAAAAAGACTATTACGCCGAGGCGGGGCGCAGACGGCCTCGGTAAGGGCACGCTAGGGGTGCCTGGCGGTGGCCGCCCGCTGTTAGCGTCGAGCTGTTCCCTGGGGCTCTGAGCTGTGTAAACGCGCTGGAGGACGAGCACGCACCCGCAGGTTGAGGAAGGTGGTTCCTGACTGTGTCGGCACTCCCCGGGCGCCCCCCTGAACCGGCGCTGCAGCTGGACGACTCGCTGTCCCAGCGGCCGCACGAGCTGTACCGGAACCTGCACGCGTCGGGCGCCGGAGTGCGGCGCGTGATCATGCCGCCCGGCGCGGGGCCATGGAGCGGTCTGCCGGTGTGGCTGGTCACCGGTTACCGCGAGGCCCGCGCCGCGCTCGCCGACCCGCGGCTGAGCAACGACCTGCAGCGCACCGCCCGCTTCTTCGGCGGCGGCGCCGGACACAGCCGGGGAGCGTTCTCCGTTGCGCTGTCCCAAAACCTGCTGCACGCCGACCCGCCCGACCACACCCGGCTGCGCAAGCTGGTCAACAAGGCGTTCACCTCGCGCGCGGTGCAGCGGCTGGAACCCCGGATCGAACAGATCACCGCGGACCTGCTCGATCGCCTGGCCGGCGTCGGCGAGACCGACCTCCTGGTCACGTACGCTTCGCCGTTGCCGATCATCGTCATCTGCGAGCTGCTGGGCATTCCGGCCAGCGACGAGGACGCCATCCGGTCGTGGACGAAGGGCCTGGTCTCCGGCGCCTCACCCGCCGACATGGCCACCGCCTCGGAGGAGATCGGCGCTTACCTGACCGACCTGGTTGCGCGCAAGCGCGCGAACCCCGGCGGCGACCTGCTCTCCGAGCTCATCCGGGCCAACGAGGACGGCGACCAGCTCGCCGACGCGGAGCTGGTGCCGATCACCTTCGTGCTGCTCATCGCCGGGCACGAGACGACGATCAACCTGATCGGCAACGGCGTCTACGCCCTGCTGCGGGATCGTCCGCAGCTGGAGCGGCTCCGCGCCGACAGCTCCCTGCTCCCGCGGGCTGTCGACGAGCTGTTGCGGCACGAGAGTCCCAGCAGTCACGGCACTTTCCGGTCGACCACGGCGGATCTCCCGCTGGGCGACGTGGTGATCCCGGCGGACGAGCTGGTCCTCGTCTCGCTGATCGCGGCCAATCGCGACCCGGTCCGGTTCGAGCGGCCCGACGCGCTCGACTGGTCCCGGCCGCAGACCTCCAGTCTCGCCTTCGGGCACGGCATTCATCACTGCGTCGGCGCGCCGCTGGCCCGGATGGAAGGGCGCATCGCCCTCGGCCGGCTGCTGGAGCGCTTCCCCGATCTCGCGCTGGCGGTCGCCGAGGACGACCTGTCCTGGAACCGAAGCACGCTCATCCACGGACTCCGGTCGTTGCCGGTCCGCCTCACCGCAAAGGACACACAGTGATCACCAGGACGGCCTCCATCGGAGTACCGGTCACGGACCAGGAAGCGGCACTCGAGTTCTTCGTCGGCGTCCTGGGTTTCGAAAAGCGGGTGGACGTGCCCGCTGAGCGGGGCCGGTGGATCGAGGTCGCGCCACCGGGCGCGGAAACCGTGCTGACGCCCTACACCTGGCTGGACCACCATGACGACCAGGTCGGCGTCTTCACCCGCATCGTCCTGGAGTGCCAGGACCTGATCGCCCTGCACGCGGAGCTGGTGGCCAAGGGCGTCGAGTTCGAGCTGGCGCCGACCGAGTCGGCCGGCGGCCGGTTCGCCCACTTCAAGGATCCGTTCGGCAACCTGTACGTGCTGGCCGAGCTCTGAGAACCGCACCGACCACCGTGAAGGAACCCGTGTGATGCGATCGGCCACCCGCAAGGAAGAGGCTCTCTGGCTGCTCGAACGGCTGGTGCCGGGCACCGGGGTCAACAACCTGCACCTGGCCTTCCGGGTGGCCGGCGAGCTGGACCTCGCCCGGCTGGACCGGGTGCTGTCGGTGCTGGTGCGCCGGCACCCGGCGCTGCGCACCGTCTTCCGGGACGGCGAAACCGGGCTGTCGAAGGAAATCCTCGCGGACCTGCCGGTCGCCTTCGAAGAGCGGGAGTGCCCGGCAGACGAGGCGGACGCGCAGCTCGCGGCCTTCGTCGCCGCGCCGTTCGAGCTCGACGGCGGGGCCTTGCTGCGTGCGCTGCGGCTGCGGTGCGGGAACGAGGACGTGTGCTGCGTCGTCGTGCACCACCTGAACTTCGACACGGTGTCCGCGGGGGTGCTGCACGAGGAGTTCGTCGCGGTTTACGACGCTTTCACCGCCGGCGAAGCCGTGCCGGCGGAACTGGCGGGCACCGCGGTGACCCTCGACGAAGCTGAGCCGACACCGGCCGGCCTTGCCTTCTGGCGTGACCAGTTGCGCGACGTCCGGCCCGCCGAGCTGGAGCTGTCCTGCGGCCGGCCGGATGTGGCCGAACCGAACCTGGCGGGCTCCCAGGTGACGTGGTCGTTCGCCGCGGAGACCGTCGAGGTGGTGAGGGAGCTCCGGAAAGCGTTGCGGGTGCCCGAGGCCGTGGTGCTGCTCGCCGCCTACTACCTGCTGCTGCACGCGCATGGCGCCGGCCCCGACCTCGTCGTGGGCTCGCCGATGAACGTCCGGGGGCCGGAGACGGCCAGGGCGGTCGGCTACCACGTCAACGTGACGCCGCTGCGGTTGCGGGTCGACCCGGCGGAGGCTTTCCGCGGGCTGGTCCGGCGCACCAGGGACGTGTTCTTCGGCGCGCTCACCCACCTGGACGTCCCGGTGGACAACCTGCTCGCCGAGATCCCGCGGACGGGCTCATCCTGGCGGCACACCGTGTTCCGGCACGTGTTCAACTACGTCCCCGACACCGGCCGGCCGGCGTTCCGGCTGGGCGGCCTGCCCGCGGAGCCGTTCGCGGCTGAGGCCGGCTTCAGCAAGTTCGACCTGGAGTTCTTCCTGCTGCCGAGCGCGGACGGCATCCGGGTGCGCGCCGCGCACTACACCGAGGTGCTCCGCCAGGCGGACGTGCAGGCGTTCGTGCGGCGCTACGAAGCGCTGCTGGTGTCGCTGGCCGACGACCTCGATCGCCCGGTCGGTGACGTCCGGGTGTTCAGCGCCGAGGACGACGCGGTGCTCGGGAAAGCCAACCGCACCGGCAAACCGGTCCGGTGGCCGTCGGTTCCGGCGGCCGTCGCCGCGGCGGTCGAGGAGCGGCCGGAGGCGATCGCGGTCGAGGACGGCGACCGCAAGGTGACCTACCTGCAGTTGTGGGACACCGCGGCCGTGACCGGCGAGCGGCTGCGCGAGGCCGGCGTCGCGCCGGGTGAGGTCGTCGCGCTGATCGCGCCGCGGAGCGCGGAACTCGCCGCGGCCGCGCTCGGCGTCTGGCTGGCCGGCGCCACGTACCTGCCGCTCGATCCGGACCACCCCGAGCAGCGCATCGCTTACCAGCTGGCGGATTCCGGCGCCAAGGTCGCGCTGGCGGAGGTGCCGCTCCCGGCCGGGGCGGACTGCCGGGCGCTCGCGCTGGCGCCGATCGGCTCGGTCCCGTCCCGGCCGGCGGGCCCGCTTCCCGGCACCGGGGCGCCGGCCTACCTCATCTACACGTCCGGCTCCACCGGCCGTCCTAAAGGGACGGTCATCGGCCATCCGGCGCTGGCCAACCTGATCAGCCACTTCGCCGGCGAACTGGACCACCACGGCCAAGCCGGCACACTCTGGCTGACCACGTTCTCCTTCGACATCTCGGCACTCGAGCTGTTCCTGCCGCTGGCCACCGGCGGCAGGCTCGTCGTCGCGCCGGACGAGGCGCGCGTCGACGGCAGTGTCCTGAAAGGACTGATGGGCCGTCACGAAGTCTCGACCCTGCAGGCGACCCCGACCACCTGGCGCATGGTGATCGGCGACGTCTCTGGCGAGCTGGCGGGCCGGACTGTGCTGTGCGGCGGCGAACCGCTGCCCGCGACGCTGGCGCGGCAGCTGGTGGACACCGGGTGCGAGTTGTGGAACGTGTACGGCCCGACGGAGACGACGATCTGGTCCGCGGCGGGCCGGGTACACGCCGACGGGACCGGCCTGATCACCGCCGGCGGCCCGATCGGCAATACGACGGTGTTCCTGACCGGCCCGAGCGGCCAGGAACTGCCCGTCGGGGTGACCGGCGAGCTGTGCATCGCGGGCGCCGGGCTGGCCGCCGGCTATCACCAGCGGCCGGAGCTCACCGCCGCACGGTTCGCCGTGCACCCCCGGCACGGCCGCTACTACCGGACCGGTGACCTGGCCCGCTGGCTGGAGGACGGCACGCTGGAGCTGCTCGGCCGGGCCGACCGACAGGTCAAGCTGCGGGGCAACCGGATCGAGCTGGCCGAGGTCGAGTCGGTGCTGCTGGCCCACGACGAGGTCGCTGCGGCGGCGGTGGTCGTGGCAGGCGACCCGAGCGACGACGCCGTACTGGTCGCCTTCGTCGAGGCGACCGCAGAACCTGGCATGGTGGACCGGCTCTGGGCCCACGCGGGTGCCCAGCTGCCGAAGTCCGCGGTACCGCAGGAATTCGTGGTGGTGGATCGGATTCCGCTGACCGGCAACGACAAGGCGGACTACCCCGAACTGACCCGGCGCGCGGCGGCCCGCACCGTGCAGCACCCCACGACTACCGGCGAGGAGCTGAAGCTGGACCCGTTGACCGCGAGCGTGCTGGCACTGTTCCAAGAGTTACTGGACCGCGGCGACATCGGCCCGGCCACGAACTTCTTCCTGAGCGGTGGGCACTCACTGCTGGCCGCCAAGCTGGCGCAGCGAATCAAGCACCTGACCGGCGTCCGCGTCCGCCTTGCCGACATCTTCGCCCAACCGACCCCGACGACCTTGGCGGACTTCGTACTCGCTGCACAGAGCCAACCCTGACCGGACCGTCCGGCGCACCGCATGGTCAGAGGGTCGGCTGGCCCGGCTGGTAGTTCCAGGGCGTGTCTGACAATGCTTTGGTCCAGGTGATGCGTCCCGGGTTTTGTGCAGGCTCTGATCTCAGGGAGGATGCAGAGGATGCCGGCACCGAAGAGGTACAGCGACGAGCTGCGTGAGCGGGCGACGCGGATGGCGTTGGACGCGATCGCGGCCGAGGGTCAGCGGATGGCGGCGGTCCGTCGGGTCGCGGGCCAGTTGGACGTGCACCCGGAGGCCTTGCGGACGTGGGTCAAGCGCGCCGAGATCGACGCCGGCGCGGTGCCCGGTCGCACCAGCGACGATGCGGCGCGGATCGCCGAGCTGGAGCGCGAGGTGCGTGGGCTGCGGCGGGCAAACGAGATCTTGAAGACGGCTTCGGCGTTTTTCGCCGCTGCGGAGCTCGACCGCACAATCACGTAACTCCGGACGATTCCGCGCATTGGCGGGAGGTTCCGCTCGCGGTGGTCGTCGATTATGTCGACGGCCATCGCGAGCGGGTTGTTGAGGGGAAGAAGCTCGGGGTCGAGTCGATCTGCGCGGTCTTGAACGACGCGGGCGTGCAGATCGCCCCGAGAACGTATTGGGCAGCCAAGAAGCGTGCACCGTCGAAACGTGCTGCGCGGGACGCGGAACTGCTCACTGAGATTGAGCGCGTGTTCCGCGAGAATTACGGCGTCTACGGGGCGCGGAAAATTCATGCCCAGCTCAACCGAGAGGGAATCCGCGTGGCCCGCTGCACGGTCGAGCGGCTGATGCGCCAGAAGGGCCTGCAGGGACTACGGTGAGGCAAGCGGCCCAGGACCACCATCGCTGCAGCCTCGCCTTCGCCGGCGGACCTGGTCGACCGCCGCTTCACCGCCGATCGGCCGAACCAGCTCTGGGTCGCGGACATCACCTATATCCGGACGTTTTCGGGGTGGGTGTATGCCGCGTTCGTCATCGATGTTTTCTCCCGAATGGTCGTGGGCTGGCAGGTATCGACTTCCCTGCACACAAACCTCGCCCTCGACGCTCTGGAGATGGGAATCTGGGCGCGAAAACGAGCAGGTGGACGTGGACGGAGACACGATCGAGGACGTGGCGAAGGAGTGGTTGTCCCGGCAAGCGCTCGTCTGACGCGTCCGGCGGCCGGTGACCATCTGGGCGGACCTGCGCAGCATCCACGTCGCTCTCGCCGGCGAACTCATCCGGACCCGCCACTCGCGCCTGAGCGCCGAGGACCTGGACCACATGCGCCTGCGGGGACGCCCTGCCGGACCGGAACCCGCAGCCTCGGCCGCACCGCGCAGACCCGCCGTCGCCGCCGTAGCGATCGAGGTCGACCGGACCGTGGACCGCGACGGAAACATCACGCTGGCCGGCAACCGCCACCTCGTCGGCGTCCCCCTGTCCGGTCAACGCGTCACGGTCCGCCTCGACCGTCACCTGCTTCACGTCATCGCCGACGACCACGTGGTCAAGACCATGCCCGCGCCCGTCATGCCCGATGCCGTCGCCCGGCTCAACGGCTCACGCGCCGCAGCAGGCCCGCTGCCACCGCCGCCTCCAGGACCCGTGCGCGTCCTGCGCACCATCCCCGCCGACGGCATCACCCAAGTCGGCGGCCAACGTCTGCGCATCGGCCGGGCCCATGCCGGCAAGACCGTCGTGATCGTGCCCGAGGACGACGTGTTCCGGGTGCTGCACAACGACATCGAACTCAGCACCCACGTCCGCAAGACCGACAAGCCCATCACCCACCTGCGAGCAAGCAGCCGAACGAACCCCAACGCCAAGAAACTCCTGAACCCGTCAACCAAGCCCTGAACCCGTCAACGAACCCCCAGCGCCACCGCGGAAAGAATCTCCGGGAGTGAAGTACCGAGAGAAGGTGCAACGAGAGATTCCTGCGACTGCACAGATGCTTGCGCGCCCCGCCGCCCCGTCCGTCTCCGCGATCGATCACGGCGGTGTGGTACTTCACGCCGAAAGTGAAACTGAGTATCATAAGTGGAGCACAGTGCCACCTACAAGAGACGAGGTCGGAGTGACTGCCGAGAAGGTCATGATCATCACGGGATCGAGCGACGGCATCGGGGCGGCTGCCGCCCGGCGGCTCCAGGCGAACGGTCACCGGGTCGTCGTGGTCGGGCGATCCGAGGACAAGACCCGGGCGATGGGTCACGAACTCGGGGCGGACTACTATGTGGCCGACTTCAGCCGCCTCGAAGAAGTGCGCAGTCTCGCCGCCACGTTGTCGGCCGCGTACCCACGGATCGACGTACTGGCCAACAACGCCGGAGGTGTCTTCGGTGATCCCGCCAAGACTGTCGACGGTTTCGAGAAGACCTTCCAGATCAACCATCTCGCACCGTTCCTGCTCACCCGGCTGCTGCTCGACAGGCTGGTGAGTTCTCGCGCGACCGTGCTCCAGACCTCGAGCGTCGGCGCCCGGATGGCGGGGAAGCTCGACCTCGACGATCTCGATCACGATCGCCGGTTCAGCCCGGTCCGGGCCTACAGTGCGGCCAAGCTCGAGAACATCCTGTTCACCAAGGAGCTCCACCGTCGCTTTCACGGCGAGGGCGTCTCCGCGGTTGCCTTTCACCCGGGCTCGATCGCTTCCGGCTTCGGCACCCGTTCCGACAGCCGGCTGATGCGGTTCATCACCACCAACCCGATCTCTCGCGCGGTCGTCCTGGCGACACCCGACACGGGCGGCAGCCGGTTGGCCTGGTTCGCCGAGAGCCGGCCCGGTGTCGACTGGGAGCCGGGCAACTACTACGAGAAGCGCACGATCAAGCGCACGAACTCGCAAGCGTACGACGCCGATCTCGCGCGCCGCCTGTGGGATCGATCAGAACAGCTCGTGCGCTGACGCACGGTCACGGCGTTTCTTGCCGAACGCGTACCACCACTGGTTTCTCGAGCCGCATCCTCGGCTCGGGATCCGGCACTCAGCCGGACGACGGGTCCGCGTACTCTCCGAAGTGGACAGTGAGGAGCACTCCGGTGGCGAGGCGGTAGGGGCGGGTGTCGACCACGGCGCCGAGGAGTCTGCGCAGGCGGGAGATCTCGGCGCGGGCGGTGACGATGTGCTCGGCGTCGCCGAACAGCTTGCGGCTCAGTGCCTCCGCCGACAGTCCGGCCGGGCCCGCCTTGTCGAGCAGGGTCAGGATTTCCGCGTGCCGGCGGGTGATCGTGCGGCGCCAGCCGGTGTCGCCGGTCCGGACGCGCAGCAGGGGAGTGGCGCCCAGTTCCAGGTCGAGCGCCAGCACGCGGCTGTGGTCGGCCGGGCGGACGAGCCAGCCGTCGGCGAGGCGTTCGGGCAGGCAGGTGCCCAGACCGGGGACCGCGAGCGGCTGGCCTTCCCTCGGTGCGGCGATCCGGGTGCCGGCGGCGACCCCGGTGCTGTGTGCGATCCAGCCGTCGTCGTCGACGACGAGGGCGGCGCCGGTACCGCCGGTCAGCAGCGGTTCGGCGACGCGGCGCAACGCGTCGAGCCGCTGCCGGTGTACGCGCCAGATCTCGGCCTCGGCCAGCCGCCTGCCGGTTTCGACCAGCGCGCCGACCGCGGGGTGCAGGGCCAGCGCCGGACCACTCACGTCGATGATGCCGAGCAGCTCCCCGGTCCGCGGATCGTGGATCGGCGACGCACTGCAGTACCACGGGTGCTGGCCCTGCTCGAAGTGCTCACCGGCCAGCAGTTCGACGGGGGCGGCCTCGGCCAGTGCGGTGCCGATTGCGTTCGTCCCGACCTTCGACTCGGTCCACTCCGCCCCCTCGGCGAAACCGAGGGCGTCGGCGCGGCGGCGCACCGCGGAGGTGCCCGAGCGCCACAGGATCACCCCGTCGGCGTCGGTGACCACGAACAGCGTGTGCGCGGAATCCGAAGTCGCGCCGATGATCTGGCCCAGCCCGTCGACCACGTCGCGCAGCGGCGACCCGTGGCGACGGCGCACGATCTCCTCCTCGCCGAGGCATGCGCGCCGGTTCACTCCGTCGGCGGTGAGGCCGAGCCGCAGCATGCGCGACCAGGACTGCGACACCACCGCGCGCGGCCGCACCGGTGGCTGCCCGCCACCCAGCACCGCCTCGTGCATGCGGACCAGGTCACGCGCGTGGGTGGACAGGTTCCGGCCCGGCGGGACGGCGCTGCGCATCGCCTCACCTCCCGCACCGTCGCGTCAGCCGGACCAGCATAAATCGCGGGCCGGAACCCTGAGAAGGGCCCGGCTCGTGCAATTCGGTGCAACCTTTGCCGCCGGACGGGCCGCGGGCGTGTCATCGGAGCACCAGCCCGAACACCGTCGGTGAGGAGTTGCGATGACCCACACGCTGGATCCCGTGGAGCTGGAGCGCTCGCCCCAGGCCCGCGTCGACGCCTGGCTCGGCCGCTTCGAGGCGGCGCTCGCGGCACGTGACGTCCGGGCCGCGGCCGCGTTGTTCGCGCTCGACTGCTTCTGGCGGGACCTGGTCTCCTTCACCTGGAACCTCAAGACCGTCGAAGGCCGGGAGGGGGTCGCCGACCTGCTGACCACCTGCCTGGACGGCGTCGACCCGTCCGGCTTCCGCACCACCGAGCCGCCGGCGGAGGCCGGCGGGGTCGTCGAGGCGTGGATCGAGTTCGAAACGGCCGCCGGCCGTGGCAAGGGCCATCTGCGGCTCAAGGAGGAGGGTGCCTGGACCCTGCTGACAACCCTGCGTGAGCTGAAGGACTTCCCCGAACCGCGAGGCGACCTGCGGCCCCGGGGCGCGCGCCACGGTGCGGTCGAGGACCGCCGTTCCTGGGCCGACGAACGCGAGGCCGAGGAAGCCGAACTCGGCTACGAGCGCCAGCCCTACGTCGTGGTCATCGGTGGTGGGCAGGGCGGTATCGCGCTGGGTGCGCGGTTGCGCCAGCTCGGCGTGCCCGCGCTGGTCGTCGAGCGCAACGACCGGGCGGGCGACTCGTGGCGCAAGCGGTACAAGAGCCTGTGCCTGCACGATCCGGTCTGGTACGACCACCTGCCCTATCTGCCGTTCCCGGACAACTGGCCGGTGTTCGCGCCGAAGGACAAGATCGCGGACTGGCTGGAGATGTACACCCGCGTGATGGAGGTGCCGTACTGGACGCGCTCGGCGGTCACCTCCGCGACCTATGACGAGACCGCGCGGCAGTGGCGGGTGGTGGTGGACCGGGCCGGGGTGGAGGTCGTGCTCACGCCGCGGCACGTCGTGTTCGCCACCGGGATGTCGGGCAAGCCGAACCTGCCCTCGTTCCCCGGGATGGACGAGTTCGAGGGGGAGCAGCACCACTCCTCGCAGCACTCCGGACCGGAGGCGTACGAGGGCAGGAAGGCCGTGGTCGTCGGCTCGAACAACTCGGCGCACGACATCTGCGCCGCGCTGTGGGAGCACGGCGCGGACGTGACCATGGTGCAGCGCTCGTCCACGCACATCGTGCGCTCGGACTCCCTGATGGACCTCGGCCTCGGCGACCTCTACTCGGAGCGGGCCGTGCAGGGCGGGATGACCACGGAGAAGGCGGATCTGACGTTCGCCTCGCTGCCGTACCGGATCATGCACGAGTTCCAGATCCCGATCTACCGGCGGATCGCCGAACGCGACGCGGACTTCTACACACGGCTGGAGGAGGCCGGTTTCGAGCACGACTGGGGAGACGACGGCTCCGGGCTGTTCCTGAAGTACCTGCGCCGCGGTTCGGGGTACTACATCGACGTCGGTGCCGCGGAGCTGGTGGCCAGTGGGCGGATCAAGCTCGCGCACGGCCAGGTCGACCACCTGACCCGCACCGGGGTGGTCCTCGCCGACGGCACCGAACTGGACGCCGACCTGGTCGTCTACGCCACCGGCTACGGCTCGATGAACGGCTGGGTGGCCGACCTGTGCGGACAGGAGATGGCCGACCGCGTCGGCAAGTGCTGGGGTCTCGGCTCGGAGACCACGAAGGACCCCGGACCGTGGGAGGGCGAACAGCGCAACATGTGGAAACCCACCCAGCAGCCGGGTTTGTGGTTCCACGGCGGCAACCTGCACCAGTCCCGGCACTACTCGCTCTACCTCGCACTGCAGCTCAAGGCGCGCTACGAGGGCCTGCCGACGCCGGTGTACGGCACGCAGGAAGTCCACCACTTGTCCTGAGTGGACAGACGGTGGTGGCCTGCCGGGGCAGGCCACCACCGTGGTCAGCGCGCGCCGCGCCGGGACGGGAAGTCCGGTGGCCGGCGCTGCGCGAAGGCGGCCAGCCCCTCGCGTGCGTCCGGCGCGGTGAACGCCTGCTGCCCGTAGTGGGCTTCGCTGTGGAAAGCCTGCTCCTGCGGGAGATCGCCGAGCCGGAGGACGGCTTCCTTGATCGTGGCCAGCGCGGTGCCGCTCCTGGCCACCAGCCGGTGCGCGCGTTCCATCGCGGAGTCGAACAGCTGTGCCGCCGGGACGATCTCGTTGATCAGCCCGTACCGCAACGCCTGTGCCGCGGGGATCCGGTCTCCCTGCAGCATCAGCTCCATCGCCCACACGTACGGGATCTGCCGGGGCAGCCGGGTGAGCGTGCCGCCCGCGGGTACCACGCCGACGCCGCTCTCCGGCAGCCCGAACTCCGCGGTGTCGGCCGCGACGCGCAGATCCGTGGACAGCATGATCTCGAAACCGCCGCCGAGGCAGAGCCCGTTCACCGCGGCGATCACGGGTTTGAACAGCCGCGTGTGCTTCTGGTGCGCCGGGTCCCATTCGGAGATGTCGAACCGGCCCTCGGCGAGCGCGGGAATCGATTCGGTCAGGTCGGCTCCGACGCAGAACGCCCGCTCGCCCCGGCCGGTGAGCACCGCGACGGCGAGCGCGTCGTCGTCGCGGACCTCGGCGAAGGCCGCGCCGAGTTCTTCGTACATCGCCAGCGTCAGCGAGTTCAGCTTGTCCGGGCGATCGAACCGGATGACCGCCACCGCGCCGTCCCGCTCCAGCGTGATGCCGGCCATCAGACCGCCCCGCTCGCGCGGAGGTCGGCGAGCCCCTGCTCGTCGACGTCGGCCAGCGTCCGCAGCACCGTGGCGGTGTGCTCGCCGACCCGGGGCGCGAGCCCGCGCGGCCGCGCCGGGGTGGCGCCGAGCTTGATCGGGGAGCCGAACATCCGCAGTTCGCCGAACTCCGGGTACTCCACGTCCACGATCATGTCCCGTGCCGCGATCTGCGGATCCTCGACGACCTCGCCGATGTTCCGGACCGCGCTGAGCGGGACCGCGTCCCCGGCGATCTCCTCCAGCTCGGTCTTGGTCTTCTCCGCGAACCACTCGTGCAGGATCGGCCGGACCCGGCGTTCGTAGACCTCCGCGGTGAACCGCTTGGCCATGGTGTCGAGCTCCGGATCCTCCGCGAGTTCCGGGGTGCCGAACAGCTCGCAGGACAACCGCCAGAACTTGTCGGTGTACCCGCCGAAGAACACGAATCCGTCCTTGCACGGGTACAGCTCGTACGGTTTGACGAACGGATGCTCGTTGCCCAGCGGTCCGGGCACCTTGCCCTCGACGGTGTAGGACACCACGGCGTTCTCGGTCAGGCTCAGCACCGAGTCCTGCTGCGAGACGTCGACCAGCTGGCCTTCACCGGTCTTTTCCGCGTGGCGAAGGGCGGCGAGGGTGCCGATGACTGCGTACAGCGTGGCGGACAGATCGCCGATGATGGTGCCCACCCGGGCCGGTGGCCGGTCCGGGAAGCCGTTCATCGACCACAGCCCGCCGGTGGCCTGCGCGCTGTTGTCGTAGGCAGGCCGGCGCCGGTACGGGCCGGTCTGCCCGTACCCGGAGATGGCGGTGTACACCAGCCGCGGGTTCTCCCGCCGCAGGACGTCATAGCCGACGCCGAGCTTGTCCATCGTGCCGGGACGGAAGTTCTCCACCAGCACGTCGGCCCGCCGGGCCAGCTTCTTCAGCAGCTCCTTGCCCTCGCCGGTGGACAGGTCGATGGTCAGCCCGAGCTTGTTGCGGTTGAACTGCGCGAAGAACGCGCTGAACTCCGCTCCCTCTTCAGCACCGCCGTCACCGCCGAGCATCGGCGGGAAATCCCTGGCGTAGTCCGGGTCCCGGGGGTTCTCGATCTTGATCACCGTGGCCCCGAGGTCGGCCAGCTGCATCGAGCAGAACGGTCCGGCCACGACCCGCGTGATGTCCAGGACCACGATGCCGCGCAGCGAACCGCCGGGCAGCGCGCCCGCGAGCGCGTCTTCGTTGATGGTCATCTTCGCCTCTTGATCTCCTAGGTGCCGGTCGTCAGCTCGCCGCCGGGTCCACCCGGACGCCGGCTTCGAGCAGTGTGCCGCAGGCCGGGCTGTAGTACTCGTCGATCAGCACGCGCGCGCCTTCCTCACGGGGCCGGATCCGGACGCCGTGCTCGGCGAGCCGCTCCGCAGCGACGTGGGTGACCTTCCGTGCCTCGCCGCGCCAGTCGTCGCCGGTGCCCAGCCGAGCACCGCTCGCCGGGACGTACCATCCGTCGGCGTCCCGGCGGGGTGCGGAAGCCCCTGCCGCCACGGCATCGGAGACCTGCTGGATGGGCGTGCCGCCGACGCGCGCCGCACGCACCGCCGCGCGGGCCTGCCGGGTGGCGGTTTCGTCCACGCCGCCGTCCTCGGTGACGACCACGCCGTAGGTGTGCCGCGCGGTTTCGTCGGTGACGTAGTCGTCGCGCACGTCGGCGGCGACGAGTCGCGGGTCACGCAGCAGCGGGTCGCCGTATCCGCCGCCACCGGCGATCCACTCCACCAGCACGTCGCCGCGGCTGATGGTGACCGACTGCTGGTTGATCGCCAGCAGCTCCCGTTCGTCGGTGTGCACGGAATCCCGGGTGGGGACCTCGCCGGCGGAGAACAGGCGCGCGACGTCGGTCGCACGCCAGACCTCGTGGCCGCTGCCGCCGCCGGGCAGCCCGCCGCCGAAGCCGTCGGCGACGACCTGGGCGCTGGGAGCGAAGACTGTCTGCGTGACCTCCTGCGCACCGTGCAGGGTCCAGGCGAAGCGCAGTCCGAGACCGCCGCGGTGGGCCCCGTGCCCGGCGCTGTCGATGTTGAGCTGTTTCCACAGGTACAGCACCGGGTACAGCATCTCGTTCATCTCGACGTCCGGCAGCATGTTGTTGACCTGCGTCATCATCCCGGCGCAGTCCAGGCCGTCGCGTTCGGGCTGGGCACCGGCTCCCATCCCGCCGCCGTCCATGTTGAACAGCACGAAGTAGTCGCCCTCGTCGGTGGTGCCCGCGGAGATGCCGCCGGTCCACGAATCGCCCCACACGCCCTGGGTGCGCTCGCGTACCGCTTCGTCGGAGCTTCCGCGGCACGCCTGGTTCATGAGTTTCGTGATGACACGGCTGACGCGTGCCCCGGTCGTGAGGTGCCCGTTGCTGATCGGGGCCGGTGGACGCGGGTTCACGATCGATCCCGGTTCGGCGACGATGTCGAACGCGGTCATGACGCCCTCGTTGAACGGCACGTCCCACGCGAGGATCGGGACGACGGCGCTCGCGACACTCCCGACGAGCGCACCGTAGCTGCAGTTGACGAAGCCGTCGGTCTGCTCGCTGGAACCGGTGAAGTCGAAGGAGATCCCGTCCGCCCGCTTGGTCATCGAGCAGGCGATCCGGTAAAGCCCGTCGACGTGCCCGTTGTGCTCGGTCCACTCCTCGGCGGTGTAGGTGCCGTCCGGGATGCGGGCGATCCGGTCACGCACGACCTGCTCGGCCAGTTCGAACGACAGCCTGGTGTAGTCGCGGAAACGCGCGAGGCCGAACTCCTCCACGGTGCCGAGCAGCCGGCGGATCCCGGTGTTGTTGCTCGCCACGAGACTGCGCACGTCGTTCCAGAACAGCGCGGGCACCCGGACGTTGTTGAGCAGGATCCGGCGGACCCACTCCACCGGCTCACCCCGTTCGAAGACCTTCACCCCGGGCGGCAGCCGCAGCGCTTCGGCGTAGCAGTCGTGCGCACCGGGGGCGAACCCGCCGGGCGTCATGCCGCCGACGTCGACCAGGTGGGCCTGCGACTGCGCCCAGCCGATCAGCTCGTCGCCGTGGAAGATCGGCGAGATGACGTTGGTGTCCGGCGGATGGCTCGCGCCGGCGGTGTGCGGATCGTTGGAGATGAACGCGTCGCCGGGGGCGAGTGGTTCGCCCTCGATGGCCTTGACGAGGTTCTGCACGGCGACGCTGCCGGAGCCGATGTGGAACTGGACGTAGTCGGAGTAGGCGTAGATGCGCCCGGAGGGGTCGAACAGCGCGGTGTTGAAGTCCCCGGCCTCGGTGATCACCGGGGAACCGGAGGAGCGGATCATCGCGATGCCCATCTCCTCGACGATGGAGTCCAGGCGCATGCGGATGACTTCGAGGGTGACCGGGTCGTACCCCTCGGGCAGCTGGTGGGTGGTCATTCGGATTCTCCTTCGCGGCGAGGGATCAGCGGTCGGCGAGGCGCAGCAGGAAGTCGCCGGCGCCGGTCAGCTCGACGGTGGCCCCGGTCGGCACGTAGACGGTCGTGTCGGGCTCTTCCAGCAGGCAGGGACCCTCGGCCCGGCCGAGCGCGCCGAAGCCGCGGTGCACGTCGATTTCGGTGCGTTCGCCGGTGAGCGGCTCGATCACGCTGCGGCGGCTGAGTTCGTGCCGCTCGTCGCCGTCGCCGCCGGCTTCCACCGTCTGCGCCTCGCTGCGCCCGATCGCCCGGACCCGGGAGTTGACCAGCAGGATCTCCGCCTCGGTCCAGGCGGTGCCCGCGCCGAACTCCTCCTCGTAGTCGGCGACGAACCGGGCGCGCAGGGCGTCCTTGTCGCCCTCGCCGAACGTGCCGGCGGGCAGGCTCGTGGTGACCTCGAAGATCTGGCCGAGGAACTTCATGTCGGCTTCGCGGTGCAGTTCCCGGCGGTCCCCGGGGATTCCCTCGGCTTCGAACCAGGCGTGCGCCCGCTCTTCGAGGGTGGCGAACTCCTTGTCCAGCGCGGCGGCCGGCTGGTCCATCGTCCACGGGCTGGTCTGCACTGCGGAGAACACCGAATCGGCGTGCATCAGGCCGTAGGCCGAGAACACCGCGGCATTGCGCGGGATCACGACTTCGCGGACCCCGGCTTCGGCGGCGATGGCGGCCGCGAACAGCCCGCAGGCACCGCCGAAGCCGACCAGGGTGAACTCGCGCGGATCGTGCCCGCGGTTGACGGTGATCTTGCGCAGCGCGTTGGACATCTGCGAGGTCGCCAGCCGGTAGATGCCTTCCGCGGCCGCATCCTCGGTGAGGCCGAGCGGTTCGGCCACCTCCTTGCGCACGGCGTCCCGCGCCTGCTGCTCGTAAAGCGGCACCGTGCCGGCGAGGTAGTAGTCCGGGTTGATCAGCCCCAGCACGAGCGCGGCATCGGTCACCGCTGGCCGGGTGCCGCCCTTGCCATAGCAGGCCGGCCCGGGCACCGAACCCGCGCTGTGCGGGCCGACGCGCAGCAGGTTACGCCCGTCCACCCAGGCGAGGCTGCCGCCGCCGGCACCGATGGTCTCGATGTCCACCGCGGTCAGGCTGGTGGGCAGGCCGCCGATCTCGGCACGGGGCAGCAGGCGGAATTCCTCGTCCAGGATCGCCGCGGCGTCCAGGCTCGTCCCGCCCATGTCGGCGGTGAGCACCCGGCGGCGGCCGAGCTGCTTGCCCAGCAGCCGCGCGCCGGTGACCCCGCCGACCGGACCGGAGTTGAACATCGAGATCGGCGCCTTGCCGGTTTCCTCCACCGAAAGGAACCCGCCGTGCACCTGCATGATCTGCACCCGGGTCCGCAGGCCCTTGCCGCGCAGCCGTTCGGCGAGCTGCTCGAAGTGCGAGGCCACGATCGGCTTCACCGCCGCGTCCAGCGAGGTGGTGACCATGCGCTCGTACTCGCGGTAGACCGGGGTCAGGCTGCTGGAGAGGGTGTAGGGCAGGTCCGGATGGTGCTTGTCCAGGTAGTCGCCGATCGCTTTCTCGTGCGCGGCGTTGCGGAACGACCACAGCAGGCAGACCGCCAGCGTTTCCGCGCCGGTCGCCAGCACCGCGTCCACCGCGGTGCCGATGGCGTCCTCGGTGAGCGGCACGAGCACCTCGCCGTGCGCGTCGATCCGCTCGGCGACCTCGACGATCCGGCGCCGCTGCACGATGTCCGGCGGGGGAGCCATCCGGTGCGGGTCGCGCTCGTCGGTGCGGGCCGAGCGCGCGATCCGCAGCGTGTCGCGGAAGCCCTGGGTGGTCAGCAGCCCGACGGCCGCGTACTTCTGCTCGTCCACGGCGTTCGTGACGATGGTGTTGCCGAGGACGAACCGGTCCACCCGGGCGAAGAACTCGTCCTCGTCCAGGCCCGCGCGCTCCTGCAGCACCGCCAGCGCGTCGAGGATGCCGGTGGTCACGTCCTTGGTGGAGAACGCTTTGCCGCGGATCGCTCGTCCGTCGGCGATCGCCACCGCGTCGGTGAACGTGCCACCGACGTCGATGCCCACGTGAAGGGTCATGGTCGCTGTCTCCTTTGACTGCCTCGAGATGTGCTTGCGGACGGGTTCAGTGCCCGGCGGGGGAACCGGCGCCGGTCAGTGCCCGCACGCTGCGGGCGGTGACCGGGCGGCCGATCCGCTGCGCCAGCCAGGCGCTCGTCTCCGCGAGCTTGGCCAGATCGATTCCGGTGTGGATGCCGAGACCGTCGAGCTGCCACACCAGGTCCTCGGTGGCGAGGTTGCCCGTCGCGCTCTTCGCGTACGGACAGCCGCCGAGCCCGCCGGCCGACGCGTCGACGGTCGTCACGCCGTTCTGCAACGCGGCCAGTGTGTTGGCGAGGCCCTGTCCGTAGGTGTCGTGGAAATGTACCGCTATCTGTCCGATGTGGACGCCGGCCGCGGTCAGCGCGCGCAGCAACGCCACGACCCGGCCGGGGGTCGCCACGCCGATCGTGTCGCCGAGGCTCAGCTCGGTGCAGCCGAGCCGGAGCAACCGCGTGGCGACCGCGACGACCTGGGTGATCGGCACCTCGCCCTGCCACGGATCGCCCCAGCACATCGACAGGTACCCGCGGACCGGCAGCCCGGCCTCGCGGGCGCGGGCGACCACCGGGGCGAACATCTCCAGCGACTCGTCGACGGTCCGGTTGAGGTTGGCCTTGGCGAAGGTCTCGGTGGCCGAGGCGAACACGGCGATGTCGGTGACGCCGAGGTCGAGCGCCCGCTCCAGGCCGCGCCGGTTGGGCACCAGCACCGGGTACCGCACCCCCGGCCGCCGCCGGATCCGGCCGAGCACTTCCTCCGCGTCCGCCAGCTGCGGTACCCACTTCGGGTGCACCAGGCTCGTCGTCTCGATCACCGTGTGGCCCGCGTCGGCGAGTCGTTCCACCAGCTCGGCCTTGACCTCGGCCGGGACGAGGAGCTGCTCGTTCTGCAGCCCGTCCCGCGGTCCGACCTCGCAGATCGTGACCGCGCCGGGCAGCCCCGGCAGCGCGTCGACGCCGTAGGGTGCGCTCGTCATCGCGCCCCCTCAGGCCTTTCCGCGCAGTTCGGCGAGGACCCGTTCGGCGTGCTCGGCCCGCACGGCCCGGTCCGCGACGAGCCGGGCCACGACAGCGGGTACCTCCTCCGGCGTCGCACCGGCGGTGGTGGCGATCGTCCGCGCGTGCAACGACATGTGCCCGCGCTGGATGCCCTCGGTCGCCAGCGCCCGCACGGCGGCGAAGTTCTGTGCCAGCCCGACCGCGGTCACGATCTCCGCGAGCTCGGCCGCGGTGGTGACCCCGAGCAGCGCGACACAGGCCTGCGCGACCGGATGCACCTTGGTGGCGCCGCCGACGAGTCCGACCGGCATCGGCAGCTCCAGCGTGCCGACCACGTTGCCCTCGGTGTCCTTTTCGAAGCGGGACAACGAGGTGTACTGCCCTCCCGGGGACACCGCGTGCGAATGCGCGCCGGACTCGACCGCGCGGGTGTCGTTGCCGGTGGCCAGCACCACGGCGCTGATGCCGTTCATGATGCCCTTGTTGTGCGTGGCGGCCCGGTACGGATCGGCCTCCGCGAGCGCGGCCGCGTGCACCAGGTCGTTCACCACCGCCGGGCCGCCCAGCCGGTCGGCGTCGAACACCGCACGGGCCCGCGAAAGCCGGAGATCGGCCTTGTTCGTCAGGATCCGCAGCAGCGGACGGCCACCGGCGATCTCACCGGCCCGGGTGGCGACCGCCTCGGCCATCGTGTTGACCGCGTTGGCGCCCATCGCGTCCCGCACGTCGACCTGCAGGTGCGCGACCACGTACCGGCCGGCGCGCGAGGTCACCACGCGGGCCGACAGGTCCCGGACTCCGCCGCCGAATTCGACGAGCTTGCGGTCCTGGGCGTTCGCCAGCGCGATGAGCTCCTCGCGGGCCTCGAGCAGCCGGACCCGGCCGGCTTCCGGATCGGCGACCTCGAGCAGCTGGATCTGTGCCTGCATGATCGGCGCGGTCGAGGAGGTGTGGAACCCGCCGTGCTCCCGGGCCAGCTTCGCGGCGTTGCTGGCCGCGGCGACCACGGACGGCTCTTCGGTGGCCATCGGCACCAGGACGTCCCGGCCGTTGACGACGAAGTTGGTCGCCACCCCCAGCGGTACGCCGAGGACGCCGATGACGTTCTCGATCATCTGGTCGGCGAGCCCGAGCCCCATGCCCTGCTGCGGATCGAGAGCCGCGAGAACCCCCGGGGCGAGGCCGGCCGCTTCAGCGGCCCGCCCGCGCCGGGACTCGACCGGGAGGTCACGCAGTCCCGGGATACGGCTGGTGCGCGTCATGGCACCCCTTCCCACTTCGCTGTGGCTGGTGGATACGGGGCACGACGCTAAGGGCGAACCGTCCGGTTCGGAACGGACCGACCGTCCATACTGGCAGGGTTGGCTATGTACCGACCGTCAGGTGGGCCAGCCGGACCGCGACGGTCAGTCGGAACAGCCGGTCCGCGTCCTGCCAGTCCGTGCCGAGCAGTTCGCCCACTCGTTCCAGCCGCTGGAGCACGGTGTTCTTGTGCACGTGGAGGGCGCGCGCGGCGGCCACCGGGCTCATCCGGTGACCGAGGTAGGCGGCCAGCGTCGGCAGCAGGGTGCCGCTGTGCTCGGCGTCCCAGTCGAGCACCGGGCCGACGACGCGGCGGACGAACGCGGGCACCCGCGCGTTGTCCGGGCCGAACATCGCGGCGTAGGGCAGGTACTCGTCGGTGGTGACCGCGGTGTCGGACAGCCCGAGCGCGGGCAGCGCCCTCGCACAGGCCTCAGCCGCTTCGACTTCCGCACCCAGGCCCGCGGGCAGTTCGCGAACCGCGCCGGCCACGGCGAGCACCGGCGCGCCGAGCGCTTCGCGCACCACGGCGTGCACCGCGCGCCCGGCTGCCGCGGGATCCTCGTCCACGGTCAGCGCCACGATGTGGTCGGCATGCTCGCCGACGAGCGCCGCGCCACGCCGGGCGGCCCGGGCCGCCTGCCGCTGCTGGTCGGTGGGGACCGCGAGCACGACGACCGAGCGCAGGTCCTCGAGCCGGATCCCGCGGGCCCGTGCCCGGCCGGCGACGTCGGCGAGGCGATCGGGATCGCCGGACACCAGGTCGGCGAGCAGATCGCCGCGGACCCGCTGTTCGGCTTCGCTCAGCGCGTCCTGCTTCAGCCGCAGCAGCGCCGTGATCTGGGCGGCTCGCTCGGCGGTACGGCGTTCGACCGGACCGAACTCGACCTCGCCCTTTTCCAGCACCAGCGCACCGAGCAGCGTCGAACCGGCCATCACGGCGACAGCGACCGCGCCGCCGTCGGCGGTCACGCACCGGCCGCTGCGCCGGCTCCGCCGTACCGCCTCGTCCTTCGCCGCGGCGGTTTCGTCCAGAATGGACACCCGGCAGCGCAGTGCCCGGCCCAGCGCGGTCGCGACTTCGCCGGCGTCTCCACCCTGCAGCACCAGACTGGTCAGGTCGCTGTGCACGCCGCTCGCCCGCTCCATCGCCTCGACGTGCCGGGCCAGTTCGCCGTACGCGCGCCGGGTTTCTTCCGCGGCCGCCTGGGTGCGGGCCAGTAACCGTGCGGTCTGCAGGACGACTGCCGCGTGGTCGGCGAAGGCCGACAGCAGCGAGATCTCTTCCGGCGAAAAGGCGTGTTCGAACCGGTTCGCGGCGAACAGCACCCCGATCACTTCCTCGCCGGCGAGCAACGGGACACCGAGCAGGGAGACCAGACCTTCGGCGCGCACGGCGGCGTCGATCCCGGACTCGTGCGGCGCTTGGGTCATCCCCGCGTAACTCGAGGTCCAGCACGGCCTGCGGCCCTCGACGACCATGCTGGCCAGTCCCATGCCCGGCGGCACCCGCAGCCCGGGGAACGTCGGGGCGACCGTGCCGAGCGTGGTCCGCACGTGCAGTTCGCGGCTGCCGGCGTCGAACTCGGACAGGTAGGTCACGTCCGTGCCGACGAGGTCGTGCGCCCGTTCGACAAGGCGGGAAAGGAGTTCGTCCACGTCACGCAGCTGGGCGAGCTCCCGGGCCGAGGAGAACAGTGCGGAAAGCTCCTGGCCGCGTCGCCGCCAGCGCGCCGAACCCGCCTTCAGCCTGCGCACCTCGGCGGAGATCCGGGCGACGTCCTCGTCCGGCAGTCCGGCCCCGGCCAGCAGCTCGCCCACCTCTCCGGCCCGCTCGGGACGCTCGGCCGAGGCCGCGCCGAGCAGGGCGACCACGACGTCGGCCGGGATCGCGCTCGTCATGTCCGTCCACCTCGTCGCCGTACCGTCTTTGCCGTGTATGCACGATACCCAGCCGGCCCGCGCGGCCGGGCCGCGTTGCCGCGGCGATGCTCTCAGCCCGCGGCGACCAGCCCCTCCGGCTCCTCGGCCGGAGCCCGCCGGGCGTACCGCCGGGCCATCGCGGCGCACACGATCAGCTGAATCTGGTGGAACAGCATCAGCGGCAGCACGATCAGCCCGACCTCCGAGTGTCCGAACAGGACAGTCGCCATCGGCAGGCCGCTCGCCAGGCTCTTCTTCGAACCGCAGAACACGATGGTGATCCGGTCGGCGCGGTCGAAGCCCAGCAGCTTCGCACCGCCGCCGGTCGCCCCGAGCACCACCGCCAGCAGGACCACACAGACCCCGGCCAGGACGAGCAGCGGGCCGACGTCGAGCGTGTGCCAGATACCCTCGGCCATGCCCGCGCTGAAGGCGGTGTACACCACCAGCAGGATCGAGCCGCGGTCGACCAGCTTCAGCGGGGCCGAATGCCGCTGCACCCAGGGGCCGATCCAGCGGCGGGCGAGCTGGCCGGCGACGAACGGGACCAGCAGCTGCAGCACGATGTCGAGGACCGCCGAACCGCTCACACCCGGACCGCCGGTCGACAGCAGCAGCGCGACCAGCAGCGGGGTCACCACGATGCCGAGCAGATTCGACAGCGACGCACTGCAGATCGCCGCGGCCACATTGCCTTTCGCGACCGACGTGAACGCGATAGAGGACTGGACGGTCGAGGGCAGCAGGCAGAGGAACAGCACGCCGGTGTAGAGCGGCGAGGTGAGCAGGCCGGGGGAGAGCGCCGACGCGGCCAGACCCAGCAGCGGGAAGAGCACGAACGTCGCGCAGAGGACCGTGACGTGCAGCCGCCAGTGCCGGATCCCGTCCAGCGCCTCTTGCCCGGAAAGCCGGGCGCCGTAGAGGAAGAACAGCAGCCCGACCGCGATCTTCGAGGCGATCCCGAAGCCGGTCGCGGCCCCGCCGGTGGCCGGCAGCAGCGACGCGATGCCCACGGTGGCGAGGATCGCCGCGATGAACGGGTCGATCCGCAGCTTCGCCAGCACGGCGGTGACGAGGCGGGTGAGTGACGCGAGCACGGTGGTCATGGAGCTCCTTTCCCCGCCATTGTCCGGTGCCGCCCGGTCATTCGGAACACCGATGACCGTACTGACTGCCATTGCGAAATCCGATAACCTCGGCCGCATGCTGGACCCCCGGTTGTGCCGCTCCTTCCTCGCCGTCGCTGAAACCCGGAGTTTCACCGCGGCCGCGCGGCGGCTGGGGGTGGGCCAGCCCACTGTCAGCCAGCACATCCGGCGGCTGGAGCGCGAGGCGGGCGGACTGCTGTTCGCCAGGGACACGCACGCGGTCGACCTGACCGCGCGGGGGCAGGCGATGCTCGGCTTCGCGCAGACCATTGTGGACACCGAAGACCGCGCGGCCCGGCACTTCCGGGGCACGCAAGTGCGTGGCCGGGTCCGGTTCGGCGCCTCCGAGGACTTCGCGCTCGGGGTGCTGCCGGAGATCCTGCGCCGGCTGCGGCAGAGCCATCCGCTCGTCGATGTGGAGCTGCACGTCGAGCTGTCCGACGTGCTGGCCGAGCGGCTCACCGAAGGCCGGCTGGACCTGGTGCTCGGCAAACGCCGCCCGGGCGTGTCAGGGCCCGGGCGGGTGCTGCACCGCGAGCCGCTGGTGTGGATCGGCTCCCCGGCGACCACGCTGGAGCCCGGTCAGCCGGTACCGCTCGTGCAGTACCCGATGCCGTCGGTGACCCGGCGGCTGGCGGTCGAGGCACTGGAACGCGCGGGCCTCGAATGGCGCGCGGCCTGCCTCACCTCCAGCCTGACCGGCCTGCGCGCCGCGGCCACCGCCGGACTGGGCATCACAGTGCACGCCCGCAGCCTGGTCCCCGACGACCTCGTCGAACTGCCCGTCGGACAAGGCCTGCCCGACCCGGGTGACGTCGATTTCGTGCTGCTGTCCCGCGACCTCGTGGAGGGCCCGGTGGCCGCACTGGCGGACTTCGTGACGGCACGACTCGGCGACGACTAGGGAAAGCGCCGAGGTGATGCCCCTGCCGGGGAATCGGGGCCTGACCGGTGGCGGGGTGGGTGGAGTGGGGCCGGTAGTGCGGGGCCGCTCGCTATGGCTTTCGTCTGCTGCCGCGATTCCGCTCTGCTGCCGCGATTCCGCACTGCCGCGCGCTCCGCTCTGCTGCGACCACTCCGCTTCGCCGGCACTAAAGCCCGCCGCGCGGGAGTTCCGTTCGCAGCCGGGACAGTGCGCGGTGTTGCGCGACCCGGACCGCGCCGGGGGTCGAGTCCACTGCTTCCGCGGTTTCCTCCGCGGACAGGCCCAGTACCACTCGCAGCAGGACGATCTCGCGTTGGCGGTCCGGCAGGACGCGCAGCAACCGCGCCAGCTGGGTGTTCAGTTCCCCGCGCAGTGCCCGCTCCTGCGGGCCGTCCGCCGGGTCGGCCGCTTCCGGTGGATCGGGGATCGGCTCGGTGCGGTCGCGGGCCGCCGTGCGGTGGGCGTCGGCGACCTTGTGCTGGGCGATGCCGTAGACGAAGGCCAGGAACGGCTTTCCCTGCCTGCGGTAGCCGGGCAACGCGGTCAGCAGGGCAAGGCACGTCTCCTGGGCGAGGTCGTCGGCGGCGGCGTAACCACGGGCCAGTCCGCCGATCCGGGCCCGGCAGTACCGCACGACGAGGGGGTGCACCGCGGCGAGCAACCGGGAAACCGCCTCCGGGTCGCCCGCCACCGCGGCGTCCACCGGGCCGTCGAGGCGGGGCCAGCCGTCCGACGGCCGCGGTACCGCGGCATCGCGGTGGACCCGGAAAAGCGTGCCCTCCAGGTCGATCGCGGCGCGCAGGGCGTCGGTGAGTGCGGTGTCCGCTTCCCTCAGCGCGGCCATCAGGGCCTCCTCCGGATGGGCGGGACCGAGACGGCGTTTCAGCCGCTCCCGTGCGTGCCGGAGGTTCGAGCGGACGGTCGCGCCGGGCATGTCCAGCGCGGCGGAGATGGCGGCGTTCCCGAACCCGCCGAGTGACCAGGCCAGCACCAGGCGCTGCGTGCCCGGCAGCGTCGCGAGCAGCTCGACCCCAGGGCGTGCTGCTCGACGACCGCTGCCAGGCGGCCCGACGGCGAGCTCCCGGGCGGGGCGCCGTCGGCGAGACGCAGTGCGGCCAGCCGCACCGTGACCCGCGGATCACCCGATGGTGGCCACGTCGCGGCGACCGGGACGAACGCGTCGGCCGCCGCCTCGCACGCCGGGTCCGGGAGCAGGCCTGCCGCGCACAGGAACGCCACCAGCCGCGGGTACTCGGCACGGAAGAACTCGTCGAACCCCGCCACGCACACCTCCCCTGATTGACCCGAAGAGACAGGTGCGCCGAACCGGCGGCGAGATGTAACGATCCGATCTCGACACCGTGTGTGATGCCGGAACTACCCGAGTAACCGCTGTGGGTGCGGGGTGGGTGGACGGACAAGCACACGCCGTGCCGACACGATGTGACCTGAATCGAAAATCCACGCGGCGGCGGCGATCGGTGGTAACTTGGGCAGTCGGTCGAGGCGCTGCCCCCTGCCCGGGGCGGTCCGGCCGAAAAACCACCGAGCGCATCACGAACCGCGGTTCGTCGCGCGCCCGGACAACTTGTTTGACGTGCTCCGACAATGAGAGAGGAGGTGAAACGCGACAATGGAACTCACGACCACCAGCTGGCTCGCCCGTGCGGCGTGCCAGGACGAGGACCCGGAACTGTTCTTCCCGATTTCGGATGTGGGCCCCGGGGCCCGGCAGGTCGCCCAGGCGAAGGCGGTGTGCGCGCGCTGCCCGGTCCGCCAGGAGTGCCTTTCCTACGCTCTCGACAACGGCCTGGCCAACGGCATCTTCGGGGGCACCACCGAGCTGGAGCGCCGGAAGCTGGTCCGTACCGGCACCGGAGAGCGAACCGCCGGACATCGAGCCGCCTGAAACCCGGCCGGTGACCATTCCCGGCGGCGAGGGCGAGCGTTACTTTCACCGGAAACCGGAATTCGAAACCGGCCCGGTACGCGCCCGGGCGGCGATCGTGCACACGATCGCCGCCCGGGCGTTTTCTCTGTGCTTACCGCGGTGCTCCGGCGGCCTCGTCGGCGAGCCGTTCCATACCGCTGCGCGTTTTCAACGGCTGGTGCCGCAGGAACGCCACGGCGAGGACGACCAGTAGTGCGATCGGCGCGCTGATCAGGAACAGATCACTGGTCGCCACGCCGTAGGCCTCGCGGATCACCGCCGCAATCGGCTCCGGCAGCGTGCTCAGCTCCGGCACCTTGCCGCTGCCACCGCCGGGCAGCGCCGCGGCCGGGCCCAGGCCCTCGGTGATGAGCGTGCCGACCCGGCTGGCCAGCACCGCGCCGAGCGCGCTCACCCCGATCGATCCGCCGAGGCTGCGGAAGAACGACAGGGTCGAGGTGGCCGCGCCCAGATCCGCGGCGGGCACGTCGTTCTGGGTCACCAGCACGAGGTTCTGGTTGAGCATGCCCACGCCGACCCCGAGCACGAACATGAACAGGCTCAGTTCGAGCACGCTGCTGTGCGCGTCGACCAGGCCGAGCAGGGCCAGCCCCGCCGCCATCAGCACCGAGCCGGCCAGCAGGAACGGCTTCCACCGGCCGGTCCGGCTGATCAGCTGGCCGGACACGGTCGAGGACACCAGCAGGCCGAAAATCATCGGCAGGCTCATCAGCCCGGCCACCGTCGGCGACTTCCCCAGTGACAGCTGGAAGTACTGGGACAGGAACACGGTACCGCCGAACATCGCCACTCCCACCAGGAAGCTCGCGAGGGTGGCCAGCGAGACGGTGCGGTTGCGGAACAACGCCAGCGGGACGACCGGCTCGCGCACCTTCGACTCGACCCACCCGGCGAGCGCGAGCACCAGCACCCCGGCCGGCACGAGCACCGCGGTCTGCCAGGAGCCCCAGGCGAACTGCGACCCGGCGAGCGAGGACCAGACCAGCAGGGTGGACACCCCGAGCATGATCAGGAACGCCCCCAGGTAGTCCACTGTGGCCTCGCGGCGCACGGTCGGCAGCTTCAGCGTGCGTTGCAGCAGCAGGATGGCGGCGAGCGCGAACGGTATCCCGAGGAAGAAGCACCAGCGCCAGCCGAGCCACGCGGTGTCCACGACCACGCCGCCGATCAGCGGGCCCGCCACCGTGCCCACCGCGAACACCGCGCCGAACACCCCGGAGAACTTGCCGAGTTCGCGTGGCGACACGATGGCCGCCATGATCACCTGGGCGAGCGCGGTCAGCCCGCCGCCGCCGATGCCCTGGGCGATCCGGCTGCCGATCAGCACCTCGATGCTCGGCGCCAGCCCGGCGATCAGCGAACCGACCACGAACAGCCCGAGGGACACCTGGATCAGCAGCTTCTTGCTGTAGAGGTCGGCGAGCTTGCCCCACAACGGAACGGTGGCGGTCATCGCGAGCAGTTCGGTGGTCACGACCCAGGTGTAGGAGGACTGCGAGCCGCCGAGCTCGGAGACGATCCGCGGCAGCGCGTTGGCCACCACGGTGCCGGCCAGGATGGCGACGAAGATGCCCATCATCAGCCCGGACATCGCCTGCAACACCTGCCCCCGGCTCATCGTGGCCGGGGCGGGCGGTCTCTCCTGGGAAACGGTCATCGCGGTTCTCTCCGAACGTGGTGAGGTGGGGGATCAGGCGGGGCCGGCGAGACCGGTGGCCAGTGCCGCGGCCTCGTCGAACAGCTCCACCAGCGGCCGGGTTCCGTCCGATTCGGACCAGAGCCGCAGGGTGGCGGAGATCGTGCCGCCCAGCAGGGACAGCACGAGCGTGGGGAACACGTCCTTCGCCGGATCGGTCCCGCTGCGCCGGGCGACCGCCGCGGCGAGCGGTGCGAACGTCTCCGCGTCCAGCGCCAGCGCGCGCAGCGTGAGCCCGGGGTTGTCCAGGACGATCCGCAGCCGGGTCAGCCATTCCCGCGGGTCGCGGTCGATCTCCACGAGGTCCGCGCGGCTCGCGGCGAGCAGCGCGGCCAGCGAGCCCAGCTCCGGCGGCTGGGCGGCGAACCGCTCCAGCATCCGCGTCATCCGCTGCTCGCGGTCCGCGTGCGGAATCAGTACGGAGTCCTCTTTGGACGCGAAGTAGTTGAAGAAGGTGCGGGTGGAGACCCCGGCTTCCGCGGCGATGTCGTCGACGGTGACCTGGTCCAGACCATATTCGCCGATCAGCCGTACCGCGGTGGCCGAGAGGGTGCGGTGGGTCTCGAGCTTCTTGCGCTCGCGCAGGCCGGCCGGAGGCGTGGACATACGGACAGGCTACCGATGATCTTGCATGAACTGCAAAATTGCAGACTGTGAAGCAGGACACGCCGAGGTGCGGCCGGAGCCCACTGGCAGACTCACCGCCCGTGAGCGGAACGGTGCTGATACTCGGCGGACGCAGTGAAATCGGGCTGGCAGTGGCGATCAGGCTGGCCCACGAATCGGCACGGCAGGACAACGGCGGTGAAACAAAGACGCGGCGAGCCGCAGCACCGCTCGGCGACGGTCCGGCGTCCAGTGGTGCGGATGGCGGGGTGGTCGGCGCCGGGGACGGTGACCGTGGCCAGGGCAGCGGGGGTGGCGGGCTGGCCGGCGGCGCGGGTGGTGACCGTGGGCCGAGCGGTGCGGCTGGTGGGTCAGGCAGTGGCGCTGGTGGCGAGCTCGTCGGCGACCGTGGTCAGCGTGGCGCAGACGGCGGGCGATACGGCGGCGCGGGTGGTGACCGTGGGCAAGCCGTCGACGGTGGCGGGCGGGGCAGCGGACCGCGCGGCGATGGTGGTCAAGCCCGTGACGTGCGGGCGAGTGGTGCGAAGACGTTCGTGCTGGCTGCGCGGCCTGGGGCGGACCTGGCCGGGCCGGTTGCGCGGTTGCGGGAGGCCGGTGCGGGAGCCGTCGTGACCGAGGACTTCGACGCCGACGACCTCGCCGCGCATCGTCGGTTGCTCGATCGTGTCGTGGCTGCGCACGGGCCGCTCGAGGTGGTGGTGCTGGCTTTCGGCATCCTCGGTGACCAGGCGCGCGCCGAGGCCGATGCCGCGCACGCCGCCGCGATCGTGCACACCGACTACGTGGCCCAGGTTTCCGTGCTCACTCACACGGCGGAACTGCTGCGCACACAGGGTTCGGGCAGCGTGGTGGTGTTCTCCTCGGTCGCCGGGGTGCGGGTGCGGCGTGCGAACTACGTGTACGGCTCCGCGAAGGCCGGGCTCGACGGCTTCGCCTCCGGTCTCGCGGACGCGCTGCACGGCACCGGGGCGCACCTGCTCCTCGTCCGGCCCGGGTTCGTGATCGGCCGGATGACCGAGGGCATGACGCCCGCGCCGTTCTCCAGCACCCCCGATCAGGTCGCGGACGCGACGGTGGCTGCTCTCCGCCGCCGTCGCGGGGTCGTCTGGGTGCCGGCCGTGTTGCGCCCGGTGTTCGCCGCGCTGCGCTTCGTGCCGCGCGCGATCTGGCGCCGGATGCCGCGGTAGCCGCCCGTGCCCGCGGGAGCACCTGCTGTCGCGAACGCTCGGCCGAATGGGCACCATCACACCTTCACGACAGGTTTCTCAGGGTTTTCCCAGCCAACGCGGTGATCCTCGAAAGAGGGAACCGAAAATCCGGCGGGAAGCAAGGGGAAACGGTCGTGCTGCTCACCTCCCGTGGTCGCCGCGTGAGCGGACGGGTCGTGCTGGGTGTGGTGTCGACGGTGGTACTCGGGGTGACCGGGTACGCGTGGGCGCAGCTGCACCGGCTCGACGCGGGCCTGGCCACGGCGGACGTCATCCCGCCGTCCGCGCAGCTGCCCGAGGCACCGACCGGCGAACCGCTGCCGGTCGCCCAGAACATCTTGCTGGCCGGCCTCGACTCACGCACTGACCCCCATGGTCGGCCGCTGCCACAGCACGTGCTCGATGCCCTGCACGCGGGCAGCGGAGACGACGGCGGGGACACCACCGACACCATGATCGTGGTGCACGTGCCGGCGGGCGGGGCCGCGGCGACGGCTATCTCGATACCACGGGATTCCTATGTGGACATCCCGGGGTACGGCAAGCACAAGATCAACTCCGCGTACAGCCGGGCCCGCGCGGAGGCTCGCGGGCAGCTGCAGGCGAGTGGGCTGAGCGGACCGCAGCTGGAGGTGGCCGCGGACGCCGAGGGCGCGAAGTCCGCGATCGGCGCCGTGGAGAAGCTCACCGGGCTGAGCATCAACCACTACGCCGCGGTCAATCTCGCTGGTTTCGCCGCGCTGAGCCAGGCCGTCGGCGGCGTGCAGGTGTGTCTGCAGGAGCCGGTGCACGACGCGTACTCCGGTGCGTATTTCCCGGCGGGGGAGCAGACGCTCACCGGTGCGCAGGCGCTGGCGTTCGTGCGTCAGCGGCACGGGCTGCCGAACGGCGACCTCGACCGCATCGCGCGGCAGCAGGCGTTCCTGGCCGGGATGGCGAAGAACGTGCTCGACACCGGCACGTTCACCGACCCCGGGCGGCTTTCCGGGCTGATCGGCGCGGTGCAGGGGTCGCTCGTGCTGGACGACGGCTGGGACCTGCTGAGTTTCGCCCGGCAGCTGCAGGGGCTCGGTTCGGGGTCGATCGCGTTCGCGACCATTCCGGTGCAGAGCCTGTCGCTGGCCACCCCGGCCGACGGCGACGCTGTGCAGGTGGACCCGGCCCGGGTGCGGGAGTTCGTGCAGGAACGGCTCAGCTCGCCGGGCGCGTCCGCCTCGGGAAAGACCGGCAGCCCGGCCCGTGGCGGCGTGCGGCCGATCGCGGTGACGAAAACGCCGGTCGCGGCCCTGTCCGGCACGCCCGGTTCGGGAACCTCCGGGTCCGGCACACCTGGATCCGGAACCCCACAGCAGCCGGTGGCCTCGGGTGCCACCGGCTGTGTGCACTGACCGGCCCGCCGGAAGAAGCGGTCCGCTCCGGTCAGGAGGTGCCGAGCCGGTGCAGCACGGCAGCCGCCAGCGCGGTCCGCTCCAGCATCCCGGTCACGCTGATGTGCTCGTGCCGGGCGTGTGCGCCGTCGCCGATCGCGCCGAAGCCGTCGAGCACCGGATACCCCAGTGCGGCCACGAAATTGCCGTCGCTCGCCCCGCCGACGGAGGTTTCCCGCAGCGTGACGCCGAGTTCGGCGGCGAGGTCCCTGGCGAGTCCGTACAGCTCGATGATGGCCTCGGAACGCTCCATCACCGGCCGGTTCCAGCCGCCTTCCACCCGCACCGTGGAGCGCGGGTCGTGCGCGGTGAGCGAGGCGAGCCCGGCATCGATGCGGTCGGCCTCGTCCGCGCTGGACACGCGCACGTCGATCTCGCCGGAGGCGGCGCCGGCGATCACGTTCTGCCTGCTGCCACCGGAAATCACGCCGACGTTGACGGTCGTGCCCGCGTCGCGGTCGGACAAGGCGTGCAGGGCCAGGATCGCCCGCGCGAGTTCGTCGATCGCGCTGGCGCCTTTGGCCGGGTCCAGACCGGCATGCGCCTCGACGCCGGTGGTGTGGACCTGAAACAGGCCGACGCCCTTGCGCGCGGTCTTCACCGCGCCGTCCGCACTCGCTTCGAACACCAGCGTGGCCCGGGTGCCGGCGGCGGCTTCTTCGATCACCGGTCGGGAGGCCGGGCTGCCCAGCTCCTCGTCGCCGTTGAGGACCAGCCGTACCGCCGGACGGGGGAGCCCGGCCGCATCGAGCGCCCGCAGTGCCCACACCGCGTGCACGAGGCCGGACTTCATGTCGAAGATGCCCGGCCCGGTGGCACGGTCACCGTCCACAGTGAACGGCCAGCCGGCGAGCGTGCCCAGCGGCCACACCGTGTCGTAGTGGCAGAGCAGGAGGATGGGCTGCTCGCCGCTGCCGGGGTGGTCGTAGACCTTGATGTCGCCGTGCGGGCCGCCGTCGACGTGCCGGGTGTTCGCGGGCTCTCCCAGCCGATCCCGCAGCCAACCGTCCAGCCAGGACAGTCCGTGGTCGAGGCTTTCCTTGTCGTCGCTGGGAGTCTCGATCCCCACGTACGTGGCGAGGTCGGCCAGCAGCTCGTCGCGATGGTCCTGCACCCACTCGTGCAGCTCGCGGATCCCGGTCACAGTCCACGCTCCAGTTCCGCCAGGTGGCTCTCGGACATCGTCACGGCACCGGTCTCGACTTCGTGCAGCCGCTGCAGCATCGCGCGCAGCAACGGAACCGCCACGCCGCGGCTTTCGGCCTCGGCCAGCACCGGCGCGTAGTGGTGGTGCACTTCGACCGGGCGGTGGCGTACCGCGATGTCCCGCCAGATGCCGCTGCGGTCCTTGGGCTGGGTGCGCAACCAGGCCACCAGCCGGTCGGTCGCCTCCTCGCGACCGGCCGCATCCGGCAGGTACGCGGTCGGGTCGAACTGGTCGAACGGCTCGAGGATCCGTTCGCCTGCGGTCGCGAAGACTTCCGCGGCCAGCGCGTACATCACCCCGCGGTGCCGGTCGATCAGGTCGGCCATCGGCGCGTCGGCCAGCGCGGTGGCGGTGAGCATGGCACCGAACCCCAGCTTCGCCCACAGGTAGCCCTCGACGTTGGCGGTCGCCTTCGCCGGGCCCCAGGCCTGAAGATCGGCGACGACCTGTTCGACCCGGTCGCTGATCCGGCCGGCGGGTTCGCCGACCACAAGAGCGCCCAGCCCGCCGTCTCGCACGACCCCCGGTTCCACCACGTCCGCGAAGAGGTTCACGAACGCGCCGACAGTACGGTTCTCGCCGACGAACGACGCGATCAGCCGCTCGTTCAGGCCGTTCTGCAGGGAAACCACGAACCCGTCCTGCGCCAGCCGGGATTCGAGCCAGGGCAGGACGTCCTCGGTCGCCTGTGCCTTCACCGCGAGCAGGACGCGTCCCAGCTCAGGTGGTGCTTCGCCGGGGAGGAACGCGGGCAGTTCCACGCTTTCCTCGCCCTCGGGGCCGCGCAGGGTCATACCCCGGTCGGTGATCGCGGCGACATGGGCGGCATCGGTGTCGACAATGGACACCGGATGGCCGGCGCGCGCGAGGTGGAAGGCGATCGTCCCGCCGATCGCGCCCCCGCCGACCACGGTGTAGGGGCGGCGGGCTTCAGACTCGGGCATCCGTTTCCTTTCCTTGCTGCACGGAGGTTTCACCGGACCAGTGCAGTGGCAGTCCGGCCGCGCCCGCGGTGGAACCGCCGTCCACGCGCAGGATGGCGCCGGTGATCCAGCCTGCTTCCGGACCGGCGAGCCAGAACACCGCGTCGGCGATCTCCCGCGGCTCACCGCGGCGCCCCAACGGGTTCACCGAAACCGCCGCGGCGTAATCCTCGGTGACCGGGTTCGCGGAACTGTCCACTGTGACGAAACCGGGACTGACCGCGTTCACCCGGATCCCGTGTGCGCCCAGCTCGACCGCACAGGCCTTGGTGACCATTTCCAGCGCGGCCTTCGACGTGGCGTAGTGCGAGGCGCCGGGACGAGCCCGGGTGGCCGCGCCCGAGGAGACGTTGACCACCGCGCCGGTACTCCTGGCCCGCACGTGGGACCGTCCGAACGCGACAGTGGTCAGCATCGCCGCCCGTACGTTCACGTCCTGCACCTGATCCCAGACGGCTGCGGTCATCTCCAGCAACGGAGTCGCCGGGTAGATACCGGCGGCGTTCACGAGCACGTCCACCGCTCCCGCGCGCGGGACCAGCTCCTCGGCGAACTCCGCGTCGGCAAGGTTCCCGGGCAGCTCGGTGACCTCGGCGCCGTGCCGGTCGCGGAGTTCACCGGCCACAGTGGACAGCTCGGCCGAACGGAGGTCGGAGAGCACCAGGTGATCGCCGGCCGCGGCGAACCGTGCCGCGATGGCCGCGCCGATGCCGCCGCCGGCGCCGGTGACGAGCACTGTGCGCACTACAGTTCCTTCCCTTTGGTCTCGGGCATGGTGAGGTAGACCGCGACCCCGATGACTGCGGCCACCGCCACGTACACCCACACGAGATCGCCGAGATCGTTGGCGTTGAGCCACGTCGTGACGTAGGGCGCGGTGCCGCCGAAGATCGCCACGGCCAGTGCGTACGGCAGCCCGATCCCCGTCGTGCGCACCTCGGCCGGGAACTGCTCGGCCATGATCACCGCGCAGTTGGCCGAGTAGCCCACGATCAGCACGAGCCCGATCAGCTCGATCACGAAGACGCTCCAGAACCCGTTCGCCAGGAAGTGGAAGGCGGGCCAGGCGAACACCACGAAACCCGCCGCGAACGCGGTCATCGTCGCCTTGCGGCCGATCCGGTCGGACAGCAGCCCGCCGAAGGGGAGCAGCACGATGAACACGACCATGGCCAGGGTGTTGGCCAGCAACGCGGTCTTCAGCGGGATCCCGGTGGCGAGGTGGGCGTAGGTCGGCATGTAGGTGACCCACACGTAGTAGATCAGCGTGCCCGCGATGGTCACCCCGGCCACCCGCAACGCGGCACCCGGATAGTCGCGGATCATCGCGACCAGCGGGTTGCGCCGTGGCGCGGAGCCGAGCTTGCCGAACGCCTCGGTCTCGTGCACCGAACGGCGCAGCCAGAGCCCGACCAGCCCGAGCAGCCCGGCGACGGCGAAGGCCAGCCGCCAGCCCCAGCCGTGCAGATCGGGCTCCGAGAGCGTGCTGTTCAGGATGGTGCCGAGCAGCGCCGCGATCAGCGAGCCCAGGCCCACCGAAACCTGCTGCCACGAACCGGCGAACGCGCGCCGTCCCGGTGCCGCGGACTCGATCAGGAACGCCGAGGACGAGCCGAACTCACCACCGGCGGAGAAGCCCTGCACAAGCCGGGCCAGCAGCAGCACGATCGGCGCGGCCACCCCGATCTGCGCGTAGGTCGGGCACACCGCGATGACAATCGAGGCGGCGGCCATCAGCGAAATGGTGAGGGTCAAACCCTTCTTGCGGCCGTAGCGGTCGGAGTACGCGCCGAGCACCGCACCGCCGATCGGCCGCATCACGAAACCGACCGCGAACACGGCCAAAGTGGACAGCAGCGCGGTGGTCTGCCCACCGCTGGCGAAGAACTGGCTCGCGAAGATCGGTGCGAACGTGGCGTAGACGGCCCAGTCGACCCATTCCACCGTGTTGCCGACCGCGCCGGCGACGATCGCCTTGCGCTGCTGTGTGGTGAGCCGATGGGAGACTGCGGCGTCCGAAGTGGACGAAGCGGTGGTCATGGCTGCTCCGCGGAGGCGAGGACGTGGTCCACGACCTGGGCGTGGGTGGCGAACCACACGCCATCGTGGCCACTGATGTGGTCGAGCAGTTCGGTGAGCACGGCGATCCGCGACCGGTGCCCGATGATGTGCGGGTGCATGGTGAGCTGGAACAGCCCGCCCTCGGCGTAGGCCTGGTCGAACTCGTCCTGCCACAGCGAGAGCACCCCGCGCGGCGGGGTGTAGGGCCGCAGCGAGGCGAACCGGTCCATCATGAAGTACGGCGCGTCGTCGCGGATCCACTCCACCGGCAGCTCCACGACGCCGGTCGGCTCGCCGTGCTCCAGCAGCTCGTAGCAGTCGTCGTCGGCCATCAGCGACGAGTCGTAGCGCAGGCCCAGTTCGCGGGTGATGGCGAGGGTGCTGGCGGAGAAGTCCCAGGACGGCGTGCGGATGCCGACCGGTCGGGTGCCGGCGAGTCGTTCCAGGACGTCGGCCGCGCGGAAGGCGAGATCGCGTTCCTCGGTCTCGGTCAGCGCGGTGTTGCGCTCGTGGATCCAGCCGTGCAGCGCCACCTCGTGTCCGGCGTCCACATAGGACTCTACCTCGCCGTCGTGCAGCAAGGCGGAGACGGCCGGCATGAAGAACGACGCCGGTGCCTCGTAGCGGGCCAGCAGCCGCAGCAGCCGCGGAACGCCGACGCGGGCGCCGTATTCGCCTTGTGCGAGTTTGCCGGGCAGCACCTCGCCGTCGCGCAGCGCGGGCGTCTCGTGGTCGGAATCGAACGACAGCGCGACGGCGACCTTCGCGCCGCCGGGCCATGCGGAAGGCCGCAGCGGACGGCCGGCGCGGACGTGGTCCACGTGCCCGCGCCAGGTCGCCTCGTCCCACAGCCAGGGCTGGTCGGTCATGTCTCCTCCATGCTGGGTGCGGAGGCGGGGGTCGGTGCCCACGCGCGTTTGAGCGTCGAAACCTGCAAGGTGACGTCGGCCTCCCGGAGCCCGGGCAGCGCGCCGACGACATCGGTGGTGTGCCGGTACAGCTCGCCGTAGTGCCGCAGCACGAGCTGTCCGACGAGGTTGAATCGCCCGGTGGTGGCGGACAGGTACTTGGTGCCCGGGTGCGCGGCCAGCTGCTGTCCGGCGCGGTCCAGCTCGGCGGGCAGCACCGACAGCCAGAGCATGAACTCGACGGCGTAGCCGAACATCGCCGGCTCGGCCAGCGTGCGAAAGCGCAGGCAGCCGCGCCGGACCAGGGAATCCACCCGCCGGGCCACCGTGGACTCACTCGTGCCGGCCTGGCGGGAGACCTCCTTGAACGACAGCCTGCCGTCCTCGCCGAGCGCGGCGCAGATCGCCAGGTCCAGCTCGTCGAGCTGCTCCGGCGGATGTTCCCAGTGCTGTTCCTCGAACGGCCGCACCTCGCCGCCCCGCAGGTCGGCCGCCGCGCCGGGGGCCAGCTCGCCGGAATCCCAGTCGTGGTTGGAGGTGAACGTGCGCATCACCGCGAACGTCTCCACGTCGAGCACGTTCTCGGCGGACGACAGCCCGGTGACCTGCAGCCGCGCCAGGTCGCGGTAGGACGGGAGCACGAACTCGGCCGAGCAGTCGGCGCTGCCGGACAGCACGCTCGCGTAGCGCACCTCCGGGCGGGCGGCCAGCGTGTCGGCGACCGCGGCCGCGGTGCCCGGCCGGCACCGCAGCCGCGCGAGCACCGGTACGCCGAGGCCGCAGCGCAGGACGTCGACCACGCCGATCACCCGCAGCTGCCCGCTCTCCGTGAGCTGCCCGGCCCGCCGCAGGACCGTGGACTCGCTCGCGCCCACATGCCGGGCGACGGCACCCCACGAGGCCCGCCCGTTGAGCTGCAACGCCGCGACGATCCGCCGGTCGAGATCGCTGCTTCTGCCCTCGTTCTGCATGCGACCCATCTTTGGTGGCGGAAATCGTCATGTCAAGGGTCTGGTTTGCAGGAAAGCTGCATTCGCGCTGACTCCCCGCAGCTGCGTGGGTGCAGGCGCGACTGTTACTCTCCTCTGGAAAGCGAGGAGGTCACCGTGCTGGGAAATCCGTACGACCGGGACTGCCCGACCCGTCAGCTGCTCGACCGGATCGGCGACCAGTGGACGGTGCTGATCGTCGGCGCCCTGCGGGCCGGCCCGCTGCGGTTCACCCAGGTCGGCAAGCGGGTCGAGGGTATCTCGCAGAAGGTGCTGACCCAGACGCTGCGCAGCCTGGTCCGTGACGGCATCCTCGTGCGCACGGCCTATCCGGTGATCCCGCCGAGGGTGGAGTACGAGCTGACGCCGCTGGGCCGCGACCTGGCCGAACCGCTCGACATGCTCGACCGCTGGGCCCGCCACCACATGGACCAGGTGACCGCCGCCCGGGCCGCGTTCGACGCGGAGCACACTCCGGCTTCGGCGTGAGCTCCGCCGGTCAGCCGTGCCGGGTGTGTAGCAGGTTCGTGAGCAGGTGCGCTTCCTTCAGCAGCAAGGCACCGAGTTCGCGGCGCCGGTCCGGACGGAACCGCGACTCCACCCCGGTCAGGGTGAGCGCCCAGCCCGGCTCGCCCGCCGGGGTGAACACCGCGGCCGCCATGCCCCAGCTGCCTTCCACGACCAGGCCGGGGTTGGTCGAGTAGCCGTCCTCGCGGGTCCGGTCCAGCCGGGCGCGGATCTCGCTCGTCCGGTGTGCCGCTCCCCAGTCCGCGGCGAGGTCCACTGTGGACAGATAGTCGGCCACCTCGCGGTCGGGCAGCATGGCCAGCACGACCAGTCCGGCGGACACCACGCCGAGCGGGAAGCGGGCACCCTCGTACAGCACGAACGAGCGGATCGGGAAGTCGCCGTCCTCACGCAGCAGGCACACCGTTTCGCTGCCGCGCCGGGCGGAGAAGAAGGCGCTCTCGCCGGTCGCGGTGGCCAGCCGGTGCACGCTCGCCCGCGCCTGCTGGGTCACGTCGTAGCGCGGCGCGGCCGCCTCGCCCAGCAGATACAGCTCGGGTCCCAGGTACCAGCGTCCGGTGTGCCGGTCACGGTCCACGTAGCCCTCGTCGGCCAGCGCGGAGAGCAGGCGGTGCACGGTCGGGCGGGCCAGGGCGCACGACCGGGCGAGCTCGGAGGTCGACCCGCCGCCCCGGTGGGTGGACAGTGCACGCAGCACCGCCGAGACGCGGCCGACGACGTGATCCGGGGGCATCCCGTCACGATACGTCCACTCAGTGAACGTCGGCAGCGCCGGTGTTCGGTGTACGAGAGGTTTCCGCAGCGTTTTCCGCAGTGAGTTGACGGCTTTCCGGGCCGCTGGGTTGGATCGCGGTACCGACCATTCAACGGACGAAGGAGCGGATGCTGTGCCGGTGAAGTATCGCGCCGCCGCCGAGGCGCTCGACGGGGTCCTCGCGGACGGGCTGACCATCGCTGTCGGCGGCTTCGGCCTGACCGGCAACCCGTTCGACCTGATCGAGGCCGTCCGGGACTCCGGCATCCGCGAGCTGACGATCGTCTCGAACAACATGGGCGTCGACGGTCTCGGGCTCGGCATCCTGCTGGAGAGCCGGCAGGTGCGCCGGGTCGTGGCCTCCTACGTCGGGGAGAACAAGCTCTTCGCCCAGCAGTACCTCGACGGCACGGTCGAGGTCGAGTTCGCGCCGCAGGGCACGCTCGCCGAGCGGCTGCGGGCAGGCGGCGCGGGCATCCCGGCGTTCTACACCAAGGCCGGCGTGGGCACCCCGGTCGCCGAAGGCAAGCCTCACGCCGAGTTCGACGGCGTGACCTACGTGCAGGAGCGCGGGATCGTCGCGGACCTCGCGCTCGTCCACGCGCACACCGCGGACCTGGCGGGCAACCTCGGATACCGCTACGCCGCCCGCAACTTCAACCCGCTCGTGGCCACCTGTGGCCGCGTCACGGCGGTGGAGGCCGAGGTCCTCCTCGACGGCTACCTCGATCCGGAGCACGTCGCCACGCCCGGCGTGTACGTGCAACGCCTGATCGCGGCCACGAAGCGGGAAAAGCCCATCGAGAAGCGCACCGTCCGGGAACGGGAAGGAGCCGCGGCATGAGCTGGACCCGCCATGAGATGGCCGCGCTCGGCGCCCGCGAACTGCGGGACGGCGACTACGTGAACCTCGGCATCGGCATCCCTACGCAGGTGGCCAACCACCTGCCGGACGGTCTGCGGGTGACCTTGCACAGTGAGAACGGGATCCTCGGCCTCGGCCCGTTCCCGTGGGCAGGCGAGGAGGACGCCGACCTGGTCAACGCTGGCAAGCAGACGGTGACCCTGCGGCCCGGCGCCAGCTTCTTCGACTCCGCCGAATCGTTCGCGATGATCCGCGGCGGGCACCTCGACCTGGCGCTGCTGGGTGCGCTGCAGGTCGGCGCGAACGGCGACCTGGCGAACTGGACGGTGCCGGGCGCGCTGGTCAAGGGCATGGGCGGGGCGATGGACCTGGTCGCCGGAGCCCGCCGCGTGGTGATCCTCACCGACCACACCGCACGCGACGGCAGCCCGAAGATCGTCGAGCACTGCACGCTCCCGCTGACCGGCGCGGGCGTGGTGAACCGGATCATCACCGACCTCGCCGTCCTCGACGTCACGCCCGCCGGACTCCGCCTCGTGGAGACCGCCCCGGGCGTCTCGGCCGACGACGTCCGGTCCCGTACCGGCGCCCCGCTCGCCGCCTGACCCCGCCGCGGCAACGGCGGGGTCAGCGCGCGGGGAGGACGCGACCGCGGACCTCGCCGAAGCCCAGCTTCGCCCCGGAGCGGGTGGTGGCGGTGCCTTCGAGGACGACCTCGTCGCCGTCCTGCAGGAAGGTGCGGGGCTCGCCGCCGACCGTGAGCGGATCGCGCCCGCCCCAGGACAGTTCGAGGAACGAGCCGCGCTCGGCCGGGCCGGGGCCGGAGATCGTGCCCGAGCCGTACAGGTCGCCGGTGCGCGCGGACGCGCCGTTCACGGTGAGGTGCGCGAGCATCTGCGCCGGCGACCAGTACATCTCGCGAAACGGCGGGCGCGAGACCTCCTGGCCGTTCCACCGCACGGTCAGCTCGATGTCCAGCCCCCACGGTGCGCTCTCGGCCAGGTAGGGCAACGGTTCCGGATCGGTCTGCCCTGGCAGCGGGACGCGGGCCTCGGCCAGTGCGAGGATCGGCACCACCCACGGCGAGACGGACGTGGCGAAGCTCTTGCCCAGGTTCGGTCCGAGCGGCACGTACTCCCAGGCCTGGATGTCGCGCGCGGACCAGTCGTTGAGCAGGACCGCGCCGAACACGTGCCGGGGGAAGTCGTCCGGCGACAGCGGGGTGTTCGCGGGGGTGCCGGTGCCGACCACGAAGCCCAGCTCGGCCTCGATGTCCAGCCGCGTGCTCGGGCCGAACACCGGCGCCGGTCCGTCCGGACCTGTGCGCTGCCCGCTCGGGCGCACGACGTCGGTACCGGAGACGTACACCGTCCCGGCCCGGCCGTGGTAGCCGACCGGGAGGTGTTTCCAGTTGGGCAGCAACGGTTCCGCGTCCGGCCGGAACAGCCGCCCGACGTTCGACGCGTGGTGTTCCGAGGCGTAGAAGTCCACGTAGTCGGCGACCTCGAACGGCAGGTGCAGGCTGACCTCGCCGACCGGGTGCAGCGCCGCGGCGGGTACCTCGCCGGCCAGCAGGTCCTGGATGCGCCGGCGCACAGCGACCCAGCGTTCGTAGCCCTGCGCCATGAACGCGTTCAGCGTCGGCTCGGCGAACACCGCCTCGCCCAGCGCGACGGAGAGGTCCAGCACGTCGTCGCCGACGCGGACGCCGACCCGAGGGTCGCCGCCCGCGGGGGAGAACACGCCGTAGGGCAGGTTTTCGGGGCCGAACAAGGAGTCGGCGGGCACGGTCATGCGGGGGCTCCGATCAGGCCGAGGTCAGTCAGGTCGGTGAGGGGGTCGGTGACGCTGCAGGTGCCGAACGAGGTGAACCGCTTCCTGGCGAGGAGCAGCCGCTGCGGCGGCAGCTCGCGGACTCGGGCAGCGACCGTCGCCGCGTCGCGTTCGGCAAGCAGTGAGCGGACTTCCTCGTCCGATGTTTCGCGTGCGGCGGCTTCGGTGGCGAGCAGCAGGTTCAGAAAGCCGTGCTGTTCGAATCCGGTCTCCGCGTCGGTGTTGCGGATCGCGTGGTGCAGTCCGGCGGTCGCCTTGAACGCGACGCCCGCCTTCGCGGCTTCGCGAATCACGGTGGCGAGCTCTGCTTCGTCCGGGTAGGCCTCGGCGGATGTGCCGCCGGTGCGGAACTTCGCGCGGTGGCCCGTGCCGGACAGCGCGTGCAGCAAGGGGACACGTCGTTCGTCGCGGGGGATTTCGACAGCGACCGGAACGGGCAGACTGTCCACAGCGCACCGAAGTGTGGATGCGTCGACTCCCTGCGGCACAGCGATCTCCAGCCCCTCCAACGTGACCGGCAGGTCGGCGGTTTTCGCGAGTACGTCCGGAATTCCGTCCGGACCGGCGGGCACGGTGACCACGATCGCCGGCGATGGTCCTCGGCCGGTGAGCACTGCGGCGAGTTCGTCCAGCGCGGATGCGGAGACCACCAGCGGGCCGACCATGTCCGCGTACCACGCGGTGGTGTGGTGATCGTGCGCGGCGACGGCGTCCGGCAGCGGGGCGAGCCCGGGCGGAAACACCGCGGCGTCGTCGAACAAGCCACGGGTCCACGGCTCGCCGGTCACGAGAGCGGCCCTCGCCCGGCCCAGGTCCAGGCGTAACCGGGATCCTCGCTCGCGGATCCGCCTTCGCCGAGCTCGAGCGGGCGGAACGTGTCGACCATGACCGCCAGCTCGTCGAAGAACTCCGCGCCGAGCGAGCGTTCCACCGCGCCGGGCTGCGGGCCGTGGCTGTGCCCGCCAGGGTGCAGGCTGATCGAGCCCTGGCCGATGCCGGAACCCTTGCGTGCCTCGTAATTGCCGCCGCAGTAGAACATCACCTCGTCGGAGTCCACATTGGAGTGGTAGTACGGCACGGGTACGGCCAGCGGGTGGTAGTCGACCTTGCGTGGCACGAAGTTGCAGATGACGAAGTTGTCGCCCTCGAACACCTGGTGCACCGGCGGCGGCTGGTGCACGCGCCCGGTGATCGGCTCGAAGTCGGAGACGTTGAACGTGTACGGGTACAGATGCCCGTCCCAGCCCACGACGTCGAACGGGTGCGTCGGGTACACGTAGCGGGTGCCGGTCACGCCTCGTGCGCCGCGGTGCTTCACCAGGACCTCGACGTCGGTTCCCTCGGCCAGCAGTGGTGCGGCCGGGCCGTGCAGGTCGCGTTCGCAGTACGGCGCGTGTTCCAGCAGCTGGCCGTAGCGCGACAGATACCGCTTCGGCGGGGCGATGTGCGAGTTGGCCTCGATCACGTAGACGCGCAACGGCTCCGCACCGGCCGGAATCCAGCGGTGGGTGGTGGCGCGGGGCAGCAGCACGTAGTCGCCGGCCCGCACGGACAAAGCGCCGAAGACCGTTTCCACCTTCCCCTCGCCGGACTCGACGTATCCGCACTCGTCACCGATCGCGTTGCGATACAAGGGAGAAGGCGCGCCGGCGGCGACGTAGGAGATGCGGACGTCACCGTTGCCCAGTACCAGCCTCCGCCCGGTGACCACGTCCGCGGACTTCCAGTCCTGGCCGGGAAAGAGCGTGTGCAGCTTCAGGTGCCGAGGCTTGAGTGGCCGGTTCTCGGTGCGGGTCTGGTCCGGCAGCTCCCACGCGGTCGCGTCGACGATGGCCGAGGGAACGCCGCGGTGGTAGAGCAGCGACGAATCGGACGAGAAGCCTTCCTCGCCCATCAGTTCTTCGGAGTAGAGCGTGCCTTCGGGGGTGCGGTGCTGGGTGTGCCGCTTCGGTGGCACGCTGCCCACGCTGCGGTAGTAGGCCATGGATCGCCTCCTGACGAGGGAAGTGCGCGGAAAGCCGGTGGGTGCGACCGGAACCGGCCGGAAAAACTGATCAATGTGTGTACTAATTTTCCGGCTCAGCCTAGCCCGGGGCCGGACGGGGCGGAAGGGTCAGCGCCGGGTCGCGAAGCCCGCCCGTGCGCTGATCAGCTTGCCCAGCAACAGGACCAGCGCCCGTTGCTCGTCCTCGGTGAGAACCTCCACCCAGCCGGCCTCGCGCTCGTTCTGCGTCTCGAAGACCTCGAGCATCTCGCGCTGCCCGGCCTCGGTCAGCGACAGCCGCACGGACCGGCCGTCGCGTTCGCCGGGGGAGCGGGCCAGCAGGCCGTCCGCGACGAGGGTCTTGGCGAGATTGGACACCGCCGCCCGGCTCATCCCGGCGAGCCGCGCCGCGGCCGACGGCTCGAGCGGTCCGGCCAGCCACACCACGAACAGCACCCGGAACGCCGCCCACGACCGCCCGCGCGGCCGGTGCACCGCGGCCTCCAGGTCGTAGGTCACCACGGTCGAGGCCCGGTTCAGGGTGAGCAGCACCTCGGTGGCCAGCTGGTGGCGGAAGCCGAACTCCCGCGACAGCCTGCGGTTGGCCAGTGCGATGAACGACCAGAAGTCGAGCGAGTCCGGGTCCGGCCGGTCGGGGTCCATGCGGGCACCCTAAACCGGCCGGGCACCGTGTCACAGTCACAACTGCTTCTTCCGGGTCCGGGTCCGGGTACCCGCCTCGCGCGGCACCTTCAGGAACACCAGCATCACCGCGGACAGGACGAGGCAGCCGATCGGGAAGTACAGGCCGATCGTGACGTCGGTGTCGGTGGCCGCAAGCCCGATCGCGTACGGGCCGAAGAACCCGCCCAGCGCGGCGATGGAGTTGATCGCCGCCAGCCCGACCGCGGTGTGTTCCTTGGACAGCACGCGTGCGGCCATCGCCCAGTACGGCGCCAGGTAGCCGAGCACCCCGACCGCCGCCAGGGAAAGACTGATCAGCGAAAGCACCGGCACCGACGTGAACTGGATCGCGCCGAAGAAGCCGAGCGCGGCCACCAGTACCAGCGCGATGACGTGCCCCTTCCGTTCCCCGGTGCGGTCGGAGCTGCGCGCCAGCAGCACCATGCCCACCGCCCCGACCAGGTACGGGATCGCGCCCAGCAGCCCGATGTTCGTGGACGAGTACTTCGGATCCAGCTGCTTGACGATCAGGGGCAGGAAGAACGTGAGCCCGTACAGCCCGCACGCGATGAACAGGTTCGAGACGGCCAGGTGCAGCACCCTTCCGTCGCGCACGGCACGCAGCTGGCCGAGGAAGGTCTCCTTCTGCTCCGGAACGTATTCGCGGTCGATCTCCGCCTGCAGCCAGCCGCGCTCCTCGCGGGTGAGGAACTTCGCGTCGGCCGGTTTGTTCGGCAGCCACAGGAAGGTCGCGATGCCGATCAGCACCGCGGGCGCGCCCTGCAGGATGAACACCCACTGCCAGCTGCTCATCCCGAACCAGTGCACGTGGTCGAGGATCCAACCGCCGAACAGGCTGCCCAGGATCAGCGCGATCGGCTGGGCGAGGGCGAGCGTGGCGATCGCCCGGCCACGCTCGCGGCCGCGGAACCAGAACGTGAGGTACAGCAGCAGCCCGGGGAACAGCCCGGCCTCGGCGATGCCGAGCAGGATCCGCGCGAGGATCAGGTGCGTCACGTTCGCCACGAACCCGGTCAGCACGGTGACGATGCCCCAGCTGACCGCGATCCGGCCGAGCCACAGCCGGGCGCCGACCTTGTTCATGACCATGTTGCTCGGGATCTCGAACACGACGTAGGCGAGGAAGAAGATCGCCGACGCGACACCGAACGTGGCGGCGGTGATGGTCAGCTCGGTGGCCATGCCGAGCTGCGCGTAGCCGATGTTGGCCCGGTCCATGTAGTTGAACACGTACAGCAGGCCGATCAGCGGCATCACGCGCAGCCCGACCTTGCGGACGGTGCGGCGGGCCAGCGGTGAGTCCGCCGCGGTGACGGCGGGGGCCCCGGCGGGGACGGTCATCGGATTCTCCTCAGAGCGGAAGACGGGCGGGCTCAGCCCGCGGCGGCGGCGCGGCCGGCGATCCGGCCCATGGTGACGGCGTTCGCGACGGCGTTGCCGCCACCCACGTAACGAAGGCCCAGCACCCCGGCGCCGGCCTCGCCGGCGGCGAAGAGCCCGGGTACCCGGTTGCCGAGCGCGTCGAGCACCGCGGCGCCGGCGTCGATCTCCAGCCCGGCGTGCGTGCAGACCAGCTCGGCCGGCAGGGTGCGCGCGGCGTAGAACGGTGCGGTGGCGATCTCGGTGGGCGGCTCGGTCGCGCCCTTGGCGGCGAGGCTTTCGTGCCGCAGGAACTCCGTATCCTCGCCGCCGGCGGGAAGCTGACCGTTCCACCGGTCCACAGTGGCCTGGAGCGCGGCGGCGGGTACGGCCATCTTCCCCGCGAGTTCTTCGAGCGTGCCGGCGCGGAGCGTGCGGCCGGAGTCCGCTTCGGACCGCACGTGCCCAGCGTTCCAGTGCGCGTAACCGGGCGGCAGGCCCTGGCGGGCGCGGTCGTCGAAGACCATCCACACCGGACCGTCCTGTGCGGAGATGATCCCGCTGGACACCGCGTAGGAGGCGTCCTCGTCCATGAACCGTCGGCCGTGGGAGCCGACCAGGACCCGCGACCGCGGCGGGAAACCGGACTGCCAGTGGTGCAGGCGCTGGAAATACGCGGTGGGCAGGAGAAGACCCCAGCCCTCGCCGGTGATCGCGGCGTCGACCTGGTCGCCGAACGCGAAGTGGTCCCCGCGGGAACCGGGTGCGGCGACGACGAAAAGGTCCTCGCCCGCGGCGTCGGCGTCGGGATAGTAGCGGCTGCGCAGTGCCGGATCCTGCGCGAACCCACCACTGGCGACGACCACCGCGCCTGCCCGCACCTCGACGCCGTCGGCGACGACGCCGGTCACCCGTCCGTGCTCGACCAGCAGCCGCTCGACGCGCGTGTTCAGCACCGCCTCGGCCCCGGCCCGCCGCCGGGCGCGGTCGAGCACCTGTACGAGTCCGTAGCCCTGGTCCTTCGGCACGTGCCCGCGCCACACGTCCTCGACACCCGCGCGGGTGAGTCCCGGCGTGTGCGCGTCGTGGGAGAACTTCGCCGGGATGTCCGCCCCGAGCTCGATCAGCCACTCCACGGCGGCCCCGGCCTGACGGCAGAACGCCTTGACCAGCCCGGGTTTCAGCTGCCAGTGGTTGAGATCGAGGTAGTGCTGGAGAAACCGTTGCGGACTGTCTTCGACACCGAGCGCCGCCTGCACGCTGGTGCCTGCGGCGGTGAGCATTCCGGCGGACAGCTGCGTGGAGCCGCCGATCTCCCGTTCGGCCTCGAACAGCAGGACCGAAGCCCCGTGCTCGGCCGCGGACACCGCGGCGGCCAGGCCCGCTCCGCCGCCGCCGATCACCACGACGTCGGCCGTCGCGTCCGTGCTCATCCGAGGTCACCTCCGGCTCCGGCGACGATGCGGTGGTAGAGCCCGTTGGAGACCAGCCCGCCGTCCGCGGTGACCTCGCTGCCGGTCAGGTAGCTCGAACGGCCGGACAACAGGAACAACACCACGTCGGTGATTTCCCGCGGAGTGCCCATCCGTCCGAACGGGACACTGTCCAGTGCGGACGCGACGAAGGAATCGGCTCCGCCGAGCAGGCCGGTGTCCACGAGTCCGGGGTGGACGGAGTTGACCCGGATGCCCCAGCGCGCGAAATTGCCTGCGGCGGATTTGGACAGTCCGGTCAGGCCCCATTTGCTGGCGGAGTAGGCGGGGGAGAAGTAGCCGATCTGGCCGGAGACCGAGGAGATGTTGACGATCGATCCGCCGCCGGACTCGCGCATCAGCGGCGCCATCGCGTGCATTCCGTGGAACGGTCCGGACAGGTTGACCGCCAGGACCTGGTCCCAGACCGCGGCGGTGGTGTCGAGAAATTCCAGCCGCCGCGAGATGCCCGCGTTGTTGACCAGACCACCCAGTTCGCCGTGCTCCGCACGGATCCGGCCGGCCACGTCCGTCCACTGTGCTGGGTCCGTGACGTCAAGTCGATATGCGGTGGCCTTTCCGCCGGCTGCGACGATCTCCTCGGCGACCGGACCGGCGTCGGCGAGATCCGCCACGCACACGTGCACCCCGCGTTCGCCGAGTGCGCGCGCGTGCTCCCGGCCCATCCCGTTCGCCGCACCGGTGACGAGCACGACGTCCGGGTAGCGCACGGTCTCGACGGCGTCAGACATGGCGCGAGCCGCCGTCGACGGCGAGGCTGTGCCCGGTGACGTACCGTGCGCTGTCGGAAAGCAGGAACAGCAGGACGCCGAACACCTCTTCCGGCGAGCCGATCCGGTGCAGCGGCACCGCGGCCAGCGCTTTCTCCAGTGCCGGGGCGTCGTCCTGGATCCAGCGGGTCATCTCGGTGTCGATGTAGCCCGGTGCGATGGAGTTGACCCGGATGCCCTGGTCGCCCAGTTCCACCGCGAGCGATTCGGTGAGGTGGGCGACGGCGGCCTTGGAACTGCAGTACGCCGCGCGTCCCCGGCGCACGCGCACGGCCGAGACCGAGGCCATGTTGACGATCGCGCTACCCGGACGCATTCGCGCGGCGGCGGCCTGCGCGCCGAAGAGCACCCCTTCCACGTTGACCGAGAGGGTGGCGCGGATCTGCTCCGGCGTGACGTCCGGGACCTCGGCGAACGGGAAGATCCCGGCGTTGTTGACCCAGAAGTCGATCCGGCCGAACTCGTCGATCGCCCGCCGGGCCAGCGCCACGTGGTCCTCGGCGCGGGTGACGTCCAGTGTGGACGGCACGATCCGGCCGGGCTCGTCCGCGACGGACTCCGCGGCCAGCGCGGCGCTCAGCTCGTCCGCGGTGGCGGTCATCGCCGCGTCGTCGAGATCGCCCGCGACCACGTGTACCCCGCGGGTGGCCAGTCCGGCGGCGAACCGGGCACCCATCCCGCGGGCGGCGCCGGTGATCACCGCGACCTTGCCCGCCATCTCCGGGTAGTGCGCGGTCATCGGCTGGTGCAGCACCCGGCCGGGGCCGGTCGCTTCGGTGTTGCTCATGGTGCTCCTTGCGTTTTCCGTGACGGTGGTGCGGGATCAGCTGTCGCGGTGGACGGTGCGGCGACGGACTCGCCAGCCGGCAGCGGTGCGGACGAGTTCGTCGTCCAGCACGGTGATCCGGTGCAGCCGGGGCACGCCGCCCGCCGGGGTGCCCACGATCTGCAGGTAGGCCAGCGCGTGCACCGTGTCCGGGTTCTGTCCGGTTCGGACATCCACTGTGGACACGACGTGCCGCAGCCGTTCGCCGGATTCGGCACAGCCGGCATGGAATCGCTCGGCGAACGCGGTGAGCGCGGCGGTACCGGTCGCCGGTTCCGGATAGCTGGGCGACCGGAACCGCCCGTCCGGGGTGAACGTGGCGGCCCAGCCGGCGGCCCGGCCGGAGTCGATCGCGTGGCTCTGCCGCCCGTACAACTGGTGCACGGCGAGCACGTCCGCCACCGGGACCTCGGGCGGGACTTCGGCCGGGACCTCTGCCGAGACTTCGGCCGGGACCCCAGCCGCAGATCCGGTGGGGCGACTGTCTGCCATGCCGGAACCTCCGTTGTCCCGTCCGGATGTGCGTGCTATATTCGCACGCATCGTGCGATATGGAGAAACAGTAGGTCGCACGCCGAGCCGTCGTCAAGGGAGTCGTGTGTCCGGGACCGGGGAAGCCGAGGCCGAGCTGTCCGAAAACGGGCCGTCCGAGAAGGGGCTGTCCGAGAACGGGCAGCCGCGCAGTGGGCAGTCCAAGACCCTGCACCACGGCCTCCAGGTGCTGGAGCTGCTCGTGGATCATCCCCGTGGGCTCACACTCACCGAGATCGCCGAGGGCATCGGGGTGCACCGCACGGTCGCCCACCGGCTGGTGCGCACGCTGGAGGCGCACCACCTGTGCCGGCGCGATCGGTTCAAGCGGATCTCGCTCGGCGCCGGCCTGGTGCGCCTGGCCGAGCCGGTGGAGCAGGATCTGCGCACGCTCGCGCGGCCGGTGCTGGAGGAGCTCTCCGACGCCGGGGGCGCTTCGGCGCACCTGGTGGTCCGCGAGAACGGCGAGCAGGTGCGGATGCTGATGATCGTGGAACCGAGACAGGCACGCATGCACGTGTCGTTCCGCAGTGGCCAGCTGGATCCGATCGGCCGCGGCTCGGCGGGGCTGGCGATGCTCGCCGCCGAAGCGCCGGTGGCGGGGGAACGCGAGGAGATCGCCCGCGCCCGCACGCGCGGTTACGCGGTGTCGACCGGGGAGATCGCCCCGGGCATCACCGGGATCTCCGCGGTGGTCCCGGCCGGCCGGGACGCCGCGGCGACGAGCATCGGGCTGTCCCTGTTCGAGGCCCCGGACGCCGACCGCCTCGGCGAGCTGGTGGTCGGCGCGGCGCGGCGGCTCGGAACGCTGCTCAGGTAGGCGGCCGCTCGGAACGCTGCTCAGGTAGGCGTCGGCTCGGAACGCTGCTCAGGTAGGCGGCGGCCCGGAACGCTGCTCGAGGAGAACGTCAGACGGTGGGGATGATCCCGCCGTCCACCCGGAACTGTGCCCCGGTCAGCCAGCCGGCCCGGCCGGAGGCGAGGAACACGATCAGCTCGGCCGCGTCCTCGGGGGTGCCGGGGCGGCCCATCGGGACGTTGAGGGTGGCGGCCAGCTCGCGGTGTAGTTCCTCCAGGCTCACACCACGGCTTTCGGCCATCTCGCGGTGGTGCGCGAGCGCGCCCGGAGTGGGGATGAATCCGGGCAGTACGCACACGACCCGTACCCCGTGCGGGCCGACTTCGGCGGCCAGTGCGCGGCTGTAGGAGTTGAGCGCCGCTTTCGCCGCTGCGTAGGAGGCCTGGCTCGGCTGCGGATAGTGCGAAGCGATCGAGGAGACGTGCACGACCACTCCTTCCCCGCGTTCGACCATGCCCGGGACCAGGTGACGGTCCAGCCGGACCGAACTGAGCAGGTTGAGGTCGAGGTCGGCGGTCCAGGAGTCCTCCGGCCGCTCGAGCGCGGTCGCCGGGGCCGAGGCCGCACCGGCGTTGTCGACCAGGATGTCGATGCCGCCGACGAGATCGGTGACGTCGCGGGCGAGGTCGGCGGCACCGGCCGCGGTCGAGAGGTCGGCGCGCACGTACGTGGCCGGCAGGTCGGCGGGTGGTTCGGAACGCGCGGCGGCCAGCACAGTGGCGCCCGAGGCGGCGAACCGCCGCACGGCCGCCTCGCCGAGACCCCGGCTTCCGCCGGTCACCAGAACCCGGCGCCCGGTGAGCTGATCAGTGTCCATGCCGGCAAGGTACCTTACTTTCGTGTAAGTCAGCTATCCTCGGGACATGACCCCCTCCGCGGACGGCCGGCGCACCGGCACCCGGGACCGCATTCACGCCACCGCGCTGGAGATGTTCACCACCCAGGGCTACGAGCGGACCACGCTGGCCCAGGTCGCCGACCGTCTCGGCATCACCCGGCCGGCGGTCTACCACCACTTCCGCAGCAAGGAAGACCTGCTCACCAGCGCCTACGACCGGCTCGTCCCGGACCTCGACGCGCTGGCCGCGAGCCTCCGCCCGGCCCCGGCCCCGCGGCGGACCCGCCGGACGGCGCTGGACCGGTTCGCCACCCTGCTCGCCGGAGCCGACGGCGCGGTGCTGGTGTGCGCACGGGTGAACGAACACGCGCTCCGCGGCCTTCCCGCCGCCGCGGAGGTCCTGACCCGGCTGGACGAGCTCGCCCAGCTGCTCGCCCCGGCCCAGGACGTGGAGAGCCGCATGCGCGCGCGGCTGGCACTGAGCGCCCTGACCATGCCCGCCGCCCGTGCCCCTCACCTGGGCGGCACGGAGGAGGACCGGCACCGCGCCGCCCGAGACGTCGCCCACGACCTCCTCTTCGGCTTACGAAAGTCGTGAACGACCTCCGGCCCCTTCGTCCTCGTGAGTGGCGAGTGCGGCTCGCCACTCACGAGGTGATCAGCGGGGGCGCGGCTCGGACAGGGCGGCGGGGTGCTTCGATTCCGGGTGCGGTGGGGGTGCTCGCAGCCGGGAGGGCGCTGTCCTGCGTCAGGGGCTGACCAGTCCCGCCTCGTGCGCGAGCAGGCCGGCCTGGGTGCGGTTCGTGCAGCCGAGTTTGACCAGCATCCGCGAGACATAGCTCTTCACCGTCGCCTCGGCGAGGTGCAGGCGGCCTGCGATGTCCGCATTGGACAGTCCTTCGCCGAGGCAGGACAGCACGTCACGTTCGCGCTCGGTCAGGGCCGCGGTGCGGCGGCGGGCGTCTTCGCCGCGTTCGCGGGTGCCCGCGGACAGGGTGACCAGCCGGCGGGCCGCCGTGGGCGAGAGCACCGTGTGCCCGTCGGCCGCAACCCGGACCAGCCCGATCAGGTCTTCCGGCGGCGTCGACTTCACGAGGAACCCCGCGGCGCCGGCGCGCAGCGCACGGATCACGTAGGTGTCCGCGTCGAACGTCGTGAGCGCGACGACAGCGGGCGGGTCCGGCAGCGCCGTGATGCGCCCGATCGCGGTGAGCCCGTCGACACCCGGCATGCGCAGGTCCATCAGCACCACCCGGGGACGGTGGCGGACCACCGCCTCCACCGCCTCGGCGCCGTCCTGGGCCTGCGCGACGACCTCGATGTCTCCGGAGGAACCGAGGATCGTGCGCAGGTGCGCGCAGACCATCGGCTCGTCGTCGGCCACCACGACCGTGATCACCGGGCAGCACCTTCCGTGGTCGGGACGTAGGCGGGCAGTATCGCACCCGTCCGGAACCCGCCGCCGGGCAACGGACCCGCTTCGAAGACCCCGCCGACCAGCTCGACCCGCTGGCGCAACCCGCTCAGCCCGGCCCCGGAGCCACTGCCCGCGAGCGCCGGATCCGGTGCCCGCCCGGACCGGGTGCTGCTCACGCACACGTCCAGCCCGCCCGGGTGGTAGCGCAGCGAAACCGTGACCGAGGAACCCGGCGAGTGCTTGCGCACGTTGGTCAGCGCCTCCTGCACCACCCGGTAGGCGGTCCGGGCGACGGTCGGCGACAGCACGGACGGATCCCCGGTCGCCGACAGCTCGGTGGTGATGCCGACCGCGGCGGACTCCGCGACCAGATCGGCTACGTCACCCGCGGGCGAGAGAGCCGGCGGTTTCGGCTCGGCGGCGGCATTGTCGCGCAGGACGCCCACGAGGTCGCGCAGTTCGTCGAGCGCGTGCGCGCCTTCCCGTCGGATGTCCTCCGCCGCGCAGCGGACCGCCGCGTCCCCGGAGGCCACGCCGAGCGCTCCCGCGTGCAGCACCATCAGGCTCAGCCGGTGGGTGACGACGTCGTGCATCTCGCCCGCCAGCCGGCGTCGTTCCTCCGCGCGGGCTCGTTCGGCGAGCAGATGCTGCTCGCGTTCGGCGCGTTCGGCCCGGTCACGCAACGACCGCAGCAGCTGCCTCCGCGCCTCGAAGTACAGCGAGATCGCCACCGGCAGCGCGGTGCTCAGCAGACCGAACGGGGTGGTGTTCCACGCCGGGTCCCACGGCCGCGTCGCCAGCACCGCGAGGACTCCGGCGATCCACAGCAGCCGCCGCCGGTCGACCAGGCAGGCCAGCTGGCTGAGCACCACGGGGGTGACCGTGGGCACGGTCATCAACGTCGGCTTTTCCGCCGGGAGCAGCAGGCCCGGCGAGAACAGGTCCGAGGCCAGCATCGCCAGCGATCCGGCGACGAGCAGCCCGGCGACCAGGTTCGGGAACCGGATCAGCAGGAGCAGCGCCAGATCGCAGCCGATCATCAGGACCAGCGCGGCGTACGGGCCGAGCGCTCCGGTCGTCGGTCCGGACGCGAGGAAGAGCCCGGCGTCGATGCCGATGAACACCAGGGCGGTGGCCGCGAGCCAGATCGCGTCGGACGGCTTGCGCCAGAGCCCGCCCTCGCCCGTGGATCCGGTCATCCGCTCACGGTAGCCGCCGGCGCGGGTCGTCGCGGGCGAATGCCACCGGCCGGACCTCCGGAGTCGACGAAAGTTGCGGACAGCCGTGCGGCTGTCCACTTTCGTCGCTCCGGATGGCTACCGGGCACGCTTATCCCGCACCGGTCCGCCGCGGTGCACTGGCAGCCATGACGAGCCAGGAGACCCACCCCGTCGAAGTCGTCGCCGAAGCCCGCGGCGCCCCGCCGTTCGCCCGGCTGCCGGTGCTGTCCGTCGCGGCGTGCCTGGCCGCGGTCCTGGTGGCCACGAGTGTCCGCTACGCGCACGGGTTCGACGAGCTGTACTTCCTGGTGGCCGGTCGAGATCACTTGAGCTGGGGGTATTTCGACCAGCCACCGCTCGTGCCGTTGCTGGCCGGCACGCTGGACCGCTGGTTCCCCGGTTCCCTGCTCGCGTTCCGGCTGCCGATGGCGCTCGCGGCCGCCGCCGGTGCCGTGGTGACCGCGTTGATCGCCCGCGAACTGGGTGGCGGCCGCGCGGCACAGGTGATGGCCGCCGGCGCGTACGCGACGTCCGGGCTGGTGATCATCAGCCACTGGGTCGGCACCTACGGACTGGACCCGTTCTTCTGGACGCTCGTGGTGTTCCTGCTGGTGCGCTGGACCCGCACCCGGCGGGACGGGCTGCTGATCTGGGCCGGGGTGGTCACGGCGGTCTCGTTGGAGACGAAGTTCCTCATCCCCGGGCTGTGGGGCGCAGTACTGGCGTCCGCGCTGGTGCTCGGCCCGCGAGGACTGGCCGGCCGCCCGAAACTGTGGCTGGGTGCGCTGATCGCGCTCGTCGCCACGATCCCGGCGCTCGTCTGGCAGGCGACGCACGGCTGGCCGTACACGCAGATGGGCAGCGTCGTCGCGGCCGAGTTCCCCGGCTACCTCGCCTTCGCCCGCGACGGGCTGCTCGGCGCGGGAATCGGCATCGGGGCCCTGGCCCTGGTGTACGGCATGTGGCGGCTGCTGCGGTCGCCGGAGCTGAGGCCGTACCGCTACCTCGCGGTGGCGCTGCTGCTCGTGGTGGCCGTCGTGGTGCTCACCCACGGCCGGGCGTACTACCTGATGAGCCTCTACGCGTTGCCGTTCGCGGCGGCCGCGACCGAGCTGTCACGGCGGAAGCTGGTGCGCTGGTGGAAAACCCCGGTCGGTCTCGCGTTCGCGGTCTCCGCGGTGGTGACCGTGGCCGGGCTGCCGGTCTGGCCGTCCTCGGTGAAAGCCACGTCCTTCGGGCCGATTCCGCTCGGCACGGTGTTCGCCGAGGGGGAGACCGTGGAACAGCAGCTGGCCGACGGAGTCGGGCAGGCCTACCTCTCCCTCCGCACACCGGTGCGCGAGCAGACGGCGGTGTTCGCCGGGATCTACCCGTTCGCTGCGTCGGTGGAGTATTACGGTCCGCGGTACGGGATCCACGAGGTCTACAGTGGACACCGAGGGTACTGGTACTTCGACCGGCCACCGGATTCCGCGCGGAACGTGCTGTACGTGGGGGAGGACCCGGCGGTGCTGCGCCGGTACTTCTCCTCGGTGACCGAAGTGGCGCCCGGCCTGATCTGGCTGTGCAGCGGGCGCGGGCCGTCCTGGGACACGATCTGGCCGGAGGTCCGGAGCCGATGAACCTTTCCTTGCCCGCCAGTGGTTATCTGCTGGCCTGCGCTCCGGAGGGAGGCCGGATCGGGAACCGCCGCCGCACCGCGCTGCTGGTGCGTGCGGCGGCGGCCACCGACCTGGTGTTCCGGGGCCGTCTTCGCGACGCCCATGGCCACGCCGAGCCGGCCGGCCAGGGCCCGACCGGCGACCTCGTGCTCGACGACCTGCTCACCGAAGTCCGCGGGCGCGGGGCCTGGCCGTGGCGCTCGCTGCTGCGGCACGCGACCATGGACACCTTGCGGTCGGTGGAACTCCAGCTGTCCGCGGCCGGAGTGCTGACCACACACACCACCGCGGTGCTGCGCCGGAACACCCGCACCGTCGCGGATGCGGAGCTGGTCCGTACGGTGCACGAACGGGCCGAGCGGGCGCTCACGAGCCCGTTGTCCGAAGTGGACGCCGCGTCCGCCGCGCTGCTGGCGCTCGCCGCGGTTGCCGGCGTCGGGGTGTCCCGGCGGACAGCACGTCGACATTCGGCGCGGCTGGCGGAGTTCGCCGTTCCGGTGGTCCCGGCGTTGCGGAAAGTGGTACGCGGGCGGTGGGCGATGATGGCCGGGTGATACTTCCATCGTGATGGAAGTGTCCCGGCGGTAGCGTCACTCCCATGAGTTTCGCGTCCCTCCATGTGCCGGGTGATCCGCTGTTGCTGCCGAACGTGTGGGAGTTCGGACTGGCCGCCTCGCTGGCCGCCGCCGGCCACCCGGCGATCGGGACGAGCAGTCTCGGCGTGTCCGCGGCCGGCGGATTCGCCGACGGGGCACCGGATTCCCGCGCGGCGACGGTCTCCCTGGCCCGTGCCGTGACCCCGCTGGACGTGCTGGTGAGCGTCGACCTCGCGGACGGCTTCAGCGCCGACTCTGGCGAGGTCGCCGAACTCGTCGCGGACCTGGCCGACGCCGGGGTCGCGGGCGTGAACCTCGAGGACGGCCGCGCCGACGGCACTCTCGCGCCGGTAGCGCTCCAGTGCGCCCTTCTGCGAACGGTGCGGGCGCGGGTCCCGGGAGTGTTCCTCAACGCGCGCACCGATCCGCTGTGGCTGAACGCCGGTTCCGTCGCCGACGCGATCGCCCGTGCCCGGGCCTACGCCGACGCGGGCGCGGACGGCGTGTTCGTCCCGGGAATCGCCGCGCCGGAGGACGTGTCCGCCGTCGTGGCCGCGGTGGACGTACCGCTGAATGTCCTGCACCTGCCGGGAAAAACCACCTTCGCCGGGCTCGCGTCGCTCGGTGTCGCGCGGGTGAGCCTGGGGTCGACGCCGTACCGGGTCGCTCTGGCCGCCGCGCTGGCGACCGTCGCGGCGGTACGAGAGGACGAGCCGTTGCCGGTGCCGCCACCGGCTTACGGTGACGTCGCCGCATTGCTGCCGGAGCACCCGGAGCACCCGGGGCATCGCTGACGCACCCCGGTAACGTCGGCGGCATGCTTGCCTTCGGAGCCGAATTCGCCGTTCCCGCCGGATATCTGAACACGCCCAGCATCGGAGTGCCGCCCGCGCGCGTCGCCGACGCGGTCGAGCGGGCGGTGCGGCGGTGGCGAAGCGGCCAGGACACTCCGGGCGGGTTCGACGACGTCGTCACGCGGTCGCGGCAGGGATTCGCGCGGCTGGCCGGGGTGCCGGCCGAGCGGGTCGCGATCGGGGCGTCGGTGTCCCAGCTCGTCGCCTGCGTCGCAGGCGGGCTGCGGCCGGGGGCCCGGGTGCTGGCTGCCGGACGCGAGTTCACCAGCGTCACCTTCCCGTTCGCGCAGCGGGCCGAGGTCACCGAGGTGCCGCTGGAAGAGCTGGCCCGGCACGTCGAGGGACACGACCTGGTGGCGGTGAGCGTGGTGCAGTCCGCGGACGGGCGGGTCGCCGACCTCGCCGCGCTGCGGGCCGCTTCCGAAGCGGCCGGCGTGCCGGTGCTGCTGGACGTCACCCAGGCCGCCGGATGGCTGCCGCTCGACGTCGCGTGGGCCGACTGGGTGGTCTGCGCGGGCTACAAATGGCTGTTCTCCCCGCGCGGCTGCGCCTGGCTCGCCGTGCACCCGCGGGCACACGAGCGGACCACCGCGGTCGCGGCGAACTGGTACGCGGGCGAAGATCCGTGGACCACGGTGTACGGGATGCCGCTGCGGCTCGCCGCCGACGCCCGCGCGTTCGACCTCTCGCCGATCTGGCTGGCGCACGTCGGGGCCGCCGAAGCCTTCGACTACGTCGACACGCTGGACCTCGCTGCGGTCCGGGACCACAACGTCGCCCTCGCCGACACCCTGCTCGGCAAGCTGGGGCTGCCGGAGCGGGGGAGCGCGATCGTGGCGCTGGAGGCCGACGCCGCGCGGTTCGCCGAAGCGGGCGTCGTGGCCGGTGTGCGCGACGGCCGCGTCCGGATCGGATTCCACCTCTACAACAGCCCTGACGACGTCGAACGCGTTCTCGGCGCATTCGGCTGAGCCCGCCTGGGGCGGTGAACTACCGTATGGGCCCGTGGCCAACCCGCACTATCCCGCCAGCCCCTCGGACACGGCACCGCTCGCGGCGGTGCCCGCCCGGCCGGGCCCGCCGTCCGGTCCGCCGCCCGGCTCGCGTCCCGCCGACCGTCGCACGCTGCTGCTGCGTGGCGGCGGGCTGGTCGTGATCGCCGTGGTGGCCGGGCTGGTCTGGTACCTGGTCCGGCACGACAGCACGCCGGAGCAGCCGGTCGCCCAGCCGTCCGCGCAGAGCCAGGGGTTCGCCTTCGAACTCGTGGAGGGGCCGGTCAAGGCCACCGACTGCGCGGACAACTCCTACAGCGGCGCCAAGAAGTACTTCCAGGAGAACCCCTGCACCTCGCTGTCCCGCGCGCTGTACACGGCGCCGTCCGGCAGCGCGAAGGCACTCGTCTCGGTCGCCGTGGTGACCATGCCCACCGCCGCCCAGGCGACCGCGCTCAAGCAGCTGACCGACACCGACGGCACCGGGAACGTGAGCGACCTCGTGCGCGACGGCACCTACCACGGGTCCGGCGCGCCGAAGCTCAGCGGCGACAAGGCCGAGTACGAATCCGAGGCCACCGGCACCGACGTGACGATCGTGCTCGCCGACTTCTACGCCGGGCACCAGGATCCGGCGCTGCTCCAGCGCATCGCGAAGGACGCACTGAAACTCTCCGCCAAACAACGCTGACTCGGCTGACCCGTGAGTGGCGAGCCGGTCAGATCACGAACCACTCACGAGGATTGACCGGGGAGCGCGACCGCAGCCGGGCTTTCGCCCGCTTCCTGGCGCCAGGGCGTGCCGCGGCGGGCAGCGGCCACGAGGGCCTGCACCGCCATGCCGCGCAGCCCGCTGTCATCGGTGTGCGTGATCACGCCCAGCCACGCGGCCGCGGAATCCGCTTCCGCGCTGGCGACCAGCGCGGCCGCCGACGCCGTGTCCGTGACCGGCTTCGGCGGCACGTACGCCGCCTCCGGCGCGACCGGCGTGGCGCCGGCCGAAGTGATCATCTGCGTGACCAGGTCGCGGCGCGCGGTGTGCTCGGCGCGCCCCGCCTTGAGCGCTTCGCCGAAGTCGCCGGGCAGGAACGCCGTGACGAGCCCGTACACCCACAGCGCGGCGTGCTCGCTGGACAGCGCCTTCTGCAGCGACTCCACGGCGTCCTCCGGCACCGTCCCGGACGGCGCCGTGACCGGCTTCGCATCGTTGCCCGGCCCGAGGGCCGCGCCGAGCCGCTGCAGGCTGGCGCAGCCGGCGGCGACCGCCGCGACCAGCCCGGCCCGGTAGGCGGGCAACCCCGGCACGAGGTTCTCCGCTTGCGTGCGGGCGGTCGCCAGTCGCTGCTTGAATCCGCCCAGCTCGTCCGGCGGGGCCGCGGGCGTGGCTTCCTTCTTCGGCCGGTTCAGCCGGTCCACCTCGGTCTTCAGCGCGGCCGCCTGTGCCGCGCGCGCGTCCGCGACCTGGGTCGCGAGCTGCCCGCCGGCGCCGGAGGCCAGCTTCCGGGCGGCGGTGGCGTCGGCGTCCGCGGCGGCCAGCAGCGGGGCGAGCGGATCGGGTTCTTGGTCGTAGCCGCCGGAACAGGCGGCGAGCGGCACGGTGGCGGCGGCCAGTGCACCCAGTGCACCCAGGCGCAGCACGCCGCGCCGGGAGCGCTCGGTCGGTGTTGCGGTCACGTCGGCCCATCCTGCCAGGCCCGCCCGGGGCACTGCCGCTCGCGCGTCCCGGCGGGGACGCAGGATAAGCTGGTCCCTCACCGACCACCGTCGTGACCAGCCCGCGTCACCCCGGCCGAACAGGAGTGCTTTACGTGCCCAACGAACTCGCCAGCCGGCTGGAGCCGATCGTGGCCGCAGCCGTCACGACCGCGGGTTTCGACCTCGACTCGCTCGAGGTGCGCCATGCCGGCCGCCGGCAGCTGGTGAAGGTCGTCGTCGACTCCGACGACGGGGTCGGACTGGACGAGGTCGCCGAGGTCAGCCGCACGGTGTCGGCCGCCCTCGACGAGAACGAGCACGTGCTCGCGAGCGCCTACACGCTCGAAGTGACCTCACCGGGCCTGGACCGGCCGCTCACCCGGCCGCGGCACTGGCGGCGCGCCCGCTTCCGGCTCGTGCGGATCAGCCCGGTCGAGGGCGCCGAGTACCTGGCGCGCGTGGGGTCCGCGGGCGAACGCAGCGTCCGGGTGCTGGCCGAGGGCCGGCTGCGTGACCTGGCCTACCAGTCGGTGGCCACCGCGGTGGTGGAGGTCGAGTTCAAGCAGCCTCCCGCCGAAGACCTGAAACTGCTGACCGAGGCCGGAACGCCGGGGGAGGAGCCGAAGTGAACGTCGACATCGCCGCACTGCGGGCGATCGAACGGGACAAGGACATCCCCTTCGACACGGTGATCGAAGCCATCGAGACCGCGCTGCTCACCGCCTACAAGCACACCGACGGGCACCAGCCGCACGCCCGCATCGACGTCGACCGCAAGACCGGGCTGGTCCGCGTCCTCGCGCACAGCCTCACCGCCGAGGGCGAGGTGGACGAGGAATGGGACGACACCCCGGAGGGGTTCGGCCGGATCGCGGCCACCACCGCCCGCCAGGTCATCCTGCAGCGGCTGCGCGACGCCGAGCACGAGAAGACCTTCGGCGAGTTCTCCGCCAAGGAAGGCGAGATCGTGGCCGGCGTGGTGCAGCGCGACGCGCGCGCCAACGCCCGCGGCATGGTCATGGTCCAGGTCGGGGACACCGAGGGCGTGCTGCCGCAGGCCGAGCAGGTGGCCGGCGAGTCCTACGAACACGGTGCCCGGATCAAGGCGTTCGTGGTCGGGGTGTCCCGCAGCAACCGCGGTCCGCAGATCATGCTGTCGCGGTCGCATCCGAACCTCGTGCGCAAGCTGTTCGCGCTCGAGGTCCCGGAGATCGCCGACGGGTCGGTCGAGATCTCGGCGGTGGCCAGGGAACCCGGGCACCGGTCCAAGATCGCGGTCCGCTCCACCGTGGCCGGCCTGAACGCCAAGGGCGCCTGCATCGGCCCGATGGGCCAGCGCGTGCGCAACGTGATGAGCGAGCTGGCCGGCGAGAAGATCGACATCATCGACTGGTCCGAGGATCCGGGCCGGTTCGTCGGGAATGCGCTGTCGCCCGCGAAGGTTGTGTCGGTCACGGTCGTGGACGAACGGGCGAAGACCGCCCGCGTCGTCGTGCCGGACTTCCAGCTCTCCCTCGCCATCGGCAAGGAGGGCCAGAACGCCCGGCTCGCGGCCCGGCTCACCGGCTGGCGGATCGACATCCGCAGTGATGCCGCCCCCGCCGAACCGCAGGGTGAGCAAGACCACGCCGGGCAACCGCGGCCTGCCGCGGCCACCGGTTCCTCCGAGTGAGGATGCAGGCGCTAGACTCATCAGTGGTTCAGCGCCCGCGGCGGGCAAGCGTCAGCACAGCCGAGCACCAGCGTGACCGGTCCTTCCCGGTACGCACGTGTGTCGGTTGCCGGCAGCGGGCACTGATCGGTGAACTGCTGCGCGTGGTCGCGGTGGACGGGCGGCTGGTCGCCGACGAAGGTCGGCGGCTGCCGGGCCGGGGAGCATGGCTGCACCCCGAACCGGGCTGCCTGGCCCGCGCCGAGCGGAAGCGAGCGTTTCCCCGGGCCCTGCGGGCCCCGGGCGCGCTCGACGCCGCCGGCCTCCGCGAGCACGCGGCGTTCGCCGCGGACAACGATTGCGGGACCACCCCGCAATCGCAGGAAACAAGGAAGCAGGTCGACCCGTCATGAGTCAGCCGTGAAGCTGAAGCCATGAACGCGCGACGGTAAGGACGAGGTCAGCGGGTCACCGCCTGGCCTCCCCTGGATGAGGAGAGCTGTGCCAGGCAAGGCCCGTGTACACGAGCTCGCGAAGGAGCTCGGCATCACCAGCAAGGAAGTTCTCGCCAAGCTCAAGGAGCAGGGCGAATTCGTGAAATCCGCGTCGTCCACGGTCGAGGCGCCGGTCGCCCGACGGCTGCGCGACGCGTACCCCGCCAAGGGCGGGAAGAAGTCCGGTCCCACCCCCGGTCCGCGGCCCACGCCGCCGGCTCCGGCGGCACCGGCGGCCCCGAGCGCTCCGCGCACGCCGGCCCCGCAGCAGGACACGGCGGCCCAGCCCGCCGCGTCCGCCGCGCCGTCGGCACCCGCGGCGAAGCCGGGACCGCAGGCACCCAAGCCGGCCGGACCGGGCGCCCGCCCGGGCCCGCGTCCCGGCCCCCGGCCCGCCGCGCCGTCCCCGGCGCAGCAGGCCCCGGCCGCGAGCGCGAACGAGGCCCCGGCCGCGCAGCCGGCGCCGAAGCCGCAGGACGGCCAGTCCGGCGCAGCGCCCGGTTCGGTCGTGCCCCCGAAGCCGCAGGGTCCCAAGCCCGCCGGCCCGAAGCCCGGTCCGCGCACCCCGCGGGTCGGCAACAACCCGTTCGGCGTCGGGTCCGGTTCCCCGGCCCCGCGTCCCCCGGCCCAGCGCCCCGGCCCCGGTCAGGGCGGTGACGCCCGGCCGCGTCCCGGCGGCGGTTCCGGCGGCGACCGGCCGGCCCCGCGTCCCGGCGGCACCGGTGGCAACCGGCCGAGCCCGGGCAACATGCCCCCGCGGCCGAACCCCGGCATGATGCCGGGCCGTGCCCGTCCGGCCGGTCCGGGCGGACCGGGCGGCGGCGGCCGTGGTGGCCCCGGCGGCGGTGGCCGTCCGGGTGGCGGCGGTCGTCCCGGTGGTGGCGGCGGCGGGTTCCGCGGCGGCCCCGGTGGCGGTGGCGGCGGCGGTTTCCGTGGCGGTCCCGGTGGCGGCGGCGGTGGCGGCGGCTTCCGTCCCGGCGGTGGCGCACCGGCCGGCGGCGGTTTCCGCGGCGGCGGCCGTGGCGGTCCCGGTGGCCGCGGTGGCACCGCGGGTGCCTTCGGTCGTCCCGGTGGACCCTCGCGCAGGGGCCGCAAGTCGAAGCGGCAGAAGCGCCAGGAGTACATGGACAACATGCAGGCGCCCAGCGTCGGCGGCGTCCGCCTGCCCAAGGGTGGCGGCGAGACGATCCGGCTGCCGCGTGGTGCCTCGCTGACCGACTTCGCCGAGAAGATCGACGCCAACCCGGCTTCGCTGGTGCAGGTGCTGTTCCACCTCGGCGAGATGGTGACCGCGACGCAGTCGGTGTCCGACGACATCCTCGAGCTGCTCGGCGGCGAGATGAACTACCGGGTTCAGGTCGTCTCTCCCGAGGAGGAGGACCGCGAACTGCTGGAGACCTTCGACATCACCTACGGCGAGGACGCCGGTGACGAGGAGGACCTGCAGATCCGTCCGCCGGTGGTGACCATCATGGGTCACGTCGACCACGGTAAGACCCGCCTGCTGGACACGATCCGCAAGACCAAGGTCCGCGAGGGCGAGGCCGGCGGCATCACCCAGCACATCGGTGCCTACCAGATCGAGACCGAGCTCGAGGGCAACCCGCGGCTGGTCACCTTCATCGACACCCCGGGTCACGAGGCGTTCACCGCCATGCGTGCCCGCGGTGCCAACTCGACCGACATCGCGGTGATCGTGGTGGCGGCCGACGACGGCGTCATGCCGCAGACGGTGGAGGCGATCAACCACGCGCAGGCCGCGAAGGCGCCGATCGTGGTGGCGATCAACAAGATCGACAAGGAGGGCGCGAACCCGGACAAGATCCGGCAGCAGCTCACCGAGTACGGCCTGATCGCCGAGGAGTACGGCGGCGACACGATGTTCGTGGAGATCTCCGCACGCGAGAACATCAACATCGACGGCCTGCTGGAAGCGATCCTGCTGACCGCGGACGCCGCACTGGACCTCCGGGCCAACCCGGACATGGAGGCCCAGGGTGTCGCGATCGAGGCGCACCTCGACCGCGGCCGCGGCCCGGTGGCCACGGTGCTGGTGCAGCGCGGCACGCTGCGCGTCGGCGACTCCGTCGTCGCGGGCGACGCCTACGGCCGCGTCCGCCGGATGGTGGACGAGCACAACGAGGACGTCACCGAGGCGCTGCCCTCGCGTCCGGTCCAGGTCATCGGGTTCACCTCGGTGCCCGGTGCGGGCGACACGTTCCTGGTGGTCGACGAGGACCGCGTGGCCCGGCAGATCGCCGAGCGCCGGTCGGCCCGCACCCGCAACGCGCTCAACGCGGCACGCCGCAAGCGGGTCAGCCTCGAGGACCTCGACTCCGCGCTCAAGGAGACGAGCAGCCTCAACCTGATCATCAAGGGTGACAACTCGGGTACCGTCGAAGCGCTCGAAGCGGCGCTGCTGCAGCTGGACGTCGGCGAAGAGGTCGAGCTGAGCATCGTGCACCGCGGCGTCGGCGGAGTGACCGAATCGGACATCGACCTGGCCACCGCGTCCGACGCGATCGTGCTCGGGTTCAACGTCCGGGCACAGGGCAAGGCGACCGAACGGGCCAACCGCGAAGGCGTCGACGTCCGGTACTACACGGTCATCTACCAGGCGATCGAAGAGATCGAGCAGGCGCTCAAGGGCATGCTCAAGCCGGAGTACGAGGAGGTCGAGCTGGGCCGCGCCGAGGTGCGCGAGGTCTTCAAGTCCTCCAAGATCGGCACGATCGCCGGGTGCCTGGTGATGTCCGGGGAGATCCGGCGCAACGCCAGGGCCCGCCTCCTGCGCGACGGAGCCGTCGTCGCGCAGAACCTGCCGATCAGCTCGCTGCGGCGGTTCAAGGACGACGTGGTGGAGGTCCGGGAAGGCTACGAGTGCGGCCTCACGCTGGGCTCGTACGGCGACATCAAGGTCGACGACCAGATCGAGACCTACGAACAGCGGGAAAAGCCGCGGGCGTAGAGGTTGGTTTGGGGGAGGGGTGTGTTCGCGGAAAGCGCTCACCCCTCCCACCTCTACGGTGTCTCTTGGGGGTCGAATCCCCAAACCCCCGCCAGGGGGCAAGCCCCCTGGACCCCCGCCGTGGTCGGCTAGGGGGTGCGCCTCCCGGCCGACTGCCGGCGTGGTTGGGCAGGGAGGTAAGTCTCCTGGTTGACCGCGGTCGTGGTGGGCCAGGTGTTCGCTGGAGCCGTTGTGGTGGGCCGGGGGGAGTGCTGCTGGCTTCGGCCGTGGCCGAGTGTGCTTGTGAGGTGAGTGTGTTCGTCGGGGCGTTGGAACTCGATCTGCTGCTTGACGACGTGCATTCGCTCAAGCAGAAACGATCCCTGGTCCGCCCGGTGGTGGCCGAACTGCGCAAACGATTCACGGTGTCGGTGGCCGAGGCCGGACACCTGGACCTGCACCGGCGCGCCCTCATCGGGGTGGCCACGGTCGCCGCCGGTGGCGACCACGTCCGGGACGTGCTCGACTCGTGCGAGCGGTTCGTGGCCTCGCGGCCGGAGTTCGAACTCCTCTCGGCACGCCGCCGGCTGCTCGGCCCGGACGACTAGAACCACAGGATTTCGAAGAAGGAGACCTCAGCCATGGCCGATCCCGCTCGGGCCCGGAAGCTCGCCAAGCGGATCTCGCAGATCGTGGCCTCGGCGATCGAACACGACGTCAAGGACCCGAGGCTGGGCGCGGTGACCATCACCGACGCCCGGGTGACCGCGGACCTGCACGACGCCACGGTCTACTACACGGTGCTGGGCGAAAGCGTCGACGCGGCACCGGACTTCGCCAGCGCCGCCGCCGCCCTCGAAGCCGCCCGCGGTGTCCTGCGCACCAAGGTGGGCCACGGCACCGGCGTCCGCTACACCCCCACGCTCACCTTCGTCGCGGACAGCATCCCGGACGACGCACGCCGCATCGAAGAGCTGCTCGCGAAGGCCCGCGAGGCCGACGCCGAAGTGGCGCGCCAGGCGACGGGCGCCCAGCACGCCGGCGAAGCAGACCCGTACAAGCCCCCGCGTACCGAGGAAGACGACGAGGAACCCGCCGAAGAGGAGACCCGGGGCTGAAGGACCGCAACACAGCTCCACCGTCGTGCGACGCGACACCCTGCCGAGTGGTGCCGCGGCGCGCGTCGCCGCCCGCCCCCGGCGCACCACCCCGATGGGTGCGCCACCCCCGGATGCCCCGTCCGCCCGGTGGCCGGCCGTGACCCTCCCCGGGCGCGGTACGCCGGTCAGGCCGGCTTGGCCGCCACCACGAGATCACGCACGATCGCTTGATCCACGCGGTGCGCAAGCTGTTCGTGCGCGCCACCTTCGCGCACCTCGAGACCCGCGCGCGCCAGGATCGTCACCAGTTCCTCACGAGGCAGCACATGGGTGTTCCACGAGATCCCCATGGCACCGCCTGGTCGCAGTACGCGTGTCCAGACCGGCACTGCGGCCGTGAGGAGATCGCGCGGACTGCGAGCGAGGCCCGCGTCGCGGTGGCTGCCGTGCTGCACGCCGTACGGCGCGTCGGTGACCACCAGGTCCACCGAAGACGGCCGAAGCAGCTCGTCAGTGGTGAGGGTGTCGGCGTTGAAGTAGGTGAGACGGCGGGTGCGGCCGGCCTTGTAATCAGCCTTGTCGAAGGCGTACTCGACGTCGAGGCGACGGCCGAGCCTGGTCTTGTTGCGACGCAATTGTCCCGAATCGGCCGTGTGCTTCACCCGCTTCGTCCGCAACCAGGTCTTCAGGAACTGCTCGTACGCCTCGAAATCCCGGCTGTCGACGTCGAGGCCGGTCGCGTCGAAGCCGTACATCATCGCTTGGTTGAGCGTGGTTCCGCGGCCGCACAGCGGATCGAGAACGTGCAGCGGCCGGCCCGGCCAGTCCGCGGGAGCCGCGGTGGCGAGCAGCGTGAGGTTGAGCAGCAGCTTGGTGAACTGCTCGTTCGTCTTGCCCGCGTACTTCTGGATCGTGAGCAGATCCGAGTCCGTCTCCGCGAGCGGACGCACGGGCACCGGAGCCAGCAGGCCGTCGCGCAGCTCGAACAACGCGTACAGCGACGACAGGTTCGACAGCAGCGCGAGGTCCGGCTCGTCCAGCGGTTCGGCACAAGCGAACTTCACGTAGCCGACACCGCCCAGCTCGACCTCCTCGATCGCCGACACCGAGGCGCGCAGGCCGGCCGTGCCGAACAGCTCGAGCTCGGCACGCAGCAGCGCAGGCGCCGACGCGGCGTAGACCCGGTTGGCGGACGGAAGAACGAGGATCACGTACTCAGGCATCCCGCAGAGCGTAGCGTGACGCGCTGTGACAGCTTCTCTGGTGCAGGACATCGAGGCCGCGGCCGCGCTGCTGGCGGGGGCCACGGACGTGACTTTGCTCGGCCATGTGCGGCCGGACGCGGACGCACTCGGCAGTGCGCTGGCCCTCGGCCACGTGCTGCACCGCCGCGGCGCCCGGGTCCGCGTCGCCTTCGGCGAGCCCGACGAGACCCCGGAAACGCTCGCCTGGCTCGACGTCGACGGCCTGCTGACCCGCGTCGCGGACCTGCCCCCGGCAGACCGCCTGCTGGTCGCACTGGACACCCCGACCCCGGCACGGCTGGGCCGGCTGGCGCCACGGGTGACGGCGGCGGACGCTGTGCTCGTCGTCGACCACCATGCGACCAACACCCGTTACGGCACCCACCACGTGGTCGACGAGACCGCGGAAGCGACGGCAGTGCTCGTCACCCGGATCATCGAGGCGATGGGTGCCGAGCTGGACGAAGCGGCCGCGCGCAGCCTGTACGCCGGAATCGTCACCGACACCAGCGGTTTCCGTCGTGCGAGCCCGGAAACGCACCGGATCGCGGCCCACCTGCTGGAGGCAGGCGCCGACCCGGCGGAGGTGGCGCGGCGGATCGTCGACGACCACCCGTTCGCGTGGCTGCCGATGCTGTCCACCGTGCTCGCGCAGGCCCGTCTCGAACCGGAAGCCGCACAGGGCTTCGGTTTCGTGCACACGGTCGTAGGCGCCGCCTCCGTGGCGACCGTCCGCATCGAGGAGGTCGAGTCGGTGATCGACGTGGTCCGCACGACCCGTGAAGCCGGGGTCGCGGCCGTGCTGAAGGAAACCGCGTCCACCGGGGACGGTCCGGTGTGGACGGTCTCGCTGCGCTCGGCAGGCGACGTGGACGTGTCCGCGGCGGCCGCGGAGCTCGGCGGCGGCGGACACCGGATGGCGGCGGGCTGCACGGTGGCGGGCAGTGCCGAGGAGGTGCTGGACCGGCTCCGGAAGGCACTGGACCGGGCACCGCTGCTGCGCCTGCCGTGATTCGCGCCGTGCCGGTCCTGCCCGGCCTGTGACCTCCGAGACCTCCGAGACCTCCGAGACCTGCGAATCCGGCTTCCCTGGCGTCCGCGTGGCGGGAATTGTCGGAGGTGGTCGTTAGGCTCGTCCCGTGTCTGAAAGCGTCCCGTCCGTCGTGGAACCTGCCGAGCGTGTTCCGGCGCGCCGTGTGCTCGGGCTCGCCGTGCCCGCGCTCGGCGTGCTCGCCGCCGAGCCGTTGTACGTGCTGGTCGACACCGCCGTGGTCGGCCACCTCGGCGCGTTGCCGCTGGCCGGGCTCGCGCTCGGCGGGGTGGTGCTGTCGCAGATCTCCACCCAGCTCACGTTCCTGTCCTATGGCACGACCTCGCGCACCGCCCGGCTGCACGGTGCGGGGCGGCGGCCCGACGCGGTGCGCGAGGGCGTGCAGGCCACCTGGCTCGCCGTGCTCGTCGGGCTGGTGCTGCTGGTCGCGGGGCAGGCGCTGGCCGGGCCGGTCGCACGTGCGCTGTCCGGCAGCGACGAGATCGCCGCGGCCGCCGTGTCATGGCTGCGGATCGCCTTGTTCGGCGCGCCGCTGATCCTCGTCACGATGGCGGGCAACGGCTGGATGCGCGGGGTGCAGGACGCCGCGCGCCCGTTGCGGTATGTGCTGGCGGGCAACGGGATTTCCGCCGTACTGTGCCCGTTGCTGGTGTACGTGGCGGGGCTGGGGCTGGAAGGCTCGGCGATCGCGAACGTCGTCGCACAGATCGTGTCGGCCACGCTGTTCTTCGTCGCGCTGGCGCGGGAACGCGTGCCGTTGCGTCCGGATTTCGGGGTCATGCGGGCACAGCTGAGTCTCGGCCGGGACCTGGTGCTGCGGAGCCTGGCGTTCCAGGCGTGTTTCGTGTCGGCCGCCGCGGTGGCCGCCCGCACCTCGACCGAGGCGGTGGGGGCGCACCAGGTGGTGCTGCAGCTGTGGACGTTCCTGTCGCTCGTGCTCGACTCGGTCGCGATCGCCGCGCAGTCGCTCGTGGGCGCCGCGCTGGGCGGCGGGGCGGCACGGCAGGCGCGGGGTATCGCCACGCAGATCGCCCTCTACGGCTTGGTTTTCGGCTGTTTCCTGTGCGTGGTGTTCGCCGCGCTGTGGAGCACCCTGCCGCATGCGTTCACCTCCGATCCCGGAGTCCTCGGCGAAATACCGCACGCGTGGTGGTTCTTCGTGGCACTGCAACCGATCGCCGGAGTCGTCTTCGCCCTGGACGGTGTCCTCCTCGGCGCCGGCGACGCCGCCTTCCTCCGCACCGCGACGCTGGTCAGCGCGGGTCTGGGGTTCCTGCCGCTGATCTGGCTGTCGCTGGCTTTCGACTGGGGCCTCACCGGCATCTGGAGCGGGCTTTCGCTGTTCATGGTCTTCCGCCTGGCCGCCGTGGTGGCCCGCTGGCGCTCCGGCAACTGGGCAGTGACCGGCGCGATCCGGGCCACCTGACCGGACCCGGCCACCGGGCCGTGACGCACGCCGGGTCCCGGGCTGTTGCGGTCGGGTGTGGGTAGGTGGCGGGCTGCCTCGGTGGGCCGGTGGGGTGTCTGGGTAGATCGGTGCTGTTGCAGCTGGGTGCGGGTAGCTGGCCCGCCTGCCCGGTAGGCCACCGGGCGTCCGAGTGCATCGGTGCTTCGCCGGAAGTGGCTGTGCGCCGTAGCTACCTGCCGCGGTGCGGTGGACGTGGTTCCGCGTGGTGGCTTGCGCGCGTTCGCCGGGAGGCTTCCGGCTGCTCCACAACGGCGCCGCTCCAGCCGGCGCGAAAGCCGCGGCACCGTCCCGGCCCGTGTGGTGAATGCCACCCGGATAACGGCTATGTATCGGGCCGGTCAAGGCGATACAACCAACGGGGCGGCAGCGTCGTCGTCTTTTCCTGCCCGGTCTCCGTACCCGATTCCCGTACCCGACGACTGTCCGACGCCTGTCTGCCCTGTGGAGGAACCCTTGTCGCCCGCCGGTCGTGCTACTGCCCGGTCCTGGCTCATCTGGCTCACCGCTGTCCTGGTCTACCTGCTTGCCGTGTTCCACCGGACCTCGTTCGGCGTCGCCGGGCTCGAGGCGGCGGACCGGTTCGGGGTGGGGGCCGCGGCGCTCGGCACCTTCACCGTGCTCCAAGTGGGCGTGTACGCCGCCATGCAGATCCCCACCGGCGTCCTGGTGGACCGGTACGGGCCGCGGCGAGTGCTCCTCACCGCCGTGCTCGTGCTCGGCAGCGGGCAGCTGCTGCTCGGCGTCGCGGACACCTACGGGCTCGGCCTGCTCGCCCGCGGCGTGCTCGGGCTGGGCGACGCGCTCACCTTCGTCAGTGTGCTGCGGCTCGTCGCCGCGCACTTCCCTGGCCGGCAGTACGCGTTGCTGACTTCCTTCACCTCCGCGATCGGGTACGTCGGCAACCTCGCCGCCACCGTCCCGCTCACCCTGCTGCTCGACGGTCCGGGGTGGACGTTCACCTTCATCGCGGTCGGTGCGGTCACCTTGCTGTACGCCGTGCCGGTCGCGTTGCGGGTGCGGGACACCCCGGCCGGCGAACCTGAACCGGTGCGGGAAGCGGTGCGGCCGGCGCAGCTGGGCCGGGCCGTCCGTGCCGCCTGGTCGGTGCCGGGCACCCGGCTGGGTTTCTGGGTGCACTTCAGCACGATGTTCGCGCCGAACGTGCTGACCCTGCTGTGGGGTGTGCCGTTTCTGGTGCAGGGACAGGGTTTGCCCGCCGCGACCGCGAGCGCGCTGCTCACCGTGTTCGTCTTCGGCTCGATGGCCGGCGGCCCGGTGCTGGGCGCGCTGATCGGCCGCCGCCCGTCGCTGCGGATGCCGCTGGTCGGCGGCTACCTCGGTGGGGCGACGGTGGTGTGGGCGGTGCTGCTCGGCTGGAGCGGCCCGCTGCCGGTCGGCGTGCTGGTGCCCGCGTTCGCGTTCCTGGCCCTCGGCGGTCCGGCGTCGATGATCGGGTTCGCCCTCGCCCGCGACTACAACCCGCTCGACCGCGTCGGCACCGCGACCGGCGTGGTGAACGTCGGGGGTTTCGTGGCCACCACGGTGACCGCCCTGCTGGTCGGCGTCCTGCTCCAGCTCACCGGCGGCGACTTCCGGCTGTCGCTGCTGGCCGTGGTCGCGGTACTGGCACTGGGCACCTGGCGGATGCTGACCTGGTGGCGGCGTGCCCGAGCGCACCTGTTCGCCGCCGAGGCCCGGGGCGAGCAGGTCCCGGTCCGCATCCGGCGGCACCGCTGGGACCGGCTCCCGGAACCCGTCCGGCTGGCGGCCTGAGACCCGGGTCGGTCAGGTCCGGTTGTCTTCCGACACCCGGCATTCCTTTCCGGACAGGTTGTCGTGCACGGGGAATTTGCCGTTCTTCTTCAAGGTGAGCTTTCGGCCGCAGTGGGGATGCGGACAGGCCTGGCGGCTTCTTCTCCGGCGACACGCGCGGACGGAGGAGTCGTATCTGGCTGTGCCGGACCCCTTGCATTCGACCTGCGCCCAGCCCAGGAACTCGATTGAATCGGAATAGTGCTTCGGCAGCCTGCGCGTCTTCGTCAGCGCGACCGGCAGACAACAGTAAGAACAGTGCGCCATTGCCCCTCCTTGCAGCCCGTAGCAGGATCGTCACAGTCGGAAGCAGCACCCGGCAGCCGCCGATCGGGTGACGGACGGTCACCGATCGGGGCCGCACCAGCCGGTCGGTAGGGTGCCGCCCGTGTCTCGCCCGAAGGAACCGCGCCGCCCCGCTCCGCCGCCCGGACTGCTCATCGTCGACAAACCGGCCGGGATGACGTCGCACGACGTGGTGTCCCGGGCCCGGCGGATCATGGGCACGCGCAAGGTCGGCCACGCCGGCACGCTCGACCCGATGGCCACCGGGGTGCTGGTGCTCGGCATCGAACGCGCCACCAAACTGCTCGGCCACCTCGCGCTCGACCGCAAGACCTACCTCGCCACCCTCTCGCTCGGCCAGGCCACCACCACCGACGACGCCGAGGGCGAGACCCTGTCCACCGCCACCCCCGAGGACGTCGCCGCGGTCGCCGACGCGCGGATCACCGACGGCGTCGCCGCGTTGACCGGTGAGCTCCAGCAGGTGCCCAGCGCCGTGTCCGCGGTCAAGATCGACGGCAAGCGGGCCTATGCCCGGGTGCGTGCCGGGGAAGACGTGGTCCTCCCGCCGCGGCCGGTGACTGTGCACCGTTTCGACGTGCTGGCCGTGCGCCGCGAGGACGACCGGATCGAACTCGACGCCGTCGTGGAGTGTTCCTCGGGCACCTACGTCCGTGCGCTGGCCCGCGACCTCGGCGCCGCGCTCGGCGTCGGAGGACACCTGAAAGCCTTGCGCCGCACCACAGTCGGGCCGTTCACGCTCGCCAGGGCACGGACCCTCGACCAGCTCGAGGACACGCCCGAGCTGTCGCTGGACCTCGACGCCGCGGTCGCCGCGGCCTTTCCCCGCCGCGATCTCGACGCGGCCACCGCGCGCGCGATCCAGTACGGGCGGCGCATCCCGGCCGCCGGCATCGACGGCACCTACGGCCTGTTCGCCCCCGACGGGCACGTGCTGGCCCTGGCCTCGGACACCGAGGGAGTGACCCGTTCGGTGGTGGTCCTGCTGCCCGCCTAGGGTGGGGCCAAAGGGTACCGGTGCGGGGAGAGTTGACGGCAGTGCAGCGGTGGCGTGGGCTCGGGGACCTTCCGGGCGGCTGGGGACGGTGCGTGGTCACCATCGGCGTGTTCGACGGCGTGCACCGCGGGCATCAGGAACTGATCGCCCGCACGGTGGCCGCGGCCGCCGAGCGGGACCTGCCGAGCGTGGTGGTCACGTTCGACCCGCATCCCTCCGAGGTGCTGCGCCCCGGCACCCACCCCGCGCAGCTGACCTCGTTGCGGCGCAAGGCGGAACTGGTCGAGGGGCTCGGCGCGGACGTGTTCTGCGTACTGCCCTTCACCCTGGAGCTCTCGCGCCTGAGCCCGCACGAGTTCGTGCACGAGGTCCTGGTCGACCGGCTGCACGCGGCCGCGGTGCTGGTCGGCGACAACTTCACCTTCGGCGCCAAGGCGGCGGGCAACGTCGCCCTGCTGCGTGAGCTCGGCCGCCGGTTCGGTTTCGTCGCCTACGGTGCCGAGCTGCAGGGCCGTTCCCTCGCCGAGTCCGGCGGGGACGCGCGGAGCAGCACCGACATCACCTTCTCCTCCACCTATGTGCGTTCGTGCATCGACGCGGGCGACGTGGTGGCCGCGGCGGACGCGCTCGGCCGGCCGCACCGGCTCGAGGGCATCGTGGTCCGCGGTGACCGTCGCGGCCACGAACTCGGCTACCCGACGGCGAACCTGTCCACGCCGCGGTTCGCCGCGGTTCCGGCGGACGGCGTCTACACCGCGTGGTTCAGCCGGCTGTCCGATCCGGGCAGACGGCTGCGTGCCGCGGTGTCGGTGGGCACGAACCCGACCTTCTCCGGCCGGGAACGCACCGTGGAGGCGTTCGTGCTGGACGTCGACGAGGACTTCTACGGACGGCACGTGGCACTCGACTTCGTCACCCGGCTGCGCGACCAGGAGCGGTTCGGCCGGTCGGCGGACCTGGTGAAGCAGATCGACGACGACGTGGCGCGCACGCGCGACGCACTCGGGTGAACCGTCCCCCGGTCGGGCCGGAAGGGCGTGACCGAGGGGTGGAAAGGGACGTTCCGGCCCGCCGCGGGCGATCCGGATGGCAAGATGACCCGGGCGGCCGCCGACGGCACCGAGCCGGTGCGAGGGGCGTGTCGAGGCCGGACACGGGGCTAGGGGAGCGGAACTGGTGGAGGACCACAAGATCGTCCAGCGGAACATCGCGCTGCAGCGGGAGTGGTACGGCGAGCCGCTGGGTGATCGGGTACGCCGGCTGGTGGTGGCCTTCGACGTGTCCCAGGCTTTCCTGGCCGAGGTGCTGGGGATCAGCGCGCCGATGCTGAGCCAGGTGATGAGCGGCAGGCGGGCGAAGATCGGCAACCCGGTGGTGCTGGCCCGGATGATCATGCTCGAACGCAAGATCCTGGTGCCCGAGGTCGCCGCGGGCGACCGAGACGCGATGCAGGTCGCGCTCGAGGACGTGCGTGATTCGCGGCCCACGGTCGGCCGCGACAACATCCCGGTGGGCTCGGACGAACAGGCCGCACTGGCGGTCCTGCGCGACGTCGCCGAGGACGAGAACCTGAGCGAAGCCGCGAAGCTGCTCGACGATGGTTTCCCCGCGATCGCCGACCTGCTGCGCCGGGCCGGCGCCGGCCAGTAGCCCCCCGTGCTGCTGTTCTCCGCACTGCGCCTGCCGCTCGACGTGGCGGCGTCGGTGCAGGCAGCACTGCGCGAAGCCGGGGAAGCGGAGAACGGACCGGCGAACGCCGGAGACGGTGCGGCCGTCGCACCGTCTCCCGGTATTTCGTCCCGCCCCAGCGGCCCACCACGCGCAGGCACATCGCCGCACTCCAGTGCTTCGCCGCATGCCGACGCCCCACCGCAAGCCGACAGCCCGTCTGACCGCGGCACTCCACCCCACCCCGGCCCTCCGGACTTCGGCACTCCCGGCCCCGCCACCTCCGGGCGGCTCCGCTGGACCGATCCGGCCGGATGGCACATCACCCTCGGTTTCCACGGCGAGGCCGACCCCGCCGAGGTCACCGCCTGGCTCGCCCGGGTGCTGGACGGGCGCCCGGCCGTCGAGGTCCGGCTGCGGGGCTCGGGCACCTTCCCCGGCGTCCTCTGGCTGGCCGCCGCTGGCGAAGGCCTCGACGCTCTCGCGCTCGCGGCGGGGGCAGGGGACGACCGGCCCTACCGCGCGCACCTGACGCTGGCGCGCCACCCCCGTGAACATCCGGGCCCGGCCCGGCAGTGGGCACAGCGGCTGGCCGGCTTCCGCAGCCGGACCTGGACGGCAGGCGAGGTCGTCCTGATGGCGAGCGGTGGGCGGCCGTACCGCACGGTCGGCCGGTTCGGCCTGCACCGCGCGTAAGAGCGCCCCGCACGGCTGGTAACCTCGACGAACGGGTCCGGCTGCAGTCCGTGGCGGCCGAGACCGGCTACCCGGCCGCGTGGCGCGGTGCGGGCCCCACGGCACTGATCAACCCGAGGAGCAACACCAGTGGCGCTGTCCACCGATGAGAAGAAGACGATCCTGGCCGAGTACGGCTTGCACGACTCGGACACCGGATCCCCCGAGGCCCAGGTCGCCCTGCTGACCAAGCGCATCACCGGCCTCACCGAACACCTCAAGATGCACAAGCACGATCACCACTCCCGGCGTGGTCTCCTGCTGCTGGTCGGCCGTCGCCGCCGGCTGCTGAACTACACCGAGAAGATGGACGTGGCGCGGTACCGTGACCTGATCAAGAGGCTCGGCCTGCGTCGATAGCACGCCGCGAGGGGGAGTGACCGGTCCGGTCGCTCCCCCTCGCCGCAAGCACCACCCCACGGCGCGAGCGCGCTGGAGGACCTACTCCGCCGGTCCTCGGTAGTGGTTCCCGGGTGCGGACCCGGGGGCTTCGATCGAAGACCGGCCAGCATCCTCGAGCGTCCTCGGGTGAACCGGGTCCCAGGGTGGGAGACTCGCGCCCAACGAAGGCAACAAAGAGGAGACAGACCCTATGACCGACTCCACCGGAGTCACCGTGCACGAAACCGAGGCCGTGCTCGACAACGGCCGGTTCGGCACCCGCACCGTGCGGTTCGAGACCGGCCGGCTGGCCCGTCAGGCCGCCGGTTCCGTGGTCGCTTACCTGGACGAAGAGACCATGCTGCTGTCGGCGACCACGGCGTCGAAGCACCCGAAGGAGCACTTCGACTTCTTCCCGCTCACCGTGGACGTCGAGGAGCGGATGTACGCCGCCGGCCGCATCCCCGGCGCGTTCTTCCGCCGCGAGGGCCGCCCGTCCACCGACGCGATCCTCACCGCCCGGCTGATCGACCGGCCGCTGCGCCCGTCCTTCGCCGACGGCCTGCGCAACGAGATCCAGGTCGTCATCACCGTGCAGAGCCTGAACCCGGACGACCCGTACGACGTGCTGGCGATCAACGCCGCGTCCGCGTCCACGCAGATCGCCGGCCTGCCGTTCTCCGGTCCCGTCGGCGGCGTGCGCGTCGCGCTGATCGAGGACCAGTGGGTGGCGTTCCCGACCTGGCCGCAGCTGGAGAAGGCGACCTTCAACATGGTCGTCGCCGGCCGGATCGTCGGTGACGACGTCGCGATCATGATGGTCGAGGCCGAGGGCACCGAGCACACCCTCGACCTGATCGCCGCCGGGTCCAAGGCGCCGGACGAGGTTTCGGTCGCCGAGGGCCTCGAAGCCGCGAAGCCGTTCATCAAGGCCCTGTGCGAGGCGCAGCAGCGCCTGGCCGCCGAGGCCGCCAAGCCGACCGGCGACTTCCCGGTCTACCCGGCCTACCAGCCGGACCTCTACGAGGCCGTCGCGGCGATCGCCGACGAGGAGCTGGCCAAGGCGCTGCAGATTCCCGGCAAGCAGGACCGGGACGCCGCGACCGACGAGGTCAAGGCCACCGTGCTGGCCAAGCTCGGCCTGGGTGAGGGCGAGGTCTTCGAGGGCCGCGACAAGGAGGTCGGCGGTGCGTTCAAGGCGCTGACCAAGAAGATCATGCGCAAGCGCGTGCTCACCGAGAAGATCCGCATGGACGGGCGCGGGCTCACCGACATCCGCCAGCTGTCCGCGGAGGTCGCGGTGATCCCGCGGGCGCACGGTTCGGCGCTGTTCGAGCGCGGCGAGACCCAGATCCTGGGCGTCACCACGCTGAACATGCTCCGCATGGAGCAGCAGATCGACTCGCTGTCGCCGGAGACCACGAAGCGGTACCTGCACCACTACAACTTCCCGCCGTTCTCCACCGGTGAGACCGGCCGCGTCGGCTCGCCGAAGCGGCGCGAGATCGGCCACGGCATGCTCGCCGAGCGCGCGCTGCTGCCGGTGCTGCCGAAGCGGGACGAGTTCCCGTACGCGATCCGCCAGGTCTCCGAGGCGCTGGGCTCCAACGGCTCCACCTCGATGGGCTCGGTCTGCGCGTCCACCATGTCGCTGTTCAACGCCGGTGTGCCGCTGAAGGCACCGGTCGCGGGCATCGCCATGGGCCTGGTGTCGGACGAGGTCGACGGCGAGACGCGTTACGTCGCGCTCACCGACATCCTCGGCGCCGAGGATGCGCTGGGCGACATGGACTTCAAGGTCGCCGGCACCAAGGACATCATCACCGCGCTGCAGCTGGACACCAAGCTCGACGGCATCCCGTCCGAGGTGCTCGCGGGTGCGCTGAAGCAGGCCAAGGACGCCCGCTACACCATCCTCGAGGTCCTCGCCGAGGCGATCGACGCCCCGGACGAGATGAGCCCGTACGCCCCGCGCGTCACGTCGGTGAAGATCCCGGTGGACAAGATCGGCGAGGTCATCGGCCCGAAGGGCAAGATGATCAACTCGATCACCGAGGAGACCGGCGCGGACATCTCGATCGAGGACGACGGCACGATCTACGTCGGCGCGGCGGACGGCCCGTCCGCGGAGGCCGCGATCGGCAAGATCAACGCGATCGCCAACCCGCAGCTGCCGAAGGTCGGGGAGCGCTTCCTCGGCACCGTGGTGAAGACGGCCGCGTTCGGCGCGTTCGTCTCGCTGCTGCCGGGCAAGGACGGCCTGGTGCACATCTCCAAGCTGGGCAACGGCAAGCGGATCGGCAAGGTCGAGGACGTGGTCAACGTGGGCGACAAGCTCCGCGTCGAGATCGCCGACATCGACAACCGCGGCAAGATCAGCCTGATCGTCGTGCAGGACGAGGACGCCGAGAAGCCCGCCGGAGGCGGTGCCGAGCAGGCGGACAAGGCCGAGGCCAAGTAGTCCGACCGAAGAACCCCACGAAGGCCCCTGACCCGTACGTGCCTCGTGAGTGCTGAGGCCGGTGAGAACCGGCTTCGCCACTCACGGGGCGCGGGGGTGGGGGCCTTCGGTGTACGCGATGCAAAGGAATCCATGGCACGGCAGGTTTCCGGGCACGAGCAGCCCGTCGGCACCACCCGCACGCTCGAGTCCACCGCGGACGGTGCGGTCGTCCGGCGGAGTGTCCTCGCGGGCGGTCTGCGGGTGATCACCGAGCACGTTCCGGCCTCCCGTTCGGCGACCGTCGGGCTGTGGGTCGGGGTTGGCTCGCGCGACGAGCCGCCCGCGGTCGCCGGTGCCGCGCACTACCTGGAACACCTGCTGTTCAAGGGAACCAGCACCCGCGACGCCACCCGGATCGCGGAGGAGATCGACGCGGTCGGCGGTGAGTTCAACGCGTTCACCGCGAAGGAGCACACCTGCTACTACGCGCAGGTACTCGACGCGGACCTGCCGCTCGGTCTCGACCTGGTGACCGACGTGGTGTTCGAAGCGCTGTGCACCGACCGGGACATGGACACCGAACGCAGCGTCGTGCTCGAGGAGATCGCGATGCGGGACGACGATCCCGAGGACCTGCTGCACGAGACGTTCGTCGGCGCGATCCTCGGCGATCACCCGCTCGGCCGTCCGGTGCTGGGCACCGAGAAGTCGATCACCGAGATGTCCCCGGTGGCGTTGCGCGGGTTCTACCGCCGCCGCTACACGCTGCCGCGGATGGTGCTCGCGGTCGCCGGGAACGTGGAGCACAAGCAGGTGCTGCGACTGGTCCGGCGGGCACTGGCCGGCCGGCTCGGCGGAACCGGCACGCCGGTGGCCCCGCGCTCCGGCCGCGCCCGGCTGCGCACCGCGCCGAAGCTGGCGCTGCACCCGGACGACACCGAGCAGGCGCACGTGATGCTCGGCTTCCCCGCGTTGCCCCGCCACGACGAACGCCGGTTCACGCTGTCGGTGCTCAACGCCGCGCTCGGCGGCGGCATGAGTTCCCGGCTGTTCCAGGAGATCCGGGAACGCCGAGGGCTCGCCTACCAGGTGTACTCGTCGGTCGCGAGCTACGCCGACACCGGTCATCTGTCGGTGTACGCGGGCTGCCAGCCGGAGCGTCTCGGCCAAGTCGCCGGCGTGATCCGGGAGCTGCTTGAGCAGGTCGCCACCGACGGCCTCGACGACGCCGAGGTGGCGCGTGCCCAGGGCCAGCTGCGCGGCGGGATCGTGCTCGGCCTGGAGGACACCGCCTCGCGGATGTCCCGGATCGGCAAGAACGAGCTGAACTACGCGCGGTACCTCGGCGTGGACGACACGATCGCGCGGATCGACGCAGTGACGACCGAGGACGTGTGTGCGCTCGCTCGCACTCTGCTGCGCCGTCCCGGCGGTGCGCCTGCCGCCGCGGTGGTCGGGCCGTACGCTCACGCCGACGACCTGCCCGACGAACTGCACGAGGTGATTGCGTCATGACCGAGTCCCCGATCCGCGTCGGCGTGCTGGGCGCGCGCGGCCGTATGGGCGCCACGGTGGTGAACGCCGTGGAAGAAGCCGAGGGCTTGGAGCTGGCGGCCGCACTCGACGCCGGCGACGACCTCGCCGGCCTGGGAGACGCCCAGGTCGTCGTGGACTTCACCCACCCGGACGCGGTGATGGGCAACCTGCGGCACCTGATCGCCCACGACGTGCACGTCGTCGTCGGCACCACGGGCTTCACCGAGCAACGGCTGGCCGAGCTGCGGGAGCTGCTGTCCGCGAAACCGCAGCTGGGGGTGCTGATCGCGCCGAACTTCGCGCTCGGCGCGGTGCTCGCGATGCGGTTCGCGGCGCAGGCGGCGCGGTTTTACGCCTCGGCGGAGGTCGTCGAGCTACACCACAACCGCAAGGCGGACGCCCCGTCCGGCACCGCGGCGCACACGGCGCGGATGATCGGAGAGGCCCGCGCCGCTGCCGGTCTCGAACCGGGTCCGGACGCCACCACGTCCGAAGTGGACGGTGCGCGCGGCGCGGAGGTCGGTGGCGTGCGGGTGCATTCGGTCCGACTGCCCGGGCTGGTGGCGCACGAGGAGATCCTGTTCGGCGGCGAGGGGGAGACGCTGACCATCCGGCACGACAGCATCGATCGCTCGTCGTTCATGCCCGGCGTGCTGCTCGGTGTGCGTACCGTCGTGTCCCGCCCCGGCCTCACGGTCGGCCTGGAGAACGTGCTCGACCTGTGAAGGCCCGCAATCTCGCGCTGCTGCTGACCGCGGCGCTGGTGGTGTACCTGGTGCTGCTGGCCGAGCGGGCGGTGGCGCTGATCGGCACCGGCACCGCGGCCGGAATCGCGCTCGGCATCGGGGTTTTCCTGCTTCCGCTGCTGGGTGTCTGGATCATCGTCGTGACGTGGCGTTCCGGCGCGCAGATCCAGCGCCTGTCGCGGCGGCTGGACGCCGAGGGCGGGCTGCCGGACGTGTCGGACCTGCCGCGCCGGCCGTCCGGCCGGGTGGACCGCGACGCGGCGGACGGCTGGTTCGACCAACGTCGTGCCGAGGTCGAAGCCGACCAGGACGACTGGCGCGGCTGGTACCGGCTGGCCTACGCCTACGACGTCGCCGGCGACCGCCGCCGTGCCCGCGCGACCATGCGCAAGGCCGTGGAACTCGAAGGAGCCGAGCGAAAACAGGGGTCGTCCCCGAAGTAGGGGTTGACGCGGTCCGCGAGGCCTGCACGGCACGTCGGATCGGGTTGATGCCGCTGGTCAGCGGATCAGTGCAGCCAGCCGGTGAACACCGCCGGTGCCGCCGCGAGCAGGCTGAACCGCACCCAGCGGCCGGCGAGCCCGGCGGCGAGGAAGGTGGCCAGCCGCATCCGCACCACGCCGGCCAGCACACTCGTGGCCATGAACGGCGGCAGCCCGACCACCGAGCTGATCCCGTAGGTGGTGGTCATCCAGTGCGGATGCCGCTGGCAGCGTTCGCGCAGGGCCTCCACCTTCGAGCGGATCAGCTTGGTGCGCTGCTGCCAGCGCACCCGGCGCGGGGTGAGCGGACGCTCCGCGTGCACCCGGTCGTGCAGGAACTTCGGCAGCCGGATGCTGCCGCGTGCGGCCAGGTAGTACAGCAGTTTGCCGGCGATCTGTCCGATCGCGACCGCGCCACCGAGCCACAGCCAGTGCGGATTCTGCTGGCTCGCGCACAGCGTGAGAACGAAAAGCTCGGCGTTGACCAGGGGCACGATGGCGGAACCGAAGGCGACGCCGAGGGTCACGAGCAGCCAGCCCATCGCGCCTCCCCCCCCGGTCGAGTGATCCTGGTCTCCACGCTAGCAGCCGTCACGAAAAGGTCACGGGGGTTAGCCCCCGTATTCCCGCGGGTGCCGACCACCGGTGCTCACCTGCCGGACCGATCCCGGACACCTTCCGCTGCCAGGATCGGGGGCGTGCCCGACCTCCGTTCCGCCGATCGTTTCGCCGGATACTGCGTGGCGGTCGTCGGGATCCTCCCGTTCGGGCTGTCCCGGATCGTCGCACCGAGCTTCCTGGGTTTCGCGGTCATCAACGGCTGCACCTTCGGCGTCGACCTGCTGCTGCTCACGCTGTTCCACGGCGGGCTCGGCTGGCCGCTGTGGCTGGCCATCAGCCTGTCCTACGTACTGGCCTTCGGGCTCAGCTTCGTGCTCAACCGGGCGTTGAACTTCCGTTCGCACGCACCGGTCGGGCGGCAGGCGGTGCGGTACGGCGTGGCGATCGGGATCAACTACGCGGCATTCCTGCTCGGGCTGGGCGCCGGGCTTTCCGCACTGGGCGTGGAATACCACCTGTCGCGGCTGATCGCCGGGGCGTGCGAGGGCGTGTTCATGTACGCGGTGATGCGCTGGGTGGTGTTCGCGGAGCCGGTCAGCGGGTGAGCTCCAGCTCGAGGGTGCCGGTGAGCCGGACCTCGCGCAGCGTGCCGCGTCCGGTGTCGAGGGTGCGGACGGTGCCTTCGGGCGTCCAGCCCGCGCGCCGGTAGAACCCGAGCGTCGCGTGATCCGATTGGGCGACCCAGGTGATTCCCCGGGTGAGGCCCTCGGCGCGCAGCCCCTCGGCGGCGGTGGCGAGCAGGCGACCGGCGTGCCCCCGGCGTCCCCAGCGCGGTTCGACGACGAGCGAAGCGATCAGGCCGGTCGCCCCGGCGTCTTCGGGCAGGGTGCCGGCGGCGGTGGCGGCTTCGTCGTGTGGCGCGGGACCGGCCACGCAGTAGCCGACCGTGAACGAACCTTCGGTGGCCAGGTACACCGCGGAGTCCGGGTAGCCGATCGTCTCCGCCCAGGTGCCTTCGAGGTCGGCCGCGTCGAGGTCGGCGAGGGCGTCGGCGCCGAGCAGATCGGTGTAGGCCGCCCGCCACGTCAGCCTCTGGATGCGGGCGATCTCCACGGCGTCGGACGGGGTCGCGGGACGGACTTCGGCGGCACTCACGCGGGCAATGTACCGAAACTGTCGGGGGTGGCTGGCACCATGGCGGCACCATGCAGACGATCAGCCTTTCCGTGGCCCGCCGCAGCGCGCTGGCCGCCCAGGGGTTCGCCGACCCCCGACCCGCCTCGGCCCCGACGCGGCGGCACCTGTCCAGGGTGCTGTCGCGGGTTCAGCTGCTGCAGCTGGATTCGGTCAACGTCGCCGTGCGCGCGCACTACATGCCGCTGTTCTCGCGGCTGGGCGCCTACGATCCGGCACTCGTCGACGAGGCGGCCTGGGCGCACCGGCCCCGGCGGCCGCGGATGCTGGTCGAATCGTGGGCGCACGAGGCGAGCCTGCTGCCCGTCGAGGACTGGCCGCTGCTGCGCTCGGGTGCGAAGCGGGACGGCTGGTGGCGCCACTACACCGAGGTCGTGGAGACCGTGCCGGGCCTGCTGGAGGACGTGCTGGCGGTGGTCAAGGAACGGGGGCCGATCGGCGCCGGTGCGATCGAGCGGGCGCTGGAGACCGAAGGGGAGCGGCGCGGGCCGGGCGCGTGGTGGGAACGCTCGGTGGTCAAGAAGGCGTGCGAGTACCTGTTCGGGCTCGGCGAGCTGTCCACCGGCACGCGGCGGTCGTTCGAGCGGCTCTACGACCTCACCGAACGGGTGGTTCCGCCGGAGGTCCTGTCCCGGCGGGTGAGCGTGGAGGAAGGGGCGCGGGGCCTGATCGAGCGGTCCGCGCGCGCACTGGGCATCGGCACCGAACCGGATCTGCGTGACTACTACCGGCTGGGGCCGGACGTGACGCGGCACGCGGTCGGCGAACTGGTGGCGGAAGGCGTTGTGGAACCGGTCCGGGTCGAGGGCTGGCGGGCGACCGCCTACCGGCACGCCGAGGCCCGCACCCCGCGGGCGGTGCCGGGGCGGGCGCTGCTGTGCCCGTTCGACCCGCTGATCTGGGAACGCGGCCGCACCGAGCGGCTGTTCGGCTTCCGGTACCGCATCGAGATCTACGTCCCCGAGCCGAAGCGGGAGTACGGGTACTACGTGTTCCCGTTCCTGCTCGACGGCGCGCTGCCGGCCCGGGTGGACCTGAAGTCCGACCGCGCCGCCGGAACGCTGCGCGTACAGGGAGCCTTCGGCGAACCGGACATCGACGTCCCCCGGGTCACCACCGAACTGGCGGGCGAACTCCGGCACATGGCGCAGTGGCTGGGCCTGGACACCGTCACGGTGGGGAACCGAGGAAACCTGGCCACATCGTTGCGACGTTTGGTCTCCTGATCCAGCGGCCACGGGTCGGTCCCGGATTGGTTCGGCTCGGGGCGAGAACGCCGGATGACTCGGGCGGGACGACGGAAGCGGCGCGCACTCCGGACGGCAGGGCGCGGCACGAATCTCCGGGCCGCTGCGAGTGGCGGCACGAGGTGGTGTGTTGCGTGCGGGTGGTGACACGCAGTGGCAGGTCGCTGCGATAGCGGTGTGGGTGATGGCCTCAGGTTCGTGTCCGTGGGGTGACAGCGTGAATCGGCGGGTGGCTGCGAACGCCGAGCAGGCGGGTGGCATGAAGTGGTGGCTGCCGCGAAAGCCGTGTGGGCGGGTGGCGTCACGTGCGTGTCCGGTGGGCGGCAGCGTGAACCGGGTGGTTGAGCGGAAGCCGAGCGGGCGACGGTGTGAACCGGCATGGTGCGGCGGGGCTTCGCGCGGGCATCCTGCGTGAGCACCGGCAGGATGTCCGCGGGTGCTGGGTCCGGTGGGTGCTGGGTGTGTGGTTGCCGAGTCCGCGGGTGCTGGGTGTGCGGGTGTCGAGCCCGGTGGGTTGGGTGCGCGGGTGCTGGGTCCGGTGGGTGCTGGGTGTGTGGTTGCCGAGTCCGCGGGTGCTGGGTGTGCGGGTGTCGAGCCCGGTGGGTTGGGTGCGCGGGTGCTGGGTCCGGTGGGTGCTGGGTGTGTGGTTGCCGAGTCCGCGGGTGCTGGGTGTGCGGGTGTCGAGCCCGGTGGGTTGGGTGCGCGGGTGCTGGGTCCGGTGGGTGCTGGGTGTGTGGTTGCCGAGTCCGCGGGTGCTGGGTGTGCGGGTGACGAGCCCGGTGGGTTGGGTGCGCGGGTGCCGGGTCCGGTGGTTGCCGAGTCCCGCGGATGCCGAGCCCCGCGGGTGCTGGGTCCGTGGTTCCCGGGTGCGCGGGTGCCGAGCCCCGCGGGTGTCGAATCCGCCTGCACCGATCCCGCCTATACCGACCCCACGACGGTGCGAAGCGGCGGGCCACACCGAGCCGTCCGGTGTGGCCCGCCGCCTCCCCCTGTGGCCGTCCGCGCGGGTGCCGGGCGTGGTTCGGGTGCCGGTCGCTGCGGGCGGGGTGGTCGCCGGGCGTGGTGGTGGCGGTGGTGGTCAGCCGGCGGCGCGCGTCACGACGGCGTTGCCGGTGCCGGTGCGGGCGCGGACGTGCAGGGCGACGTCGCCCTCCGGGGGTGCGCTCGTCACGTCCAGTTCGCTCGACACGCGGCCCGTCGCGGAGGCCAGTTCCACCTCGGCGCGTACGCCTTCGCGGATGCCCACGCGCACCTCGCCGGAGCCGGTGATGAGTTCCAGCGAGCCGGACGCTCCGTCGGCCACCGACAGGTCACCACTGCCAGTACGCGCCATCACCTCGCCCGCGACGGTGCCGAGCCAGACGCTGCCGGTGCCGGTCGCGACCGTCACCGAGCCGGCGACCGAGGTCGCCTCCACCGAACCGCTGCCGGTGCGCAGTTGCAGACCGGCCAGCGTCGGGCCCAGCTTCACCGAACCGGTGCCGGTGCGCACGATCGCCGTGCCGTCGGCGCGTTCCAGTGACACCTCACCGGAGCCGGTGAGCAGGTCCGCGCGGCCCGCGGTTCCGGACACGACGACGTCCGCCGACCCTGCACGTACCTCGACGTGCGATCCGACCGGCGCGTGCACGGTGACCGAGACCGGTACGTTCCGCAGCTGCCACGCCTTGGCCGCGCGGACCACGAGCCGGTTGCCGGTCTTCTCGATCCGTGCCTGCCGCACCGCGTCGCCCGCGGAGGTCTGCGGCGCGACCCCGAGCTGGTCCCCGAACCGCTCACCGACCCACGACAGCAGGGTGCTCACCCCGTTCACCCACGACGGCTGCTCGCCGGTGTCGTGCTGCAGCCGGACCGAAGCCCCGGACTCCCGGTCGAGCAGCACCTCGACCCGTCCGATCGTGACGCCCAGGTCCAGCTCCAGCGGACCGCCCGCGTCGAAGTCCTGAAGCCGCACAAAGGGTCCCGCGTCCGAAGTGGAGCCACCACTGTCCGAAGTGGACTCTTCGGTGACGGAGGCCGTTCCGGACGCGTCCTCCGCCCGCGCTCCGTCGCTCGGCTCGTCTCCCGCCGCGGTGCTGCCGGTGGTCTCGCCGGCCCGCGGTTCGGCGGCGTCCGCGGCCGCCTCGGTGTCGTTCCCCTGGTCTTCCCGGTTCTCGCCCATGGTGGTGCCCCCTTCTAGCCTTCGACCCAGCCGTGCAGCTTGGTCTCGGTGCGGCTGCCTTGGTTCCAGCGCTCGTGACGCTGCTGGTGCTGCTGCGCCTGGCCGAGTGCCCCCTGCACGGCCTGCGCGACGAACGTGTTCAGCGAAATACCCTGCGCGGCCGCGGCCTGTTCGGCCTGGGCCTTCATCTGCTCGACGAGCCGCAGCGTGATCCGCGAGATGTCGCCGCCGTCGAGTGGCGGCGGAGGCGGTGCGGAGTGGTGCGGACCCGGCGACGGCGGTTCCTCCGCGCCGGTGACGACCACCCGCACGTCGCGGCCGTCCAGCCGGACGTCCACGACCTGGCCGGGCAGCGCCGCGGTCACCTCGGCGGCGAGATCGGACAGCGCGTTCATCAGCACGAGCCGGGCCGAGGGTTCCAGAGCCGAGGACAGCAGGGTGGCCGCGCGCCGGGTCTGCTCATCCCCGGCGGAGGCCGTGTTCGCGAGGTCCTCGCGGAGGTTCGAGAGGTACGGCGTCAAGTCCATGACGCCACTATGACGTCACATATGACGCCATGTCAAGTCACCGTGGTGTCATGCCGCCCCGCTCCCGGACCGTGGCCGTCCCGGCGGTTAGGCTGCCCGCGGAGTCGCCGAGGAAAGAGGGAGTGGTGTCGTGGCCGAGACCGTGTCGCCCCAAGTGCAGTTGATCGCGAAGACGGAGTTCTTCCCGCCGGAGGAAGTGCCGTGGTCGACCGACGCCGACGGGGGGCAGGCGCTCGCCGAGTTCGCCGGCCGCGCCTGCTACCAGTCCTGGAAGAAGCCGAACCCGAAGACCGCGACCAACGCCGGCTACCTCGAGCACATCATCGACGTCGGGCACCTTTCCGTGCTGGAGCACGGTTCCGTGACGTTTTACCTCACCGGCATCTCGCGCTCGCTGACCCACGAGCTGATCCGGCACCGGCACTTCTCCTACTCGCAGCTGTCGCAGCGGTACGTGCCCGAGCGGGACGCCGCGTTCGTCGAGCCGGACGTGATCGCGAACGATCCGGAGCTGCACGAGAAGTTCGTCAAGGCCGCGCAGGCGAGCGTGGACGCCTACACCGAGCTGCTGGCCGGCCTGGAGGACAAGTTCGCCGACGCGCCGAGTGCCACGCTGCGCCGCAAGCAGGCGCGCCAGGCCGCCCGCGCGATGCTGCCCAACGCGACCGAAACCCGCATCGTCGTGACCGGCAACTACCGCGCCTGGCGCCACTTCGTCGCCATGCGCGCGACCGAGCACGCCGACGTCGAGATCCGCGCGCTGGCCGTGGAATGCCTCCGGCAGCTGCAGAAGGCGGCGGCCAACGTGTTCGCCGACTTCACGATCTCGACCCTGCCCGACGGCACCGAGGTCGCCTCCAGCCCGAAGGTTCTCGAAGGCTGATGAAGCGCCTCGCGATCGATGTCCAGCGCGGGGCGTACTCGGTGGTCCGGCTGCCCGCCGACGCCCCGGTGCCCGCCGAGCTGCTCGCCCCGGGCCCGTTCCTGGTCTCCGTGACGCGGACGCCGCACGAGCTGTCGGTCATCTGCCACGCCGAGCGGGAACCGGAAGGCGGCACCGTCGAGCGCGGCTGGCGGCTGCTCAGCGTGCGCGGGCCGCTCGGGTTCACGCTCACCGGCGTGATCTCGGCGCTCGCGTCCGAGCTGGCCGCCGCCGGGGTCGCGCTGTTCTCACTGTCCACATTCGACACCGACCACATCCTCGTCCGGGCGGACGAGCTGGACCGCGCCGTCCAAGCGTTCCGGGACTCCGGCCACGACGTGGCCCTCCCCGGCTGACCGCCTCCACGACAGCACCCGTAGCGGTGGCGCAGCACACCCTTGCCCGCCGAAGTTCGGCAAGCCTAAACTTTGGTTTAGGCAGCGCGACAGTAGTGGGGTGGGGGCGGAATGGCGGTGGCGCAAGCGGGCCGGTTGTCCCGGCTGCGCGCGGGCAGCGCACTGCTCGGCCCGGCGTTCGTGGCCGCCATCGCGTATGTGGACCCGGGTAACGTCGCCGCCAACATCAGCGCCGGCGCGGGGTACGGGTACCTGCTGGTCTGGGTGATCGTCGCGGCCAACCTGATGGCCGTGCTGGTGCAGTACCTCTCCGCGAAGCTCGGGCTGGTCTCCGGCCGGTCGCTGCCGGAGGCGCTGCGTGAGCGGCTGTCCCGTCCGGGCCGGCTGGCGTACTGGGCACAGGCCGAGGTGGTCGCGGTGGCCACCGACCTGGCCGAGGTGGTCGGCGGCGCGATCGCGCTCCACCTGCTCTTCGGGCTTCCGCTGCTGGCCGGCGGGCTGATCACCGGGCTGGTCTCGCTGGTGCTGCTGGCAGTGCAGGACCGCGGTGGCCAGCGCCCGTTCGAACGCGTCGTGACCGGCCTGCTCGCGGTGATCGCGGTCGGGTTCCTGGCGAGCCTGTTCGTGGCACCGCCGTCGGCTGCCGGGATCGCGCACGGGCTCGTGCCCCGCTTCAGCGGCAGCGGCAGTGTGCTGATCGCCGCGGCGATGCTGGGCGCCACGGTGATGCCGCACGCGGTGTACCTGCACTCCGGGCTGGTCCGCGACCGGCACGGCGCGGTGCCACCGGAACGCCGGCGCGGCTTGTTGCGCGCCACCCGGTACGACGTCGGGTTCGCGATGCTGCTCGCCGGCGCGGTGAACCTCGGCATGCTGCTGGTCGCCGCGGCGAATCTGCAAGGACAGCAAGGGGTCGACACAATTGAGGGGGCGCACGGGGCGGTCGCTGTCGCGCTCGGCCCGGGTGTGGCGCTGCTGTTCGCGATCGGGCTGCTGGCCTCCGGGCTGGCGTCCACTTCGGTCGGTGCCTACGCGGGCGCGATGATCATGCAGGGCCTGCTGCGCAAGCGGATCCCGATCCTGCTGCGGCGGCTGGTCACGCTGATCCCCGCGGTGGTGGTGCTCGCCGCCGGGGCCGATCCGAGTGCCGCGCTGGTGGTGTCGCAGGTGGTGCTGTCGTTCGGCATCCCGTTCGCGCTCGTGCCGCTGATCCGGCTCACCGCGGACCGCGCGCTGATGGGGGAGCAGGTCAACCGGCGCCTCACCACGGTGCTGGCCGGCGTGGTCGCCGCGGTGATCATCGTGCTCAACGTGGTGCTGATCGGGCTCACTTTCGCCGGCTGAACCCGGGGCGGATCCGGCGGAACCCGCACCGCGGCCGTGCGGTCGGACTAGCATCTGCGCGAACCCGACTGAGGAGCCCCACCCCGTGACTGACGAACAGACCCGCCCCTACGACCCGGCCGCGGGCGCCCGTGTGGTGGCCGGCCGTTACCTGCTGCTCGCCGAACTCGGCCGGGGCGGCATGGGAGTGGTCTGGCGAGCGCAGGACCAGGTGATCGGCAGGCCGGTCGCGATCAAGGAACTGCGGCTGTCCCCGGAGCGGGGCGGGGACGGGGCGGCGATCTCCGAGCGCGTGCTGCGCGAGGTCCGGGCAGGCGGGCGGCTCAACGACCCGGCGGTCGTCACGGTGTTCGACGTGGTCACCGACGGCGGCGCCACGTGGATCGTGATGGAGCTGGTCGAGGCACCCACGCTCGCGGACCTGGTGCGCCAGTACGGCCCGATGCCGGCCCCGCAGGTCGCGGTGATCGGGGAGCAGGTGCTGTCCGCGCTGCAGGCCGCGCACGCCGCCGGGATCGTGCACCGCGACGTGAAGCCGGCCAACATCATGGTCGCCCCCGACGGCCGGGTGAAGCTCACCGACTTCGGCATCGCGCACGCGGTCGACGATCCGCGGCTCACCGCCACCGGCACCCTCGTCGGCTCCCCGGCTTTCATGGCCCCGGAGCGGGTCGAGGGCCGCGAAGCGATGCCCGAATCGGACCTCTGGTCGCTCGGCGCCACGCTGTTCTTCGCGGTGGAGGGCATCGTCGCGTTCGAACGTCCCACCACCGCCGCGACACTGCACGCGGTGATGACCGAGGCGCCCTACCCGACCCGGGTGCAGGGCCCGCTCGCCGCGGTGGTCGCCGGGCTGCTCGTGGCACAGCCCGAAGCGCGGCTCACGGCGGGCCAGGCCCGTGCGCTGCTGGCCACCGCGTCCGGGAACGACCGGCGTACACCCCCTCCGGGCACTGTCGCGCTGCCCGCTATGGCACAGTCGCCGCAGCGTCCGCGCAACACCCGCCGGTGGGTCGTCGCGGGCGCGGTACTCGCGGTCGTCGCGCTCGTCGGCGGGTTCTTCCTGGGCCTGCCGGTCTGGTCGCCGTCCGAGGACGCGCAGCAGCTCGACACGGTGACCTATGGCACGGACGGGTACCTCAAGCTCTCCATCTCCACCACGGACCTCTGCTACAACGTCGTGGTCCAGCCCGGTGTGGTGATCAGCAGCGACAGCACCGGCGACTGCGACAAGAACCACACGCTCGAGGTGTACGACTCGCACAACCTGCTGCCCGTCGACAGCTCGAGCGGGTTCGGCAGCGAAGACGCGAAGGTCGCCGCCTACCCGGGACTCGACGAGGCCAGCGCGGCCGCGGAAGCGCGCTGCCGGCTCAGTTTCCACTCCGACGTGGTGCCGGAGCAGCAGCGCGGGAGCCTCACCTACCGGGCGATCGTGCCGACCCAGAAGGAATGGGAGCTCAAGCCCCAGGACGAGACCACCGACCCGAGCCGGGGGTTCTACTGCGTGCTCACCCGGCAGGACAACGGGCAGATCCCGGCGCAGATCACCACCCAGGTCGAATAGCCGCGCGCGAGATGTTCCGTCCCCCGCCCGCGGGGAACGGAAATTCTCCGGACCCGCCAGGTCCGGGCCGGGTTCGCCGGCCGGACGAGGTACCGTCATGACCATGCCGACCCCACCCTCCGCCGCGCCGGGCCGCCCCTTCGGCCGCGTGCTCACCGCGATGGCCACGCCCTTCGACCGCGAGGGCGCGCTGGACGTGAAGCGGGCGCAGGAACTCGCCGAGTACCTCGTGGACCTGGGCAACGACGGCCTGGTCGTGAACGGCACCACGGGGGAGAGCCCGACCACCAGCGACGCGGAGAAGGCCACGCTGATCCGCGCGGTCGTGGAGGCGGTCGGCGAGCGTGCCACGGTGGTCGCCGGGGCCGGTACCAACAACACCACGCACAGCGTCGAGCAGGCGCGTGCCGCCGCCGAAGCCGGGGCCCACGGCCTGCTGGTGGTCACGCCGTACTACTCGCGGCCCAGCCAGGCCGGGGTGTACGCGCACTTCACCACCGTCGCGGACGCCACCGAGCTGCCGGTGATGCTGTACGACATCCCGCCGCGCTCGATCGTGCCGATCGAGGTGGACACGCTGCTGCGGCTGGCCGAGCACCCGCGGATCGCCGCGGTCAAGGACGCCAAGGGCGACCTGATCGCCGGCTCCGAGGTGATCGCCAACAGCCAGCTGGCCTACTACTCCGGCGACGACGGCCTCAACCTGCCGTGGATCTCGGTCGGCGGGGCCGGGGTGGTCAGCGTGATCGGGCACGTGGTGGCCGGCCGGATCCGGGCGATGATCGACGCCTACGAAAGCGGCGACACCTCCACCGCGCGCACCAACCACCGCGGGATGCTGCCGGTGCTGCGGGCGTTCTCGCGGGTCGGCGGGGTCACCTTCGTCAAGGCGGCGCTGCGGCTGCGCGGGCTGGACATCGGCGATCCGCGGCTGCCGGTCGTGCCCGCGACCGACGAGCAGCAGCAGCTGATCACGGCCGATCTCGCCCAGGGCGGCGTGCCGCTGGAGGACACCGCGGCCTCGGACTGGCATGGTGCACGGGTGGCACAAGCGGATTCTCAGGCGGCCTACGTGGCCCCCACTTCACACACCAGCGTTGGGACCTTGCCCCGGTGAGCTCACTTCCCCCCGGACCCGGTCCGGCCCACCTTCCGCCCGCACTGCCCGAGGGCGCGCTGCGCGTCGTCGCGCTGGGCGGCATCGGCGAGGTCGGGCGCAACATGACGGTCTTCGAATACGACGGCCGGCTCCTGATCGTCGACTGCGGGGTGCTCTTCCCCGAGGACGACCAGCCCGGTGTCGACCTGATCCTGCCGGACTTCCGTGCGATCGAGGACCGGCTCGACGACGTCGACGGGCTCGTGCTCACGCACGGGCACGAGGACCACATCGGCGCCGTCCCGTTCCTGCTGCGGCTGCGCCCGGACCTGCCGATCTACGGGTCACGGTTCACCAACGCGCTGCTCGCGGCCAAGGCCAAGGAGCACCGCCAGCGGCCGAAGCTGATCGAGGTGCGCGAGGGTGAACGGCGCAAGGTCGGCGCGTTCGACCTGGAATTCTTCGCGGTCAACCACTCCATCCCGGACGCGCTGGCGGTGGCCATCCGCACCCCGGCCGGAGTCGTGCTGCACACCGGTGACATCAAGCTCGACCAGCTGCCGCTCGACGGCAGGCTGACCGACCTTGCCGGCTTCTCCCGGCTCGGCGACGAGGGCGTGGACCTGTTCTGCGTGGACTCGACCAACGCCGAGGTGCCCGGGTTCGTGATGCCGGAGCGGGACATCGGCCCGGTGCTCGACGACGTGATCCGCCGGGTCGGGCAGCGGGTGATCGTGGCCTGTTTCGCCAGCCACGTGCACCGGGTGCAGCAGGTCCTGAACGCCGCCGAGCGGCACGGCAGGCGGGTCGCGTTCGTGGGCCGTTCGATGGTGCGCAACATGGGCATCGCGGCGGAGCTGGGCCTGCTGGAGGTACCCGAGGGCCTGCTCGTGGACATGGACCAGGCGAGCACCCTGCCGGAGAGCAAGGTGCTGTTCGTCTCCACCGGTTCGCAGGGCGAACCGCTGTCCGCGCTGTCCCGGATGGCCCGCGGCGAGCACCGGCAGATCTCCATCCGGGCCGCCGACACGGTGGTGCTCGCCAGCTCGATGATCCCGGGCAACGAGACCGCGGTCTTCGGCGTGGTGAACGGCCTGACCCGGCTGGGCGCGAACGTGGTGCACCAGGGCAACGCCAAGGTGCACGTGTCCGGGCACGCGTCGGCGGGGGAGCTGCTCTACCTGTACAACGCGGTGCGGCCGAGCAACGTGATGCCGGTGCACGGCGAGTGGAAGCACCTGCGTGCCAACGGCGAGCTCGCGGCGCGGACCGGGGTGGCCCCGGAGAACGTGGTGATCGCCGAGGACGGCGTGGTCGTGGACCTGGTCGACGGCAAGGCCTCCCGCACCGGGCGGGTCGAGGTCGGGCACGTGTACGTGGACGGCCTGTCCGTGGGTGACGTCGGCGAGTCGACACTGTCGGACCGGCTGGTGCTCGGCGAGGGCGGCTTCATCGCGATCACCGTCGTGGTCGACTCCAGCACCGGCCGCGCGGTGAGCAGCCCGACCATTTCCGGGCGTGGATTCTCCGACGACCCGAAGGCTCTCGACAGCGTGGTCCCGCTCGTGGAGATGGAGCTGGCCCGCACCGAGTCCGAGGGCATCACCGACACGCACCGCATCGCACAGGCTGTGCGCCGGGTGGTCGGGCGCTGGGTGGCCGACACCTACCGCCGCCGCCCGATGATCGTGCCCACGGTCATCCCGGTCTGACGCGGGCTCCCCGCCCGGCCGCCAGCGCGAGAGCGAACACCACGATGGCGGTCTGGCGGGCGAGCGCGCGCCGGGCGCGGCGCTGCTCGGAGCGGTTCTGCTGGAGCACGGTGGCCTCCTGTCCGGGATCGGGCGTAGGACTCGAGTGTGGCGTGCCGCGGCGGTGCGCACATCCGGCGCGAGACTGGTTCCGGTCTCCTCCGCAGGGATGAGTCAGGTGATCCCGGCGGACTTCCGCTGGACCACGTAAGCCCCCGCGAGCAGCAGCAGCGCACCGAAGGCCTGCGGCCAGGCCAGCGATTCACCCAGCAGTGCCCAGGCGAACGCGGCGGTCGCGACGGGTTCGACGAGCCCGAGCACACTCGCCACCGAAGCGGGCAGGTGCCGCAGCGCGGAGATGCCCAGCAGATAAGAGATCACCGTGGGCGCGAGCACCAGTGCGGCCAGCAGCAGCCACACCGGGGGAGTCCACGGCCCGAACGGGACACTGCGCGCGGCGAGCGACCAGTGCACCGTCCACGGTGGAGCGAGCGCACCCACGATGACCGCGCCGATCACCATGCCCCAGGTGACCAGGCCGAGCGGGTCGCGCCGCGCGACGGCGCGCTCACCGATCAGGAAGTACCCCGCCGAACAGACCGCCGCACCGAGCCCGGCGAGCAGCCCGAGGGCGTCCAGCACCGCGCCCTGCCACACCTGCGCGACCAGGGCCAGGCCCGCCATGGCCAGCGCGATCCCGCCCCACAGCGCGCCGGGCAGCCGGGTCCGGCGCACCACCCGCACCCAGAGCGCGATGAGGACCGGCGACATGAACTCCAGCAGGATCGCGATGCCGACCGGGATCCGGTCGGTGGCGATGAAGTACATCAGCTGCGTGCCGGCCACGCCGAGCAACCCGTAGGCGAGCAGCATCGGCCATTCCCCGCGCCGGACACGCAGCGAACGCGGCGCGAGGATCGCCGTACCCGCCGCCAGCAGGAGCCCGGCGCCGCCGATCCGGATGGCGGCCACCTGTTCCGGCGTCATGCCCGCGACCATGGCCGGCTTGCCGAGCGAACCGGACGTGCTGAAGAAGACCGCGGCCAGCAGCACGAGCAGTATGCCGCGGCCGCGGTGATCCTCCCCGGGCGCGGCGGTGACAGGCAGTTCGGTGGTCACCGGGGCGACGGTACGGCTCCCCGGCCCGGCGCCGAAACCGTTTCCCCGCTATTCCAGGGAATCACGCCCGGCGACCAGGCGGGTGGTGATGGTCGCCAGCCGGTGGCCCTGGCGCCGCAGCGCACCGAGCGCCAGCTCGTCGGGCGCGGCCGATCTGCGCGAGACGAACGAGCCGCCGTACGGGTTGCCGGACTCCTTCAGGTGCGGATCGCCGTAGCCGAGCGGGACCACGATCGCGCCCCAGTGGTAGAAGATGTTGTTCGTGGCCAGCACGGTCGCCTCCAGGCCGCCGTGCGCGGTGGACGCCGTGGTGAACGACGTCGCCACCTTGTCCGCCAGTTTTCCTTGCGCCCACAGGCCGCCGGTGCTGTCCAAAAAGGACTTCAGCTGGGCGGCGGGGCCGCCGAACCGGGTCGGGCTGCCGGCCGCGATCCCGTCCGCCCACTCCAGGTCGGACAGCGTGGCGAGGTCGTGGTGCGGCCCGTCCTCGACCCACGCCTGCCAGCGCGGGTTGCTGGCCACCGCGGCCGGCGGCGCGGTTTCCGGCACGGTCCGGACACGGACCTCGGCACCGGTCTCGCCTGCGCCCTCGGCGAGTGCGGTGGCCAGCGCGGCGGTGTTGCCGGTGACGCTGTAGTAGACGACGAGAATGCGGGTGCTCACGTCGTGCGACTCTAGCGAGGGACGCCGGGTGGTCTCAGGATCCGGACGCCGGCCCGGGTTTCCAGGGGCTGACGGTGTCGGTGGGCCGCGTCGGATCGTGGAACCGGGGGCGGACCGGTTCGTCGCGCCGCAGCGGCACCAGCCCGTCGGTGATCGCCTGCATGATCTTCGCGTGCGCGCGCACCCCGGCCCCCGGCCGTTCCGGCTCCACCCCGGACAGGTCCACCGGCTCGCCGAAGTGCACCCGGAACCGCGGCCGGCGCAGCGGGGCACTGAGCCCGGACCGGGCGAGCGGCACCAGATCGGCGGGTCCGTTGACGGTTTCGGTGCCCCAGTAGACCGCCTCGTGCGCACCCCACTGGCTGATCGGGATCACCGGCACCCCGGCGGCGAGCGCGAGCCGGGCGGCGCCGGTCTTGCCGCGCTCGGGCCACAGTCCCGGATCGTGACTGATCCGGCCCTCCGGGTAGACGATGATCGGCTCCCGGGTGTCACGCAGCGCGTCGACGGCCTCGGCGAACTGGCCGACCGCGGTGGTCGCCTGGCCGCGATCCACCCGCAGATGCCCGCTGACCCGCAGGGCGGGCCCGATCACCGGCGCGTCCAGGATCCCGCCGGCCAGCATGAACCTCGGATTGATGCCGATCCGCTTGCACGCGGCCATCAGCACCATCGCGTCGAACACGCCGATGTGGTTCGCCGCCATGAGCAGCGGCCGCCCCCGCAACCGCGACGGCACCGCCCCGGAGACGGACAGCTTCCCGACGAGGTTCACCAGCCCGCGGTCGACGTTCAGCATGGTCCGCCAGATCGCCGGTGCCCGGCGCGGAGCCGGAGAATCGTCCTGATGCAGCGCGAACATGCGCAAAGCATTTCATGGCGGCAGATCACTGCGAACGACCTGGTTCGCACCGTCTGCACAGAAGGAAGCTTCCGCGACTGTTGTCGCAGGTCGCAGCCGGGAGCTGCGCAACGCCGGTCCGGATCGGGACGATTGTTTCGCGTGCGGTGCGAGTGGCGCATGGGACTATTGCGGTTCGCCGGTTACCGTGGGGGTATGGCTGGGTCGGCGACGAGGAAGCGGAGCACGGGCAGTGGCGGCGGGAAGGCGTCGGCGCGTGGTTCGCGGACGCCGGCGAAGGCGTCCGGGGGGCGTTCGGCGGGGGCGTCGAAGTCGTCGGCCGCCCGGTCGTCCGGAAGCCGGTCCGGGGCGCGGTCGTCGGGTAGCCGTCCGCGTACGTCGGCGCGTCGTCCGGCGGCTCGGCGCGGGCGGTCGTCCGGTGCGTTCGGACGCGGGGTGCGCGGCACCTGGAACCTGACGGCCAGGGGACTGGGCTCGCTCGCCCGCACGGTCGGGCGGACCCGGGAGCTCGAACCCGCGCACCGGCGGGACGGCCTGGCCCTCGGACTGATCGCGCTCGCCATCGTCGCCGCGGTCGGCGTGTGGTGGCGGGCCGCCGGGCCGATCGGCGGCGCGGTGGAAGTGGCCGCCCGGACCGTGCTCGGCGCCGGGGCGGTCACGCTGCCGCTGGTGCTGATCGTGGTCGCGGTCGCGCTGATGCGGTCCGAACCCCGGCCGGAGACCCGGCCCCGGATGGTCATCGGCACCCTGCTCGTCGTGCTGTCCGTGCTCGGGATGCTGCACATCTTCACCGCGCTCCCGGAGACCAACGACGCCCGGATGTACGCCGGTGGCGCGCTCGGCGCGTTCTCCGGCGGGCTGCTGACCAAGGGCGTCACCATGTGGGTCGCGGTGCCGCTGCTGATCCTCGCGCTGATCTTCGGCGTGCTCGTGTTCACCGCCACGCCGGTGCGGGAGATCCCGCACCGGCTGCGCACCTGGGGCCTCGACGAGGAGGAGCTGGCCGACTACGAGGCCGCCCACGGCGAAGCCGCGGCCGAACCGGACGAGATCACCGAGACCGATCCGAAGCCGGTGCGGCTGCGCAAGCCGGCACGGCGGCGTCAGGCCGGCGCGGACAGCTCGGATGGTGCCGAGCAGCTCGACCTGGACGCGGCACTCGCCGAACCGCCCCAGCCGATCCGGCCGCCGAAACCCGCGGCCAAGCCGGCCGAGGTGCCGGAGAAGAAGCCGAAGAAGGAGCCCGAACCGGCACTCACCGTCACCCGGACCGTCGAGGGCGACTACCAGCTCCCGCCGCCGGATCTGCTGCAGCTGGGCGACGCGCCGAAGTCCCGCAGCAAGGCCAACGACGCGATGATCGAGGCGATCACCGGCGTACTGGAGCAGTTCAGCATCGACGCCCAGGTCACCGGGTTCACCCGGGGCCCCACGGTCACCCGCTACGAGGTCGAGCTGGGCCCCGGCGTGAAGGTCGAGAAGATCACCGCGCTGACCAAGAACATCGCCTACGCGGTGGCCACCGACAACGTGCGGCTGCTCGCGCCGATCCCGGGCAAGTCCGCGGTCGGCATCGAGGTGCCCAACTCCGACCGCGAAATGGTGCGCCTGGGCGACGTACTGCGCTCGGCCAAGGCGGCCAAGGACGGCCACCCGATGGTGATCGGCCTCGGCAAGGACATCGAGGGCGAGTTCGTCACCGCCAACCTCACGAAGATGCCGCACCTGCTGGTGGCCGGTTCGACCGGTTCCGGTAAGTCGAGCTTCGTCAACTCGATGCTGGTGTCGCTGCTGGCGCGCTCGACGCCGGACGAGTGCCGGATGATCCTGATCGACCCGAAGATGGTCGAGCTGACCCCGTACGAGGGCATCCCGCACCTGATCACGCCCATCATCACGCAGCCGAAGAAGGCGGCCGCCGCGCTGGCCTGGCTGGTCGAGGAGATGGAGCAGCGCTACCAGGACATGCAGGCCAACCGGGTGCGCCACATCGACGACTTCAACGCCAAGGTGAAATCCGGGGAGATCACCGCGCCGCCGGGCAGCGAACGCGAGTACCAGCCCTACCCCTACATCATGGCGATCGTCGACGAGCTGGCCGACCTGATGATGACCGCCCCGCGGGACGTCGAGGACGCGATCGTGCGGATCACCCAGAAGGCCCGGGCCGCGGGCATCCACCTGGTGCTCGCCACCCAGCGCCCGTCGGTGGACGTGGTGACCGGCCTGATCAAGACCAACGTGCCGTCCCGGCTGGCGTTCGCCACCTCGTCGCTCACCGATTCGCGGGTCATCCTGGACCAGCCCGGCGCGGAGAAGCTGATCGGCATGGGCGACGCGCTTTACCTGCCGATGGGTGCCGGGAAACCGGTCCGCATCCAGGGCGCGTTCGTGGGCGACGACGAGATCGCCTCGATCGTCACCTACGCCAAGGACCAGGCCCAGCCGGACTACACCGAGGGCGTGACCGCGGCGAAGGCCGGGGAGAAGAAGGAGATCGACCCGGACATCGGCGACGACCTGGACGTGCTGCTGCAGGCGGCGGAGCTCGTGGTCACCTCCCAGTTCGGGTCCACGTCGATGCTGCAGCGCAAGCTGCGGGTCGGCTTCGCCAAGGCGGGTCGCCTGATGGACCTGCTGGAAAGCCGCGCCATCGTCGGCCCCTCCGAAGGCTCGAAGGCCCGCGATGTCCTGATCAAACCCGAGGAACTGGAATCGGTCCTGTTCATGATCCGCGGCGGCGACCCGCCGTCGGCCGGCGACGAAGAGGACGGCTGAACCGGCCGTGCAACCCATCGCTGCCGGCGTCCCGTCCTGACCTCATGGATGCCAGGAGACTCGCTCTGTTCGTCAGTGCGACCGCGGTGCTCGTCGCGGGTGCGGGCGGCTCCGTCGCGCTCGCGCAGACGCATCAGCAGCTCACCGCCGAACCCGGGCGGAACGTGGTGCTCGGCCAGGGACAGGAGGCCTGGCTCGCCGGGCGCGACTTCACGGTGCGCTACGCCGGGCTCGTCTCGGACTCGCGGTGCCCGCCGCAGCTGCAGTGTTTCGCGCCCGGGGACGCCGTCGTCACGGTCGCACTGGCCGAGCCCGGGCAGGGCGAACGCACCAGCGTGCAGCTGCACACCGGGCGGCCGGGCCCGCGCGAGACCACCTATTCCGCGACGGCCGTCCGGCTGGTCGACGTGAGCCCGGCGGGGGACCGGATCACGCTTCGCCTGACGGAGTGAGCGGAGTTTCCCAGCGGTACGCCCGCACACTCGACCGGACGGTGGCCGACGCCGTGCTCGCCGACTGCCCCGAGCTGGCGCCGACACCGGGCAACCAGCAGGCCTGGCGCTGGCTGGTGATCCGCGACGGCAGCCCCGCGCGCCTGGGTGGTGCTGAGCAGATGGTCGGTGTCCCTCAGGTTTCCGGTTCCTCAGAACTCGAGGAGCATGCGCGAGTTGCCCAGGGTGTTGGGCTTGACGTAGGGCAGGTCGAGGAACTCCGCGACACCCGGGTCGGCGGAACGCCGCATCTCCTCGTAGACCTCCTGCGGCACCGGGGCGCCGTCGATCTGCGCGAAACCGTGGCCGGCGAAGAACGACGTCTCGAAGGTGAGCACGAACAAGCGCCGGAGGCCGAGTTCACGGGCCTCCTCGACGAGCCGGCCGACGAGCGCGTGCCCGATGCCGCGGCCGCGCGCGGCCTTGTCCACCACGACGGTCCGCAGCTCGCCGATGTCCTCCCACAGCACGTGCAGGGCGGCGGCGCCGAGCACGGCGTCGGCGTCGGTCACGACCCAGAACTCCTGCACGGCCTCGTAGAGGGTGACCAGGTCTTTTTCCAGCAGGACGCGGCCGGCGTCGGCGTCGACGAGGGCTTTGATCTTGCGGACGTCGGCGATCCGGGCGCGCCGGACCGCCGGGGGCGTGGACTCGTGGGGCACACCTGTCAAGATATCCAGGACCGCGCCCGGGTGAACGTGGCGGCTCCTTCCGGGGGACCCCGGACGCCCGTCGTCGCGTGCGGTCACGTATAGGTAGGGGCCGCACGCCCCTGTGTCCGAGCACGCCGGTCCGCCCCCGGCATTGGGAGGAAGTCGATGTCCGGGACCACCGTGGTCGCGCCCGAACAGCCCGGGCGGCCGGCCCCGCGGGACGCCCAGGCCCGGTTCCGCCCCGAACTGCAGGGCGTCCGCGCGCTGGCCTCGCTGCTGGTCGTCGTCTACCACGTCTGGCTGGACCGGATCTCCGGCGGCGTCGACGTGTTCTTCCTGGTCTCCGGGTTCCTGATCACCGGCCAGCTCTACCGCGCGCTGCTGCGCGGCCGGATCGAGCTGCGGGCCACCTGGGGCCGGATGATCAAACGGCTCTTCCCGGCCGCGATGACCGTGCTGCTCACGGTGCTGGTGGTCTCGCAGCTGCTGCTGCCCGCGGACCGCTGGTTCCAGACCATCCGCGAGGTCTTCGCCTCGGCACTGTTCTACGAGAACTGGCAGCTGGCCGCGGACTCGGTGGACTACTTCGCCCAGCACAACAGCGCGAGCGTGGTCCAGCACTTCTGGTCGCTGTCCATCCAGGGCCAGTTCTACCTGCTCTGGCCGATCCTGTTCGTCGGGCTCGGCCTGCTCGTGCGCCGGCTGGGCTGGTCGCTGCGCCGCACGATCAACGTGCTGCTGGTGGTGCTCTTCGCCGCGTCGATCGCGTACTCGGTGTACCTGACCGCCGTCGACCAGCCGCTGGCGTACTTCCACGGCCTCACGCGGGTGTGGGAGTTCGCGCTCGGCGGGTTGATGGCGATGTTCCTCGATTACGTCACGCTGCCGCGGCTGCTGCGCATCGCGCTCGGCTGGATCGGCGTGGCGGGGCTGGTGCTGTGCGGCATCGTGCTGCGCGTCGACTCGGTGTTCCCCGGCTGGATCGCGCTGTGGCCGACGCTGTCCGCGGCCCTGGTGCTGGTGGCGGGCCAGACCGGCAGCCGGCTCGGCGCGGACCGCTGGCTCAGCTCGAAACCGCTGGGCTACCTCGGCAACATCAGCTTCTCGCTGTACCTGTGGCACTGGCCGGTGCTGGTGTTCTACCTGGTCGCCCGCGACCGGGTCGCGGTCGGGCTGCTCGGCGGCGCGGTCGTACTCGGGGTGTCCTTCGTGCTGTCGGTGCTGACCTACCACCTGATCGAGAACCCGATCCGGCTGTCGAAGATCGGCACGGCCAAACGCTGGGGTGCCTACCGGTTCGGCGTGCTCGCGCTGGCGCCGGTGCTGATCGGCAGCGGGATCTGGCAGGGCGTGACCAGCGCACAGGCGAATTTCGAGATCGCACTGGACGATCCGGACCACCCGGGCGCGGTCGCGCAGGCGCCGGACTTCGTCTACCGCGGCTCGGCCACGCCGTCCATCGTGCCGCCGACGCTCGCGCTGCCCGAGGACTGGGCGGGCATCACCGACGACAAGTGCACGATCTCGCCGCGCAACCAGGAACTGAAGGTCTGCACGCAGAAGCCCCAGGGCACGCCCAAGAAACGCGTGGTGCTCGTCGGTGATTCGCACATCCAGCAGTACATCGCCGCGTACCTGCCGTTGGTGCAGTCGGCGGGCTGGGAGGTCACCTCGATGCTCAAGGGGGCCTGCCCGTTCTCCGTCACGGCCGATCTGATGCCCGGCAACCAGGGGTGCATCGACTGGAACAAGGCGGCCGCGGACGAGATCGTGGCCAGGCACCCGGACGCCGTCGTCACGCTGGCGAGCGTGAACACCCACGCCGGCATCACCGAGACCACGCCGAAGGGCTTCGTGGACCAGTGGTCGGCGATGGACAGGGCGGGCATCCCGGTGGTCGCCCTGCGCGACAACCCGCGCTTCGGGTTCAACATGGCCGCCTGCGTGGCCCAGCGCAGTCCGGAGGACCCTTCCTGCACTCCCGCGCGCGCCTCGGCACTGCCGGGAACGCCGTCCTACACCGCCGTGCGCGACGTGCCGCGTAACGTGTCCTTCCTGGACTTCTCGGACTACTTCTGCGAGAAGACCACCTGCCCCGCGGTCGTCGGCAACGTCCTGGTCTACATGGACGACAACCACGTCACCGCGACCTTCCAGACCACCTTGGCGCCGATCGTCCAGCGGGACATGCAGCAAGCTCTGCGGTGGTGATCACGGTCAGTCCCGGGTCCGGCACAATGGGGTACGGGCAGGCCGCCTGCCCGTGACGTACTGAGGGGGAGGCGGATTTCCATGACGCGCGCAGGGTGGGACGCATTCCTGGCCGCACAGTCCGAGGCCGCGGCCGGCCGCACGGCAGCACTGGCCGGTCCGGACGGGGCGCCCTGGCTGCTGCTGCCGGGCCGCCCCTGGCAACGGCGAGCGCCGGACGGAACCTGGCAGTACACCCAGCCACCCGCGGATCCGGCCTACCGGGCGGCGGCGCGCCCGGTCCCGCCGCCGCCTCCGGCACCGGGCGCGGGTGGGTACAACGCGCAGCCGGGCCCGCGAGGACCAGGGCAGCCGGGACCGGACGGTTATGGCGCGCAACCGGGGCAACCCGGGCCGGGCGGGCAGTATCCCGGGCCGCACAGCGGTTCCATGCCGGGCCAGCGGGGTGGATATCCGGGTCAGGGAACTCCGTGGCCGGGCAACCAGGGCCCGGGCACTCAAGGTCAGGGTGGTCCGGCCCAGGGCCATCCGTGGCAGGGCGGTCCGGGACAGGGTGTGCCGGGACAGGGTGTGCCGGGACAGGGTGGCCGCTCACCGATGCCGCCGGGTGGGCAACAGCCGGGGCCGCCGAGCGCCCCTCCGAGCGGCCCGTCGCCGATTCCGCAGGGCGGCCCGCCGCCGGGCGGGCAGCAACCGGTCCCGCAGGGTTACCCGGGCTGGCAAGCCGGTCAGTACCCGGCCGCCGGCTACACGTCCGGCCCGCAGGGCGGCCCCGGTGCACCGGGAGTTCCAGCTGCGCAGGGAAATCCCGGCCAGCCAAGCGGTCCTTGGTCCGCTCCGGCACCCGCCGCCCCCGCGCCCGCCACCCAGGCACCGCCAACCCAAGCGCCGCCCACCACGATGCCGCCCGCCGCCGCGTCGGCGGATGGGGTCGCCCGCGGGCAGGCGCCTTCGCCGGACCAGCGCGCGCCGCAGCCGCCGGTCCGGGTCGACAAATCCGGGCGGGAGGGTGCGTTCGTCTGCGGTGCCGAGTCCGCCGCGGAGTTCCTGTCCCGGGCTTCCCGGGTGATCGCCTGGGCGGACGCGAGCCGGCACGGTACGCAGAACGGTCCGGGGGAACCCGCGCCGGTCGAACCGGAGCCGCCCGAGAAACCTTCGTCCGGCAAGAAGAAAAAGGGTGTGCTGGACGATCTGGCCCGGCACAGCCGGTCGGTCACGCTCGATCTGCTCGCGGCGGGCAACCGGATGCGCCAGCGCAGCGAGGACCGCCAAGAGCGGGAGCAGTACGAGCGCGAGTACGCCCAGTACGAACAGGCCCGCGCGGCCTGGAAGATCGCGCACGCGGAGTGGGAGCAGCGGGAGGCCGCGCGCACGTCGGCGGGTACCAAACAGCCGAATCCGATCGTCCTGCTCGTCGGGGAGCCGAACACCGGGCAGCGCCGGTTCACGCGGTCGCTGGAGCACGCGCTGGAGCAGGCCGAGGTCGAGTTCGACCGCACCGAATTCCTCGACAGCCACGGGCTGCTCGCGGACGCCGGCGACGATCCGCTGGAACACGTGGTGCCCGGCCGTATCGCGAAACTGGAGGACGGCCCCACCCTGCTGCTGGCCGAACGGGCCGACGCGCTCTTCGCCGAGGACGCCGCCGGGATGGCGCGCGTGCTGCGCAACTACGCGCACGATCAAGACAGCTGCCGGCTCATCGTGCTCGGCGGTACCGAGCGCGTGCTCGAGCAGCTGGCGACCGAGGCGCCGGACGTGCTGCAGAACGTGCTCCAGTACCGGCTGCCCCGGTTCGACCACGCGGCGCATGCCGCGGCGCTGCTGGACGTCCTGGCCGGAGAACGGTCCTTCAGCGTGCTGCCGGACGTGCGTGACCGGTTGGCGCAGCTGTCCCGGGAGCCCAGCGCGCGGGGGGTGGAGGCGCTGCTGGACGCCGCGTCCCGGCAGGCGATCGCGCGGGGCGCGGCCGGCGGCCGGGTCGTGATCACGCACGAGGACATCGAACCGCTGGTCGCCGCGGCCGGCACCCGCGGTGGCACCCCGATCGAGGAGCTGCTGGCCGAGCTGGACGCGATGATCGGGCTCGACGCTGTGAAGGAGCGGGTCCGTGCGCTGACCTCTGAGCTCGCCGTGGACGCGCGGCGCAGGGAAGCGGGCATGAAGGTCGCGGTGCGCAGCAGGCACCTGCTGCTGACCGGCAACCCCGGCACCGCGAAGACGACCGTGGCCCGGTTGCTGGGCAAGATCTTCCAGGCGCTCGGCGTGCTGCCCAAGGGGCACGTCGTCGAGATGACCCGCACCGACCTGGTCGGCGAGTACCTCGGCCAGACCTCGCCGAAGACCCGCGCGGCCTGTGAGAAGGCGGTCGGCGGGGTGCTGTTCCTCGACGAGGCCTACAACCTCGTCACCGACGAGGACGACGACTACGGCCGCGAAGCGGTCGCCGAGCTGCTGGTGCAGATGGAGAACCACCGCGACGACCTGGTGGTGTTCGCGGCGGGCTACCCGAAGGAGATCGACACCTTCCTCGAATCGAACCCGGGGCTGCGCTCGCGGTTCGCCGGGCGGATCGAGTTCCCGGACTACTCGAACGACGAGCTGGCGAAGATCTTTGGCGCGATGGCGAAGAGCCAGGGCTACGAGCTGGCGGACGACCTCGTGGCCGAGCTGCCGGAGGCGGTCCGGCGGATTCCGCGTGGCCGTGGGTTCGCCAACGGCCGGTCCGCGCGGGTGCTGCTGGAGGCGGCGATCGGGAAGCAGTCGAGCCGGCTGACCGCCGAGCCGGGTGCGCGGACCGAGGATCTGGCCGTGCTGGTCGCCGCGGACCTGCCGGGGCCGGGGCAGTCCGGCGTGTCCGCAGTGGACGACGCCGGTCCGCGGCGGAGCCTGGAGGAGCTGCTGGCCGAGCTGGACGCGATGATCGGCCTCGATTCGGTCAAGCAGCGCGTGCGGTCCATGGTGGACGAGATGGCCGTGGACGCGCGGCGCCGGGAAGCGGGCATGAAGGTCGCGGTACGCAGCAGGCACCTGCTGTTCACCGGGAACCCGGGCACCGCGAAGACCACCGTGTCGCGGCTGGTCGGGCAGATCTACCGGGAGCTGGGTGTGCTGCCGTCCGGGCACCTCGTCGAGGTCGGCCGGGGCGATCTGGTGGCCGAGTACTCCGGCCAGACCGCGCCGAAGACCCGCGAGGTCTGCGAGCGGGCCGCGGGCGGCGTGCTGTTCATCGACGAGGCCTACAACCTCGTGCGCGACGACAACGACGACTACGGCCGGGAGGCCGTCACCGAGCTGCTGGTGCAGATGGAGAACCACCGCGAGGACCTGGTGGTTTTCGTCGCCGGCTATCCGAAGCAGATGGACGAGTTCCTGGAGTCCAACCCGGGCCTGCGCTCGCGCTTCGCCGGACGGATCGAGTTCCCGGACTACTCCAACGACGAGCTGGCCGGGATCTTCACCCTGATGGCCGGCGGTCAGGGGTATCGCCTCGCCGACGACCTCGCCGCGGCGCTGCCGGAGGCGATCCGGCGGATCCCGCGTGGCCGTGGGTTCGCCAACGGCCGGTCCGCTCGCGGGCTGCTCGAGGCCGCCATCGGCAAGCAGTCCACCCGGCTGGCCGCCGCGCCGGACACCCCGGCCGACGAGCTGGCCGTGCTCGTGGCCGCCGACCTGCCCGGCGAGGCCGGGGTCGCGGTCACCGACGAGTCCGGTCCACGGCGCGGTCTCGACGATCTGCTCGACGAGCTGGACGGCATGATCGGCCTGGACGAGGTCAAGGCGCAGGTCCGCGCGCTGGTCGCGGAGACCCGGCTGGACGCGCGCCGCCGTCAGGCCGGGCTGCCGGTCGGGGCACGCAGCCGCCACCTCGTGTTCACCGGCAATCCGGGCACCGCCAAGACGACGGTCGCGCGGCTGATGGGCCAGGTCTACCGCGAGCTGGGTGTGCTGCCGTCGGGGCACCTGGTCGAGGTGGCCCGGCCGGACCTGGTCGCCGAGTACATCGGCCAGACCGCGCCGAAGACCCGCGACGTGTGCGAGCGGGCGATCGGCGGGCTGCTGTTCATCGACGAGGCCTACACGCTGGTGCAGAGCTACTCGAACGGCGGCGACTTCGGCACCGAGGCCATCGCCGAGCTGCTGGTGCAGATGGAGAATCACCGCGAGGACCTGATCGTGATCGCCGCGGGCTACCCGGCGGACATGGACCGCTTCCTCGACGCCAACTCGGGCCTGCGGTCCCGCTTCGGTGCCACGGTGCACTTCGCCGACTACGACGACACCCAGCTGGCGGCCATCTTCACCGCGATGGCGGGCAAACAGGGCTACCGGCTCGCACCCGATCTGGCCGAGGCGCTGCCCGGTCTGCTGGCGGGGCTGGACCGTGGCTCCGGTTTCGCCAACGGCCGGTCCGCCCGTGGCCTGCTCGAACGGGCCATCCGCGCGCAGGCGATGCGGCTGGCCGGACCGGACGTCGACATGGACTCCCTGACCGACGCCGAGCTGACCCTGCTGACCGTCGCGGACGTCCCCACCGGCTCGTGAGCAGCGCGGCGGGTGGTGGGTGACGCCGTCGCCGGGGTGCCGGGAAGCGGCGGCTACCCTGAACGTCGTGCCTTCTCCCACCACTGAGCCAGCCGGCAGCCGACGAGTTTCCCTCGTGACCTTGGGCTGCGCCCGCAACGAGGTCGACTCCGAGGAACTGGCCGGCCGGCTCGCCGCCGGAGGCTGGGAGCTGTCCGGGGATCCCGGGGACTCCGACGTCGTCGTGGTGAACACCTGCGGGTTCGTGGAGTCGGCGAAGAAGGACTCGGTCGACACGCTGCTCGCCGCGGCCGATACCGGCCGCAAGGTGGTCGCGGTCGGGTGCATGGCGGAGCGCTACGGCACCGAGCTGGCCGAAAGCCTCCCCGAGGCGGACGCGGTGCTCGGCTTCGATCACTACGCCGAGCTGTCCGACCGTCTCGACGACGTGGTCGCCGGCCGCGCGCTCGCCTCGCACACGCCGTCCGACCGCCGGAAGCTGCTGCCGATCAGCCCGGTGCAGCGGCCCGCCGCGGCCCCCGAGGTCGAGGTGCCGGGGCACGCGCAGCACGGCTGGGGCCCGCGCGTGCTGCGCACCCGGTTGGACGACGCACCGGTGGCCGCGCTGAAGATCGCCTCCGGATGCGACCGGCGCTGCTCGTTCTGCGCGATCCCGTCGTTCCGCGGTTCGTTCGTGTCGCGGCAGCCGGACGAGATCGTCGCCGAAGCCCGCTGGCTGGCCGAGCACGGCGTGAAGGAACTGTTCCTGGTCAGCGAGAACTCCACCTCCTACGGCAAGGACTTCGGCCGCGACGGCACGCGCGCGCTCGAGCGGCTGCTGCCCCGGCTGGCCGAGGTCGAGGGCGTCGAGCGGGTGCGGGTGTCCTACCTGCAGCCGGCGGAGACCCGGCCGCAGCTGGTCCAGGCCATCGCGGACACGCCAGGGGTCGCGGACTACTTCGACCTCTCGTTCCAGCACTCCAGCGAGCGGGTGCTGCGCCGGATGCGCCGGTTCGGCTCCACCGACTCGTTCCTCGCGCTCACCGAGCAGATCCGGGAACGGGCGCCGGAGGCGGGCATCCGCACCAACGTGATCGTCGGCTTCCCGGGGGAGACCGAGGAGGACCTGGCCGAACTGGAGCGGTTCCTCACCGGTGCCCGGCTCGACGCGGTCGGCGTGTTCGGCTACTCCGACGAGGACGGCACCGAGGCCGAGACCTTCGACGGAAAACTCGAACCGGCCGAGGTCGCCGAGCGGGTCGCGCGAATCTCGGCGCTGGTCGAGGAACTGACCGCCCAGCGGGCCGAGGACCGCATCGGCACCGTCGTGCACGTCCTGGTCGAGCAGGCAGGCGAGGACGGCGAGGATCCGGTCGGCCGCGCGGCGCACCAGGCGCCCGAGGTCGACGGCGAATGCGTGCTGCTCGACGCGCCGAAGGTGGCGGTGGGCGAGCTGGTCCGCTGCGAGGTCGTCGACTCCGCCGGTGTCGACCTGATCGTGCGGCCGGTATCGGACGCGGACCGGTGAATGCCGCCCCGAGCGACGCCGGCGAGGGCTTGCCCCGCGCCTCGGCGACGTCCGGCTCCGCTGTGCCGCCGGAGTCCCCGGTGCCCTCAGGTTCCGCAGCCCCGTCGGCTTCCGGAGCGGCCGAGGCCGGTGCCCAGGTGCCCGCGACCACCCCGGTGCCGACGCTGAACCTGGCGAACCTGCTGACCATCTCGCGGCTGGTGCTGGTCCCGCTGTTCGTGGTCGCGTTGTTCCTGGGCGGCGGCGTGGACACCACGTGGCGCGCGATCGCGACCGGGCTGTTCGCCATCGCCTCGGCCACCGACCAGGTCGACGGCTGGGTGGCCCGCCGCTACGGGTTGGTCACCGACTTCGGCAAGATCGCCGACCCGATCGCGGACAAGGCGCTGATCGGTGCCGCGCTGATCGGGCTGAGCGTGCTCGGCGAGCTGTCCTGGTGGGTCACCATCGTGATCGCGGTCCGTGAGATCGGGGTGACGCTGCTGCGCTTCTGGGTGATCCGGCACGGCGTGATCCCGGCCAGCCGCGGCGGCAAGGCCAAGACGATGACCCAGATCCTCGCGATCGTGGTCTACCTGCTGCCGCTGCCGGCCGGTGCCGATCCGGTGCGCTGGGTGCTGATGGGCCTGGCCGTGGCGCTGACCGTGGTCACCGGCGTGGACTACCTGGTCCGCGCGCTCCGGCTGCGGGCCGCGGGGCGCCGCGTGACGGGCGCCTGATGACCGGCGCACGGGAACTGGTCGCCACTCTCACCCGGCGGGGGGAAACCGTCGCCGCCGCCGAATCGCTGACCGCCGGGCTGCTGTGCGCCACCCTGGCCGAGGTGCCCGGCGCCAGCGCGGTGCTGCGGGGCGGGCTGGTCGTGTACGCCACCGAGCTGAAGACCGTGCTGGCCGGGGTCGACCAGCGGCTGCTGGCCGAGCACGGCGCCGTGCACCCCGAGGTGGCCGCCCAGCTGGCGGCCGGTGCCCGCGACCGTTGCGGGGCCACCTGGGGGCTGGGCCTGACCGGCGTGGCCGGGCCGGATCCGCAGGACGGTGCCGCACCCGGCACGGTGTACGCCGGGCTGTGCGGGCCGGGCACCGCGGTGGTCCGCGAGCTGGCCCTGCCCGGTGACCGGCCGTCGATCAGGGCGGCCGCGGTGCGCGCCGCGTTCGCCTTGCTCGGGGAACATCTACACTGATCGGAGCGTTCGCCCTTGGCGTACGCATGCTCCAAGTCCTGCGCCCGGGCCGCCGCTCTGGGTAACGTAGGAGGTACCAGTTCGGGAAGGGAGGCGCGTGATGACCGTGCTGTTGCGTGAGGCGATCGGTGATCGGCTCCGTCATGCCCGCACCAACCAGCGTCGAACGCTGCGTGACATCTCCCGCGCCGCCAGGGTCAGCCTCGGCTACCTGTCCGAGGTCGAGCGCGGTCAGAAGGAAGCCTCCAGCGAGCTGCTGGCCTCCATCTGCGAGGCGCTGGAGCTTCCGCTCGGCGACCTGCTGCACAAGGTCGCGGCCGATGTGTCGGCTCTCGACACGGTCGAGGTCACCCCGGTCGAGGAGGTGGAGGCCACCTCGCGTGAGTCCGTGCCGGAGCGCGAGCCGGCCGGGTCCGCCGGGTTCGAGGGTGGCAGGCTGGTGTCCGAGCTGGTCGGCGACGACCTCTCCGACCTGCGGCTGCAGCCCGCGCCGCGGATGAACACCACGTTGCGGACCACGATCGGGGCGCCCAAGCTCGCGTCCACGATCGCCGCGTAGCGAGCTTCGCGCAGTCCGACGGCCCCGGGAAGTGACCCGGGGCCGTCGGCGCATGAGCGGGGTCCGCTCAGGGTCGTCCCTGAATTCCCCCGGGGTCGCCTGGAACGCCCGGGCCCGACCTGACACGATGGAACCCGACGCCGGGGTCGGAACGTTGTGTAGCTGGGGAGCGACGCCCCACCCCGAGATCATTCAAGGCCCGTGGGACGCAAGAAGGCAGGCGGAGGAGATGGCCAACCCGTTCGTGAAGTTCTGGAAGTACATGATGGCGGCGTTTTCGTCGAAGATCGACGAGCACGCCGACCCGAAGGTACAGATCCAGCAGGCCATCGAGGAGGCGCAGCGCAACCACCAGGCGCTGACGCAGCAGGCCGCCTCCGTGATCGGCAACCAGCGGCAGCTGGAGATGAAGCTCAACCGGCAGCTCGGCGAGGTGGAGAAGCTGCAGGCGTCGACCCGCCAGGCGCTGGTGCTGGCCGACGAGGCCCGTTCCCAAGGCGACGAGGCGAAGGCCACCCAGTTCGAGACCGCGGCGGAGAGCTTCGCCGCGCAGCTGGTCACCGCCGAGCAGAGCATCGAGGACCTCAAGACCCTGCACGACCAGTCGCTGCAGGCCGCTTCGCAGGCCAAGCAGGCCGTCGAGCGCAACGCCACGATGCTGCAGCAGAAGCTGGCCGAGCGCACCAAGCTGCTCTCGCAGCTGGAGCAGGCGAAGATGCAGGAGCAGGTCTCCAACTCGCTCAACCAGATGAGCCAGCTGGCCGCGCCGGGCAACACCCCGTCGCTGGAAGAGGTCCGCGACAAGATCGAGAAGCGCTACACCACCGCACTGGGCTCGGCCGAGCTGGCGCAGAACTCCGTACAGGGCCGGATGATGGAGGTCCAGGAGTCGGCCACGCAGATGGCAGGGCACTCGCGGCTGGAGCAGATCCGCGCCTCGATGCAGGGCAATTCGGTCGCGCAGGTCACCGACGGTGGCGCGGGCGCGAAGGCGGCGGGCGCGGACGCGGCGAACGCCCCCGCGAGCCCGGACATCCAGCGCGAGATCCAGGCTCGCGTGCAGGCGGAGCAGGGCAAGAACCCGGCCTGACCCGGTCAGGGGCAGTACACCGCAGGGGGGCTCGATGAACAGACGGCGGGACTTCGACGAGTTCGGTGCCCGGATCGAGAAGTACGTCGAGCGGCTGCCCGACTACGCCCAGCGGGCTCAGGAAAAACTGCAGCGGTACTTCCCCCCGTCCGAAAATGGCGGTCAGGGCGGCACGAACACCGCAGGGCAGGCGGGCCGGTTCCAGCACCGGCCCGCCCCCACCCCGCCGCCGGTGCCGCGGCGTTCCAGCGTGCCCAGCACGTTCTCCTCGGTCGCCGGGCAGATCCCGGCGATGGCCGAGGCGCGCGCGAAGTGGCAGCGCTGGAACGAGCCGTCCGCCAAACACCAGCGCCGGATCCGCCGCACCTCGCGGGTGCTGACGCTGTGGGTGCTCGTCACGATCCTGCTCGGCGTGCTCACAGTGCTGGCCGGCACCGGCCTGATCGGCGGGGTGTCCGGCGCCGAGATCGGGCAGACCGTGCTCGCCGGCTTCGGCACGCTGGTGTTCGGCACGTTCAGCGTGCGGACCGGGTTGCGGCTGCGGCAGCTGAAGAAGCTGGAGCTGCCGGCCGCGCCGAGTGCGCCACCGCCGCTTCCGCCGGCCGGTTCGGTGGCCCGCGAACCGATGGAGCACCTGGCCGAATCGGAAGCCTCCCTCGGCGAGCTGCTGCGGCAGCTGTCGGTGCCCAGCTCCCTGGGCACCACCACGGTGTCCGACGTGTCGGTGGCCGATGCCCGCCGGACCGCGGACGAGGCGGCGCTGGCATTGCGGGCGCTGGCCGGCCGGGTCCAGGCCATCGAACGCGGCCGCAACTCCGCCCCGCAGCGGGAACGCCCCGCCCTCGACGCCGCCGTGGCCAAGCTGCGGGAGCAGCTGGACGACGGCGTGGAAGGCTACGGCGGGCTGGTCGCCGCCGCCGGTCAGGCGGTCGCGGCGAGCAGCACGGGAATGGGCACGTCCCGCGAATCCCTCACTGACGCCACCGACCGCCTCGCCGGTCTGGCGATGGCGCTGAAAGACCTCGGCTGAACCAGACGGCGCGGCCGGGCCGGGGTGGCGAGCGCGGGTGTGCCCCAGGGTTCGGGACGGCGTGCGCGGGCGTGCTCGTGGGGTCGGATGGCGTGCGCGGGTGTCCGGAGGTTCGGGACGGCGTACGGCGGTGTGCCCGGAGGTTCGGGACGGCGTACGCCGGTGTGCCCGGAGGTTCGGGACGGCTCACGGCGGTGTGCCCGGAGGTTCGGGACGGCTCACGCCAGTGCGCCCGGACATTCGGCGTCGGCGCGCCGTTGCCACGGCTCCCGGGCGCCGGCCTGGCGGAATTTGACGGAAACCACGCAGATCAGCGGATCAGCGCATCGTGCGTGGTCTCGGTCCGGCGCTAGTGGTGCGGCAGGGCGAAACGCCGTCCGGATGGCCGAGTTTGGTTCACCGGTCAGCCCACGGCGGTCGCGCCGCGGGCGACAGTGCGTGATGGCCGCCGATTCTCCGGCGGGTACCGCAACACTCGCGTAATCATCCGAAGCTGGTGGCGGAAACGCGTGCGGTCTAACGTTTTTTCCATGACGTCAGTGGTGGCACCCGCCAGATCCGGTGCCGTGGGCTGATTCCGCGGAGCCGGACGTACACAGTGGACTCCTCCGTTCCCGCCGAGGAAAGGACGCCCCGTGACCGCACTCCCGCCGGAACCCCCGCCGATCGCCGCTCCGCCGCCCAGTGCGCACGAACGCGTGCTCGCCGCGTTCGAACGGCTCGCCGCGGCCGAACGTCCGGAAGCCTGGATCTGCCTGCGCACCATGGACGAGGTACTCGTCGACGCCAAGGCGGTCGACGAGCGTGTGCGGGCCGGCGAGGACCTCCCGCTCGCCGGCACGGTGCTCGCGGTCAAGGACCTGATCGACCTCGCCGGCCTGCCCACGACCGCGGGCTGCCCGGGTTTCTCGCGGACGCCCGTGACCAGTGCCACGGTGGTCACACGGCTGACCGGCGCCGGTGCCGTGGTGCTCGGGAAGACGAACCTCGACCAGTTCGCGTCCGGCCTGACCGGCACCCGCAGCCCGTACGGCGTGCCCGGTTCGGCGCTGGACCCGGCGAAGGTCGCCGGCGGGTCCAGCAGCGGATCGGCCGTGGCCGTCGGCCTCGGGATCGCCGACCTCGCGCTCGGCACCGACACCGGCGGGTCCGGCCGGGTCCCCGCGGCGCTCAACGCGGTGGTCGGTCTCAAACCGACGATCGGCTTGGTGCCGCGCACCGGCGTGTACCCGGCTTCGCCGTCCTTCGACTGCGTTTCGGTGTTCGCGCGCAGCCTCACCCTCGGCCAGCGGGCCCTCGCGGCGATGACCGGTCCGGACGGTCAGGACCCGGCCGTCCGCGCGTGGCCGTCGGATCTCCGGCTGGCAGCGGGGGACCGGCCGCGGGTGGCGATTCCCGACACGGCAGCGCTTTCCGCGCTCACTCCGCCCGCAAGGCAGGCGTTCCACGTCGCGGTGGCGTCGCTGGAGGCGTCCGGCGCGGTGCTGGAGCCCGTGGACCTCACGGTGTTCTTCGAAGCCGGTGAGCTGCTCTACGGCAGCGCGCTGGTCGCGGAGCGGTACGCGTCGGCGGGAGAGGTGCTCGCCGGCGGCCCGGAGGGTGCCGACCCGACCGTTTCGGCGATCGTGGCCGCGGCAGGCCGCCATCCGGCGCACGAGCTGGCCGGCGTCTGGGGCCGGGTCGCCGGCCTCCGGGCCGCCGCGCGGAGCGTGCTGGCCGGCTACGAGGCGTTGCTGCTGCCGACCGTTCCGGATCACCCGGACATCGTGGACGCGCTGGCCGATCCGGTCGGTGTCAGTGCCCGCCTCGGCCGGTACAGCACGTTCGTGAACGTCCTCGATCTCGCCGCGGTCACCGTCCCGGTGGCGCCGGGGGACCGGAGCCCCTACGGGGTCACGGTGGTCACCCGGGCCTTCGAGGACCAGGTCGGGATCGACCTGGCCGCCGTGCTGACCGGCGAGCAGGCCGCCGAGCCGTACCCGGCCGAGGGCGCCGACGTCGTGGTGTTCGGAGCGCATCTGCGTGGCCAGCCGCTGCACGACCGGTTGCGTGGCGCCCGGTTCCTCGGCCCGGTCCGAACCGCCGAGCGCTACCGCATGGTGCTGCTCGCCGGGACAGTCCCCGCGCAACCCGGCGTGCTGCCCGGTGCGGCCACGCTCGACGGGGAACGCTGGCGGCTGTCCCCGGCGGCTTTCGGGCGGTTCGCCGCGGAGCTGCCGGCACCGTTCTTGCTCGGACGGGTGGAGCTGGAGGACGGCAGCACGCCGCTCGCCGTGCGGTGCGATCCGGCCGACGGCGCCGAAGGGCTGGACCGGTACGAGTCGTGGCGCGGTTACCTGCGGTTCGTCAGCACGGACGGCCCGCGATCCCCCGGCTGACGCGGCGCACCAGGCCGGGCCCGTGCAGGGCGAAGCCGGTGTAGAGCTGCACGAGGCTCGCGCCCGCGTCGAGCATCCGGCGAGCGTCGTCCGGGCCGAGGATCCCGCCGACCCCGATGATCGGCAGCCGCCCGCCGGTCTGTTCGTGCACGAAGCGCACCACTTCCACGGAACGCGGGGTGAGCGGGCGGCCGGACAGCCCGCCGGCCTCGGTGGCCAGCGCGGCCTCGGCCGGGTCGACCCCGGTGCGGGCGAGCGTGGTGTTGGTCGCGATGATCCCGGCGACGCCGTGGTCGAGGCACACCTCGAGCAGCTCGGCGAGGGCGTGGTCGGTCAGGTCCGGGGCGACCTTCACCAGCAGCGGGGTGTCGCCGCCGAGTTCGGCGCCGGTCGCACGCAGTTCGGCGAGCAGCTCGGCGAGCGCGGTCCTGTCCTGCAGCGCACGCAGGCCCGGGGTGTTGGGCGAGCTGACGTTGATCGCGAAGTAGTCGGCGTAGGGGTGCAGGATGCGCAGCGACCAGCGGTAGTCCTCGACGGCCTCGGCCAGCGGCGTGACCTTGGACTTGCCGATGCTGATCCCCAGCGGCACCGGGGGTTTCCCGTCCGTGGCGAGCCGTTCGGCCAGCGCCGCGGCGCCGTCGTTGTTGAAGCCCATCCGGTTCAGCACCGCGTCGCTGGCGGGCAGGCTGAACAGCCGTGGCTTCGGATTGCCCGGCTGCGGATGCCGGGTGACCGTCCCGACCTCGACGAACCCGAACCCGAGCGCCGGCCACGCGGCGAGCGCCCGCCCGTTCTTGTCCATCCCGGCAGCGAGCCCGACGCGATGCGGAAACCGCATCCCGAGCACGGTCACCGGATCGTCGGTGCGGTACAGCGGCGCGACTGCCGCCACCGCGCTCCCGAGCCGGCCCAGCAACGCCACGGTCCGCTCGTGCGCGACCTCCGGGTCGTGATAAGCCAGCCGATACAACGAGGGACGGACGATCCGGTCGAAGAGCACGCGCCCATGCTGCCCCATCCACGCCCCGGCGGCCTGCGGACCCACCCCCCGATGTGGCGCCCATCGCGGCCGGCCCGGTGCCCGATGGCGAACGACGAGCCTCGCCGCGGTCGGGTCGGTGAGCGACATCGCTGGCTGACGCGCACACTCCCGACCGACCGGGCGGCAGGCGACCGGCGGCCCCGTCACCGAAGAGCGCCGGACGAGGTGGAGGCCGCCCGCGGGTTCGCCATCGGCAAGCAGGCAGACGCTCCGACCCGGAACGGCCGGATCGTCCCCGCCCAGTGCCGACTGAGCGGGGATGCCTCGGCCTGACGGGCGGTCGGATTCGCCGTCCGCGCCCGCGTGTTGCGGTGGTGGCTGGGACGGGGTGTTGCCACATCAGTCGCGTCCGGGTGTCGCGGTGGCGGCGGCCGGGCTGGGGTGTTGCGGCGTCAGCTGCGCCCGGGTGTTGCGGTGGTGGCCGCGCCGAGGTGCTGCAGCGCCAGCCGGACCGGGATGCTGCCACGTCAGCCGCCGTCCGGGTGTTGCGGTAGTGGCCGCCCCAGAGTGTTGCAGCGCCGCCGGGCCAAGATGTTGTTCACGTCAGTCGGGCTGAGGTGTTGTCACGCCAGCCGGGCCAGGGCGTTGCGGTGGTGGCTGGGACGGGGTGCCGCCACATCAGCCGCGTGCGGCTGTCGCGGTGGCGGCTGGACTGAGGTGTTGCAGCGTCAGCTGCGCCAGGCGTTGCGGCGCTAGCCAGGCTCACGTGTTGCCACGTCAGCCGGGCCAGGGCGTGGCGGTGGTGGCCGGGCCGGGTGTTGCGACGTCAGCCGCGCCTTGGTGTTGGGGTGGCGGCCGGGCCGAGATGCGACCGAGTGCTGTAGTGGCTGTTGGGCCGAGGTGTCGTGAGGTCGACGGGTTCGCGAGTGCTGTAGTGGCTGTTGGGCCGAGATGCGCGACGCCAACGGATCCCCGATGCAGCAGTGGCAACCGGGCCGAGGATCCGAGACGCCAACCGGCGCCCGCACTGGCAGCCAAACCAAGGTGCCGCGATACCAACCAAATCCGGGCGCCGCGCCAGGAGCCAGGCCAACACGTCGCAACCCCAGCCAGCGTCCGACAAACGGGGAGAACACCGTCGAAAATAGTGGTAGCCCCCGGGGTGCCTCCTGGACGCCGTCACGCGTCCAGGCTCGAGCCGGACTGGTGCTCGAGAACCCCGGGAGCCCGGTGACTGCCTGGTATTCGCTCTCAGGCAGCACGCGAAGCAGGCGATGAGCCGAAGGTGGCTCGGGTTGTATCGCTGCTCAAAGTCCCTTGCGCGTGCTATCCGCTAGCGGACAGCCACCTCACGAGTCCTGTGTGAATACAACTGAGGACCACCTCCTTTCCCGTGTACTGCCACGCTAACCGCGAACCGCGCCGTCCGGCAACATCATTTCGGGGTTCTGTCCGCCACCCCGGCCACGTTCGCCGGACGCGAACACCCCGGCGGAGACCCGGCGAACACCCCCGTGAAGACCGCGGCGTTCACTCCGGCGAGGGGCCGGGCTGGCAGCGCGGGCAGAACCACGTCGGCCGCTGGTACGCCCCGTCGCCCTGCGGGCGCACCAGTACCGTGCCCCCGCAGCGGAAACAGCCCTGCCGGGTGCGCTCGTACACCGAGTTGCGCCGGCCTCGGCGCGGGTCGCCGGTGGTGATCTGCTCGTGCCGCCACGCGTTGGCCAGCAGCAGTTTCCGGGCGAGCGCCACCACGCGTGCCGGGTCCACTCCGGACACCGGCGTCCACGGGGAAACGCCGAGCAGGAAACAGATCTCGGTCTTGTACAGGTTGCCCACGCCGGCCAGTACACGCTGATCGAGCAGGGCGTCGCCGAGTTCCCGATCCGGCCGCGCGGCCAGGTGCGCCGTGGCCGTCGCCGTGTGCTCGTCCGTCCACAGTGGATCGAGCAGGTCCGGCCCGAGGTGCCCGACGAGCCCGGATTCCTCGCCCGTCGGGAGTAACTTCAGGTCGTGCAGACGGAAACCGATGACCTCCAGTTCCGCGGTCGCCAGCACGACCCGGGCGTGGTGCGCGGCCATCGGCCATTTGGCGCCGACCGGATGGATTCGCCAGCTGCCGTCCATCCGCAGGTGGCTGTGCAGCGTGCGGTCCCCGGAAAACCGGGTGAACAGGTGTTTGCCGACCGTCGCGACCTCACGCACCGTATGTCCGACAAGGTCCACAGTGGCCAGTTCAGGATGACGAAACTCGCCGCGTACCAACGTCTTCCCGGCCAGTGCCCGATTCAGCAGCTTCCCGGCGAGGAAGACCGTGTCGCCTTCGGGCACCGTTCAGCCCGCGTTCCCGGACACTTCCGCGGGGGCCTCGTCCGTGCCGTGCACGCGGTGGCGCCCGGCGCGGGTGGAGCGCAGGATTTTCGCCAGCACCATGTTGAACGTCAGTGCGATCTCCTGTGCACCGGGGGAGTGCCACTCGTGGATCGGGCTGCACGCGCCCTGCGCCTGCTGCACGGCGAGGCGATCCGGGATCGCGGTCGGCATCACCAGGGAGCCGAAGTTCTCGCGCAGTTCCGCGCTCCGGAACTGGTGCTCGTAGGAGCGCACGCGCAGCCTGTTCACCAGCACGCCGAGCGGGCGCAGCGCGTGGTTGTGCTCCTGCCTGATCCGGTCGATCGCTTCCAGCGCGCGCTGCGCGCCGGCCACCGCGTACATCGTGGGTTCAGTGACGATCAGTGCGGTGTCCGCGGCCACCAGGGCGGATTTCGTCAACCGGCCGAGTGACGGCGGGCAGTCGATGATCACCAGTTCGTAAGGTTCGTCGCGGAGCGGATTCTGGTGCAGTTCGTCGAGTGCGCGGGACAGGTTCTCCAGCCGGCGCCCGTCCGGGCCCGGCTCGTTGAGCTGCTCCAGCTCCTCCGCGCCGACCAGCACGTCGATCTGCTCGCTCCACACGCTGGGCGCGATCGCTCGCTCGAGGACGGCGCGGGCGGGAGTCTCCAGTACGTCGGCGAGCGTCGCGTCGGTGAACGGCGGATCGAGCGAGGTGGTGGCGTTGCCCTGCGGGTCGAGGTCCGCGACGAGCGCGCGGGTGCCCCTACGCAGAGCGGCCGACGCGATACCGAGCGCGACCGTCGTTTTACCGACGCCACCCTTGAGGCTGAGAACGGCGACCGTGTGCACTCGACACAGCCTACGGCCCGTACGGCGGAACGGTAGCCGGGAAGGTGGCGAACGCCGCTTCGACGCCCACGCGGATCACGGCGGGTGACCGGTGGCCACTACCCTGTCGGCCATGAAGACGGACACCGTCGCCGCCCGGGGCTCGGGCGCCGTTCGCCGGGCGCTCGAGGCGGAACTGCGGGCGGCGCGCACGCGCGGCGTGGAGCAGCCGGTCGTCGTCGACGTCGGTGGCGGCAGCGGCGGCTGGGCGGTGCCGTTCGCGTCGGCGGGATGCCTCGTCACCGTCGTCGAACCGAACCCCAACGCCCGCGCGACCCTGCTGCGTCGCGCTGAGGAGGAGGGCGTGGCGAGGGGAATCACGGTCGTCCCGGAGGACTCCGACGCGCTCGCCGCGCATGTGCCGTCCGGTTCTGCCGACCTCGTGCTCGCCCACGGGCTGCTCGAGGTCGTGGACGACCCGCGCGCCGTGCTCGATGCCCTGGCCGCCGCGGTGGCGCCGGGTGGGGCGGTGTCGGTGCTGGTCGCCAACCGCAACGCGGCCGTGCTGCACCGCGCGCTCGCGGGCCGGCTCGCCGACGCGCAGCGGCTTCTCGCGGACGCCGACGGCGTGGTGCCGGGTGAGCGCGACACCGTACTGCGCCGGTACGACAGTGCCGGGCTGACCGACTCACTGAACGCTGCGGGCCTCGAGGTGACCCTGCTGCAGGGTGACCGGATCATCGCCGACGTGGTGACCGGTGAGGTGCGCGAAGACGAGCTGGCGGAGTTCGAACTGACCGCGGCCGCGGTGCCGGCGTTGCGCGACGTCGCCGGCCGACTGCACGCGATCGCCCGCCGCGCCTGACCCGGGCTTTCCGCTGATCAGGAGGGTCGCGGGTCCCGGCGGTCCGGAAATTGTCGGAGGTCGCCGGTAGCGTTCCGGACGTGGGGAGAAACACCGAACTGCCGAGCGGGATGGCCCGCTACCGCGTCACCGCCGGAGAGCCAGTGCCGGACGACAGCGGGTGCGTGATCCTGCACGTGGACATGGATGCCTTTTTCGTGGCCTGTGAGCTGCGCACGCGGCCGGAGCTGGCGGAGCTGCCGGTGGTCGTGTCCGGCGGCGGGCCGCGGTCGGTGGTGGCCGCGGCCAGCTATCCGGCGCGGCGGTTCGGGGTGCGCTCGGCGATGCCGTTCGCCACGGCGAAGCGGCTGTGCCCGCGGCTGGTGTGCATCCAGCCGACGCCCGGGCTGTACGGCGAGGTTTCCCGGGGCGTGATGGGGATCTTCCGGGAGCTGACGCCGCTCGTCGAACCCCTGAGCCTCGACGAGGCCTTCCTGGACGTCGGGGGCGCGCTGCGGCGGCTGGGGACGACCCCGGTGCGGCTCGGCGCGCGGATCCGGGAGCGGGTACGGGCCGAACACGGGATCAGCTGCTCGGTAGGGGTGGCGAAGGTCAAATTCGTGGCCAAGCTCGCGTCCGGGATGGCGAAACCGGACGGCATGGTGGTCGTGCCCGCGGCCGAGACGGTGCCGTTCCTGCATCCGCTGCCGGTGTCGGCGCTGTGGGGCGTCGGGAAGCGCACCGAGGAGCTGGTGCAGCGCCACGGCTGGTACACGATCGCGGACATCGCGGCGGCCCCGCCCGCGCGCCTGCGGCGGGCGCTGGGCCGGGCCATGGGCGAGCACCTGTGGGCGCTGGCCAACGGACACGACGACCGGGCCGTGGTACCGGAGTCGGCGGAGAAGTCGATCGGCGCGGAGCACACGTTCGAGGTCGACGTGGCCGACCGGGCGGAGCTGGGCGTCGAACTGCTGCGGCTGTCCGAGCGCGTCGGCGCCACGCTGCGGTCCCGTGGCCTGCGCGGGCGGACTGTGTCGATCAAGGTCCGCTTCGACGACTTCCGGACGATCACCCGGGCGCGCACGGTGCCCGCCGCGACCGACGTCGCCCGCGAGATCCACCGCTCCGCCGTGGACCTGCTGACCGAGCACGCCCCCACCGGCCCGGTCCGGCTGATCGGCGTCCGGGTGGAAAGCCTGGACACCGGCGTGGACGGCGAGCAGCTGGCGTTCGACTCCCCGGAACCCCGCTGGCGAGACGCCGAACTGGCCGCTGACGTGGCCCGCTCCCGCTTCGGGAAGTCCGCGATCCGCCCGGCGTCGCTGCTGTCGCCGAAGGAGGGTGAGTGAGAGGGGGCGAGCCGGGTTGAGCAGGCAGGGGTTGATCTGGCAGGTCGGCGGCTGACGAGGGCCGCGGGCACGTGTGGGTCTGGTGGCCTGGCGCTGGCTGGGACGAGTGGTGGTTGGCGGGTGGTCGTCCCGGGGAGGTGGCTGGGACGCGTGATGGCTGGCTGGGCGGTTGTCCCGGGAGCGTGGTGGTTGGCTGGGTGGTCGCCCAGGGGAAGTGACTGGGCCGCGTGGTCGCCCAGGGGATGTGGCTGGGCCGCGTGGTGGCTGGTTGGCCGGTGGTCCTGGGGGAGGTGGCGGCTGGCTGGGCGGTCCTCCCGGGAACGTCGTGGTTGCCTGGGCGCACGCTCCGCGTGCAAGAGGTCGTGCGGGGGAGGTGGTGGTTGGCTGGGCACTTGTCCTGGGAGGGTGCTGGCTGGCTGGCGGTTGTCCCGGGGCTGGTTGCGCAGTTGTCTCGGGGAAGTGGTGGCTGGTGTCTCGGGGAAGTGGTGGTTGGGTCGGCGGAGGCGGCGCGCGGCCGGGGGCTGCCCAAGCGGGCGTTGGCTTGAAGGCAGCAGTGTCCGCGTGCCCGTCCTCGCGCCTGGGCACGCGGTGGCTGGCACCTGTTCCGGGACGAGGCCGGCTGTCGCGCAGTGTGCTCGCCGGAGCGCGGAAGTGCGGTTCGGACCATTGCCGGAGTGGCGGGTGGCCTGCCGCGGGAGGCCGGGTGGGGCCTGGTGACCCAGCGTCAACCCCGGTCGTGACGGATTTCCCCCGATTCGATCCGTTCCGGATACGGGATCGGGTAGTCGGACGAGCGCGGGGCTCGTATCCTGGACAGTGCCACCCCGCCTGGGGTTGGCTGTTGGGTCCAGGACGTTGCGCGGCCCGGCGCCCGCGACAGCTGTGCCGGAGGAGGAAAGATGCCACTCTCCGAGCATGAGCAGCGGCTGCTCGACCAGATCGAGCGCGAGCTCTATGCCGAGGACCCCAAGTTCGCATCCACGGTGCGTGGCACCCGGTTGCGCCGTCCCGCGCGTCGTCGGCGCGTCCAGGGAATAGCCCTCTTCGTGGTGGGTGTCGCGCTACTGGTGCTCGGTGTGGTGCTGCCCGTGTTGCGGGTCGCCGACATCCCGGTGGTCAGCGTGCTCGGGTTCCTCGTGATGTTCTTCGGGGTCATGGTGGCCGTCACGTCCCTGCGCCAGGGCGACAGCGGCACGAACACGCAGAGCGGCGGCGGTGGCGGCGGCGGGAAGCAGCCGGGCCGCAAGAGCTCGTTCACCCAGCGCATGGAAGAACGTTTCCGCCAGCGCTTCGAAGAGCAGTAACCCCCGACGTCCGGGATCCGCGCTTCACTCCCAGGTGAGGCGCGGTTTCTCGTACGCGGCCCCGCCGGCCCGGAGTCAGGCCGCGAAACGGTCGAGGCCGCGCCCGGATTCGACCAGCCCGCCGCGGGCAACAGCGGCGACCGGCTGCTCCGGTGCCCGGCTACCACGGCGGAGCTGCTGCGGCGAGAATGCTGCGGTGGTGAGGCTGCTGCGACGGGGACGCAGCGGCGACCCGGCTGCGGTGCACGGCTGGCGTGGCGGTCGGCGCTGCGGCAATCACGGTGACGGCTGCCGCGTCGAGCGGTGATCGGCTGCTTCGACTGCCTGCGGGACGAGCCGATGCTGAGGTGATTGGCTGCGGTGAGCAGCACTACGGCAATTCGGTGCCCGCGTTGAGAAGCTGGCTCGTCTTGCGGCGCCCGGCTGTGGTGGTGGACTGGTGCTGCGGTGACCGGCTGCCGCGCCGAGCGGTATGGGGGCCCGCACTGAGCGGTGCCAGGCCGAGCGGTGCGGCGCCGTGCAATGCGGCGGCCTGCGCGAGCAGTGCGGCGGCAAACAGGCTGCCGCGACCGCGGCTGCCGCGACCGTGACTGCCGTAACCGTGGCGACCCCCCTACTCTCCGGACGACCAGAGCACAGGCTGGACGAGGGTTCTCCCGCAAACCGACATCCCACCGCGGCCGCGTCACCGTGTCCGCCGGTCACCGTGGAAAGTGTGCGCCGGAAGCCCGCAGTGCAGTCGCCGTTCGTCGGGTGACCGACCGGAATGCGCCCAGTTACCTCCGTCCGGCATTCCCTTCGCGGTCCCGCTGCAGTACTGAGCGCGGGAACAGCCGTCCACGCAGGGGGAGTGGCGCGGTGCGGCGGAGGCCGCCCCGGAGGCGGTCGAAGGCTGGTGCCAAATCCGGATCCGGTGTGGACGCGTCGCTGTACCAGCTGCGTTCCACCGCTCCGAGGACCGTGCGCAGGCTTTCCCGGCCCTCGTCGTCCAGGTGGTGGTGTTCGGCGATCTTGCCGCCCGACACCCGGACCGTGTCGCTTTCCGGGAGGGGCAGGCCGCGGTCGGCGCATTCGGCCTTCAGCTCACGCCACGCGGCGTCGGCCGAGTCCGGGGTGTGCGCGGTGATCGTCTGCAGATGGCGGCGGCGGACCACGTCCCGGACGACGGCCGGCGCGCTGACGGCCACCAGCACCAGCACCACCAGCACCGCGAACCACCAGGCCACCAAGCCGGCCAGGAACCCGATCGCGGCCACGAACAACCCCCACGCGACCGGCGGCAGCCACAGCACCGCCGTCCGCGCCGGTGCGGGCGCGGCCACGGCCGGGCTGCGCACCAGCAGGTCGCCCTCCGGGCCGGGCGGTGGCGGCGGGAGTCCGGACACGGTGCCCCCACCGGCCTCCGGGCGCCGGCGCAGCAGGTACGACGTCACCACCGCGGCCGCCCCGAGTACTGCCAGTGCCAGCGCCAGCCAGCCGAGCCAGCCGTTGTCCGGGCCGGTGTCGGCCGGGTTCGCCGGAGCGGCCTGGTCCTGCTGCTGGTCCGGCGCGGCACCGGTCGAGGGAGCGGTGGTGCGGGGCGCGGTGGGCAGGTCTTCGGTCGCGTCGGGCTGCTGTTGGTTCTGGTTGCTCTGTTGCAGATACGGCGGGACGATGCCGCGCCCGTCGGCCAGCGGCGTCGGGTCGAAGCTGACCCACCCCTTGTCGCCGAAGTACGCCTCGACCCAGGCGTGCGCGTCCTGCGAGCTGATCGACTGGTAGTCGCCCTTCTGCACACCCGGCGTGAAGCCGATCGCGACCCGCGCCGGAATGTGCGCGACCCGCAGCATGACGGCCATCGCGGAGGCGTACTGCTCGCAGTAACCGCGCTTGCCGTTGAGGATGAAGTCGGCGAGCGCGTCCGCGTCGGTGGCGTCCGCGGTCTTGGTGTCGTAGACGAAACCGTTCTGCGTGCTGAAGAACTGCCACAACGCGGTCGCCCGGTCGAAGTTGTTGTTCTTGCCCGCGATGAGCTGGCCGGTCTTGTCGACCACCCGCTGGTCGACGCCGTCGAGCCGGGTGTAGAACGCGGGCACCTCGTCGGACTTCGGCGCTGCTGTGCGCAATTCCGCCGCGCTCGGTTCCTTCAACGACGCCGTCTCCACGTACGGCGGCGCGGGTTCGCTCTTCGTGGTGAAAACGGCGCCGCTCATCCGGTCGTACAGCCACTGCGGAGGGACGCCGCGCAACGCCCGTGGCGCTCCGTAGATCGGCAGCCAGTTGTCGACCCAGCGCGTCGGCTGGATCCGGATCTGCTGCGAGGCGCCCGTGCCGTCATCGCCGGGGGCGGCGGGCAGGGTGCTGTTCGCGACCACGCCGGTCTGCGCCTGGCCACCGCTGCGCAGGCCCCAGCCCTTGTTGGGGGTGTAGCTGTCGAGGGTGAACGCCCGCATCAGCCGCCGTTCCGGGCCGAGGCCGCGGACCTGGAACAGTTCGGTGTTGTCGCCCTGGTCGAGCAGGCCGCGCAGCTGGGTGAACGGCGCGACGCCGAAGCCGCCGGTGCCGTCACCACCCCCGCCGGGGCCGGACCCGAACGGGATCTTGCCGACCGTGCCGACCCAGCTGACCCCGCCGCCGAGCAGACCGAGCACGACCGCGGCGCTGACCACAGCGACCGGCGCTTGCAACGCTCTGGCCCGGCCGGGGGCGCCGGATGCTTCGCGGTTGCGCCAGCTGCGGTGGCGATGGTTGCCGTCGAGCGCGAGCAGACCGGCGAACGCTGCCGCGCCGAGCAGGAACGTCCACCACGGCAGCATGTCCTCGGACAGGGCCGCCGGCACGGCGTACACGCAGAGCAGCACGAGCCCGGTGGCCGCCGGCGCCGAGGCGGCGACCGCGAGCGTGTCGACGAGCACGGCGACCAGCCCGATCGCGATCGTGACGAGGCACAGGATCGGCTGGGTGCCCTCGACCGGCGGCAGCCCGGTGCGGATCTGCTCGGCCGACGCGGCGAGCGTGGCCTGCAGCTCCCCGAACGCGGCGGGCCCGGGGATGATCTTGAGCACGCCCTGGGTGGTGAACGCCCCGGTGACCATGAAGAGCAGCACGAGCAACTGCCCGAGCCCGGCCACGACGATCGGCGCGCGCAACGAGCGCAGCGCCAGCCCCGTTGCGGCGACGAGCACGACCGCGACGAACAGATATCCGAACCACGCCCACCCGGCCACCACGCTGGTCAGCGAAGTGGCGGCGCAAAGCGTCGCCACCCCGGCCGCGACTGGGGCGAGCAGACTGCTCGCCCACGCCGCGGGCGGTTCGGGCGGCGGTGGCGCAGGAGTATGGGGGATAGGCGGCGACGCGGGCGGCCGGGACGCAGTGGCGGTCATCGGGCCCCTCCGTCCGCGCGTGCCCGGCCCGCCTGCCCGGGACGCCCAGCCGACGACGACGTGGCGGGAACGGCTTGGCCGGGTGTGCGCTGGCTGTGGCTGGTGTGGTGGTGGTCGTGCGGCGGGGCGGCCGGCGGCAGCGGCGTGGTGGGAACGGTGTGGCCGGGTGTGCGCTGGTGGTGGCTGTGCGGCGGTGTGGGGTGGCTGGTCATGTGGTGGCAGCGCGGCGTGGCGACTGGATGGCCGACCGTGCGGTGGTCGTAGTGCGGCTGGGGGAGTCGATAGCCGACCGTGCCGTGGTGGCTGTGCGGCGGAGTGGCGTGGATGGTCGTGTGGTGGCGGTACAGCGTGGCGAGGCCACGATCAGTCGTGCGGAGCTGGAGGTGCGGCGGGACAAGCCCAACCCCGACAGGGCCCCGGTCGTGCTCGTCGCTCGGCTGGGTGGGCCGGGAGGCCGCGGTGGGGGTGGTCATCGGGTGCCTCCGGCCACCGAGGTGCGGGTGCCGGTGCGGCCCAGGTCGGCCCATACCTCCGGCATCGGGGTCCGGGGGCCGGCGACCACGACTCCCCAGCCGGCGGCACGCAGCAGGGCGGCCGAATCCTCGGTCGCCGCGGTCAGGTGGTCCGGGGCGGTCCCCGCCCAACTCGGCGTGTCCAGCAGGACCGCGAGGCTGCGGGTTCCGCGGGGGCGGTACCTCGTCAGCTCGTGCACCGACTCCGCACTCACCGTGCCCAGTACCGCGATCAGTTCCTGTCCTTCCGCGGGATCGTGGCCGAGGGTGACGTCGCGCTGGTGGGCGGCCGGCAGCGCGGCCAGCGTGTCGAGCACGACGTTGTCGTGACCTTCCCCGCTCCCGCCGGGAATGTCGGTCAGGGTGAGGCCGTGCTCGGTCACCAGTCGTACGCGGTGGCCGGCGCGGCGCAGGTGCAGGGCGACCGACGCGGCGAACGACACCGCCCATTCCAGGCTCGCCTCCGGTCCGCTGCCGTGGTGGGCGGCGGCACGGTGGTCCAGCAGCACGGTCGTGCCACCGCGCCACGGGCGTTCCTCCACCCGGACCATGATCTCGTCCCGCCGGGCCGTCGAGCGCCAGTGCACCTTCCGCATGTCGTCGCCGGTGCGGTAGTGCCGCACGATCACGTCCGGTTCGCCCTGCCCGGAGTGCAGCCGGACGCTGCCGTCTTCGCCGGCGCCCACCCCCGAGCCGCCAGGCAGCCCCCACAACGGAACCACCTGCGGCACGACGACCAGCCGCGAATGCCCGATCAGCTCGCGGTCGAACTCGCACAGCCCGAACGGATCGGTGATCGTCGCCCGCAGCGGCCCGACCTGCTGGATCCCGCGCAGCCCCGGCCGCAGCGGATAACGCAGCAGCACCCGCCGGTCGTGGGGAAGGCGTTCGACGACGAACCGCGGCCGGGTACCCAGCGGGTACGGCACCCCGTCCTCGAGCAGCACCTCACCGCCCGGCAGCCGGCCACTGCGCCACAGCTCCAGGTGCACCTCGCCGGTCGAGCCGACCGCGATCCGCTCGGGGTGCAGCGCGCGCGCCGCGCCCAGCCGCAGCCGGGTGGCCGCGATGTACGCGGCGACCAGCAGCGGCAGCGCGACCACGAAGACGGCGACGCGCAGCAGATCGCGTTCGTTGAGCACCAGCGAGCACACCGCGGCCGCGATCCCGGCGGCAAGCAGGCAACGGCCACGGGTGGTGAGGCCGGACAGCGCGCGCAGCATGCGGTTTCTCGAATCGGGTAGCGGGACGGCTCAGCGGGCCGAGCCCTGGGGGACGGGAACGCGGTGCAGGACGGCCCGCACCACGTCCGTCGCCGAACGGCGGGCGGCGTGCGCCTCGGTGGTCAGCACGAGCCGGTGGGCCAGCACCGGCACCGCGACGGTGTGCAGGTCGTCGGGCACCACGTAGTCGCGGCCGGACAGCGCCGCCTGCGCCCGCGCGGCCCGCACCAGGTGCAGCGTCGCGCGCGGCGAAGCGCCGAGCCGGATCTCCGGCACCTGCCTGGTCGAGGCGACCAGGTCGACCGCGTACCGGCGGACCTCCGGCGCGATGTGCACCGTGCGCACCGTCGCGGCGAGCCGCCGCACGGTCGCGCCGTCGGACACCGGCGCCAGCTCGGCGAGCGGGTCGTGCCCGGCGTGCTCGTCGACCATGGCCAGCTCCGCCTGCTGGTCGGGGTAGCCGATGGACACCCGCGCGGTGAACCGGTCACGCTGCGCCTCGGGCAACGCGTAGGTGCCTTCCATCTCGATCGGGTTCTGGGTGGCGATCACCATGAACGGGGCGCCGAGCTGGTAGGTGCTCGTGTCGACCGTGACCTGGTGTTCCTCCAGGCATTCCAGGAGCGCGGACTGCGTTTTCGGCGAGGCCCGGTTGATCTCGTCGCCCACCACGATGTTCGCGAACACCGGGCCGGGCCGGAACTCGAACTCGCCGGTCTGCCGGTTGTAGATGGACACCCCGGTGACGTCGCTGGGCAGCAGGTCGGGGGTGAACTGCACGCGGCTGACCGTGCAGTCGATCGAGCGGGCGAGCGCCTTGGCCAGCGACGTCTTGCCGACGCCGGGCACGTCCTCCACGAGCAGGTGGCCCTCGGCCAGGAGGGTGACCAGCGCGATCCGGACGACCTCGGGCTTGCCGACCAGGACCCGTTCCACGTTCGCGGCGATCCGCCGCGCGGTGTCGTGCAGTTCGTCGAGCCCGGCCGCGGGGAGGCTCGCCAGCCCGTCCGCGGAGTCCACCACCGGGTGCGGCGGCCGGCCGTTCCCGTGCGGCCCGGCAGCGGAAGCGGGTTGGATTCTCGACGTCACTCGACCTCCTGGTGGGGCGTGGCTGAGCGGGTCCTCCGGCACCTGCCGGGGCGCTCGCGGTCCGCGCCGCGCCCAGCCTCGCATCCAGTGTGTCAAACTCGGGCGAACTCGGCGGCGCAACCCCGCGAACCTCCGCCGGTGACGCTGTGCCATGGAGACCGCTACGGCATCCGGGTGAGGAGCGAGTATTTTCGGGTGGGTCCGCTGACCGTCCGCGCTGCCGTAAGCTCTCTCGTCGAGGTCGCTTGATCACGGAGAGGCGCAACCGCATGAGCGAGACCGACGCCCTGCCCGACGTGCCGGGCCTGGCCGGCGGCCGGTTCGTGGTCTCGCCGGAGCTGGCCGGCGCCACCTACGCGCAGCTGGGCGAACTCGGCGACGTGGTCGGCGAGATGGCCCGCGAGGCCGCGGTGCTCGGCCGGTCGGTGCCGCTGGGCAGCGGGTACGCCGGCGAGATCGGCACGTTCATGGCGAAGTACGGCATCGGCCGGGACGGCTCGGTGGCCGATCAGCTCTCCGCCTTCGGCCGGGAGATCGCCGCGCTGCGCGAACGCATCGCCGGCGCACTGGACAAGTACCGCGCGCAGGACGAGAACGCCGCGGACGGGGTGGACTGTGCCGGTGGCTGATCCGGTGACCGCGCCGCAGGCGCGGCGGAAGTTCGCGGTCGTCTCCGTGCTGTCGCTGTTGCTGCTCACCGGGTGTGGCCGTGCGCCTGCCGCGCAGCCCGCGGCGCCCGCGAGCAGTGCGCCGGCGTCGGCTTCGGCGCCGTTGTCGATGGCTGGGCTGGAGCCGTGCGAGCTGTTGTCCCCGCAGGACCGTTCGGCGGTCGGGTTCACCGCGCTCGGCAAGGAGAAGACGATCGGTGAGGCGCGGGCGTGCGACTGGAAAGTGCCGTCGGTCTACGGCGTCACCGTCACCCTCGACGAGACGAACGGCCTGGACAACCTCGACGTCTCCACCGGCGAGCGGACGAAGAAGACGGTCGGTGCGCATCAGGCGCTGCAGGTGTCCGGCCGCAACGGCACCTGCGCCGTGCTGCTCGGCGTGGCCGGCCGGGCCAGCGTGCAGGTCGACGTGAGCAACGCGAACTTCGCCGACGTACCGCTCGCCTGCCGCCGGGCGTCGTCGGTGGCCGAGCTGGTCGAACCGAAGCTGCCCTGAAACCCCGCGAGGAGGAGTGCCGTGCCCGATACCCCGGTCGTCCCGGAACCGGTGGCCCGCTACGAGGCGATGAGCCACGCCGCGCTCGCCGCGCAGGTGCTGGACGGCAACGACCCGGCTGCCGCGGGTTCGGCAGGTGCGCGCTGGACCGAGCTGTCCGGGCGGCTGCGCGAGTCGATCGGCAGCCTCACCGCGTTGTCCGCCGGCAGCCGGGAAAGCTGGCAGGGCGAGGCGGGCGACGCGATGCGGACCGTGCTCGCCCGTGCGGCGGGCTGGCTGGGGGAGACCTCCGCGATGTCCACTGTGGTCGGTGATGCGGTGACCGGGCAGGCCGAGGTCGCCGCGCGGGCGCGCGCGGAGATGCCGGAACCGGTCGAGTTCGATCCGGCGACCATGATCCGCTCCGCCGCGGCGAGCGGGAACGTGCTGGAGCTGGCCGGGCTGTCGTTCGAGATGGACGTGCGCAGGGAGGCCGCCGAGGCGGCCCGGCAGAAGGCGATCGACGTACTGCGCACGCGGGACACCGCGTTGCACGGGCTGGTTCCGCGCGCGGACTTCCCCGCGGTCCCCCAGCTCGGCGCGGAGCCGGCTTGATCCGGCTGTCCGCGTCGGCGTTCGACGTCGTCTGGGACGACCTCGGGCTCGGCCGTCCGCCGGCGCCGCTGGCGGTGCCGAGCGTCGGGGAGACCGTCGACGACCGGGCCGCGATCCGCGCCGAGGTGTACCGGAACCTGGGCGAACGGGGCCTGTTCGACGGCCGCCTCGACGCGGCACTGGAAAGCCGGCTGCGGCTGCTGGCCTCGGGCACGGTGTACCTCTCGTGCGAGGTGCTCGCGGACATGACCGCGGACGAACCGTTCCGCGCGGTCTCCGCGTTGCGGGGCCGGGAGGCGGTGCTCGCCGTCCAGCCGGTGCGGACGGTCGGCGTGCGGCGGATCGGCGAGAGCGAGCTGGCCTCGGAGATCGTGGCCGTACTGCCGGAGTTCGCGCCGGGTCCCGGGTACGGGGTCCGGCTGCCCGCGGCCGGCGCGGAGACTCCGCCGGCCGGGCGCCACGGCGAGGAACTGCGGGCGATCCAGGCGCGTCCGGTGTATGCGGCCGGGCAGTTCACCGTCCGGGTCCGCGACCGCGACGGCCGGCTCGTCCGTACCGGGGGCGTGACCTGGTTCGACACCGACGCGGGCGCCTATTCCGCGGCCCAGTCACCCGGCGCCGGCGGCGAGGACTGGGTGACCGTCGCCCCGGTCGACGCCCCGCGTCTGGTCGAACGCGTGATGGCGCTGATCCCGGCCGGATGACCGGTCAGGTCCGCGCTTCGCGGCGCCGTCCGGCGAAGTGCCAGGCCAGGAACCCCAGCGCCAGCAGCAGATAGCTGTTGCCGGCCAGCTGCTCCAGCGGTCCCCAGGACAGCTCGCGGAAGTCCTGGTGGGGCAGCAGCGAATGCGGTGCCACGACGAAGACCGCGACGATCGCGGCCAGCCCGGCCACCGCGGTGCGGCTCGTGGCCCGGGCGGCGAACAGGACGGTCGCCGGGACGATCCACACCCAGTGGTGCGACCACGAAATGGGGGAGCAGACGAGCACTGCCGCCGCGTTCAGCAGGAACGCCGTCGGCGCGTCGGTCCGGCGCATGGCCGCGGCGGCGAGCAGCAACGCGGCCAGGGTGGCGACCGCGATCAGCACGAGCGCGGTTGCGTGCGGCAGCCCGAACCGGTTGACCGCGCCCTGGATCGTCTGGTTGGTGGCGAAGATCGACCCGCTCATCCCGGAAGCCCCGGTCAGCCCGCCGCCGAACCAGTACGCCGCGGAGGCACGGGGAGCCACCGCGAACCCGAGCAGCCCGGCCGCGAGGAACGTCGCGACCGTCGTCCCGGCCGCCCGGAAGTCCCGTCGCAGCAGGAAGAACAGCAGGAACCCGGCCGGCGTGATCTTCACCGCCGCGGCGAGCCCCACCAGTACTCCGCGCGGGAGGCGGGTCTTGGGGCCCAGGCAGTCGACGACGACCAGGGCCATGAGCACGAGGTTCACCTGGCCGAACCACAACGTCTCGCGGACCGGCTCGAACGCCAGCGCGGCGGCCCCGGCCACCACCGAGGCGAGGACGGCGGCACGGCGCCGGGTGTGCGGCCGGATCACCACGTAAACCGTGGTGCCCAGTGCGGTCAGGGAAATCCCGAGCATCAGCACCGCGGCCACCGGCGTCGGCGGGACCGCGAGCGCGAGGAACGCGACCGCGGCGAACGGCGGGTAGATGAAAGGCAGCACCATCCCGGCCCGGGTCGGCGGAAGCGTGCCGTAGACGTCCTGCCCGTGCGCGAGCGCCTGCGCGCCGTGCCGGTAGACCTCCAGGTCCACCGGCCACATCGTGCAGACCGCGGTCAGCACACCCGCGGCGAACACGACCGCGGCCGGCACTAGCGCCGACACCGCCCAGCGCCGCCCGGACACGGCCTCGAACCACCGCCGCAGCACGACGGCAGGGGACACCGTGCCAGCTCGGCTCCCGGACGGCATCACCGCGAGATCATCCCGTCCCGCCCCTCACACGCCGCCACGGGGGCACCTCCGGCCGGCACGGCGGGAGTACGGCACGGAGCCCTGACGGAGGTGTCCGTGACCGGGGGCCTGACGGAGCTGCTGTCCGTGCGGGCATCCCTGACGGAATCGGGCTCGGTCAAGCACTCCTTCATGGTCCGCTGGGAGATCGCTACGGGCGGACGGAGGTGCACGGACGGTTCGAGCCGCAAGTGGACGGGCTCGGCTGTGAGTGGCGGGCTCGTGGTGTGAGTGGGGCTGGTGGTGTGGGCGGGCTCGTGATCTGAGCCGGGCTGATGGTGTGGGTGGACGGGCCCGTGCAGGGCCCTGCCCGGCTCCCCACCGCGCCCCACCTGCGTCCCCCACTCCACCCCACCCGGGCTCCCCACCGGTCCCCACTGCCGGGTGGCGGTGGTCCCCACGGTGCCGTGATCCGGACGTTTCAGGGGTGATCTGGTTGCCCGGGACCCCGCCATGGGGGATCTTGGCCACCGCGGCCCCCACCCGGCCCCACCTGGACCCACGACGCTGACCAGCGCAAACGCGTGACCCGACAGGGCGACAACGCGGCGGAGCGCGTTGACTGTGGTGGAAAGTGGGGTACGGTGGTGCTCAGTGGGGCAGAAGGGAGCCCCGGGGCCGGGATCGGGTGGTTCGCCAGCCGGGACCGGTAGGGAGGTGGACGCCGGTGTTCCTCGGCACCCACACCCCGAAGCTGGACGACAAAGGGCGGCTCGCGCTGCCCGCGAAGTTCCGCGACGCCTTGGCCGGTGGGCTGATGATCACCAAGGGGCAGGACCACTGCCTCTTCGTCTTCCCCCGTGCCGAGTTCGAGCAGATGGCCCGGAAGGTCGCCGAAGCCCCGTTCACGAACGAGGCGGTGCGGGCCTACCAGCGCTATCTGTTCGCCGGGACCGACGAACAACGCCCGGACGGGCAAGGACGCATCGCGATCGCGTCCGAGCTGCGCAGGTACGCCGGGCTGAACAAGGAATGCGTGGTGATCGGCGCGATCACCCGGCTGGAGATCTGGGATGCCCAGGCGTGGCAGGGCTACCTGGACGAACACGAGGACAGCTACGCACAGGCTCGAGAGGAAGTCCTGCCGGGCGTCTTCTAGGAAAGGCGCACCTGCGTCGTCGGGGGACGCGGGTACGTCGCCCTCGCGGATGCCGTGAGGCCTCTGTCCGCTCTACGGCCCTGGCGCACCTTCCCCGGTGCCAGGTCGGCAAGCGGGCGGGCAGGGACCTGACGGCATCCGCCGCATCTTCCCTCGGCGCGAAGCACGAAAGGGGGGAAGGTCTGTGGCAGCCGAACACGTACCGGTGCTGGCCGCACGCATCGTCGACCTCTTCACCCCGGCGCTGGCCGAGCGCGACGCGGTGCTCGTGGACGCGACGGTCGGGCTCGGCGGGCATGCCGACGCCCTCCTCGAAGCCTTCCCCCGGTTGCGGCTCGTCGGTCTCGACCGGGATCCCGCCGCGCTGGAGCGCTCCGGTGAGCGGCTCGCGCGCCACGGTGACCGGGTCGACCTCGTGCACACCGTCTACGACGGCCTGCCCGAGGCGCTCGCCGGGCTGGGACTGTCCACGGTGGACGGCATCCTGTTCGATCTCGGCGTCTCGTCGATGCAGCTGGACCGCACCGAACGCGGGTTCGCCTACGCCCAGGACGCGCCGCTGGACATGCGGATGGACCCGACCACCGGGTTCACCGCGGCCGACGTGCTCAACACCTACCCGCCGGGTGAGCTGATCCGGATCCTGCGCGACTACGGCGAGGAGCGGTTCGCGCAGCGGATCGTGCGCTCGGTCGTGGCGGAGCGGGACAAGGAGCCCTTCACCCGCAGCGGGCGGCTGGTGGAGCTGCTGTACGCGGCCGTGCCCGCGGCCAGCCGGCGCACCGGAGGGCATCCGGCCAAGCGCACCTTCCAGGCGCTGCGGATCGAGGTCAACGGCGAACTGGAGGTGCTGCGCCGGGCACTGCCCGCGGCACTCGGGGCGCTCGCGATGGGCGGCCGCATCGTCGTCGAGTCCTACCAGTCCCTGGAAGACCGGCTGGTGAAGCAGGCGCTCGCCGGGCTGGCGAAATCCCGGACCCCGGAAGGGCTTCCGGTCGAGCTGCCCGGGCACGGCCCCCAGCTGCGGCTGCTGACCAGGGGCGCCGAGAAGGCCGCCGAAGGCGAGATCGAGCACAACCCGCGGGCCGCCTCGGTGCGGCTGCGGGCAGCACAACGGATCGGAGAGCCGCGATGACCGCACCCACGAAGTCCCGCCGTCCCGGCGTGGCGACCCGGCGGCGTGCCCAGGCGGGGACCACGGTCGAGCCGGAACCGCGGACCACCACCGCGCAGCCGGCGGTCTCGCCGCGCCGTGCGTCGCGCGGGCGCACCACGGCTGCCGAGCGGGCGTACGCGCGCCGCGCGCAGCGTGCCGACCTGCTGCGTCAGCGTCCGGCGAGGAAGCCCGAAGCCGAGCCGCAACCGGTGCAGCCCAAGCGGGTCCGTACCCGGCTCAAGCTGCGCTGGCCGAGTTCGCGCGCCTCGTTCGTGCTGATCATGATGGGGCTGCTCGCGGCAGGGGTGGTGTCCACGCTGTGGCTGACCACGCAGGCGATCGCCGATTCCTACCGGTTGGAGCAGCTGCGGACCACCAACGCCGGGCTCGCCGAGTCGAAGGACCGGCTCGAACGCGAGGTAGCCAAGGCCCAGTCGCCGGCCTCGCTCGCCCCCGCCGCCAAGGCGCTCGGCATGGTGCCCGCCGGGGACCCGGCACGCATCGTGGTCGGCGCGGACGGCAAGACCCGCGTCGTCGGCGACCCGCAGAAGGCGCAGCCCCAGACTCCGGGTGAGGTCGGCACTCCGCCGTCCGCGCCGCCCGCCGCCGGACCGCAGGAAGGCGGGATCGAAGGCGATCTGGCGGGCACCCCGGCCGGCACCGAGGCAGGGCAGTGATGGCGGCAGGCGGGCAGCGCCGGGCACGGGCGACCGGCAGCGCGCGGCGCACCTACGCCGCGGGCACCCGTCGCGCGGTCGCGAAACGCGGTAACGGCGGGCAACGCAGCCGGTACTCCGCGGTGCGCATCCTGCTGGTGGTGATCATGGTCGTCGCGGGCGCGAAACTGGTGCAGGTCCAGTGGTTCGAGGCCCCCGCGCTGTCGGCCGCCGCCGAACGCCAGCGCACGCTCACCATCGACATCCCGGCCGAGCGCGGGTCCATTGTGGACCGCAACGGGGCGAAGCTGGCGTTCAGCGTGGAAACCCGCACCCTGTCGGTGAACCTGCGGGCACTGCACAAGTCGATGGACGAGTACGCGAAGGAGCACCCGCAGAAGGGCCGCACCTTCGAGACCGAGGTCACCGCGGCGGCGAAGCTCATCGCGCAGAAGGTGCCGAACCTGACCACCGAGCAGGAACAGCTGAAGCTGCTGCACAAGCCGCAGTCGTTCACCTACCTGGTCGACGACGTCGAGCCGTCGGTGGCCGACGACATCGTGGAGCAGTACCCGTGGATCAGCGTGGAGAACCGCGCCAAGCGCGAGTACCCGGGGGACACGCTCGGCTCCAACATCGTCGGCCTCGCGAACTGGCGGATGGACGACCCCGACGTGTCCAAGCACAACCTGCACGGGGTCGTCGGGCTGGAGCGTTCCCGCGACGACGCGCTGGCGGGCACGCCCGGGCGGGAGATCGTGAACACCCAGAACGGCAACGACAACCTGTACCTGCCCGGCACCGAGCACGTGCTGCAGGCCGCGGTGCCGGGTTCCGACCTGGAGCTGACGCTCGACTCCGACGTGCAGTACGAGCTGCAGCGGCAACTGAGCGACTACGTCGCGCAGTCGAACGCCAAGGGCGGCCAGGCGGTCGTCATGGACGCGAAGACCGGTGAGGTCTACGGGCTGGCCGACGCCAAGACGTTCAACCCGAACGATCCCTCCACGCTGGAGAACGACCTGCTCAACAACCGCCCGGTGACCACGCCCTACGAACCGGGTTCGGTGAACAAGGTGGTGACCGCGACCGCGGCGATCGACGGCGGGATCGCCTCGCCGACCTCGACGCTGCAGGTCCCCGGCACGATCAAGATCGCCGACCGGACGGTGCACGACGCCTGGACGCACGGTACCCAGACGTTCACCACCACCGGCGTGTTCGCCAAGTCGTCCAACGTCGGCACGCTCGAGCTGGCGCAGAAGGTCGGGCCGGACAAGTACCTGGAGATGCTGAAGAAGTTCGGCATCGGGGCCAGGACCGGGATCGGACTGCCCGGCGAGAGCTCGGGGTACGTCCCCGCGCGCGACCAGTGGTCGGCTTCGACCTTCGGCAACCTGCCGATCGGGCAGGGCCTGTCGATGACCGTGGTGCAGATGGCCGGGATGTACCAGGCGATCGCGAACGACGGGCTGCGCGTGCCACCGCGGATCGTGAAGTCGGAGAAGAAGCCGGACGGCTCGGTGGTGCCCGAACCGGCGCCGAAGACCGAGCAGGTGGTCAGCCCGCAGACCGCGAAGACGGTGCGTGACATGCTGCGCGCGGTGGTGCAGAACGCCAAGAGCCCGAACGCGGGCACGGCGCCCTCGGCCGCGCTGGAGGGCTACCAGATCTCCGGCAAAACGGGCACCGGTCAGCAGATCGACCCGCGCACCAAGGCCTACAGCGGCAGCCTGGCGAACATCACCTTCGCCGGCATCCTGCCCGCCGACAATCCGCGGTTCGTGGTGGGCATCCGGCTCGACGCGCCGGACACCACGCTGCCCGCGGGGCATTCGGCGGGACCGCTGTTCCACTCGATCGCCTCCTACCTCGCGCAGCGCTACCAGATCCCGGTGTCCGGCGCGGAGTCGCCGGTGGTCCCGCTCGTCGTTTCCTGAGTCCCGGCCGGTTTCGCCGCCGGGGAGCCGCTTTCCCGCCCGCAGCAACGTCCACATGGGCCGTGCGGGCGGGAAAGGCTTTGCGGCACAACGACGAGTGCCGCTCCTTTAGCACACGCGGGGCACCGCCGCGCGTTCGCCGTACCGGCTTGGGTCACCCGGACACGGCCTCGGTAACCTCTCCGGCGTGTCCGTGTCCTCGTCCCAGCCCCAGAGCGGGCCGGTCGCCGCTTCGCTGCCCGACAGCCCGGCGAAAGTCGTCGCCGCGCCGCCGCGCCCGGCCCGGATCGAACCGGTCCCGCTGGCCACCCTGCTCGCCCGCGCGGGTGCGCGGCTGATCGCAGACCGGCCCGAGGCCGCCGATCTCACCGTCACCGGCAGCACCCTGCGCGCGCAGCACGTGCTGCCCGGCGACCTGTTCGCCGGACTGCCCGGCGCCCGCGCCCACGGCGCCGACTTCAGCGGCCAGGCGATCGCGGCCGGTGCGGCCGCGGTGCTGACCGACCCGGCGGGCGCCGAGCGGCCCGCGCTGCGCGACGCCGGCGTGCCGATCCTGGTGCACCCGGACCCGCGGGACGCGCTCGGCGAGATCGCCGCGTGGATCTACGGCGAGCCCTCGCTGCAGGTGTCCGTGCTGGGCGTCACCGGCACCGCGGGCAAGACCACCACCTCCTACCTGGTGGACGCCGGGCTGCGTGCGGCCGGGCTGACCACCGGCCTGATCGGCACCATCGAGACCCGGATCGCCGGGGAGCGGCTGGCCAGCGGCTTCACCACCCCGGAGGCGCCGGACCTGCAGGCGCTGCTCGCGGTGATGCTGGAGCAGGGCGTCACCCACGTGCCGATGGAGGTCTCCAGCCACGCGCTCGCGCTGGGCCGGGTCAACGGCACCCGGTTCGCGGTCGGCGCGTTCACCAACCTCTCGCAGGACCACCTGGACTTCCATCACGACATGGAGGAGTACTTCGCGGCCAAGGCGAAGCTCTTCGACGGGCGCTCCACCACCGAGGTCGTCGTCGTGGACACCGCGTGGGGACAGGCCCTGCTCACCCCGCAGACGGTGACCGTGTCGATCGAGCCGGGCACCGTCTCCCCCGAGGCCGACTGGCGTGCCTCGGACATCGCGGCGACCCCGGCCGGAGAGCAGACCTTCACCCTGCACGGCCCCGGCGGGCTCGTCCGCGCCGCGAAGATCCCGTTGCCCGGCACGTTCAACGTGGCCAACGCGGTGCTCGCGGCGGCGATGCTGGGCAGCGCGGGCGTCTCGGCCGACGACATCGTGGCCGGGCTGGCCGCGGTCGAGGTGCCCGGCCGGATGGAGCGGGTGTACCTCGGCCAGGAGTTCACCGCGGTGGTCGACTACGCGCACAAGCCGGCCGCGGTCGCCCAGGGCCTGGACGCGCTGCGGGCCCGCACCGAGGGCCGGATCATCACCGTGCTCGGCTGCGGTGGCGACCGGGACACCGCGAAGCGGCCGGTGATGGGCGAGGCCGCGGTGCGTCGCAGCGACGTGCTGATCGTGACCGACGACAACCCGCGGTCGGAGGATCCGGCCGCGATCCGCGCCGCGATGCTGGCCGGGGCGCGGGGGGTCGGCCCGGCGCAGGGCGGCGAGGTGTTCGAGGTCGGCGACCGGCGCGAGGCCATCGCGCACGCGGTCGCGCTCGCCGCACCGGGCGACATCGTCTTCATCGCCGGCAAGGGCCACGAGACCGGCCAGGAGGCGCACGGGATCGTGCACCCGTTCTCCGACCGCGACGAACTCGAGGCCGCCATCCGCAAGCGTCTCGAGGTGACCGCGTGATCGAACTCAGCCTTGCCGAGATCGCCGACGTCGTCGGCGGCCGGCTGCACCGCACCGACGGCTCTCCGGTGGTCACCGGCAGCGTCGAGTTCGACACCCGCGAACTCGGGGCGGGCGGGCTGTTCCTCGCGCTGCCCGGGGAACGCGTCGACGGCCACGACTTCGCCGCGCGCGCGGTCGAATCCGGTGCGGTGGGCGTGCTCGCCGCACGCGAGGTGGACGCCCCGGCGATCGTCGTGCCGCCGCTGCCCGGGGGCCGGGCGCACGAGCGGTCGGTGGCGCTGGCCGGCGACACCGACGGGTCCGGCGCCGCGGTGCTGGCCGCGCTGGCGAAGCTGGCCCGGTACGTGGTGGACATGCTGGCCGCAGGCGGGCTGACCGTCGTCGGGATCACCGGTTCGTCCGGCAAGACCTCGACCAAGGACGTCATCGCGCAGCTGCTCGAGCCGATGGGAGCCACCGTCGCGCCGCCCGGTTCGTTCAACAGCGAGCTGGGCCACCCGTGGACCGCCCTGCGGGCGGGCCGGGACACGAAGTACCTGGTGCTGGAGCTGTCGGCCCGCGGGCCCGGGCACATCGCCGAACTGGCCGCGATCGCGCCGCCGCGGATCGGCGCGGTGCTCAACGTGGGCAGTGCGCACGTCGGCGAGTTCGGCTCGCGCGAGGGCATCGCGAAGACCAAGGGGGAACTGGTCGAGGCACTGCCGGAGGACGGCCTCGCGGTGCTCAACCTCGACGATCCGCTGGTCGCCGCGATGGCGAGCCGGACCCGCGCCCGGGTCGCCGGCGTGGGGGAGAGCCCCTCGGCGCAGGTGCGGGCCGCGGACATCACCCTGGACGCGGAGGTCCGCGCGTCGTTCCGGCTGGTCACCCCGGCCGGCGAAGCCCCGGTCACCCTGCCCCTGCACGGCGAGCACCACGTGGGCAACGCGCTGTCCGCGGCCGCGATCGCGCTGGAACTGGGCGCGACGCCGGAGGAGATCGCGCAGCGGCTGTCGGCACTGCAGCGCCGGTCCGCCCGCCGGATGGAGGTCACCACCCGCCCCGACGGCGTCACCGTGCTCAACGACTCGTTCAACGCCAATCCCGAATCGGTGCGTGCCGGGCTCAAGGCGCTGGCCTCGATGAGCCGCTCGTCCGGCCGGCGCGCCTGGGCCGTGCTCGGCGTGATGGGGGAGCTGGGCGAGGAGTCGGTGACCGCGCACGACGGGATCGGCAGGCTCGTGGTCCGGCTCAACATCGACCGGTTGGTGGTGGTCGGGAACGAGGCCGCCGCGATGCACCAGGGCGCGACCCAGGAGGGCTCCTGGGGCGAGGAGTCGGTGCTGGTACCCGATGCCGAGTCCGCCGTCGCGCTGCTGCATGATCAGCTCCGTCCCGGGGACGTGGTGCTGGTCAAGGCGTCCAAGGCGGCCCGTCTCTGGCGGGTGGCCGAGGCACTGCTGACCGGCCCCGGAAGCACCGGTCCGGCCGCTGCTCCCGGGACGCCACTCCCACCCTCCTCCGAACCCTCGAACGGTGGTCACGCGTGATCAACATCCTGATCGCGGCCGCGGCGGGCCTGCTGGTCTCGATCCTCCTCACGCCGTATCTCATCCGGGTCTTCTCCCGGCAGGGTTTCGGCCAGGAGATCCGCGAAGAAGGCCCGCAGGGGCACAAGTCGAAGCGCGGCACCCCGACCATGGGTGGCGTCGCGATCATCATCGCGATGGTCGTCGGCTACTTCGCGGCGCACCTGATCACCTGGCTCGGCAACTCGCGTGGCGCCGGGCCCTCGGCGTCCGGCCTGCTGGTGCTGCTGCTCGCGGTGGGGCTCGGCGTGGTCGGTTTCCTCGACGACTTCATCAAGATCCGCAAGCAGCGCAACCTGGGCCTGAACAAGACCGCCAAACTGGTCGGCCAGCTCGTGATCACCGTGCTGTTCGCGGTGCTGTCGCTGCAGTTCGCCGACGAGCACGGGCTCACCCCGTCCTCGCAGAGCCTGTCCTACGTCCGCGACCTTTCGCTGATCACGTTCCCGTCGATCGTGTTCGTGATCTTCTGCTACGTGGTGATCTCCGGCTGGTCGAACGCGGTGAACTTCACCGACGGCCTGGACGGTCTCGCCGCGGGCGCCTCCTCGATGGTGCTGGCCACCTACGTGGTCATCTCGTTCTGGCAGGCCCGCATCTCCTGCTCGGAGCAGCCGGTGCCGGCCTGCTACGACGTACGCGACCCGCTGGACCTCGCGGTGGTCGCGGCCGCGGCCACCGGCGCCTGCGTCGGTTTCCTGTGGTGGAACGCCGCCCCGGCGAAGATCTTCATGGGGGACACCGGGTCGCTGGCGCTGGGCGGCCTGGTCGCCGGGCTGTCCATCACCACCCGCACCGAACTGCTGGCGATCGTGATCGGGGGCCTGTTCATGGTCGAGATGATCTCGGTGGTCACCCAGATCGCGGTGTTCCGCACGACGCGGCGAAGGCTGTTCCGGATGGCCCCGTTCCACCACCACTTCGAACTCGCCGGGTGGGCGGAAACCACGGTGATCATCCGGTTCTGGCTGCTGTCGGCGATCTGCTGCATGTTCGGGCTGGGGCTCTTCTACAGCGAGCAGCTGGGCGTCGGGAACTGATCCGGCGATGGACCGGACCGATCTCACCGACCGCCGCGTGCTCGTCGCGGGCGCGGGTGTCACCGGGGCCTCGGTGGTGCCGGTGCTGCGCGAACTCGGCGCGCACGTCACGGTCACCGACGGGAACGCCGACCGGCTGGCCGAGCTGACCGGCCTGGGGGCCGAGCTGGTGCCCGGCCTGACCGCGCCGCCGCCCGGCACCGCCCTCGTGGTGACCAGCCCCGGCTGGCGGCCGACCGCGCCACTGCTCGTGGCCGCGGCGGAGGCGGGCATCGAGGTGATCGGGGACGTCGAGCTGGCCTGGCGGATCGGCCGGCTGCGTGAGCATCCGCCGTCCTGGCTGGTGATCACCGGGACGAACGGCAAGACGACCACGGTCGGCATGCTGGAATCGATCCTGCGCGCCGCCGGTGCGGACGCGGTGGCCTGCGGGAACGTCGGCTACCCGGTGCTGGACGCGGTGCGCGGCGGGCACCCGGTGCTGGCCGTCGAGCTGTCCAGCTTCCAGCTGCACTGGTCGTCCACCATCGCCGCGGACGCCTCGGTGGTGCTCAACCTCGCCGAGGACCACCTCGACTGGCACGGTTCGATGGAGGAGTACGCCGCGGCGAAGGGCCGGGTGCACCACCGCTCCCGCACGGTCGTGCACAACGCGGACGACGACTGGTCCACCCGGATCGCGCGGGAGCACGCGCCCGGGCACGCCCGCCGGATCGGCTTCCGGCTGGACACCCCGCCGGCCGGGGACCTCGGGCTGGTCGAGGACCTGCTGGTGGACCGCGCGTTCGTGGCCGATCCGGCGACGAGTGCGGAGGAGCTGGCCGCGGTCGCCGACGTGCGCCCGCCCGGGCCGCACAACGTGGCGAACGCGCTCGCCGCCGCCGCACTCGCGCGGGCGCACGGCGTGCCGCCGGCGGCGGTACGCGAGGGGTTGCGTGCCTACCGCCCGGCACCGCACCGCGCCGAGGAGATCGCCGAGATCGGCGGAGTCCGCTACGTGAACGACTCGAAGGCGACCAACCCGCACGCCGCGGTCGGTTCGCTGCTCGCCCACGAGAGCGTGGTCTGGATCGCCGGCGGCCAGCTCAAGGGTGCCTCGGTGGACGAGCTGGTGGCCGCGGCCGCGGATCGGCTGCGCGGTGCCGTGCTGCTGGGCGTCGATTCGCCCGTGATCGAGGCCGCTCTCGCGCGACACGCGCCGGATGTCCCGTGCAACCGCCTGCCGCCGGGTGACGATGAGCCCATGACTGCGGCGGTGAATGCGGCCAGTGCGCTGGCTCGTCCGGGTGACGTGGTGCTGCTCGCGCCCGCCGCCGCCTCGCTGGACATGTTCCCGAACTACGGCGCGCGCGGTGACGCGTTCGCCGCGGCGGTGCGGAACCTGGCCGGTGGCGCGGCGGAGGCGGCCGATGACGGTCGTTGACGAGAAAAAGGGCCGGGACCGCGGTACCGCGCGTCCGCCACGGCGGAGGCGGCAGCGTACGGAGAGCCCGTTCGTCGCGCTGCGCACCGCGCTGACCGCGTGGCTTTCGCGGCCGCTCGCGTCGTTCCACCTGGTGCTGGCGCTCACCGGGGTGCTCACCGCGATCGGCATCGTGATGGTGCTGTCGGCCTCCTCGGTGGCCTCCTACGACCCGAAGACCGGCAGCGGTGTGTACGCGCTGTTCTTCAAGCACCTGATGTTCGTCGCGCTGGGCGCGATCGTGTTCTGGTTCGGCCTGCGGATCAAGCTCGAGCGGGTCCGCCGGATGTCGGCCACCATGGTGGTGCTCAGCCTGGGCCTGCTGATGCTGGTGCTCACGCCGCTGGGCTCCACGGTGAACGGTTCGCAGGGCTGGTTCAAGCTCGGCGTGTTCACCTTCCAGCCGGTCGAGGCGGCGAAGGTCGCGCTGGCCTTCTGGGGCGCGCACATCCTGGTGATCAAGTACAACGTGATCCACCAGTGGCGGCATCTGCTGGTGCCGGTGGTGCCGGTCGCGCTCGTGATGTTCGCGCTGGTGATGCTGCAGCCGGACCTCGGCGGCACGATCACGCTCGCCGTGGTGCTGCTGGCCCTGCTGTGGTTCGCCGGTGCGCCGAAACGGCTGTTCGGCGTGATCCTGGCCGGGGGACTGGCCGGGGTGCTGGTCCTCGCGATCATCGCGCCCTACCGGCTGGCCAGGGTGATGGCGTTCCTCTCGCCGGACGCCGACACCTCGGCCGAGGGGTTCCAGGCCAACCAGGCCAAGCTCGCGCTCGCCGACGGCGGGCTGTTCGGCAAGGGGCTGGGCCAGGGTGCGTCCAACTGGGGTTACCTGCCGAACGTGCAGAACGACTTCATCTTCGCGCTGGTGGGCGAGGAGCTGGGGTTCGTCGGCTGTGCGGTGGTGCTGGCGCTGTTCGCCGGCGTGGCCGTGGTCGGGCTGCGCATCGCCACCCGCAACATCGACCCGTGGATCCGGATCGTGGCCGGCACGCTGACCCTGTTCCTGGTGGCGCAGGCCGCCATCAACATCGGCTACGTGGTGGGGTTGCTGCCGGTCACCGGCGTGACCCTGCCGCTGATTTCCTACGGCGGCACGTCGCTGGTGATCACCATGCTCATCATGGGTGTGCTGGCCAACGCCGCGCGGCACGAACCGGAGGCGGTGGCCGCACTGCGTTCGCACGGCCCGGGTAAATTCGGACGCCTGCTGCGGCTGCCCGCACCCGATCCGTACCGTCCGCCCGCTCCCCGCAAGTCCGGGGCGCGCGGCGGCTCGGGGACGAAGGCGGCCCGGCCGGCGCCGCGGGCGGCCCGGCCCGCACCGGCACCCGAACGCCGCCGGTCGGTCCGGCAGCCGGCGACGCGGACGACAGCGAACCGCGGTGCCCGGGGCACCGCGAACCGGAGAGGTCATTGGTGAGCAAGCCCGTCAAGGGAACAGGGCGGTCCGCCGCCGGCCGGGCGCCGGTGGTGGTGGTCGCCGGCGGTGGTACCGCGGGACACATCGAGCCCGCTCTCGCAGTGGCCGACGCCGTGAAACGGCTGCGCCCGGACGCGGAAGTGGTGGCACTGGGCACCGAACGCGGCCTGGAGAACACGCTGGTGCCCGCGCGCGGGTACCGGCTGGAGCTGATCCCGCCCGTGCCGCTGCCCCGCAAGCCGACGCCGGAGCTGGTCCGGCTGCCGCTGAAGGTGCGCGATGCGGTCCGCCGCACCCGTGCGGTGCTGGACCGGGTGAAGGCCGACGTGGTGGTCGGCTTCGGCGGTTACGTCGCGCTTCCGGCCTACCTCGCCGCCCGCGGCCGCACGCCGATCGTGGTGCACGAGGCGAACAAGTCCGCCGGGCTGGCCAACAAGGTCGGCGCCCGGTTCGCCGCACGGGTGGCGGTGGCCGTGCCGGGTACGTCGCTGCCGAAGGCCGAGGTGGTCGGGATCCCGCTGCGCCGGTCCATCACCACGCTCGACCGTGCCGCGCTGCGTGCCGAGGCCCGCGAGCACTTCGGCCTCGACCCGGACGCGCCGACGCTGCTGGTGTTCGGCGGTTCGCAGGGTGCGCAGTCGATCAACACCGCGGTGTCCGGCGCGGCGAAGGAGCTGGCCGGTGCCGGGATCGGCGTACTGCACGCGCACGGTCCGAAGAACACGCTGGTGGTGCAGGAGTTCCCCGGCCCGGCGTACGTGCCGGTGCCGTATCTGGAGCGGATGGACCTGGCCTACGCGGCGGCGGACGCGGTGGTCTGCCGCTCCGGCGCGATGACCGCGGCCGAGGTGTCCGCGGTCGGGCTGCCCGCGGTGTTCGTCCCGCTGCCGCACGGCAACGGCGAACAGGCGGTCAACGCCGGTCCCGCGGTGGACGCCGGGGCCGCGCTGATGGTCCCGGACGGTGAGCTGACCCCGGCGAAGGTGGCCGAACTGGTGGTCCCGCTCGTCGCCAACGCCGACCGGATCGCGAAAATGAGCTCGGCCGCGGTCGGGCTGGGCCACCGCGAGGCCGACGAAGCCCTCGCCCGGATCGTGCTGGAGGCCGCCCGTGCCTGACTCGCCGCTGCCTGACTCGCCACCGCTTGGTTCGACACGGCCGGATTCGCCGCTGCCCGGGTCCCTGCCGCGCCCGGGTGAGCCGGAGCTGCCGGCACAGCTGCGTCGTGCGCATCTGATCGGGATCGGCGGCGCCGGGATGTCCGGCATCGCGCGGATCCTGCTGGCCCGCGGTGCGTTCGTGTCCGGATCGGACGCCAAGGAATCGCGGGCCCTGCTGTCGTTGCGGGCGCAGGGTGCCACGTTGTTCGTGGGGCAGCGCGGGGACAACCTCGGCGCACTGGCCGAGCCGCCGTCCGCGGTGGTGGTGTCCACCGCGATCAAGGAGACCAATCCCGAGCTGGCCGAGGCCCGCGCGCAGGGCATTCCGGTGCTGCACCGGGCGCAGGCGCTCGCCGGGCTGATGGCGGGGCACCGGGTCGCCTGCATCGCGGGCACGCACGGGAAGACCTCGACCACGTCAATGCTCACCGTGGCGCTGCAGCACTGCCGGCTGGACCCGTCGTTCGCGATCGGCGGCGACCTCAACGAATCCGGCGCCAACGCCCACCACGGCGGTGGCGGGATCTTCGTGGCCGAGGCCGACGAGAGCGACGGATCGTTCCTGACCTACACGCCGTCGGTGGCGGTCGTGACCAATGTGGAGCCCGACCACCTCGACCACCACGGCACGGCCGAGGCCTACGTGAAGGTGTTCGGCGAGTTCGCCGGCCGGCTCGAACCGGGCGGGCTGCTGATCGTGTGCGCCGACGACCCGGGTGCGAGCCGGCTCGGTGACGAGGCCGCGGCGGCCGGCGCGCGGGTACGCCGGTACGGCCGGGCCGCCACCGGCGAGGGTGACGTGCGGGTGCTCGGTTACACGCCCGCTCCGGACGGCGGCGTGGTGCGGATCGCGCTCGACGGCGTGGAGCGCGAGCTGCGGGTCGCGGTGCCGGGTGAGCACATGGCGCTCAACGCGGTCGCCGCGCTGCTCGCCGGTCTCGAGCTGGGTGCGCCCGCCGAGCGGCTGGGCGAGGGGCTGGCCGCGTTCGGCGGGGTGCGCCGCCGGTTCGAGTTCAAGGGCCGCGCGGGCGACGTGCGGGTGTACGACGACTACGCCCACCATCCGACCGAAGTGGACGCGCAGCTGCGGGCCGTGCGCACCGCTGCCGGTGCCGGCCGGGTCGTGGTGCTGTTCCAGCCGCATTTGTACTCGCGCACGCAGACTTTCGCGGCCGAGTTCGCCGAGGCGCTGTCGCTGGCCGACGAGGTCGTGGTGCTCGACGTCTTCGGCGCCCGCGAGGAGCCGGTGCCGGGCGTCACCGGTGCGTTGATCGCCGAGAAGGTGCGGGTCCCGGTGCACTACCAGCCCGCGTTCGACGTGGCCGCCGGGCTGGCCGTGGACCTGGTGAAGCCGGGCGATCTCGTGGTGACCATGGGCGCCGGCGACGTGACGCAGCTGGGCCCGGAGATCCTGGCCGAGCTGGACCGGCGGACCGCGGGCGCATGACCGGAACCAGGCAGCGCCGTCGCCCCTCCTCGGCTGAGCTGGACGCCGACGAGCGCGCCGCCCTGGTACGGGAACGGCGCGGGCGGCGTTCCGAGGAGGATCGTCGCCGGACGCGCTCCCGCCGGCCCACGCAGCAGCAGCCGTCGCGCCGCTCCAGCCGGCGGTCCCGGCCCACCCGCGGCAAGGAGCTCCGCCGCCGCTGGGTGGCGTTGCTGACCGTGGTGACCGTGCTCGCTCTGGGGTATCTGCTGTTCTTCAGTTCGGTGCTTGCGGTGAAGACGGTGGCGGTGCAGGGCGCGAAAACGGTGCCCGTGGAGCGGATCCGCACCACCGCCGGGGTGCCGGCGGAGCAGCCGATGCTGCGGGTGGACGTCGACGGGATTCGTGACCGGGTGGCGCAGCTGTCCGGGATCGCGACGGTCGACGTGTCCCGGTCGTGGCCGAGCACGCTGGAGATCGCGGTGACCGAGCGGACCGCGATCGCGTTCTTCGACAGCGGCCCGGGCGGCGACGGCGTGCACCTCGTGGACGGCGGGGGCGTGGTGTTCAAGACGGTGAAGTCCCGTCCGGCCGGGTTGCCGGAGCTGAAGCTGCCGAAGGTGTCGGCGGACGACCCGGTGACCCGCGCGGTCACCGCGGTGCTCGGCGTGATCCCGGAGACGATGCGCAAGCAGGTCACCACGGCGACGGCGAAGACTCCGGCCAGCGTCGAGTTCACCCTGTCCACCGGCAAGACCGTGCGCTGGGGCGACGCGGAGGACACCGACCGCAAGGCGAAGGTGCTCGCCGCCCTGCTCACCCGGCCGGGCAAGGTCTACGACGTGTCCGCGCCGGAACTGCCCACCGTCACCTCCTGACCCGCTTTTCTCACTGGCACTGGTTTCCCGTATGCCGTACGCTCGACAGCTCCGTACGGCATACGAGATTGGTGGGGGCATGACGATCCTGGTGACCGGGGCGACCGGAAACGTGGGCCGCCTCGTGGTGGACGAGCTGGTGGCGCGCGGCGCCGGTGTGCGGGCGCTGACGGTGGATCCGCAGCGGGCGGCACTGCCGTCCGGGGTGGAGGTGGTGGTCGGGTCGATCGCCCGCCCGGCGACGCTGGCGCCCGCGCTCGAGGGCGTCGAGGCGGTGTACCTCGCGCCGTACGAGCGGACCGCGCCGCGGGTTTGCGAGCTGATCCGCGAGGCGGGAGTGCCGCGGGTGGTCGCGTTGTCCGGCAGCAGTGTCGGCGACGTGCACGAAGGGTCGAGCGGACACGGGTTCGCCGCGGTCGAACGGGCGGTGGACGCGGCCGGGCTGGCGCGCACGTTCCTGCGGCCGGGGGCGTTCCTGATGAACCTGCTGGGCTGGGCGCCGGCCGTGCGGGAGCGCGGCGAGGTGCGTTCGGCCTACGGCGAGGCCGCCCAGACCCCGATCGACCTGGGCGACATCGCGGCGGTGGCGGCGCACACGCTGACCACGGAAGGACACGAAGGCCGGACGTATGTCCTCAGTGGACCGGAGTCGGTTCCGCTGCGCGAACTGGCCGCGGCGATCGGCGACGCACTGGGCAGGGAGTTGCCGTTCGTGGAACTCGCCCCGGACGAGCAGGTCGCGGAATGGGTCGGCTACGGCATGCCGGCCGACGTCGCGAGCTGGCTGGTCGAGACCTACGCCCAGGCCGTGGCGCAGCCGGAGGCCCCCACCGGCGTGGTCGAGGACCTGCTCGGGCGCCCGGGGGTCAGCCACCGTGAATGGGCGAAGGCGAACGTCGCGGCGTTCTCCTGACCCTCTCCGCGCGAAAGTCGGTGAAGGCCTCCTGCCGGGGATCCGGTGCCCTGCAGGAGGCCTTCACGGCATGACGGGCACTGCCGAGTCGTCAGGCGAGTGCGGCGTCGAGGGTGATCGTGGTGCCGGACAGGGCCTTCGACACCGGGCAGGTCTTCTCCGCGGTGCTCGCCAGCTCGGCGAACTGCTCGGGGCTCACGCCGTCGAGCTTCGCGCGCAGCGTGATCGCGATGCCGCTGATCTCGAAGCCGCCGCCGTCGGCCGGGCCGAGGGTGACCTCCGCCGAGACGTCGATGTACTCCGCCTCGAGCTGCTGGGCTTCCAGGGTGCCGGACAGGTTCATCGCCAGGCAGGACGAGTGCGCGGCGGCGATCAGCTCCTCCGGGCTGGTCTGCCCGTCCGGATTGCCCGAGCGGGTCGGGAACGAGACGGTGAACGTGCCGGAGTTCGACGAGTCGAGCGTGACCGCGCCGTTGCCCTTCTGCAGTCCGCCGGTCCAGTGGGTACTCGCGTCGCGGCTGGGCATGAACGCCTCCTTGTGATCGAATGCTGACCCGACAAACATAGCGCACAACTACATTGTGCACAAGTTAACTGGTCGCAGGTCCGGAAAAGTCGTCGTCACCGGCAGGTCCGATCCGGCACAATTCGCGCCATGACGACCGCACCGGACACGCCCCGCGCGACGCCGACCGGGCACGGAACACCCAGCACGCCGGCCACCCCGACCGCGCCGGAGCGGCCCGAGCCGCCGATGGCCGGGGACGAACGTGCCCAGCTCACCGGGTTTCTCGACTTCCTTCGCGCGAGTGTGCTGTGGAAGTGCTCCGGGCTGACCGACGAGCAGGCTCGCCGGTCCCACGTGCCCAGCGAGCTGACCACGATCGCCGGCCTGCTCGGTCACCTTGCGCTGGTCGAGGACTACTGGTTCAGCGTCGTCCTCGACGGGCAGCCGGATCGCTGGGCCGAGGCTCTGGAACGCGACCGCGACGCCGAATTCCGCGTCGCGCTGGAGACCCCGATCGACCGCCTCCTGGCCGACTACCGCGCCGAGACCGACCGCAGCCGGGCGGTCGTCACCGCGCGGGGGTTCGACGACACCGTGCAGTACCAAGGAGATCCGCTGACTGTGCGCTGGGTCGTCACGCACATGATCGAGGAGACCGCGCGGCACCTCGGCCACTTCGACCTGTTGCGCGAACTCACCGACGGACTCACCGGGGAGTGAGCCGCTTCGGTGGCAGCGGCAGGAAACCACTGGTGCGCGCCACGTAGTCGGCGTACTGCGGCCGGGACTGGCGCAGGCTCGCCTCCATCATCGGCTTGCCGGTGCCGCGCACGAGCAGGAACGTCATCACGAGTGGCGACAGCACCGTCGCCGCCCCTGGCCACCAGGAGCAGGCCAGCAGGTAGAGGCCCCACCACACGCAGACGTCGCCGAAGTAGTTCGGATGCCGGGTGTAGCGCCAGAGCCCGGTGTCGAGCAGGCCGCCGCGGTTGGCGGGGTCGGCGCGGAACCGGCGCAGCTGCTCGTCACCCACTGCCTCGAAGACGAACCCGACCAGCCACACCACGACGCCGAGCCAGGCCGTGACGCCGAAACCCGTGCCGTACATGGCGAACTGCACCGGCAGCGACACGAACCACAGGATGACCGCCTGCAGGAGGTAGACCCGCACGAACAGCCGTCCCGCCGGGCGTGGACCGGCCCGTTCGACCATCCGCTGGTAGCGCGGATCCTCCGGTTTGCCGTGGTTGCGCAGATGCAGATGGATGCCCAGCCGCAGGCCCCACACCACGGTCAGCGCGGCGACCACCAGCCGCAGCGCCGGCGGTGCCGAACCGAACGGCAACGCCACCACCGCGATCAGCGCGAATCCCGGACCCCAGAAGGAATCGATGGTGTCGTAGCGTCCGCGCAGCCGCGCGACGCCGAACGTCGCGGTGACCGCCACCAGGGTCACCCCGGCGGTCAGCGCGGCCAGCGGGCCGAGTCCGATCACATCCACTCCCGCTTCAGGGGCATGCCGCTGTCGCCGTCCACGGAGGGGTGCACGGCGAGGATCTGGTCCACGCCCATCCGGTTCTCCTCGAACGCCAGTGCGCCACCGACCAGATACAGCCGCCACACCCGGGCGCCGGACTCGCCGATCAGCGCCACGGCTTCGTCCCAGTGCTGTTCCAGCGTGTCGGCCCAGGCGCGCACGGTGGGCGGGTAGTGCTCGCGCAGCGCGTGCACGTCGCGGATCTCGAAACCGGCCGTTTCCAGGTGTCCCAAGGTGCGGCTCAGCGGGCGCATCGTCATGTCCGGGGCGATGTAGCGCTCGATGAACGCGCCGCCGCCGGGAGCCACCGCGCCACGGGACATCTGCTGCAGCAGAAGCCGTCCGGTGGGCTTGAGCATGCGCAGCAGCGTGCTCGCGTAGGTGGGGTAGTTGTCCTCGCCGACGTGCTCGCCCATCTCGATGGAGGCGACCGCGTCGAACGGTTCCCCGGCCAGTTCGCGGTAGTCCTGCCGGCGCACCTCCACCCGGTCGTCCAGGTCGTGCTGTGCCAGGCGCGCCTTGACGTGCTGCACCTGCTCGGCGGAAATCGTCACGCCGACCGCCTGCACCCCGTGGTGCTTGGCCGCGTGCACCAGCAGCGAACCCCAGCCGCAGCCGACGTCGAGCAACCGCATCCCCGGCCGGAGGCCGAGCTTCGCGCAGATCATCTCCAGCTTGTCGTGCTGCGCCTGTGCCAGGTCGGTGGTTCCGGAGGTCCAGTAGGCCGACGAGTACGCCATCGACTCGTCCATCAGCAGCTGGTAGAAGGCGTTCGACAGGTCGTAGTGGTGCGAGATGGCCGACTTGTCGCGCAGCAGGGTGTGCAGGGTGCCGTTCAGCCGCGCCTCCTCGGCAGGCGGCTTCGGGGGCAGCCCGAGCACGCCCATCCGGACCGCGAGACCCGCCGCCTCGGCCCGGTCACGGGCCGACAGCCGTACGCCGCTCAGCTCGCCGGAGCGGGTCAGCGACCAGATCCGCCGGAAGCCCTCGGCCAGGTCGCCCTCCACGTCGAGGTCGCCGGACACGTACGCGCGCGCGAGGCCGAGCTCGCCCGGTGTGTAGAGCAGCCAGCGCAGCGCGCGGCGGTTCTTCAGGACCACGGTGGGGCCGTCGGGACCGGCGCGGTCGCCGTCCCAGGTGCGGACGGCCACCGGTAGCGAGGTACCGAGCAGACGCTCGACGAAAGCGGCCAGACGGGTGGCGTTGGTGTTCGGCATACCCTTGATTCGGTGTGCACCGGCCCGTGGATGGGTCGCCCGGGTCACACCGGCTGTCCGGGACCAATCCACCCCGGCCGGGGCGCCGAATCACCGGCGTGCACCAGACCACGGGACAACGCATCGCCGTCATCGGCAGCGGGGTGGCCGGCCTCACCGCCGCCTACCTGCTGCAGCGCCGCCACGAAGTGCTGCTGTTCGAGGCCGACGACCGGCTGGGCGGGCACGCGCACACCCACGACGTGCCGAGTACGCACGGCGGGACGATCGGCGTCGACTCCGGGTTCCTCGTCCACAACGAGCGCACCTATCCCACGCTGATCCGGCTCTTCGGGGAGCTCGGCGTGCAGACCCGCGACACCGAGATGTCGATGAGCATCCGCTGTGACGGCTGCGGGCTGCAGTACTCCGGCGCCCGCGGTCTGCGCGGCCTGTTCGCCCAGCCGCGCAACCTGACCTCCCGGCGTTACCTGCTGATGCTCGCCGAGGTCAAACGATTCCACCGGCAGGCTGCGCGGCTGCTGGCCCACCCCGAGTCCGGTGACGTCCCGCTCGGCGCCTTCCTCGCCATCGGCGGCTTCTCGCAGTACTTCACCGACCACTTCGTCCTGCCGCTCGTGTCCACGGTGTGGTCGGCCGACCGCACCGACACGATGCAGTATCCCGCGCGGTACCTGTTCGAGTTCCTCCGCAACCACGGCATGCTGACCGTCAAGAACTCACCGACCTGGCGCACGGTGGTCGGCGGCTCCCGCGAGTACGTGGAGCGGGCGGCCAAGCAGCTCACCGCCGTGCACCTGTCCACTCCGGTCCGCTCCGTGCTGCGCACCGCCCGCGGTGTCGAGGTGCGCGACGACGCGGACACGCCGCACCGGGTGGACCGGGTCGTGGTCGCCACGCACGCCGACCAGGCGCTGGGCCTGCTCGCCGACCCCACCCCGGCGGAGAAGGAACTCCTCGGCGCGTTCCGCTACTCCCGCAACGAGGCGTTGCTGCACACCGACGCCACGGTGCTGCCCACCGTGGAGGCGGCCCGCTCGGGTTGGAACTACCGGACCCCCGAGTGCGGGTCCGACACCGGCGCGGTCCAGGTGAGCTACGACCTCAACCAGCTGATGGGGCTGGACGAGGCCACCCGCTACGTCGTCACGCTGAACCCCGGTTCGGCGCCGGGGGCCGTCCTCGCCCGGATGTCCTACGAACATCCCATCTACACGCCGGAATCCGTGGGTGCGCAACGGCGTCTGCCGGAGCTGAACGACGGCGTCCTGGCCTACGCCGGTGCCTACCATGGCTGGGGGTTCCACGAGGACGGCTGCACCTCCGGGGCACGCGCGGCAGCCAGTTTCGGGGTGGACTGGTGACCGCCGCGCTGTACGACTCCACCGTGGCGCACGTGCGCCGGGCCGATCCGCCGTACTCCTTCGCGCACCGCATGTACGTGTGGCTGACCGACCTGGACGACCTGCCGCGGCTTCCGCGGTGGCTGCGGCCCTTCGCGCGGTTCGACGGGCGCGACCACTTCGAACCCGGTGAGCCGGGCAGCATCCGGGCCAAGCTCGACCGATGGCTGGCAGCCAGGGGGGTGAATCTGGACGGCGGCCGGGTCGTCATGCTCGCCTCGGCGCGGACACTGGGGTATGTGTTCAACCCGATCACGGTGTACTGGTGCCACACTCCCGACGGCGCGCTCGCCTGTGTCGTCGCCGAGGTGCACAACACCTACCGCGGACGGCACGCGTACCTCGTGCGGCTGGACGAACAGGCCGGCGCCGAGGTGGACAAGGAGTTCTACGTGTCGCCGTTCCAGGACCTGACCGGGCAGTACCGGATGCACCTGCCGGTCCCGGACTCGCTGCTGGCGCTCACCGTGGAGTTGCACCACGGCGGCGACACGCCGCTGGTGGCCACGCTGCGCGGTGTCCGCCGGCCGGCCGGCGGACGCGTGCTCGTCCGTTCGCTGCTGGGCAGGCCACTGCAGTCGCAGCGGGTCGCCGCGCTGATCCGCCGGCACGGCATCGCGCTCTGGCGGCGCAAGGCCGCGATGACCCCCCGGACCCGGCAGAACACCGCAGGAGCCCTGAATGGATGAGAGCGCCCGTCCCCGGCCGATCTCCGCGGTGCCGTCCGCCGGAGCGCCCGGGCCCACCGCCGAGGACCTGATGACGCTCGTCGCGAAAGGCGACGAACGAGCCTTCGAGCAGCTCTACGACCAGCTCGCCGGACCGGTGTTCGGGCTGGTCCGCCGGATCGTGCGCGACACCGCGCAGTCCGAGGAGGTCGCCCAGGAAGTGCTGGTGGAGTTGTGGAAGACGGCCCCGCGCTACTCCGCGGACAAGGGCAGCGCGCTGAACTGGGCGATGACACTGGCGCACCGCCGCGCGGTCGACCGGGTCCGGTCGGCGAGAGCCACCACCGAACGCGAGCACAAAGCGACCTTCGAGGCCGCCCGTGGACGGCCGTTCGACGAGGTGGCGGAGTCCGTCGCGTCGCGGCTGGAGCGCTCGCAGGTGCGCCGCTGCCTGAAAACGCTCACCGAGCTGCAGCGGGAGTCCGTCCTGCTGGCCTACTACCAGGGATACACCTACCGGCAGGTCGCCGACGTGCTGTCCACGCCGCAGGGGACGATCAAGACGAGGCTGCGTGACGGGCTCATCCGCCTGCGAGACTGCCTGGGGGTGACGGCATGACCACGCCGGAAATGCACACGTTGACCGGGGCGTACGCGCTCGGCGCGCTGTCCGAGCTCGAACGCGCCCAGTTCGGCAGGCACCTGGAGCAGTGCGAGGCCTGTGCCCAGGAAGTGCGGGAGCTGACCGCGACCTCGGCCCGGCTCGGTGCCGCGATGGCCGAGGAACCGCCGCCCGAGCTGAAACAGCAGGTGATCGCGGCGATGCGGACCACCCGTCAGCTGCCGCCGCGGTCGCGGCACGAGCAGGGGGAGCGGGTGCGCACCCCGCGCCGCCGTCCGATGATCATCACCGCCGCGGCCGCGGCCGCGGTCGTGGGGCTCGCCGCTGCCGGGGTGTTCGGCGGCGTCGCGCTGCACACCCAGAACCGGCTGGACACCGCGCAGTCGGAGCTGAGCCGGACCCGCGACCACTACCAGCCGGTGGCGGAGCTGCTGGCCGCGCCGGACGTACGCAGCGAGCACGTCACCTCGCCCAGCGGTGCCGGTGGCACGGTGCTCGCCTCGCGGCTGCTGGACCGGATGATGTTCCAGGAGGCCCAGCTGCCGACGGTGGCCTCCGGCCGGGTCTACCAGGCCTGGCTGATGGGCCCGCAGCTGGCGCCGCGCCCGGCCGGGCTGCTGCCCGGCGGGCCGTCCGGATCGCTCGTGGTCGCCGACGGGCTCTCCGGTGCCGAGCAGTTCGCGCTCAGCGTGGAACCCGCGGGCGGATCGCCCACCGGGGCACCCACCGGGGACGTCGTGCTGGTCGCCGACATGCCCGCCTAGCAGATCCGGCATCCCCGGGTTTTCCGGGGGTGCCGCGGATCCGCCGTCTTGCGCGCGGGTTCGCGTTGTGGCAAAACACCTTTGCCGCGCACGGCGTGCCTACTGGATTAGCGCCTGCCCGGTGCCTACCGTCCTGCCTTGACGCCGGTGGTTGACATAACTCTCAGTCTCTGGTTGAGGTTGAGGGTTTTCCTCCCCGGCGGGCAGCACGTGCACATCACGATCAGGAAGGCGGACCCGATGACGCCCCCGCACAACTACCTTGCGGTGATCAAGGTCGTCGGCATCGGCGGCGGCGGCGTGAACGCCGTGAACCGGATGATCGAGGTCGGCCTCAAGGGTGTCGAGTTCATCGCGGTGAACACCGACGCACAGGCACTGCTGATGTCCGACGCCGACGTCAAGCTCGACATCGGCCGCGAACTGACCCGCGGCCTCGGTGCGGGCGCCGCCCCCGAGGTGGGGCAGAAGGCGGCCGAGGACCACCGCGAAGAGATCGAAGAGGTCATCAAGGGCGCCGACATGGTGTTCGTGACCGCCGGTGAGGGCGGTGGCACCGGCACCGGTGGCGCCCCCGTGGTCGCGCAGATCGCCCGGAAGCTGGGCGCGCTGACCATCGGCGTGGTGACCCGCCCGTTCACCTTCGAGGGCAAGCGCCGCGGCAAGCAGGCCGAGGACGGTATCCAGCAGCTGCGCAACGAGTGCGACACGCTGATCGTGATCCCGAACGACCGGCTGCTGCAGCTCGGTGACATCGGCGTGTCGCTGATGGACGCGTTCCGTTCGGCGGACGAGGTGCTGCTCTCCGGTGTCCAGGGCATCACCGACCTGATCACCACGCCCGGGCTGATCAACCTGGACTTCGCGGACGTGAAGAGCGTGATGTCCGGCGCGGGCTCCGCGCTGATGGGCATCGGCTCCGCACGCGGGGAGGGCCGGGCCATCCAGGCCGCGGAGAAGGCGATCAACTCCCCGCTGCTGGAGGCCTCGATGGACGGGGCGCACGGCGCGCTGCTGTCCATCGCCGGCGGGTCGGACCTGGGACTGTTCGAGATCAACGAGGCCGCCTCGCTGGTGCAGGAGTCCGCGCACCCGGAGGCGAACATCATCTTCGGCACGATCATCGACGATTCGCTCGGCGACGAGGTCCGGGTCACGGTGATCGCGGCCGGCTTCGACGCCGGCGCGCCCACGCACAAGAAGCTGGACCCGCCCGCGTTCGGCTCCCGGCAGAACGGCGGCGGCACCGCCTCGGCCGCGGCCGGACAGGTCGGCGGCTCGGCCCCGGCGCCACCGCCGGCCCCGCCGGCCGGGGGTGCCACGCCGGTACCGCCGGCGGGCGGCAACGGCTACCCGCCGGTGCCGCCCCGGCCGCCGCTGCCGCAGCCCGGTGCGGGCGGCACTCCGCCGGGCGGGCTGCCGCAGCCCGGTGGCGGTTCGCGTGGCTACTCGCCGCTCGGTTCCGGGTCGGCGTCCGGCGGGCTGCCCAGCCGTCCGGCGACGGTGCACGACGATCCGAACGACGACGAGGTCGACGTCCCGCCGTTCATGCGGCGCTGAGCACCTGCCCTGGCAGGATGGCGGGGTGCGAGTACGACGGATCGTCACGACCAGGGCCGGCGGGGCTTCCCGCCCGCCGTACGACAGCTTCAACCTCGGTGACCACGTCGGCGACGACGCGGGCGACGTGTACGCCAACCGCAAGCGGCTCGCCGCGGAGCTCGGACTGACCGAGCAGCGGCTGGCGTGGATGGAACAGGTGCACGGCCGCACCGCGACGGTCGTCGACGGCAGCGAGACCGCTGCTGCCGAGGCGACCGACGCGCTGGTCACCGACCGTCCCGGGCTGGCATTGGTCGTCCTGGTCGCCGACTGCGTCCCGGTGTTGCTGGCCGACCCGGAAGCAGGCGTCGCGGCCGCGGTGCACGCCGGCCGCGTGGGTGCGCGCGTCGGCGTGGTCCCGGCGGCGATCGAGGCGATGCGTGACCTGGGCGCCGACCCGGCCCGTGTCGAAGCCCTGCTGGGCCCGGCCATCTGCGGCGAGTGCTACGAGGTCCCGGCCGCGATGGCCGCCGACGTCGAACGGCACCTGCCCGGCAGCACGTCACGCACCCGGACCGGCAGTACCGGCCTGGACCTGCGTGCCGGCCTGTGGCGCCAGCTGGCCGGCCTGGGCGTCGGCCGCATCGGCGCCGACCCGCGCTGCACCGCCGAGGACAAGACCCTCTTCAGCTATCGCCGCGACGGCACCACCGGCCGCATCGCCGGGATCACCTGGCTCGAAGAGGAGGCCGCGTGAGCGCGTGGCGCGCAGTCCGGTCCGGTCCCGTGAGCGCGCGACGGGCGATCCGGCTCGGTCGCGTGGGCGCGTGGCGGGCAGTCCGGCGCCGCGTGGGCGCGCGGCCGGCGATCCGGTTCGGCCGAGCCCCGGCTCCCGCGGGAGCCCTCGACACCCGGGGTACCGCGTGACCGGCGACCGGCGGGAAGAACTCGCCGCTTCGCTGGCGGCCGTGCGGGAGCGGATCGCCGCGGCCTGCGAGGCGGCCGGGCGGGCTCGGGAGGAGGTGCGGCTGCTCGGGGTGACCAAGACATTCCCGGCCGCCGACGCCGCCGCGCTCACCGACCTCGGTCTGCTCGACCTCGCCGAGAACCGGGACCAGGAAGCCGGGCCGAAGGTCGCCGAGGTGACCACGCTGCGTCCGGACGCGGCGCCGCGCTGGCATCTGGTCGGGCGGTTGCAGCGGAACAAGGCCCGGTCCGTCGTGCGCTGGGCCGCCGAGGTCCAGTCGGTCGATTCGATCCGGCTGGCCGACGCGCTGGACCGCGCCGTGGCCGCCGCCCGGGAAGCGGGGGAGCGCACCGGCCCGCTCGACGTGCTGATCCAGGTGAGCCTCGACGCGGATCCCGCCCGCGGCGGCATCCCGGTGGCCGAGCTTCCCGCCCTTGCCGACCACCTCACCCACACGGGGGAGCTGCGACTGCGGGGCGTGATGGCCGTCGCGCCGCTCGGACAGGATCCCGGCGCCGCCTTCGAGCGGCTGGCCCGAGCTGCGGAGGAAGTGCGCGCGGATCATCCCGAAGCGGTGGAAGTCTCCGCCGGCATGAGCCATGATCTGGAATCGGCGATCACCTACGGCTCCACCTGTGTGCGTGTCGGAACCGCGTTGCTCGGCGGGCGCGGTTTAGCCTCGCCCTAAGGGAGCGCCCGCTGGTCACGGATCGTGTCCGGCCGGGTTTGGAGCGGGAGTGGCGAGGGCAAAGGGGAAGGCATGAGCGCGCTGCAGAAGCTGAAGGCCTACTTCGGGATGGTGCCCGCGGACGAGGACGGCTACGACCTCGACGAAGACGACTACCGCCGTGACTACGAGGACGAGTACGACAGCTACGAGGAGCCCCCGGCTCGCGCCCGCGGACGCTACCGCGAGCCCGCGGACACCTACGATGAGCCCGCGCCCCGGTTGCGGTCACGTTCGGTGACCGCGGCGGAGCCGGCCACGCACGGCGCGCTCGCCGTGGACCGGCAGCCGGACCCGGTGGCCCGGCTGCGCCCGGTGGCCGAGCCGGCGGTGCGTGATCCGCTCAGCCGGATCACCACGCTGCACCCGACGAGCTACGTCGAGGCGCGGGCGATCGGCGAGCACTACCGCGAGGGCATCCCGGTGATCATCAATCTCACCGAGATGGAGAACGCGGACGCCAAGCGGCTCGTCGACTTCGCCGCCGGGCTCGCGTTCGCGCTGCGCGGGTCGATGGACAAGGTCACCAACAAGGTGTTCCTTCTCTCACCGCCGGACGTCGACGTGACGGCGGAGGACCGCAGGCGGATCGCCGAGGGCGGATTGTTCCTGCGCGGCTGAAGCACACCGGACCGTTGAGCGCACGCAGACGTGATTTTGTCGACTCATCGCCGCGGCACGCCGTGGGCTGCCCACTTCGCCGCCGTCCCCCGCTAGAGTGGTCGCCGTGAATGCTGTGTGGCTGGTCGTCTGGTACGTGCTGTTCGCGTTCTGGCTGTTGCTGACCGCCCGTATCGTGATCGAGCTCGTGCGGACGTTCGCACGGGAGTGGCGCCCTGCCGGAGGGGTTGCGGTGACACTCGAGACCATCTACACAGTGACCGACCCACCGGTGCGGCTGTTCCGGCGAATCATTCCCGTGGTTCGCATCGGAGGGATGGGACTGGACTTGTCGATTATGGTGCTGCTGTTGGTTGTGTTCTTCGGGATGCAGCTGGCGACACCCAGGTGATGATCGGGGACACCCGGGTGGAACCTGCAGGCCATGGAGTGCGTGAGGTGATCTGATGTCGTTGACCCCCGCTGACGTGCATAACGTCGCGTTCAGCAAGCCGCCCATCGGCAAGAGGGGCTACAACGAGGACGAGGTGGACGCGTTCCTCGACCTGGTGGAGACCGAGCTTGCCCGGTTGATCGAGGACAACAACGAGCTGCGCCAGCAGATGGAGCAGCTCGACACGGAACTCGAGTCGACCCGTTCCGAGCTGGAGAGCGCCAAGGTGGCCGGCCCGCCGCCCGCCCGCGAGGAGCCCTCGCGCCGGCTGGCTCCGGTTCCGCCGCCCGCGTCGGCGATGGAACAGACCCAGGCGCACTCGATGGTCGGTGCGGACAGCAGCGAGCCGAACGTGCAGGCCGCCAAGGTCCTCGGCCTCGCGCAGGAGATGGCCGACCGGCTGACCGCCGAGGCCAAGACCGAGTCCGACGGCATGCTGGCCGAGGCCCGGACCAAGTCCGAGCAGCTGCTCTCCGACGCTCGTGCCAAGTCCGACTCGATGGTCAACGAGGCCCGCACGCGTGCCGAGACCATGCTGAACGACGCGCGCACCCGGGCCGAGACGCTGGAGCGCCAGGCCCGCGACAAGGCGACCACCATGGAACGCGAGTCGCAGCGCAAGTACACCGAGACGATGAACAGCCTGAACGCCGAGAAGGGCGCTCTCGGCAAGAAGATCGAGGAGCTGCGCACGATCGAGCGGGAGTACCGCACGCGGCTGCGTGGATTCCTGGAGTCCCAGCTGCGTGAGCTCGACGATCGAGGGTCGGCCGCCCCGGCCACAGCCTCGTCCGGATCGGGCCAGGCCTCCTCGTCGAGCAGCGGCCAGGGCTACTCCTTCGGTCCGCGCGCCGAAGCGGGCTGAGCCCCGGGCGCCGAAGTCCGTCCCGCCCCGCCGGATGCGTCAGCGACCGGCGGGGCATCGGCGTGCCCGGTGATCTTTCGCCACGCTCGGGAGCCGTCACGGTACGCCGCGTGGGCGGGTCGTGCGCCCGAACCGGCGTCCCCGTGCTGTAATTCAGCGTGCTCTACATCGTCCTCGTACTGGTGGTGGCGGCGCTCGCGCTGCTCGTCACGGCCCTCATCACGGCCACCTCGCTGTGGGCCTGGATCTCGATCGGCCTGTCCGTACTGGCCGGCCTGCTGCTGCTCGTCGACTGGATTCGGCGCCGGCGCTCCAGCGGGCCGGAGCAGCCGCCCGCGGACGAGGCCGAAGCGGGCGAGCCGGACCGTGACGCCGAGTCGGAGAGCGACACCGAGCCGGAGGATGACGGCGAGGAAGCTGCCGAGCAGACCGAACTGCTGCCCGCGACGGGTGAGCTGAGCGACCCGGCGCCGGCCGGAGAGCCGGACGCCGAACCGGGTCCGGCCCCCGAGGACGCGAAGGCGGAGGCGAAAGCCGTCCGCGACACCCCGCCCGGCGAGGAGGACACCGCCGAGGAGGATCTCGAGCTGGTCAGGGACCTCGAGGACGAGGTCGTGGTCGTCGACGAGTACCCGCGCTACCATCTGGTCGACTGCGGCTGGCTCTCCGGCCGCGACTCGATCCCGATCGCCGTCGGCGAGGCACGGCAGCTGGGCTTCAGCCCGTGCGCCCGTTGCGGACCGGACGCCGTACTGGCTGCCGCGCACCGCTGACCCCGCTTCGGACCTTCACGGCCGTTCCGAGCGCGCGGCGGCGTCGTCAGGTGATGCCGAGAACATCGCGAAGTCCGGAGCGGCCGGCTTCGGTCACCTGGACGGCGCGATGCGCGGTCGTGCGGCGGCGCAGCCAGCCCTCGGCGAGCAGACGGTCCGAGAGGGCCGCGCCGAGTGCGCCGGCGAGGTGGTGGCGCTGCTCGCTCCAGTCGAGGCAGAAACGCAGCAGCGGACGCCGGTTCGCGCGCGCGGCGGCCAGATCCACGCCGAGCGCACCGAACACTTCGGACGCTCGTGGCCCCAGCTCGTACGGATGGTCCCGCAGCGGTGCGGAAATCCGGTCCCGCTCGCGACGGCGGGTGGTCGGCTCACCATCCACAGTGACCAGTGCGCGGCGCTCCAGCAGCGCCGTGGTGATCATCACACCGAGCTTTCCGGCGAGGTGGTCGTAGCAGGTGCGGGCGGTGCGCAGGGCCTCCGCGCGGGTGCCTTCCTTCAACGAGCGCACCGGCCGGGCCGGTGAATGTCGCGCCAGGGTCTCCAGCAGCTCCGGCGCCCCGCCGGCCAGCCGGTAGAACCGGTGCCGGCCGGAACGTTCGGCGGTCACCAGCCCGGCCTCCCGCAGCTTCGCCAGATGCGCGCTCACGCCTTGCGCGGACAGCCCGGCCTCGCCCGCCAGCACCGAGGCGGCGAGTGACCGGCCGTCGCCCAGCGCGAGCAGCACCCGCACCCGGGCCGGGTCGGCGAACAGCGCCGCGGTCCGCGCGATGTCGGCGTCTCCTTCCAGCACGTGCCCAGCATGCCCCGTGGACACTTCCACCGCGACGGAAATGTCCGCAGGGTCTGCTGGAGGCATGCGCTCCGCGGTCCTGTTCACCCTGTGCGCCGGGATGTTCCTGGTGCAGCTCGACGTCACGGTCGTCAACGTCGTCCTTCCCACGCTCGGCACGCAGCTGCACGCCGATCTCGCCGGCCTGCAGTGGGTGGTCGACGGCTACTCCGTGGTGCTGGCTGCCCTGTTGCTGACCGGCGGAGCACTCGGTGACGTTCTCGGTCACCGCCGCGTGGTGCTCGCCGGGCTCACCGTGTTCGGCGCCGCCTCCGCGGCGTGCGGGCTGGCGCAGTCGGCGGGCTGGCTGGTCGGAGCCCGGGTCGCGCAGGGGATCGGTGCCGCGCTGGTGCTGCCGGGGACGCTCGCGGTGCTCACCGGAACGTTCCGTGGCCGCAGGGAACGGGCCCGTGCGCTCGGGATCTGGGCGGGCACGTCGGCTCTCGCGCTGCCGGCCGGCCCGCTGCTCGGCGGCGCGCTGGTCACCGCGGTGGGCTGGCGTCCGGTGTTCTGGCTCAACGTCCCGATCGTCGCCGCGGCCGCCGTGGCGACGCTCCGGCTGGTGCCGCCGGACGTCCGGAAACCGGGCCGCATCGACGTTCCCGGAGCGGTGAGCGCGGCGGTCGCCCTCGGGGCCGGGGTGTACGCGGTGATCGGCGGAACGATCCCGGTCGCGCTGCTCGCGGTGGCTGCGGCGGTGGCGTTCGTGGTCGTGGAACGGCGGTCCGCCCAGCCGATGCTCCCGCCGGCGTTGCTGCGATCCCCGCAGACCACGGGCGCGAACGTGGTGTCCGCCGCGATGAACTTCGTCGGTCTCGGCTCGATCCTGGTGCTCACGCTGTATCTCCAGGGTGTCCTGCGGGCCACGCCGATGAACGCCGCGGCCGGTCTGCTCCCGTTGTTCGTCCCGCTGGCGGTACTGGGTCCGGTGAGCGGCAGGCTCACCGCGCGGTTCGGCCCGCTTCCGCCGATGCTCGCCGGACTCGTCCTCGGTGCACTCGGCATGCTGAACCTGCTGCGCCTGGCCCCGTCCGGCGGGTACGCCGAGGTGCTGCCGACGTTGCTCGGGCTGGGCCTCGGAATGGGCCTGCTGACCGCCGCGGTGGTGACGGCCGCGGTCGACGGCGCGCCGGCCGGGCGGGCGGGCATCGCCGGGGGGATGAACAACGCCGCCCGGCAGGCCGGAGGTGCGCTCGGCGTGGCGGTGTTCGGTGCGGTGACCGGGGAACCGGACGCGCCCGTACGATTCGTGCACGGCCTGCACCTGCTCGGCTCACTCGCCGCGGGACTGTGGCTGGCGGGCGTGGTTCTGGCGGTGGTGTGCACGCGCCGCCGGGGCTCGCGGAACCCGTCCGTGGCAGCGGGTTAACCTGGTGAGACCACAGCGTCGATCCGGCCATCACCGGGGAGCTTCCGGAAGAACAGGGCCGCAGGCCCCCAGTAGAACCGGACGGGTGCGGCCCGTCATCGCCGCCGAACGAGAGGCCCGGGCGCGCTGTCCGGGCAAGCGGGGTGGTACCGCGTGACGCGCGAGCGTCTCGTCCCCGTGCGGGTGACCGGCCGGTCGCCCGTACGCGCGCGACGAATGCGAGGAGCACCCGGATGTACCCCCAGGTTTCGCTGGACGGGCAGGCTTCGGTCCCGGCCCAGCCGTCGTTTCCCGTGCTGGAGAAGCACGTCCTCGAGTACTGGGAGACCGACCGCACCTTCCAGTCCTCGATCGACGCGCGCGCCGCGGGCGAGCGCGGGGACAACGAGTACGTCTTCTACGACGGCCCGCCCTTCGCCAACGGCCTGCCGCACTACGGGCACCTGCTCACCGGATACGTCAAGGACATCGTCCCGCGTTACCAGACGATGAAGGGCCGCCGTGTCGAGCGCCGGTTCGGCTGGGACACCCATGGGCTGCCCGCCGAACTGGAGGCGATGCGCCAGCTCGGCATCACGGAGAAGGCCGAGATCGAGGCGATGGGAATCGCCGAGTTCAACGCGGCCTCCCGCGAAGCCGTGCTGCGCTACACCGACGAATGGCAGGACTACGTCACCCGCCAGGCCCGCTGGGTGGACTTCGAAAACGACTACAAGACGCTCGACGTGTCCTATATGGAGTCGGTGATCTGGGCGTTCAAACAGCTGTGGGACAAGGGTCTGGTGTACGAGGGCTACCGCGTGCTGCCCTACTGCTGGCGCGACGAGACCCCGCTGTCCAACCACGAGCTGCGGATGGACGACGACGTCTACCGGACCCGCCAGGATCCCGCGGTCACGGTGGGATACCGCCTGCAGGGCAACGGGAACGAGCTCGACGGCACTTACCTGCTGATCTGGACGACGACGCCGTGGACGCTGCCGTCGAACCTGGCCACCGCGGTGCACCCCGAGGTGCGCTACGTCGTGGTGGAGAGCGAGAACTTCCCCGGCGAGCGGTTCCTGCTCGCCGAGGCCCGCGTGGCCGCCTATGCGCGCGAGCTGGGCGAGGAGCCCGCCGTCGTCGCCCGGTACACCGGCGGCGAACTGCTCGGAACCCGTTACGCCCCACCGTTTCCGTACTTCACCGGCACGGAGAACGCGCACCGCGTGCTGTCCGCGGACTACGTCACCACCGAGGACGGCACCGGCGTCGTCCACATCGCGCCCGCCTACGGTGAAGAGGACAAGGTCGTCACCGACGCGGCCGGGATCACCCCCGTAACGCCGGTGAACGCGCAGGGGCGCTTCGACGCCACCGTGCCGGACTACGAGGGCCAGCTGGTCTTCGACGCGAACCCGAACATCATTCGCGACCTCAAGAACGGCACCGGTTCCGCGGCCCGCCAGGGTGCGCTGCTGCTGCGGCACGAGACCTACGAACACCCGTACCCGCACTGCTGGCGCTGCCGCAATCCGCTGATCTACCGCGCGGTGTCGTCCTGGTTCGTCGCGGTCACCCAGTTCAAGGACCGGATGATCGAGCTGAACCAGCAGATCACCTGGTACCCGGAGAACGTCAAGGACGGCCAGTTCGGCAAGTGGCTGGAGAACGCGCGGGACTGGTCGATCTCGCGCAACCGGTACTGGGGCTCGCCGATCCCGGTGTGGCGCTCGGACGACCCGGCCCACCCGCGCATCGACGTGTACGGCTCGCTCGCCGAGCTGGAGCGTGATTTCGGCGTGCGGCTGGACAATCTGCACCGTCCCCACATCGACGAGCTGACCCGGCCCAATCCGGACGACCCGACCGGGCGCTCCACCATGCGCCGGGTCGAGGACGTGCTGGACGTGTGGTTCGACTCCGGCTCGATGCCCTACGCCCAGGTGCACTACCCGTTCGAGAACGCCGACTGGTTCGAGCACCACTACCCGAGCGACTTCATCGTGGAGTACATCGGCCAGACCCGCGGCTGGTTCTACCTGCTGCACGTGCTGGCCACCGCGTTGTTCGACCGGCCCGCGTTCCGCAACTGCGTGTCGCACGGCATCGTGCTCGGGTCGGACGGGCAGAAGATGTCCAAATCGCTGCGCAACTACCCGGACGTCAACGAGGTTTTCGAACGCGACGGCTCGGACGCCATGCGCTGGTACCTGATGGCGAGCCCGATCCTGCGTGGCGGCAACCTGGTGGTGACCGACCGGGGCATCCGGGACGCGGTGCGCCAGGCCGTGCTGCCGCTGTGGAACTCGTACTACTTCCTGGCGCTGTACGCGAACGCCGAAGGCAAGCAGGGCGTCTGGCGCACGGATTCGAAGCATCTGCTCGACCGCTACGTCCTGGCGAAGACGCACGAGCTGGTCACCGACGTCGAGTCCGCGCTGGACGGCTACGACATCGCGGGCGCCTGCCAGACCGTCCGGGACTTCCTCGAGGTGCTCACCAACTGGTACGTCCGCCGCTCCCGGGACCGGTTCTGGGTCGGCGAGCAGGACGCGATCGACACGCTGCACACCGTGCTGGAGGTGACCTGCCGGGTCGTCGCGCCGCTGCTGCCGCTCACCACCGAGACGGTGTGGCGCGGCCTGACCGGTGCGCGCTCGGTGCACCTGACCGACTGGCCGAACGCGCTCGACCTGCCCGCGGACGCGGCGCTGGTCACCGCGATGGACCGAGTGCGGCAGGTGGCGTCGTCGGCGCTGGCGCTGCGCAAGGCGAACAAGCTGCGGGTGCGGCTGCCGCTGGCGAAGCTGCTGGTGGCCGTGGGGGACGCCGAGGATGTGGCGCCGCTGAGCGAGTTCACCGACATCCTGCGCGACGAGGTGAACGTGAAGGCGGTCGAGCTGACCACCGACGTCGCCGCGCACGGCACGTTCGAGGTGGCGGTGAACGCGCGGGCCTCCGGGCCGCGGCTGGGCAAGGCCGTGCAGCAGGTGATCAAGGCGGTCAAGGCCGGGGAGTGGACCACGAACGAGTCGGGCGCCGTGGTCGCGGCCGGGGTCGAGCTGGCCGAGGGCGAGTACGAACGGCGCCTGGTCGCCGCGGGCGGCGGCGCGGCGGCGGAGCTGCCCGGCGGCACCGGACTGGTCGTGCTCGACACCGAGGTCACCGCGGACCTGGCCGACGAGGGCGTGGCCCGCGACCTCGTCCGGGTCGTTCAGCAGGCCCGCCGGGACGCCGGTCTCGACGTCGCGGACCGGATCACCCTGGTGGCCGACGCGCCCGCCGGGGTGGCAGCGGCGGCGCGCAAGCACGAGCAGTTCATCGCCGCGGAAACGCTCGCCACCGCCGTGTCCTACGGCGAGGTGACCGACGGCTTCGAGGGCACCGTGGGCGAGGGTGTGAAGGTCCGCGTGGCGGTCGCGAAGGCCTGAGGCCTGCTTCCCGGTAACGCCCGGCGCCGGCTTGCGATGAGCAAGCTGGGCCGGGCGCGGGTGTGCCGCGGGGCCCGGAGGGGACGCCGGTGAGTCCTGCCGCGAAGAAGGGCGTCCTGATCGGGGGCGCGCTGGCTGTGGTCGCCATCGTGGCGGCCGCCGTCGTGGTGCTGGCCGGTGGTTCGCCGGCGCCGGCTCCGGGCCGGAGTGCGCAGGCCGGGCCGGTCGATCCCGGGTCGGCGGCGCGCCGGTACCTCGCCGCCTTTGCCGCCGGCGACGCGGACAGCGCGAGCGCGCTGACCGACGCACCGCAAGCCGCGCTGTCCGCGGTGCGCGACGTCTGGTCCACGCTTAAGCCTCGCGAGGTCAGCGCGAAGCTGGACAAGATCGGCACACCGGCGGGGGAGCGCGCGGCCGCCTCGTACACACTCACCTGGACCTTCGGGCCCGGCCGGGTGTGGTCGTACCCGGGAAGCTTCGACATCGTTCGTGGGCCGGACGGCTGGCGTGTGCATTGGGCGCCCTCCGTGGTGCATCCGAAGCTGCAGGCCGGGCAGCGGCTGGTGGCCGCCACCGCGGCCTCGGACGTTCCGGCCGTGCTCGACCGCGACGGCAAGCCGGTCGTGCTGTCCGGGGCCGGCGGTCTGCACCCGGCCGACGACCAGGCTTTCCCGCTCCTGCGTTCGGCGCTCACCTCGCACGCGCAGTCGTCGTCCGGGGACGCGTTCGCGGTGGAGCGAGTGGACAGTTCCGGCAAGAACCTCGAGACCCTGTTCGGGCACACCGGCGCCACCCTCAAGCCGGTGACCAGCAGCGTCAGTACGGCTGTCCAGACCGCCGCGCAGTCCGCGGTCGACGGCTACCGCGGCAAGGCCGTACTGGTCGCGCTCCAGCCCTCCAGCGGCGACGTGCTGGCGGTGGCGCAGAACAGCAGGGTGGACAACGCGGCGTCGGCCTTCAGCGGCCAGTACGCCCCCGGTTCCACGTTCAAGATCGTCACTGCGACCGCCGCGCTCGAAGCCGGCCTGGTCACGGTGGATTCGCCGGTGGCCTGTCCGCTCACCGATCGGATCGGCACGCGGACGCTGTCCAACGAGGGCTTCGGCCTCGGCACCACCACGCTGCACCGCGCTTTCGCGCGCTCGTGCAACACCACCTTCGGCAGGCTTGCCTCGCAGCTGCCTTCCGACGGGCTGGTGAAGGCCGCCGGGCAGTACGGGCTCAACGCGGACTTCGACCTTCCCGGCCTGAGCACGGAACTGGGCCGCGTCGACCCGCCGCGCAGCGCGGACGAGCAGGTCGAGGACGGCATCGGCCAGGGCACCGTGCAGGTCAGCCCGTTCGGTGCGGCGGTCATGGCGGCGACCGTGGCGAGTGGCCACGCGATCACACCGCGGCTGTGGGCGGACGGCGGCACCACCGTCACCACGCCCTACTCCGCGCCGTCCGGCTCGGTGCTGGCGCCGCTGCGCACGATGATGCGCGAGGTGGTCACCGGCGGCACCGCCACCGGGCTCGCGCACTCCGGCACGGTCTTCGGCAAGACCGGCACCGCGCAGTTCGGCGACGGGGCCGAGGCGCACGGATGGTTCGTCGGCTATCGCGGCGACGTGGCGTTCTCGGTCTTCCTGGAGGGCGCGAACGATTCCGGCCCGGCGGTCGCCGTCGGCGCGAAATTCGTCGCCGAGCTGCGGTGAGCACCGCACTGTCCGGTTAGGACGGTCCGGCCCGGTGCGCGTGGCCGCACCGCCCTCCCACTATCCTGGGTGCACTGGGGATCGCGGGAGGGGAGGCGGACGTGGACGAACTTCCCGTGCTTCTCGGCATCGGCGGCCTGGTCCTGCTCTCCTCCGTGCTCGCGGTCCGGGTGTCCATCCGGCTCGGGTTTCCCTCGCTGCTGCTGTACCTCGCGATCGGCGTCGCGCTCGGGGAGTCCGGTCTCGGCATCCACTTCGACAATCCGTCGCTCACCCAGTCGCTCGGCCTGGCCGCGCTGGTGCTGATCCTCACCGAAGGTGGGCTCACCACCCGGTGGCCGTCGGTGAAAGCCTCGCTGGGGCCCGGAATCGCGCTGTCCACAGTGGCCGTGGTGATCAGTGTCGCGGTCACCGGCGCCGCCCTGCACTGGCTGCTCGGCCTCGACTGGCGGCTGGCCTTGCTGTGGGGCGCGGTGCTCGCCTCCACCGACGCCGCGGCGGTGTTCTCCGTGCTGCGTTCGGCCGGGATCGGCCGCAAGCTGTCCGGCACGCTGGAGCTCGAGTCCGGGATCAACGACGCACCCGCCTACATCGCGGTGGTGGTGCTCGCGTCGGGGGAAGCCGTTGACTGGTCGCTGCCACTGGTGGTGATTTACGAACTGTCCGTCGGGTTGGTGCTGGGCTTGGCGTTCGGCTGGCTCGGCGCGCAGGCGCTGCGCCGGGCCGCACTGCCGGCGACCGGTCTCTACCCGCTCGCCACGGTCGCGGTGTGCGTGCTCGCCTATTCCTCGGGGCAGCTCGCGCACGCCTCCGGCCTGCTCGCCACCTACGTCGCCGGGCTGGTGCTCGGCAACGCGAAGTTGCCGCACCGGTCGGACACCCTCTCCTTCGCCGAGGGACTGGGCTGGCTCGCGCAGATCGGCCTGTTCGTGCTGCTGGGCCTGTTCGCCTCGCCGAGCCGGCTGCTCGAGGCACTGGTGCCGGGGCTCGTCGCGGGCGCGGTGGTGCTGCTGCTCGCCCGGCCGCTGTCGGTGGCGCTGTCCCTGCTCCCGTTCCGTCTGCCCTGGCGGGACCAGGCGTTCCTGTCCTGGGCGGGGCTGCGCGGCGCGGTGCCGATCGTGCTGGCGATGATTCCGCTGTCCCAGGGCGTGCCGGGCGCGCAGCGGCTGGTGGACGCGGTGTTCGTGCTCGTCATCGTGCTGACTCTGCTGCAGGGTTCCACCCTCGGCCCGCTCGCCCGGCTGCTGCGGCTGGACCGGTCGGCGCAGCCCCAGGAGATCGAGGTCGACGCGGCCCCGCTCGACGAGCTGGGCGCGGAGCTGCTGCAGGTCCGCATCCAGAAAGGCTCGAAGCTGCACGGCGTGTACCTGTCCGAACTGCGGTTGCCCACGGGTGCCACGGTCAGCCTCGTGGTCCGCGAGGGGGCCGGGTTCACCCCGCAGAAGACGAGCCGGCTGCAGGAAAACGACCAGCTGCTCGTGGTCACCACCGAACGCGTGCGCGAGGCCACCGAGCGGCGCATCCGCGCGGTGGACCGGGCCGGCCGGCTGGCGCGCTGGCGCGGGGAATCCGGCCGCTGACCCTTCGGCCGTCCACTGTGGACGAAGTCGGTGACGGACGTCTCAGATCACGGGACGGCACTGGCGCCACGGCCGGGTGATCGGTTACCTTCGTCGTCAGGTCATGAGTGCCAGCGCGAAGCCCCGGCTTGCTGGCCGGCAACCCTCCTACCGCGGTGGGGTGCCCCGGGTGAGGACCGGGCCGGTCGCGCAGTGCGGCAGGCAAGCGCGGGCCCCTCGCCGGGGTCCCCCGGAATGCCGAGGAGGCAGCGTCATGACTCTCGCACTCGAACCGACCACGGAAACCCCGGTTCCCCCGGTGGCCGGTGCCGCACTGCGGGTGCCGCTGGTCACCGGCGGAGACATCGGGTACGCCAACCTCGATCACGCGGCCAGCGCGCCGTGTCTCGACGCCGTTCGCTCCGCGGTCGACGAATTCCTGCCCTGGTATGCCAGCGTCCACCGCGGCGCGGGCTTCGCTTCCCAGGTCTCCACGAAGCTGTACGAGCGCACCCGCGACGTGCTGCGCCGGTTCGTCGACGCCCGCGGCACCGACACCGTGGTGTTCACCCGCAACACCACCGACTCGTTCAACCTGCTGGCGAAAGCGTTGCCGCGCACGACTTCCGTGGTCGTGTTCGACACCGAGCACCACGCCGCGCTGCTGCCGTGGCGCGGCCCGAACGTGCGCCGGGTGCGGCTGCCACGCACCCGGCTGGCCGCGGTGTCCGTTGTGGACGAAGCACTCGCGGCGTGCCCGCAGGGGCCGCGGCTGGTGGTCGTCGCCGGAGCGTCCAATGTGACCGGTGAGCTGCTGCCGGTGGCCGAGATCGCCGCGGTGGCGCGGGAACACGGCGCCCGGGTGGCGCTGGACGCCGCCCAGCTCGCGCCGCACCGGCGGATCTCGCTGCGTGAGCTCGACGTGGACTACGTGGCGCTGTCCGGGCACAAGCTCTACGCGCCGTTCGGCGCCGGCGCGCTGATCGGCCGGAGCGACTGGCTGCGCGCGGCCGATCCGTACCTCGCCGGTGGCGGTGCGTCGAAGCTGGTCACCGAAGACGCCGTGGTCTGGAATTCCGGGCCGGAGCGGCACGAGGCCGGTTCGCCGAACACCGTCGGTGTGTACGCGCTGGGTGTCGCCTGCGCGCAGCTGGCCGCGAACTGGGACGCGGTCGGTGCGCACGAGGCCGAGCTGCTCGAACGGTTGCGCAAGGGGCTTGCCGGTCTGCCCGGCTGTGCGGAACTGCGGCTGTTCGACGCCCCGGTGGACCGCGTCGGCACGGTGAGCTTCGTGGTCGACGGGTTCGACCCTGGCTGGCTCGCCGCGGTGCTGTCGGCCGAGTACGGCATCGGGGTCCGTGACGGCGCGTTCTGCGCGCACGTGGCCACGCGCCGGCTCATCCGCGAGGTGGGCGCCGAGGGACAGCAGGCGGTACGCGTGAGCCTGGGGCTGGGCAGCACCGCCGAGCACATCGACCGGCTCCTGCTCGCGCTGCGCCAGATCATCGCCCGCGGCGCCCGCTGGGAGTACGCGAAGGCCGACGGCCGCTGGGCCCCGATCGGCGACCCCCGCGAACTGCCCCCGTTCTGCGTCTGACGGCGGTGCCGGGACCCGCCCGGAGCAGGACGTGGACAATGGGGGAGTGAGCACCGAGCCCTCGTCCGAATCCGACGTGTCCGAGCCTGCTGTGTCCGTGCCGGACGGGTCCGAGCCCGCTGTGCCCGAGCCCGCTGTGCCCGAGTCCGGTGTGTCGGAGTCCGCTGCGAGCGAACCCGCGGGGTCCGAACCTGCTGTGTCCGAGCCTGGCGGGGTGGAGCCGGAAGCGTCCGCGGCTCCCGCGCCCGCCCTGCCCAAGCGGCGGATCGGCCTGGTGTTCGCCGTCGCCGTGGTGCTCTGGGTGATCGACCTGGTGTCGAAGAACCTGGTCACGGCCAACATCGAGGGCAAGGAGCCGGTGCGTGTCCTCGGCGGCCTGATCTACCTGCAGGTGATCCGCAATTCCGGTGCCGCGTTCTCCATGGCCACCGGCATGACGTGGTTGCTCGCGCTGGTCGCCACGGCCGTGGTGGTGGCGATCATCTGGCTGTCGCGCCGGCTGCGCTCGGTCGGCTGGGCGATCGGGCTGGGCCTGGTGCTCGCGGGAGCGCTCGGCAACCTGACCGACCGCATCTTCCGTGCGCCGGGCCCGCTGCGCGGTCATGTCGTCGACTTCATCTCCGCCTTCGCGCCCAACGGCGAGGGCTTCGCGATCTTCAACATCGCCGACTCCGCGATCTGCGTCGGCGGTGCGCTGATCGTGCTGCTGTCCCTGCTCGGCAAGGACTACGACGGCACCTCCACGCGCACGAAGAAGGACGCCGCGTGAGCGCGCGCATGCTGCCCGTGCCGGACGGGCTCGACGGGATGCGCGTGGACGCGGGGCTGGCCAAGCTGCTCGGCCTGTCGCGCACGGCGGTGGCGGATCTCGCCGCGGCCGGCGAAGTGCTGCTGGACGGCCGCCCCGCCGGGAAATCCGACCGGCTGGCGGCCGGCGGGCTGCTCGAGGTGACCCTGCCCGAGCCGGCCCGCCCGGCCGGGATCGTCGCGGAACCGGTCGAGGGCATGGCGATCCTGCACGACGACGACGACATCGTCGTGCTGGCCAAGCCGGTCGGCGTCGCGGTGCACCCGAGCCCCGGCTGGACGGGCCCGACCGTCGTCGGCGGACTCGCCGCGGCCGGCCTGCGCATCGCCACGTCCGGTGCCGCCGAACGCCAGGGCGTCGTCCACCGGCTCGACGCGGGCACCACGGGCGTGATGGTGGTGGCGAAGAGCGAGCACGCGTACACGGTGCTGAAGCGGGCGTTCAAGGAACGCACCGTGGACAAGGGCTACCACGCCATCGTGCAGGGGCACCCGGATCCGACCCGCGGCACCATCGACGCGCCGATCGACCGGCATCCGCGGCACGACTACAAGTTCGCCGTCGTGGCCGGGGGCCGGCCGAGCGTCACGCACTATGAAGTGGTCGAAGCGTTCCGCGCGGCGTCACTGGCGCACGTGAAGCTGGAAACCGGGCGTACGCACCAGATCCGCGTGCACTTCTCCGCGCTGCGGCATCCGTGTGCCGGGGATCTGACTTACGGTGCGGACCCGGTGCTGGCGCGCAAACTGGGCCTTTCGCGGCAGTGGCTGCACGCGCGGACGCTCGGCTTCGCCCATCCCGCGGACGGCCGCTGGGTCGAGTTCGAAGCGGAGTACCCGGACGACCTCGCGAACGCCCTGCGGATCCTTCGCGACGAGAACGCTTAGCCGAGCACCGACCAGGTGAGCGTGCGGTCGTCGGGTTCCGGCCGGGGACTCCAGCGCACCGCCACCACGTGGGTGGCCTCCGGGAGCACGTACACGGTGTGCCCGCCCAGTGTCTCGCCGGGCCGGACGCCGATCCGGTGCGGTGGCCGGGAGGTGAGGGAGACCGGTGCCTTGCCGACCGTCCCGCCGTCGTCGGTGACCAGCTCGAGGTAGTTGTCCGGCAGCGACGCGAACGGAACCGTGCCCCGGTTGGTGATCTCGGTGTGCACCACGACGGAGCGCTCGCCCTCCTCGAGCCGGTATCCCGCCGCACCGAAGAGAAAATCGGCCGGGTCCTGCACTTCCAGGAGCTGCACGGTGAGCTGTTCGCCCTCCAGCCCCTGGGTTTCCAGCGCCTCCCCGATCCGCCCGCGCCGCCCACCGGCAGCCACCGCGGGCCGCGGCTCGTCCCCACGCGCCCACGACGCGGTCTGCGGCACACCCCAGATCCCGGCCACCGAATCCGGTGCGGCAGGCGCACCGTAGGGCCCGGAGCCACCCTGAACGCCGTACGCCGCTGACGACGCTGACGACGCTGCGTACGGGCCGGAGGATGTGTCGTGTGGTGTCGCGTAGGGCCCTGACTGTGTGCCGTGAGGGCCGGGTGGTGTCGCGTAGGAACTCGATGGAGCGCCGTGCGGTCCCGGCGTCGTCCCGTACGGGCCTGGCGGTGCTGCGTACGGGCCGGATGGTGTCCCGTACGGGCCTGGCGGTGCTGCGTACGGGCCCGATGGTGTCCCGTACAGGCCTGACGGTGTGCCGCGCGGTTCTGGTCCCGTCGGTGTCCCGTACGGACCCGACGAAACTTCCTGCGTAGGCCCGACCGGTCCACCGGTCACGGAGTTCCCGCCCGATGCCTGCCCCGCCCGGCTCGACGGCGCCGATCCCGGCAGTGGTCCCGCCGCCCCGGTTTGTCCTATCGCCGAAGCTGCGCCGGCCCGCCCTGGCATGGCACCGTGTGGCCCGCTTGGCCCGGCCATCGCACCCGAGTCCGGCGCCTGCCCCGGCATCGCTTGGCCTGGTGCTGCCTGCCCCGGCACCGCTTGCCCCGGTGCTGCCTGTCCGGACACTGCCTGTCCCGGCGCAACTTGCCCCGGCGCACCGGCCTGCCCCCACGGCGCGCCCGGACCGTGAGCACGCGCCGTCCCGGGCCCGGCTCTGCCCGCGGGCCCCGGCATCGCCCCGGACGGCGGCTGGTGCCACGACGCCGACGCTCCCGCTATCGCCGCGCGCAGCCCGTTCGGGTCGCTCTCCACTCCGACGAGCAGCGGCAGCCCGCTCCCGGACAGCGAGACCAGCCGGTAGGCCACCTCGCGCGGGTCCATCCCGACCTTCGCGGCCAGCTCGTGCACGGCCGTCTTGCCCAGCTCGGCCAGCGCGGCGAGCAGGCGGACATCGGCAGGATCGGACACGGCCACCCGGGCAACGCTACCGTCCGCCACCCCGGGCACCCGGACGGACCGCACCCCCGGCGAGCCGCTCCCCAGTGGGCGTCCACGCTGCCGGGCCACCCACGTTGCCGGAGCTGCCCACGCTGCTGAAGTCACTCCACGCGTTCCGCCGCATGCCCAGATATCTCAAGACTCCCCGAGGCCCTCGGAACTGCCGGAGATTCCCCGGGAGTCAGCCAAGCCCCCGAGCCCCCGGGAGCCCCCCAGTCTCTGGAGCCCCCAGTCTCTGGAGCCCTCAAGACTTACCAGACTCCCCGGAACCCCGCCGGGATCTCCCCGAAGTCATCCCCGGAAGACGCTGTTCGCTTGATGTGAACGGCCACCTCGCACCGGATACGGGCGTCCCGTGGCGCTCCTGCATTAGGGTCGGCAGGGCACCGCAGCCGGGCCACCGTCCGGTGGTCCGCGGTGCCGATCGGGCCACCGCGCCGGTCGAGTCATCGCAACCACGCAGGAGCCCGCAGCCCATGACCGACGTCTCCGCCCTCGCCGACGAGTTCGTCGGCGGAATGTTCGACTTCGAGCCGCTCTTCGCCGCGGTTTCCGGTGTGCGTCCGGATGCGCCGGGGCTCGGCGATCCGAGTGCCGCGGGCGAGGCCGCGCAGCGCGAGTGGCTGACCGGGATGCACGAGCGGGTGTGCGCGGTCGATCCGGCGGGGCTCGGCGCGGCCGACCGGGTCACCCGGGAGGTGCTGCTCAGCTCGGTCGGCGAATGGCTGGACAGGATCGACAGCCGGGTCGCCGAGTTCACCGTGAGCGACCTCTTCATCGCGCCGGCCGGTGGACTGCTCACCATGCTGCCGATGATCTCGGTGACCGCGGGCGCGTCCGCCGAGGCGCACCTGGGCAGGCTGGCGGCGATTCCCGAGTACCTGCGGGCGTTCGCGCAGCGCCACCGCGAGGGGATCGAAGCCGGTCTGCTGCCGATCGAGCGGCTGGTCAGGGGCGCGATCGCGCACCTCGACCGCTATCTCGCCGATCCGGACAGCGATCCGCTGCGGCGCCAGCCCGCGCCGGACGAGGAGTTCGCCCGCCGGCGGGAGGAGCTGCTGCGCGAGGTGGTCCGCCCGGGTTTCGGAGAGTACCGCGATGCCCTGGAAGCCGAGGTTCTGCCGCACGGCCGGCCGGACGAGCGCGCGGGGGTGTCCTGGCTGCCCGGCGGCGACGAGATCTACGCCCGGCTGGTGCGCGTGCACACCACCAGCGCCCGCACCCCGCAGGAACTGCACGACACCGGTCTGGCGGTGATCGAGGGCCAGGCCGAGCAGTACCGTGCGCTCGGCGAGCGGGTGTTCGGCACGCGTGAGCTGCCGGAGATCTTCGAGCGGCTGCGTACTGATCCGAAGCTGCGCTGGACGAGTGCCGAGGAGCTGCTGGAGACCGCGCGTGCCGCGATCACCCGGGCAGAGGAGGAGGCGCCGAACTGGTTCGGGCAGATCCCGCGGCACCCGTGGACCGTCGAAGCCGTGCCCGAAGACGCCGCACCGGGGGCGCCGCCCGCCTACTACCTCCGGCCCGCCACGGACGGATCGCGGCCGGGCACCTACTTCGCCAACACCCACCAGGCCACCGAGCGGTTCCGGCACACCGCCGAGGCGACCGCGTTCCACGAGGCGATCCCCGGCCACCACTTCCAGCTGAGCGCCGCACTGGACCTCACCGAGCTCCCGTTGCTGCGCCGGATCAACGATTTCACCGCCTACGCCGAGGGTTGGGGTCTCTACGCCGAGCGGCTGGCCGACGAGATGGGCCTGTACTCCGGCGACGTGTCCCGGCTGGGCATGCTCACCCTGGAGTCGATGCGGGCCGGGCGGCTGGTGGTGGACACGGGAATGCACTCACTGGGCTGGAGCCGGCAGCAGGCGGTGGACTACCTCGTCGAGCACACGCCGATGGCCCGCGTGGAGATCGAAGCCGAGGTGGACCGCTACCTCGGCTACCCGGGGCAGGCGCTCGCCTATCTGGTGGGGCGGCTGGAGATCCAGCGCATCCGGGCGGCCGCGGAGGGCCGGCTCGGCAGCCGGTTCGACATCCGTGGTTTCCACGACACCGTGCTGTCCGCCGGTTCGCTGCCGTTGTCGGTGCTGGACACGGTCGTCGCGGAGTGGGTCGCCGGCCACGGTGACACGGTCAACGGACTGGCCGACGAGCTGCTGGAGCTCGACTTCGAGCGCAACCCGCTCGAGCGCACGGTCTGGGGACTGCCCGGTGAGCACAGTGAGCTGCCGGATCCGAGTCTCGCCGCGGCCGAGCGGTACCGCGCCGCCTACGGCGCACTGGCGCGCCGTGCCGAGGCGATCGATCCTGCCGGGCTGGACGGCGAGGAGGTCCTCACGCGGGAGGTCATCCTCGCCTACTCCCGCGGCGTGCTCGACACGCTCGATTCGAGGCTCGCCGGATTCGCGGTGAGCGACGGATTCAGCTCGCCCGCGCTGCTCCTGCTGTTCACCCTTCCCCAGCTGGTGCCCGACGACGAGCAGAAGGCCCGCGGTTACCTGAGCCGGCTGGCCGCGGCCGGCGGCTACCTGGACGCGGTGATCGAGAGCCAGCGGGCCGCGGCGGCCGACGGCTTCGTGCCGCCGGAGTTCCTGGTCCGGATCGGGATTCGCTACGTCGAGCGGTATCTCGGCGCTGAGCGGGAGGATCCGCTGCGGATCACGCCGGAGGTCGACGTGGCGGGCTTCGCCGCGGAACGCGACCGGCTGCTCGCCGAGGTCGTGCGGCCGGCCTACCGGCGTTACCGCGACTTCCTCGCCGAGGAGGTGCTGCCGGTCGCGAAACCGGACACCGAGCCCGGCATCGGCCTGCTGCCCGGCGGGGCGGAGAAGTACCAGGGCCTGATCCGCGCCGAGACCACCACCGACCGCACCGCCCAGGACCTGCACGACACCGGGCTCGCGATGATCGAAGCCCAGTCCGGGGAATACCGCTCGCTCGGTGAGCGGGTCTTCGGCACCCGTGAGTTGCCGGAGATCTTCGACCGTCTGCGCACCGATCCGGCGCTGCGCTGGCGCGACGGCGAGGAGCTGATCCAAGCCGCCCGTGCGGCGGTGGACCGGGCGGAAGCTATGGCGCCGCAGTGGTTTCTGCGGACTCCGGCGGCCCGGTGCGTGGTGGCGCCGGTGCCCGAATCGGATGCCGCGAGCGGCACCATCGCGTACTATCTGCCGTCCACGCTGGACGGGTCACGCCCGGGCACGTACTACGCCAACACCCATGAAGCGAGTTCGCGGCCGCGGCAGGCGAGTGAGGCGATCGCGTTCCACGAAGCCGTTCCTGGGCACCATTTCCAAATCTCGTTCGCCCAGCAGCTGACCGATCTGCCGTTGCTGCGCCGGATCGTGCTGTTCAACGCCTACGCCGAAGGCTGGGGTCTCTACGCCGAGCGGCTGGCCGACGAGATGGGTCTGTACTCCGGTGACGTCGCCCGGCTGGGCATGCTGATGCAGGAGTCGATGCGTGCCGGGCGGCTGGTGGTGGACACCGGAATGCACGCGCTGGGCTGGAGCCGGCAGCAGGCGGTGGACTACCTCGTCGAGCACACGCCGATGGTGCGGCTGGAGATCGAAGCGGAAATCGACCGTTACGCGGCGAATCCCGGGCAGGCACTCGGATACATGGTGGGGCGCCTGGAGATCGAGCGGGTCCGCGGCGAGGCGGAGCGTGCGCTCGGGGACCGGTTCGACCTGCGCGAGTTCCACGACGTGGTGCTCAGCCACGGCGCGCTTCCGCTGTCTGCTGTGGACACTCTCGTCGGGAAATGGGTTGCCGCGCGCCAGGAAGCGAGTGCCGGATGAGCTGGCTCGAACTGGCCGGGGACACTCCTTTCGGCCTCGGCAACCTCCCGTACGGGGTGTTCTCCACCGGGGACGACCCGCGGCGCCGGGTCGGGGTCGCCGTGGGGGAGCAGGTCCTCGACCTGTCCGCCGCGGCCGGGGCGACCGGTGCGCCCTTCGCCGGGCTGCTCACCGCCGGGGTCCTCAACCCGCTGCTGGCCGCGGGGCCGTCGGTCTGGGCGCAGGTGCGCGAGCAGGTGCGGGAATGGCTCACCGAGCCGCGGCACGCGGACCGCGTGCGGCCACACCTCGTGCCAAGGGTCGGGATCACGAGTCATCTGCCGTTCGAGGTCGCCGACTACGTCGACTTCTACTCCAGCGAGCAGCACGCGATCAACGCCGGCCGGATCTTCGGCGCCGGCGAGCTGCCGCCGAACTGGAAACACCTGCCGATCGGCTACCACGGCCGGGCGGGCACCGTCGTCGTGTCCGGTACGCCGGTGGTGCGCCCGTCCGGGCAGCGCAAACCCCGTGCGGCCGAGGTTCCTTCGTTCGGGCCGTCGAAGCTGCTCGACATCGAGGCGGAGGTCGGGTTCGTGGTCGGCGTGCCGTCCGAGCACGGCCGTCCGGTGCCGGCCGGCGAGTTCGGCCGGCACGTGTTCGGCGTGTGCCTGGTCAACGACTGGTCGGCGCGGGACCTGCAGGGCTGGGAGGCGCAGCCGCTCGGTCCGTTCCTGAGCAAGTCGTTCGCGACGTCCGTTTCTCCGTGGGTCGTGCCGCTCGCCGCGCTGGAGCACGCGCGGGTGGCGCCGCCGCCGCAGGTGCCGGAGCCGTTCGAGTACTTGCGGGTGGCCGAACCGTGGGGGCTCGATCTGTCGCTGGAGATCCGGCTCAACGGGCACCTGGTGGCGAGCCCGCCGTTCGCCACGCACTACTGGACCGCCGCCCAGCAGATGGCACACCTCACGGTCAACGGCGCGAGTCTGCGCACCGGTGACCTGTACGCGTCCGGCACCGTCACCGGGCCGGAGAAGGACCAGCGGGGTTCGCTGCTGGAGCTGAGCTGGGGCGGGCGGGAACCGTTCGCGATCGGCGGCGGTGCGAGCCGGACGTTCCTCGAGGACGGCGACGAGGTCGTGCTCGGCGCGACCGCACCCGGACCGGACGGTGCGCGGATCGGCTTCGGGGAGGTCCGCGGAGAGGTCCTGCCCGCGGTGGGTGGTGGGGCCCTGTGACGTGCACCGCAGCGCGCGGGCCCGGATCGGGCCATAATAAGCGCGCGCTTAGTCACTGTGGACGACCGGCGGACCGGCACGGAATGAGGGATCGATGAGGATCGGCACGGGCATCAACTACTCAGGCGGGTTCGAGGAGAGCGTCGCGGACGTGGTCGAGCTCGAAAAGGCCGGGCTCGACATCGTGTTCGTGCCCGAGGCCTACAGCTTCGACGCGGTCAGCCAGCTCGGGTACCTGGCGGCGAAGACCGAGCGGGTCCAGCTCGCCTCGGGCATCTTCCAGATCTACACCCGCACGCCGAGCCTGACCGCGATGACCGCGGCCGGGCTGGACTTCGTGTCCGGCGGCCGGTTCACGCTCGGCCTCGGCGCGTCCGGGCCGCAGGTGATCGAAGGGTTCCACGGCGTGAAGTACGACGCGCCGCTGGCCCGCACCCGGGAGATCGTGGACATCTGCCGCCAGGTGTGGCGCCGCGAGCGGGTGGAGCACCAGGGCCGCCACTACACCATCCCGCTGCCCGCCGAGCAGGGTACCGGGCTGGGCAAACCGCTCAAGCTGATCAACCACCCGGTGCGCGAGCGGATCCCGATCCTGCTGGCCGCGCTCGGGCCGAAGAACGTCGCGCTCACCGCCGAGCTGGCCGAAGGCTGGGAGCCGATCTTCTTCCATCCCGAACGGGCCGCGGACGTCTGGGGTGCCGCGCTCGCCGAGGGCAAGGCCAAACGGGATCCGGCGCTGGGCGAGCTGGAGGTGTTCGCCGGTCCCGCGCTGGCCATCGGCGAGGACGTGGATCACCTGCTCGACCACCTGCGGCCGATGGTCGCGCTGTACGTCGGCGGGATGGGTGCACGGGGCAAGAACTTCTACAACACGCTCGCGACCCGTTACGGCTACGAGGATGAAGCGAAGCGGATCCAGGACCTCTACCTCGACGGCAAGAAGGAGGAGGCGGCCGCGGCCGTACCGGAGGAGCTGCTGCGGGCGATCTCGCTGGTCGGTCCCGCGAGCTACGTGAAGGAGCGGGTGGCGGCGTTCGCCGAGGCGGGGGTGAGCACCCTGGTGGTGAACCCGCTGCTGCCCGGGCGGGAGGCCCGTGTCGCGGCGGTTTCGCAGCTGCGGGAGCTGATCGGATAGCCTTACCGGCTGGACCTGTGCCGCCGTTCGAAAGCCGTGAACCCGCCGCACCGGGTGTGCCGGTGGGTGTAGGAACGGTTCACCGGGGAATCCGGGGGCGTGGGCGGAAGTGAGGTTGGCCGGACCGTGGGCAGAGTCGTGGGACCCGCTGTGGGCGTGCTGGACGTCGGTTCGTTCAGCGCGAGGCTTGTCGTGCTCGAACCCGGCGGGTCGCCCCTGGATCCCGCGTTGACGCATCAGACGCGGTTGCGGCTCGACCGTTCGCTGAACGACGAGGGGCAGCTGTGCGCTCGGGGCATCGGCGCGATCTCGGCCGCGGTCGCCGAAGGTATGGCGGTCGCCCGGGAGCACGGCGTCCGGGAAGTGTTCCCGCTGGCCACGTCCTCGATCCGGGATGCGGCCAACGCCGCGGAGGTCGTCCGCCGCGTCGCGCGCGACACCGGTGTGGAGCTGCGGTTCCTGTCCGGCCGGAGGGAAGCGGAGCTGACCTACGTCGGCGCGCGCCGCTGGTACGGCGCCGCGGCCGGTCCGCTGCTGGCGTTGGACATCGGCGGTGGCACGGTCGAACTCTCCTCGGGCGCCGGCGAACAGGCGACGTTCGCCCGCTCCCTGCCGCTCGGCGCTCGTTCGGTGACCCGGGACTGGTTCCCGGCCGAGCCGCCGGTGCGCGGCAAGCAGGTCCGTGCGCTGCGTGAGCACGTCCTGGCCGAGGTGACCGACGCGCTGAGCGACGCTACCGCCGAACTGGTCGAACACCGTGTCGTGGGCTGCTCGAAGGTGCTGCGGCAGCTGGCCCGCCTGGCCGGCGACCGCCCGGGCAAGGAGCGTGAGCTGCACCTGGACGATCTGCGGGCGTGGATTCCGCGGCTGGCCGCCATGCCGTCGTCGCGCCGGGCGAAGCTGCCCGGCATTTCCCGCCAGCGGGCGCAGCAGGCCCTCGGCGGTGCGGTGGTGGCCGAGGCCCTGCTGACCGTTTCGGGCGGTACCGTGGCGATCTGCCCGTGGTCCACGCGCGATGGCCTGCTGCTGACCCTGCTGGACCGCCTGACCGATGGCACCACGGGAAAACGGCAGTCCCGTCCGGCCGCGTGATCCCTGGGCACGGACGGGAAGGACGAGGGGAGCCGAGACCATGACTTCACGCAGCGACCTGTTCCCCCGTGACCCGCACGACGAGGACGAGGACCGGCTCGACCCCCTTACGCGGCCCCGCCGGCGCCCCGAGACCCCCGGCCTGCCCGCCACGGACGACCTGACCGGCGAGGTCCCCACCGCCCCCGGCCCCGACCTGACCCCGGCCCGCACCGAGGAGGTCGAGCCCCCACCGGGCACCGTGGAGCACCACGGCCACCCGAAGCCGGACGAAACGCCGCCGGCGAGCTGACCGCCGACGATCGGCTGCCGGCGGAAGCGGACCAGTCATGCCAAGACGCCTCGCCGGGCCGGAGGCGGTCCGGTCCGGCTCGACCGGAGTCCGCGGCTCAGCTGAAGCGCGCAACCCCTCCGGAGCCCGTGATGCGGCTGAAGCGGGGCCCAGCCGGCGCCTGTGGTGTGGCTCAAGCGCGCAATCCGGCCGGAGCCTGTGGTCCGAGTGGAGCCCGTTGTGCGGGTGAAATCTCGGTGTAGTGGGAAACCACGGTCAGCCGGACCTGATAGTGCAGCTGAGTCCTCGGCCCAGCTGACGCCGTCGGTCCAGCGAAGCCCTGGCCCAGCGGCACCTCGACTACCCACTGGACCGAGGCCCCACCGGATGCCGGGCAGCGGAGTAGCCACCCGCCGGGATCCGTGGCGCCCCGGTGCCTCAGGTGCCCTTCATGAACTGGCGGACCTTCGAGGCATCTCGCCGTGCGGGGCCGCGGCCCGGGGGTTGGCTGGGGGGTGGGCCCGCGGCCGGGGTGGGGACGGGCAGCGTGCTGGGTTCGGTCGTCACCGTGAAGCGTTCGCCGTGGTGGATCAGGTCCAGGGCGGGGCCTTCGAGGACCTGGTAGGTCGCCTCGGCCGGGGCGATCGAGACCTGGAAGCGGGTGCCGCGGAAGGTCAGGCGGAAAGTCAGGCGGCCGAGTTCTTCCGGCAGGCGCGGCGCGAACGACAGCTGACCGCCGTAGTCGCGCAGGCCGCCGAAACCGGCCACCGCGCCCTGCCACGCGCCCGCCAGTGACGCCATGTGCAGGCCGTTGCGCACGTTGTTGTGCACGTCGTGCAGGTCCGTGAGCGCCGCCTCGGCCAGGTAGTCGTAGGCCAGCTGCACGTGCCCGACCTCGGCCGCGATCACCGCCTGGGTGCCCGCCGACAGCGACGAATCCCGCACCGTCCGCGCCTCGTAGTAGGCGAAATCGCGGGCCTTCTCCTCCGGGCTGAAGGAATCCCCGCACAGGTGCAGAGCCAGCACGAGATCCGCCTGCTTCACCACCTGCTTGCGGTACAGGTCGAAGTACGGGTAGTTCAGCAGCAGCGGGTAGAACTCCTCGGCGGTGCCGGCGAAATCCCACTCGTCGTGCTGCAGGAAACCCTCCGACTGCGGATGCACGCCGAGTTCCTGGTCGTAGGGCAACGCCATCGCATCCGCGGCCGCGCGCCACGAGTCGAGTTCCGCTGTGTCCACCTCGAACTGCGCGGCGATGTCCGCGTGCCGTTCGCACGCTTCGGCCGCGGCGGACAGGTTCCGCCGGGCCATCAGGTTGGTGTAGACGTTGTTGTCTGCCACCGCGGAGTACTCGTCCGGGCCGGTCACGCCGTCGATCCGGAAGTGCCCGTGGTGGTCGAAATGCCCGAGGGAGGCCCACAACCGGGCCGTCTCGACCAGCAGTTCGGTCCCACAGGCGCGTTCGAAGTCGGTGTCGCCGGTGGCGTTGACGTACCGCAGCACCGCGTCGGCGATGTCCGCGCTGACGTGGAACGCCGCGGTCCCCGCGGGCCAGTACGCCGAGCATTCCGCCCCGTTGATGGACCGCCACGGGAACGCCGCGCCGCGCAGCCCCAGCTGCTCCGCCCGCGCCCTCGCCTTGTCCAAAGTGGAATGCCGCCAGCGGAGGGCGTCACGGGCCGCGTCCGGCATGGTGTAGGTCAGCACCGGCAGTACGAACGTTTCGGTGTCCCAGAACGCGTGCCCGTCGTAGCCCGGTCCGGTGAGGCCCTTGCCGGCGATCGCCCGCGTCTCGCCGCGGGCACCGGCCTGCAGCAGGTGGAACAGCGCGAACCGCACGGCCTGCTGCAGTTCCGGATCGCCGTCGATCTCGATGTCCGACGTGGCCCAGAAATGGTCGAGGAACTCCCGCTGCTCGGCGATCAGACCTTCCCACGTGGTCTGCCGTCCGCCGGCCAGCGCGGCCTCCACCTGCGCGCGCAGCGCCGGCACGGACCGCTGCGCGGACCAGCCGTAGGCGAGGAACTTGGTGATCCGCAGCCGTCCGCCCTTGCGCACGTCCACCGCGGCGGTGAGCCGGGCGAGGTCGCCCTCGGCCTGGATGTGGGTGCGCAGCCCGTTGTCCACCTCGATCGTGTGGTCCATCGCCGCGGCCACACGCAGTCCGGACGCCCGGGTCTCGTGCACCAGCACGGCGTGGTGCTCCATGGCCTGGCAGAACTGCGCCACCAGCGGCGCGTCCAGCGCGGCGGCCACCCGCGGGTCCCGGGTGTCGGACGTGATCGGCTCGTTCGCCAGCAGGTCCGACTGCACCACCAGCTGCAGGTCCTCGTCCAGTGGCTCGACGTCGTACCGGATGGCCGCCACCGCACGCTGGGTGAACGACACCAGCCGTTCGGTGGTGACCCGTACCCGCCGTCCGGTGGGGGAGGACCATTCGGTGACCCGGCGCAGTGTGCCGGAGCGGAAGTCGAGCACCCGGTCGTGCGCGGTCGCCACCCCGTAGCGCATGTCCAGCGGCTCGTCCTCGACGAGCAGCCGGAGGATCTTGCCGTCGGTCACGTTGACGACGGTCTGGCCCTCTTCGGGATAGCCGTAGCCGCCTTCGGCGTAGGGCAGCTCGTGCTGTTCGTAGAACCCGTTGAGGTAGGTGCCCGGCAGCCCGCACGGCTCACCCTCCTCCAGCGTGCCGCGCATGCCGATGTGCCCGTTGGACAGCGCGAACGCCGATTCGGTGCGCTGCAGCGCGTCCACGTCCAGACCGCGCCACCGCAGCTCCCACGGTGCGCACTCGTAGCCGAATTCCGTTTCCGTCACTCTGTTCCCTCCAGCAGTTCGGCGAGGTCGTCGACCACGACGTCCGCGCCGTGCGCACGCAGTTCGCCGGCCTGGTCCGCGCGGTTGACGCCCACGACGTAGCCGAAACCGCCGGCCTTGCCCGCCTGCACGCCGGATTGCGCGTCCTCGAACACCGCGGCCTGCTCGGGTCGTACGCCGAGCTCCTTCGCGCCCTCGAGGAACGAATCGGGGGCCGGCTTGCCGCGCAGGCCGTCGCGGCGGATCACCAGGCCGTCGACGCGGGCCTGTACGAACCGGGAAAGGTCGGCGGCGTCGAGCACCTTCGCGCCGTTGGCCGAGGAGGTGACCACCGCGATCTTCAGCCCGGCCCGCTGCGCCTGCTCGAGGTAGCGCACCGAGCCCGGGTACGGGTTCACGCCCTTCTCGTCGATGATCTTGAGGACCAGTTCGTTCTTGCGGTTGCCGATGCCGTTGACGGTCGGTTCGTCCACGCCGTCGTCCGGGGTGCCCTCGGGCAGCTCGATGCTCCGCGAGCGCAGGAACTCGCGGACGCCGTCCGCGCGCGGCCGGCCGTCCACATGGGCCGCGTAGTCGTGGTCGGTGAACTCCTGGAAGGCCTCACCGTCCCGCTTGCGCAGGAACTCGTCGAACGTCCGCTTCCACGCCTCGCGGTGGAGCACGGCCGTCCCGGTCAGCACGCCGTCCAGGTCGAACAGACAGGCGGTGATGGTGTCGGGCAGTCCGATCATGCGTGCAACCTACCGGTCCACCGGCCCCTTCCGCGGCTGCGACGCGGTCACCCGGGCGGTGGCACGTCTCCTTGCGGAAACTCGAGTCCGGCCAGGCCCTCTTGACGGCTTTCAGGCCGCGCCGACCCGCCGCTCGAACACCAGCCGCTCGGCCGCGCGCAGGCCGACGCTGATCGCGCCGGTCAGCACGCCGTCGTCGCCCAGTTCACCCGGGACCACGGTGGGTACCAGCGGGGTGAAGGAGCGCAGTGCCCGGTCGATCTGGTCCAGCAGCAGGTCGGCCGCGGTGCCGACGCCGCCGCCGAGCACGATCAGGTCCGGGTCGACGACGGCGGCCACCGAGGCCACCGTGTAGGCGAGCCGGTCGGCCTCCGCGGCCACCACGCGCTGGGCCACCTCGTCGCCCTCGCGGGCGAGCCGGAAGACCTCGCGGGCCGATTTCGCCGTGCCCAGGCCCAGTTCCCGGGCGCCGCGGACCACCGACTGGGCCGCGGTGGCCTCCTCGAGGTGACCGCGGGCCGGGGGCTCCGCGGGCTCGTCGGTGGCCCGGGTACGCCCGTAGGGCAGGTACCCGATCTCGCCGGCCGCGCCGGTCGCGCCGCGGAACACCCGGCCGTCGACCATCAGGCCCATGCCGACGCCGGTGCCGATGGTCACGCAGCCGACCACGGAGGCGCCGCGGGCCGCGCCGCTCTCCCATTCACCGACCGCGGTGAGGTTCGCGTCGTTCTCCACCAGCAGATCCGGCCCGAGCGCCTGCTCCAGGTCGTCGAGCAGCCCGGCACGGCCCCAGCCGGGCAGGTTCGGCGCGTGCCGGAAGCAGCGTTTCGCCGGATCGGCCACCCCGGGGGAGCCGAGCACGCGGACGACGATGTCACTCTGGGCCAGCCCGGCCTCGGCGACCAGTTCGGTGGCCAGCCGGCCGACCGAGGCGACCAGCGCGGTGGCGGAACGGGCGGTGTTGCGCACGTCGCGGCGCGCCACCGTGGTCCGGCCGAGGTCGGCCACGGCCGCCCGCAGGCGCTCGCGTCCGATGTCGAGGCCCAGTACGTACCCCGCGGTGGGGTCCGCCTCGTAGAGCACCGCCGACCGGCCGGTGCCGGTCGAGGTGTGCCCGGTCGGCCGGGCGAGGCCCGCCGACTCCAGCGCGAGCAGCGCCTGGCTCACCGTCGGCTTCGACAGCCCGGTCTCCTTGGCCACCTGCGGGCGGGTCGCCGGCCCGGCACGGCGCAGCAGCTCGAGCACGGCCCGCTGGTTGATCCTGCGCATCCCGGCCGGCGTGCCGACCGGCGGAGTCCCCGCGCCTGCCACCTGCTGCGCTTCCTTCCCGCTAACCGACTTCCCGCTGCCGATGTCCGTCCTCGCCACGGTATCCGGCTGCGCCGCCCCTTCGGCAGGAAACCTCCGTTTCCCCCGCCCGGTAGTGGCGGCGACGGTGCCCGGATGGTCCCGCCGACGATACGGGCTTCGCGGCGGGACGGGCCGACGGCGCGCGGGAGGCTCAGTCCTCGGGAAGCCAGTTGCCGTGGAACCCGGCAGGAACCCGGGCTGGCAGGTGCACGGTGGCGACCGGGTCCGCGGCGACGTCCTGGGCGTCGAGCACCACCAGGTCGCTGCGGTCCTCGGCGGCGTCGTAGACGTAGCTCAGCAGCCAGCCGGCACCACCCGGGGTGCTGTCGGCCGGCACGAACACCGCTTCACCCGGCACCTGACCGGGCGCGAACAGGTGCTCGCTCGCCGTGCCGGTGTGCAGGTCGTACCGGCGCAGCGAGCGCCGGCCGTCCGTGCCGGCCGCGGTGAGGTGGCCGAACCGGGCGTCGAGGCCGGCGAGCCGGTCGTCGATCCGCGGGAACTCGCCGTCGCGCTCGTCGAGCCGGTCCTCGGTCACGGTGCCCGCGGCCGGGTCGATCGTCCAGCGCCAGAGCTGCCCGTCCGGTTCGCGGTGCCCGGGCCGGAAGACGTAGTCGTAGCGGACCACGTGCGCCACGATCCGGCCGTCGCTGGTGTCGTACGCGTTGAGCGTGTGGAAGACGTAGCACGGGTTCACGTTCACCCAGCGAACGCCGCCTGCCGGGTCGTCACGGCGCAGGACGCCGAGCCGGGCACCGTAGGTGTCGCTCCAGCGGTAGGGCATCCCGCCGTCGGCCATTCCGCGGTCGAACACCACGGGCAGGTCGAAGAAGACCACATGCGACCGGGTGAGCGCGAAGTCGTGCATCATCGTCAGCCCTGGCACGTCGATCGGCTGGCGCACCACGAGTTTCCCGTTCGCGTCGGCGCGGTAGTAGCTCACGTGCGGGGCGGTGATGCTGCCGTAGCCGAAGAAGTGCAGCTCGCCGGTTTCCGGGCAGATCTTCGGATGCGCGGTCATCGAATCGGCGAGCGCGCCGCCGAAGTCGTAGCCGCCCACGGTGTCGAGCTCCCGGGTGATTTCGTACGGCAGCGACGATTCCACGAGCGCGAGGGTGCGCCCGGCGTGGTTGACGACGTGGGTGTTGGCGTTGCTGGCCCGCAGGTTCCGCGTTCCGTCCGGTTGGTACACCTTCATCTCGGGATCGGCGAAGCTGTCCGTGCGCACCCAGCGGTTGCGGTACCAGGCGGCGCGGCCGTGCTCGAGCCGCACGCCGTGCACCATGCCGTCGCCGGTGAACCAGTGCGCGCTGTCCTGGCGGGGGTTCGGCCCGTTGCGCAGGTACCAGCCGGTGAGTTCCGGCGGCAGCGTGCCGGTGACCGGCAGGTCGTAGGCGGTGAGCTCGTCGTGCACCGGGGCGTAGTTGCCGGAGAGGTGGAAGTCGGTGGTGGTCACGGTTCACGCGGCTTTCTGGGCACGGGCCCGGACATGGGTGACATAGCGGATGGTGAAGACGACGGGGACCACGAAGGCGAGGATTTTCAGTGCGATCAGCGCGATGGTGGCGTGCGGGGCGTAACCCAGCAGCAGCGAACCCGCGACGCCGGCCACGGTCAGGCTCGATGCCCAGACCGCGGTGATGACGAGGTTGGTGCGCCGGAACGCGGGCCGCTGCCAGAGGTGCTGGGGCGTCGTGGTTTTCGCGATCCCGAGGGTGAACGGGCGGCGCAGCGCGATCGAGCCCCATGCGGTGATCGCCAGCCAGACGTCGGAGCTCGCACCCACGTACTCCCGCAGCGGCGAATCCGGGTTGCTGAGCGAAAAAACGGTGAGCACCGTGAAGAAGCCCAGCGCGGAGAGCTCGATCACGAGGCAGTCCCAGCCCCGCCCTTCCCTGCGGGCCACCGCGAGCAGCCCGCCGGCCAGCACCAGGCCGACGAGCCCGGACCAGCGCCAGTCCGCCTGCGTGGACACGATCGCGAACACGATCCACGGGAGAAAGCTCTTCAGGTAGTTCATCGCCGACCCCTCGCTGACACTCCTATAGTGACATGTCGAAACTAGAACGTCCGGAGTGCACATGTCAATAGTGGAAGGTAGGCTGCCGGCATGACCTTGCGACATGCCGTGCTCGGGTTGCTGGCCGAAGCCCCCGGCAGCGGCTACGACCTGCTGAAACGCTTCGAGACGGCGATGGCGAACGTCTGGTCGGCCACGCAGAGCCAGCTTTACGGCGAGCTGGGCAAGTTGGAGAAATCCGGGCTGATCGAGGTGGTCTCGGAGGGCCCGCGCGGGCGCAAGGAGTACGCGATCACCGGTGAAGGGCGCGCCGAGCTGCGGGCGTGGCTGCTCGAACCCTGGGCGCCGCCGTCGCCGCGCAGCGAAACCCTGCTGCGGATCTACTTCCTGGGCGAGGTCGCCCCGGTGCAGGCCCGGGAGTACGTGCGCAGATACGCGGAGAGTGCCGACGAACTGGCCGGGCACCTGGCCTCGATCGACGAGTCCGTCGACTGGGACGACAGCGATTCGGCCGTGTTCGGCAGGCTGGTCCTGGAATGGGGCAAGCGCCACGCCGCCATGGAGCGTGAATGGGCGGACTGGGCGGTCGAGCGGATCCGCACTGCCCGGGGCTGACAGCCGGGCAGGCCCCCTTCACGGACTCGGGTGACCGGAAGGGAGCCTGCACAGTGGGTCAAGCGTGGGTCAGGCGTCGGTGGAGCGCTTCCAGATGTTGATGCCGGATTCCGTGGCGTACTGGTCGATCTCGGCGAGCTCGTCCGCGGTGAACTCGAGGTTGTCCAGTGCCGCCACGTTGTCGTCCAGCTGCCGGACGCTGCTGGCGCCGATCACCAGCGAAGTCATCCGCGGATCCCGCAGCGCCCAGGCGAGTGCGAGCTGGGCCAGGCTCTGCCCACGGCGGCGGGCGATCTCGTGCAGGGCCCGGATCTTGCCGAGCTTCTCCTCAGTGATCGTCTCCGGCTTGAGCGATTTTCCTTGCGCGGCGCGGGAATCCGCCGGGACGCCGCCGAGGTACCGGTCGGTCAGCAGGCCCTGCGCGAGCGGGGAGAAGGCGATGCAGCCCGCACCCACGCCGGCCAGGGTGTCCAGGAGTCCGTCGGATTCGGTCCACCGGTTGAACATCGAGTACGACGGCTGGTGGATCAGCAGCGGGGTGCCCAGTTCGCGCAGCAGCCGGGCGGCCTCCGCGGTGCGCTCGGAGTTGTAGGAGGAGATGCCCACGTACAGCGCCTTGCCGGAGCGGACCGCGCGGTCGAGCGCGCCGACGGTTTCCTCCAGCGGCGTCTCCGGGTCGACCCGGTGCGAGTAGAAGATGTCGACGTAGTCCAGCCCCATCCGGCCCAGCGACTGGTCGAGGCTGGCCAGCAGGTACTTGCGCGAACCCCAGTTGCCGTACGGGCCGGGCCACATGTCGTAGCCGGCCTTGGTGGAGATCACCAGCTCGTCGCGGTGCGGCCGGAAATCCGTGGCGAGCAGCCGGCCGAAGTTCTCCTCGGCCGAACCGTAGGGCGGGCCGTAGTTGTTCGCCAGGTCGAAGTGTGTGATGCCGAGGTCGAAGGCGCGCCGCGCGATCTCGCGCTGCACGGTCAGCGGGCGGTCGTGCCCGAAGTTGTGCCACAGGCCGAGCGAGATCGCGGGCAGCAGCAGCCCGCTGCGTCCGCACCGGCGGTAGGGCATGGAGTCGTATCGGGTGTTCGCCGCAACGTAGGTCACGCGAGGATGCTATCCGCGGCCGCGGCCGGACCAGTACAGTGCTGGTAAGCGTGTGCTTAGGGAGGTCGGATGGGCACCGGGTTCTTCACGTCCGTGCGGGACGTGTCGGCGAAGCTGGCCGAGGCCGGCTACCTCGCGTCGAAGGCGGTGGCGACCACCGTGTTCCTGGCCGATCGGCTGGGCAAACCGCTGCTGGTCGAGGGACCGGCCGGAGTGGGCAAGACCGAGCTGGCCAAGGCGGTCGCCCAGGTCAGCGGGTCGCGGCTGGTGCGGCTGCAGTGCTACGAGGGCATCGACGAGGCACGCGCACTCTACGAGTGGAACCACGCCAAGCAGCTGCTGCGGATCACCGCCGGGCGGGACGAGACGTGGGACGAGGCGCGTACCGACATCTTCGGCGAGGAGTTCCTGCTGCGCCGCCCGCTGCTGACCGCCATCTCCGGCACCGAGCCGACCGTGCTGCTGGTGGACGAGACCGACAAGGCCGACGTGGAGGTCGAGGGCCTGCTGCTGGAGGTGCTCGGCGACTTCCAGGTCACGGTGCCCGAGCTGGGCACGATCACCGCGGAGCGGACTCCGTTCGTGGTGCTCACCTCGAACGCCACCCGTGAGCTGTCCGAGGCGCTGAGGCGGCGGTGCCTGTTCCTGCACATCGATTTCCCGGACGAGGAGCTGGAGCGTGCCATCGTCGCGCTCAAGGTGCCCGGGATCGAGGACGCGCTGGCCGATTCGGTGGTCCGGATCGTGGCCGCGCTGCGCGCGATGGACCTGCGCAAGCTGCCGTCCGTCGCGGAGACCGTCGACTGGGCGCGCACGCTGCTCGAACTCGGTGCGGGCTCGCTCGGCGAGCAGGTGGTGCGCGACAGTCTCGGCGTCGTGCTGAAACACCAGGACGACATCGCGAAGGCCAGTGCCGGCCTGGATCTCGACCGGGTGCTGGACGCTTCGTGACCTTCACCGGCCGGCTCACGGAGTTCGTGCGCGCCCTGCGCGGCCACGGGATCCCGGCCGGGCCGAGTGAGACCGCGGACGCCGCGGCCGCCTTGGCGGTGCTCGGCTTCGAGGACCGCGAGCTGGTGCGCGAAGGGCTCGCGGCCGCGCTCGTGCGCAGGGGCGGGCAGCGGTCGGTGTTCGACGCCGTGTTCGACCTCTACTTCCCAGCCGGGGTCGGCGCACCGGAGCTGGCCCGCGACGATCCGCCGCGAGACCGCGACGAGCTGCGGGAAGCGCTCGCGGCCGCGCTGGCCGAAGGCGACGAGCGTGCCCTCGCGCAGCTGGCCGGGCTCGCCGTGGACCTGCTCGGCCAGTACGGGTCGCCGAACGGGGCGGGCGGGGGATTCTCCGCACACCAGACGCTGGACCGGTTGCAGCCGCAGACGTTGATCGTGCGCGTGCTCGAGGCGATGCGCGCGGGCGGTTTCGGCGACGGCGACTTCACCGACCGGCTCGCCCGCGACGAAGTACGCCGCCGGGTCGAGGACTTCCGCGGCCGGGTGCGGACGGAGGCGCGCCGGCGGGCCTCGGAGGTGCGGGGACGCGAGCGGATCACCCAGCACGCGGTCGCCCCCGCCGCCGACCGCGTGGACTTCCTGATGGCCAGCCGGGCCCAGCTCGCCGAACTGCGCCGCACCATCCAGCCGTTGTCCCGCAAGCTGGCCACGCGGCTCGCCGCTCGCCGCAAACGCACGACACGCGGGCAGATCGATCTCCGGCGCACGCTGCGGCGTTCGCTGTCCACCGGTGGGGTGCCGCTGCGCCCGGCGTACCGACACCGACGGCCCGGCAGGCCGGAAATCGTGCTGCTGTGCGATCTTTCCGGCTCGGTGGCCGGATTCGCGAACTTCACGATGCTGCTGGTGCAGGCGTTGCGCGACCAGTTCGCCAAGGTCCGGGTGTTCGCCTTCGTGGACAGCACCGACGAGGTCACGCACCTCATCGACGCCGGTGCGGCCGACCCGGCGCAGCTCGGCGCGCGGATGCTCAGCGAGGCGGCGGTGATCCGCTGGGACGGGCACAGCGATTACGGCGGTGCACTGCGCCAGTTCACCGAAGGCTGGCTCGACGCGGTCGGGCCGCGCACCTCGGTGCTCATCCTCGGTGACGCGCGGACCAACGGGGGAGATCCGAATCTCGACGCCGTCCGCGCGATCCGCGACCGAGCCCGGCACGTCCACTGGCTCAACCCGGAACGGCGCTCGCTGTGGTCCACCGGCGATTCCGCGGCTGCCGCCTACGCCGAGCTGGTGCCGATGCACGAATGCCGCACTGCGCAGCAGCTGGGCACCCTCGTCACCCGCCTGCTGCCGGTGTGAGCCATTCGTCGATTCCCTTGTGCAGTGCGGTTTTCACTGCCTCCGGTGCGAAGGAGGCGCTGACCGCGGCGGAGGCCATCCGGGCCAGGGTGACGTCGTCGAAGCCGAAAACCTCCCTGGCGCGGCGGAATTCGCCGGTGAGTGTGGTGCCGGTGACGTCCGGGACATCGGTGTTGAGCGTGACGGTCAGCCCGGCGCCGACGAGCCGGGGGAGCGGGTGCTGCGGCAGTGAGGGCACGAGCCCGAGCGAGACGTTCGACGACGGGCACACCTCCAGCGCGATCCCGCGCCGGGCGACCTCGACGGTCAGCGCGGGGTCGTCCAGCACGCGGATGCCGTGCCCGAGCCGTTCGGCGTGCCCGAGCCCGAGGGCCTCGCGGATGCTGTCCGGCCCGGCGTCCTCGCCCGCGTGATGCACCAGGTGGAGGCCGGTTTCCCGGGCGTGGGCGAGGACTTCGGCGAACGGCGCGAGGGAGTGCCGTTCCTCGCCGGCCATCCCGATCGCCACGACCTGCGGGTGCGCGGCAGCGAGTTCGGCCGTCCGCCACGCCCGCTCGACCGACCGGCGCCGCGAATGGTCCAGGATGAGCCGCCACGCGAGTCCGTGCCGCTGACCGCCCTCGTCTAGTCCTTTGAGGACGGAGGCAAGCGGCATTTCCGGGTCTCCCAGCCGTTCTCCGTGCGAGGCGGCGGTGAAGGTGACCTCCGCGTAGCGGGTGCCTTGCGCGGCCTCGTCGGCACAGAATTCGCGCGCGAGCCGGACAAAGTCCTCGGGCCGCCCCAGGCACGCGCGGGTGAGCCGGTTGTGCTCGGCGAACGCCCGGAACCCGTCGAACCCCGGCTGGGTGACGGGCAGCCGTATCCCGTGCGCGTCGGCCAGCTCACGGCGGGTGGTGGGACGCATCGTACTCTCGAGGTGGACGTGCAGATGGGCCTTGGGCAGGGCGGTCAGGTCGCGCACGGGTGCATCATGCCGCCCGGCGGCGGCCCGCGTCGCGGTATTTCGCACCGGTCCGCCGCCGGGGGTTTCGGGAACTGTGTGCCGGGGACCCACGTTGAACCGGGAGAGGCCCGCGATTCCAGGAGGACCGCCATGGCGATGATGAAACGACTGACCGTGCTGGCCGGCGCCGCGAGCGCGGTGAGTTCCTACGTGCGCCGCAACCCGGAGAAGGTCAACCAGGCAGTGGGCAAGGCCGCCAGCTTCGTGGACGGCAAAACGAAGGGCCGCTACCACACCCAGCTGTCCGGAGCAGTACGCAAGGTCTCGGACGCGACCCGCCCCCGCCCTGGGCAGTGACCCCGCTTCTCACCAGCAGATGCGCCGTGTGGCGCGGGGGCTGCCGGCGTTCGTGAAGGCTCTTTCGGGGGTTCGGTTTCGCGCGGAGTTTTCAGGGACTGTGGTGGTGGCCGTTGCGAGGCTGAGGTCGAGTCCGATGCGGCGGCTGGTGAACGCGGCTATCCCGGCGGGTGACTGAGGTGGGCAGCTGTGGCGGAAGAGCGGCCGTCCGTTCGAGTCGGCCAGCCGGAGCCGGGCCGCGACGATCGTGCGTGGCCGCGGCGGCTGTGCGTGGCCGCGGCGACTGTGTGTGGTTGTAACGAGCGTGAGCGGCCGCAACGATCGTGCGTGGCCGCGACGGCTGTGCCGGGCCGCAATGATCGTACGAAGCTGCAAAGACCGTGCCGGGTCGTAACGATCGTGCGTGGCCCCGACGACTGTGCGGGGTCGTAACGATCGTGCGTTGCTCCGACGACTGTGCGGGGCCGGAACGATCGTGCCGGCCCGCAACGATCGTGTGAGTCTGGACCGAGTGTGCGAGGCCGTAACGGTCGTGCGGGGCTGCCATCCGCTCGCCGCCGCCAAGCGCGCGGTCGCTCCTTCGAGCCGTGGTGGCGGTGACCGTGGTGGTTCTGTCGGGCAGCGGCAGTAACCGTGGTGGTTCTGTCCGGTGGCGGCGGTGACCGTAGTGGTCGAGCCGGGTAGCCGCGGTGACCGTGGTGTTTGAGCCGAAGGGCAGCGGTGACCGTGGCGGCTGAGTCGCGGGCGTAGGCAACTCTGGCAGCCGGGTCGAGCCGGGCTGGCGGCAGACAGCGCGCTGGTCAGGTGGTGCTCGCACCGTTCGGCGGGGAGGGGTGCCGTCACTCCGTGGTCAGTGTGGCGAGTACTCCTTCTCCGTACTTGGCCAGCTTGTTTTCGCCGACGCCGTTCACTGTGCCCAGTTCGGACAGGGATGCCGGACGTTCGGTGGCTATTTGGCGCAGCGTGGCGTCGTGGAAGATGACGTAGGCGGGGACGCCTTGTTCCTTCGCCGTGGCTGCTCGCCAGGTGCGCAGGCGTTCGAACAGGGGGGCCGCCTCGGGTGGGAGTTCGGCGGTGGGGGAGCCGCGGCGCGAGGTTTTCGGGGCGCGTGCGGCGCGTTCGGGTTCGCGGCGAAGCATCACCTGCTGGGAACCGTTCAGCACACTCGTGGAGCCGTCCGTCAGCACCAGCGAGCCGTAGTCGCCTTCCACCGCCAGCAGGTTCTGGGCCAGCAGCTGGCGCACCACCGCGCGCCACTCGGGCTCGCGCAGCTCGGTGCCGACTCCGAACACCTTGAGTGAATCGTGCCGGAACTGGGTGACCTTGGGGGTGGTCTTGCCGAGCAGGATGTCGATGATCTGACCGGCGCCGAACTGCTGCCGCCGCTCGTTGCGGAGACGGACCACAGTGGACAGCAGCTTTTGCGCGGGCACGGTGCCGTCCCAGCTTTCCGGCGGGGTCAGGCAGGTGTCGCAGTTGCCGCACGGTTGCGCGGACTGACCGAAGTAGGCGAGGATCCGCGCCCGGCGGCAGGAGACCGTCTCGCACAGCGCCAGCATCGCGTTGAGGTGCGCGGCCTGCTGACGCCGGTGCGCCTCGCCGCCCTCGGAATTGTCGATCATCTTGCGCTGCTGCACCACGTCCTGCAGCCCGTAGGCGAGCCACGCGGTGGACGGCAACCCGTCGCGGCCCGCGCGGCCGGTCTCCTGGTAGTAGCCCTCCACGGACTTGGGCAGGTCGAGGTGCGCGACGAACCGGACGTCGGGTTTGTCGATGCCCATGCCGAACGCGATCGTGGCGACCACGACGAGCCCGTCCTCGCGCAGGAACCGCGACTGGTTGGCCGCGCGCGTCGCCTTGTCCAGCCCGGCGTGGTAGGGCACTGCGGTGATTCCGTTCTGCACCAGGAAATCCGCGGTCTTCTCGACCGAAGCTCGGGACAGGCAGTACACGATCCCCGCGTCGCCCTGGTGCTCGGTGCGCAGCAGGTCCAGCAGCTGCTTCTGCGGCGAGTTCTTCGGCACGATCCGGTACTGGATGTTCGGCCGGTCGAAGCTCGCGACGAAATGCCGCGCGCCGCCGAGGTCCAGCCGGGTCGAGATCTCCTGGTGCGTGGCCTCGGTGGCGGTGGCGGTGAGCGCGATCCGCGGTACGTCGGGCCAGCGCTCGTGCAGTGCTGAGAGCATGAGGTAGTCGGGCCGGAAATCGTGGCCCCACTGGGAAACGCAGTGCGCCTCGTCGATCGCGAACAGCGCGACCTTCCCGCGGTCGAGCAGCCGCACGGTGGCCTCGACCGACAGCCGCTCCGGCGCGAGGTAGAGCAGGTCCAGCTCGCCGGCGACGAACGCCTCCTCCACCTCCTGCCGCTGTGCGAAATCCTGGGTGGAGTTGAGGAATCCGGCGCGCACCCCGAGGTTGCGCAGCGCGTCGACCTGGTCCTGCATGAGCGCGATCAGCGGGGACACGACCACGCCGGTCCCGGGGCGCACGAGCGAGGGAATTTGGTAGCACAGCGACTTTCCGCCGCCGGTGGGCATGAGCACGAGCGCGTCGCCGCCGGAGACGACGTGCTCGACGATCTCCTCCTGCTCGCCGCGGAACGTCTCGTACCCGAAGACGCGCTGCAGGGTCTCGAGGGCGGGGGAACGGGTGGCCGGTGCGGCCTGGTCGGGGTGCGCCACCCGGCCGATTCTAGGCCGGAGGACCGACAGGTGCGGCCCGCCCCGCCCAGGTCGCCGCGAACGTCCCGGTCACACCGCACCCGAACCGCGACGAACCCCGCCGTGGTCGCCGAGCGTGACCACGCTGCGGCCTGCCGGCGCCCTGGCGGCGGTGGCGAAGGGGTGACCGGTGGAGTGAAGGTCCCGTTCACTCCGGGTCGCGGTGCAAGGGGGCCGGCGCGTGATCGGGTGGATCGGGTGGGGTGCGGCGAGGACGGGTGAAGTCAGGTTCGCGGCGGGGGTGAAGCCCGTGACGGGCAGCCGTCTTCGCGGATCGCCGTGAGTTTGTCGGCGGGTGGTGTCCGGGGCGGGGGGACGGGTTGTGCCGGTGGGTGGTGGTTTGCAGTGGGTTGAGGTTGTGCCGGGGGGGGCGTTGACGGGGCGTGTCGGTGGGTGGTTGTTCGCGGATGGCCGTGGGATTGTTGATGGGCTGCATTGGTGGGTTGTGGTGCGCAATGGGGTTGTGCGCCGGTGAGTGGTTTGCGGTCGGGTGGGGGTCGTTGACGGGGCGTGTCGGTGGGTGGTTGTTCGCGGATGGCCGTGGGATTGTTGATGGGCTGCATTGGTGGGTTGTGGTGCGCAATGGGGTTGTGCGCCGGTGAGTGGTTTGCGGTCGGGTGGGGGTCGTTGACGGGGCGTGTCGGTGGGTGGTTGTTCGCGGATCGCCGTGGGGTTGTTGACGGGCTGCATCGGTGGGTGGTGGTTCGCGGTGGGATCGGGGGTTGCTGACTGGCTGCGCCGGTGGGTAGGGGCGCCCGGGGGAGTTCGGGTTCTCGACGGGCTGTGCCGGGGGTGGAAATGCGCGGTGAGGACCAAGTCTCGGTGGACTGCCTGTCCCAGCGGCAGCCGTCCGCGGTCGGTGTCCGTACTTCCGCGGGATGCTGTGAGCCTGTCCGCACCGACTTGCCTGCCTTGCCCGGTGATGGCGCACAATGGGGGTGTGGCCTTCCCCCTCAGTGATCTCGCCGGGTACTTCGCCGGGACGTGGAGGTTGGCGCGGGACATCGCGGGGGTCGACGGGACCGGCCTGGGGCGCGCGAGCGGACAGGCGACGTTCACGCTCGAGGACGAGGTGCTCGTCTACCACGAGGCCGGGCAGCTGGACCTCGGGACGCACACCGGGCCGTTCAGCCGCACGCTGCACTACCGGATCACCGGGGCCGGGCTGGCCGCGGTGCACTTCGACCACGGCGGGTTCTTCCACGACCTCGACCTGACGACCGGGGAGTGGGTGGCCGGGCATCCCTGCCGCGCGGACTTCTACCGCGGCGGCTACCTCGTGCTCGACCGGCGGAGCTGGCGGCAGGAGTGGACGGTGCGCGGACCGGCCAAGGACCACGTGATCACCAGCCACTTCACCCGGGAGGACGCCGCGCCCGGCGACGCCAGTAGCGGGTGAAGCGCTCAGCGACGCCGGTTGCGGATGATCAGCAGTAGCACCACGATCGCCGACACCGCGCACACCACCGCGAGCAGCGTGCCCGCCCAGCCCGGGATCGGGATGCCCGCGAGGGTGCCGAATCCGGGCAGCAGGCGGGGTGTGCCGGTCGCCACGAGGGTCGCTCCCTTCGCCGGGCGTGCGCTGCCGACGGTACCCGATCCCGCGGCCGGACCGCAGGATCCGCGGCACGGCACGGCACGGCCCGGAACGGAAGGCGGGCAGTGCGGGAACCGGTTTGCCGCGCGCGGCAGCGGGTAGGCCATGATCGACGGAGGACGATCCTCAGGAGGAACACGGATGAACGTGGCCGAACTGCTCGTGGACGGCTTCGGCCGGATCCGGGAGGTCGTGCACGACGCGGTCGGCGGGCTCTCCGCCGACCTGCTCGTCGCCCGGCCCGGGCCAAAGGCCAACTCGATCTCCTGGCTGGTCTGGCACCTCACCCGGGTGCAGGACGACCACGTCGCGGGGGTGGCGGGCCTCGAGCAGGTCTGGACCGGCCAGGACTGGCACGGCCGCTTCGGCCTGCCCTTCCCGGCCGGGGACATCGGATACGGGCACCGCAGCGAGGACGTCGCCGCGGTGCGGATCACCGACCCCGACCTCCTGATCGGCTACCACGACGCGGTGCACGAGCAGACCGTCGACTGGGTTTCCGGGCTTTCCGGATCCGACCTCGGGCGGGTGATCGACGAGAACTGGGATCCACCCGTGACGCTCGGGGTGCGGCTGGTCAGCGTGCTCTCCGACGATCTTCAGCACGCCGGGCAGGCCGCCTACCTGCGCGGGCTGCTGGGCGGCTGACCGCGTCCAGCGGCGGCCGCACAGTCCGCCGACCCGCCACCGGCAGTGGCGCAACAGTACTGTCCACTGTGGACTGAACGGGCCCCGGGCCCGAACGCTCAGAACGTGCCGCAGGTGAGGTTGTCGAGCTGCACGTCCGTGGCGTGCACGGAAATGCCGTACGCGCCGGATGCCAGCCCGGACACGGAGAGCGCGGCCATCGTGGTGCAGACGATCTGGTTCATCCCGTTGGGATAGAGGGTTTCCGCCGAATACGGCACGGTCACCGTGACCGGGCTGGTGGCGGTGTCCACCGAGACCGCCGGGCTGCCGGACGGCAGCAGGGAAAAGAAGCCCTTCGCGGATTCCGCCGCGCTCGGGCCGCGGAACAGCGCTTTCAGCGCGGCGTCGGGCGAGACCTCGTCGGCCTGGTTCCGGGCGACCGGCGTGAGCCGGCCGTCGTAGAGGAAGTACAGCGTCAGCTGGGTGCTGTCGCGTCCGCTGCCGAAGCCGGCCGGCGCCGGGCCCGCCGGGACGACGCCGGTCGGCTGCACCCCGCAGCCCGCGACGAGCACGCCGGACAGGGCGAGCGCACTGAGCAGGAGTCGCTTCATGGGGCCTCCCGTGGGGTGCGGGGCATCCGGAGCGTGAACCTCGCGCCGGTGCCGGTGTTCGCCGCTTCGAGCTCCCCGCCGTGCAGCCGGGCGTTCTCGCGTGCGATGGCCAGGCCGAGGCCGCTGCCCTCCGACCGCGCCCGAGCCGTGTCCGCCTTGGTGAACCGGTCGAACACGTGCGGCAGTACGTCTTCCGGGACACCCGGGCCGTGGTCGGTGACCGTCAGCAGCACCGTCGCCTCGTCGGCGGTCAGCCGGAGGTCGACCGGTGGGGCGCCGTGCCGGAGCGCGTTGCCCACGAGATTGGCCACGACGAGGTCCAGCCGGCGTGGATCGAAGGCGGTCAGGACGCCTTCGGGCAGGTCGGTCTCGATGCCGTCGGCGTCCGACCAGCCCCGTGCGGCCAGGCTGTCGCGCATCGCCTGTGCCACGTCCGCCTCCTCCGTCCGCAGCTCGGCGCGGCCGGCGTCGAACCGGGAGATCTCGACGAGGTCCTGCACGAGCCGGGTGAGCCGGCGCGTCTCCGCGGACACCAGCCGTGCGGCGACCGCGGTGTCCGCGGGCAGCTGGTCGGCGTCCTCGTCGAGCACGTCGGTGACCGCGTTCATCGCGGCCAGCGGTGTGCGCAGCTCGTGCGAGACGTCGGCCACGAACCGGCGCGCGTCCGCTTCCATCGCCCGCAGCGTGCCGACGGTGCGTTCCAGCTCCGCGGCGGTGCTGTTGAACGTGGTCACCAGCTGGGCCAGTTCGTCCGAGCCCTTCGCCGGCAGCCGCACGTCGAGCTGGCCGTGACCGAGCTTGCGGGCGGCGGTGTTCAGCGCCCGCACCGGGCGCAGCACCTGGCTGGCGGCCACCAGCGCGAGCGCGACCGCGATCGGCAACGCCAGCGCGGCCGTCTGCCAGGCCCGCACCGCCAGCTGTTCGATCGACGCCTGCGGCCCGGCCAGCGACACCCGTTCGTAGACCTCGACCCCGGTGTGCTGCCTGCCGGTGCCGGTGATCCGCAGCACCGGCATCCCGATCAGCAGCTGCGGCGTACCGGCCGTGACCACCCGCTGGAACTGGATGTTCTCGCTCGCGGCGACCTGGGTGCGCAGGTCCGGGGGCAGCTCCGCCGGGTCGAGGCCGGACCGCGAGCGCAGCCCGCGGTACACCGCCACCGTGCTGCCCTTGAGGTTGTCCACCAGGTTGTCCAACTGCTGCTGGTCCGGTGGCAGGGTCATCTGCGGCAGGTAGGCGCTGACCTGGTCGCGCAGCCGCAGCATGGCCGGGTCCTGCACACCGGCCAGAATCGTGGTCCGGGCCGAGGCGTAACTCGCCCCCGCCGCGGCCGCCGCGCCGACCAGTGTCATCGCCGCGAACCACAGGACCAGCCGCGGACGCAGCCCGGCCCGCCACAGCCCGGCGCCACGCCGCTCGCTCACGAGCGGCCGAACCGGTAGCCGAACCCGCGCACCGTCTGCACGTGGCCGGGCCGCGCGGGCACGTCCTCGATCTTCGCCCGCAGCCGCTGCACGCACGCGTCGACCAGCCGGGAGTCGCCGAGGTAGTCGTGTCCCCAGACCGCGGTGAGCAGCTGGCGGCGGCTGTGCACCTGACCCGGCGATCCCGAAAGCACCAGCAGCAGCTTCAGCTCGGTCGGGGTCAGCGCGACCGGCTCGCCGTGCTTGCACACCCGCATGCCCGCCCGGTCGATCTCCAGGTCGCCGTGCCGTTCGGTGCTGCCGGGGCGGGCGTCGCGGTCACCGGCCGCCCGGCGCAGCACCGCGCGGATCCGGGCATCCAGCACCCGCGGCTCGACCGGCTTCACCACGTAGTCGTCCGCGCCCGCCTCGAGGCCGGCGACCACGTCGAAATCGTCGCTGCGTGCGGTGAGCATGATGATCGGCACCTGGCCCAGCGCCCGCATCCGGCGGCACGTCTCGAACCCGTCCATGCCGGGCAGCATCAGATCCAGCACCACGATCTCCGGCGCCTGCTCACGCAGCAGCGCCATCCCGTCCTCCCCGGACGCCGCGGTGCGCACGGTGTGCTGCTGCCTGCGCAGGGCCAGCTCCAGGCCCTCGCGCACGGCCGCGTCGTCCTCCACCACCAGCACCACTGCCACCCGGCCATTATTCGGAAAACCGGGCGCCGCGGCGAACCGGGGCGATCTTGTTGCACAACCATGACACAGCCCGGACCGGATGCCGAAATCCGGCGGCCATGCTCGAAGGCATGGCAGTGATCAGTCCCGGGATGACCTCCGGCCGGACCACCGCGACGGTGCCCGTGCCCGCTTCGCCCGCGTCCGGCGGTGTGCCACGGCACGCACTGGCGCCGCCGCGGACGTGGCGTAGCGCGGTGCTCGCTGCGGCCGCGGCGGGGTTCGCGGCCGCGTTCGCCCTGGCCTACGTGCTTTTCGTGCGGACAGCCAGTGGACAGCAGGCCGAGGACGGCGTCGTCCACAGTGCACAGTCAGCCGGACGCTCCACTGTGGACTGGGCGCAGCCGCTGCGGCAGGTCGACCTGGTGGTGGTGCTGGGCGGCACCGGGCTCGTGGTGCTGCTGCTGGCGCTGGTGCGCAGGAGGTTCGCGCTGGGGGTGACCGCGCTGGTGCTTCTTCTCGCGCCGCTGGCCGCGGCGCAGCTGCTCAAGCTCTACGTCCTCGTGCGCCCGGACGTGACCGACGGATCCGGCGCCCCGGGCCACAACAGCTTCCCGAGTGGGCACGTGAGCGCGGCGGCGGCAGTGCTGTTCGCGCTGGCCGTGGTGCTGCCCGCGAGGTTGCGCACCTGGGTGCTCGCCGCGGGGGTGCCTTGCGTCGCCTGGGTGGCCGCGGCGACCGTCGCGCTCGGCTGGCATCGCCTGTCCGACACTGTGGGCGGCGCACTGCTGGTGGCCGCGGTGGTGTGCACCGGCGCGGCGGTCGTCTCGGCCCGCCGCCCGGACGGCAGGCGGATCCCGCCGGTGACGACCGCGATCGCGCTGGCCGGGCCGTCCGCCGTGGTGCTCGGCGGCTTCGTGGTGCTGTCCTCGGCGACCTCGGGCGCGGCCCGGTTCGTCGCCGCGCTGACGCTGGCCGCACTCGGCGTGGCGGCGGTGGTGTTGCTGGCCGCCGGCCCGCTGCGCCCGGTGAACTTCGACCCGTCCGGCGTGCGGACCCGGGTCGCGGGACCGGTGGTCGATCAACGGACCCAGCGGCCGAACCGGCCGCCGCGCTAGTGGTTTGGGCGCGGCCTGATGCGCACTGCCGGGAGCGCCGGGGCGGGCAGCCGCGCCGGTCCGCCCGGGTGCGGTTCGACCGCGCCGAACTGCTCCGCGCCGGCTTCCCACGCTTCGCGGAAGGCCACGATCTCCTCGTGGCTGCGGGCCACGAAGTTCCACCACATCAGGATTTCCTCGCCGAACGGCGGCCCGCCGAGCAGCAGGACACGGGCCGGCACCGCGGCGCGGTTGCGCACGGCGAGAGTGGCGTGGCCGGTGCCGAGGTAGCCGAGCTGGGTGCTTCCGAGCGGGGTGCCGGCGAAGGTGACCTCGCCGGAGTCCACCAGCAGGCCGTGCTCGAACCCGGCTTCCGTTTCCAGGGTCAGGTCCGCGCCCGGGGCGAGGACCAGTTCCGCGCCGAGCAGGGGAGAGTACGTGCGCACCGGTGAGGTCTCGCCCGCCAGCGTGCCCAGGAAGACGCGGGCGGTGGCGCCGGGCAGAGCGGTGACCGGGGGTGCGTGGTGCTGGAAGCCGCGCCCGGTGTGGCGGTGCTCCTCCGGCAACGCGACCCAGAGCTGAACCCCGTGCAGCGCGGTGGTTTCCGGGGTCGAAACCTCTTCATGGCAGATGCCGCGCCCACCGGTCATGAGGTTGAGCTCACCGGGACGGACCATCGCGTGCGTGCCGAGGCTGTCGCGGTGCTCGATCTCCCCGGCGAACAGCCAGCTGACCGTCTGCAGCCCGGTGTGCGGGTGCGGGCCGACCGACATGCCACCGCTCACCGCGGGATCGACCGGGCCGTAGTGGTCGGCGAAGCACCAGGCGCCGATGAGGGACCGCTTGCGCTGCGGCAGCGTCCGGCGCACCGGCATCGCCCGCGGTCCGCCGAGTGGCACCGAACGCGCTTCGAGGACCTCGACCGGCCCGCCCGGGGGCCCGCCGCAGGTGAGTTCAGCCGGCTCGGCCTCGACGTTGCTCATCTCGCCACGATAGCCGCTCATTCCTCCCGTGCCCGTGCGGTGAATCCGTCCCACGCCTGGCTCACCAGCGCCGGGTGCGCGAGCAGGTCGACCGCGGTGCGGGCCAGTGCGGCACCGGTCGCGAGCAGCACCGAACGGGCGCGCGCGGACACGGCCGCGGCGGCGAACTCCGGGGTGCCCACCGCATGGGCCGGGTCGAGGATCGCGACCGACGGGTGCAGCGTGGGGACGCGGACGCTCACGTCGCCCACCTCCGACCACTCCGGGACCGCGCCCGGCTCGGGTGGGCCGGCGTGCATGCCGCACGCCGCCAGGTGACTGGTGAACCGGGCGGTCAGCACAGGATTGTCCCGCAACGGCGCGTGGTCCGGGCCGATCCGGCCGACCACTGCTTTCGTGCCGGTGGCCAGCGCCGCGCCCTCGGCACAGGCGGTCACGTCGGCGACCAGCCGGTCGAGGTCCGCGGCGGCCGGGGCGCGGAGGCCGAACCGGGCCTCCGCGACCTCGGGCACCACGTCGGTGGATTCGCCGCCGCGGGTCACGATGGCCCGCACCGCGGTGCCCGGCCGGGACCGCAGCGCGGAGACCGCCGTCAAGGTCTGGACCACTCCGGCCAGCGCGTCGGAGCTCTCGCCGGGCGCGGGGCCGGACCGCGCGTGCACGGTCACCCGTAGCTCGGCGCGGGCGGCGAGCGGCGTCCAGGACCAGGTGTGCACGCCGGGACGGAAGGTCAGCACCGCGTCCGCGTCGCCGGGAACCGAGTTCGCGTCGGCGACCAGAACCGCGCGCGGCTCCCCGGCGGTGACCCGCGCGGTGGCGAGCGCGGCGCCGAGCACGGCCGCGGCAGCCACGTTGTGCCCCAGGTCCGGCCGCGTGTCGCCCGGCAGCAGGAAGACCACCGCCGGCCGTCCTTCGCCACAGCTGGCCGGGAAACCCGGCCGCACGGTGAACCCGGCGGCGGTCAGGTCCGCTTCGCCGGAGCTCACGGACCGGTCGCGGGCCAGTTCCCAGAGCCGGTCCGCCAGCTGCCCGATCTCCTGGTCGACCCGGTCGTGCCGGTCCTCGTCGGCCTCCATGCCGCACAGGTACCCAGCCGGATCGGATTTGATCCGGCCCGGTGGTGGGCAATTCGGCCGAGCCGGGGGGAGAGGACTGCGGGAAGCCACCGGGTGCTGCCGAGTTGTTTCGCGAGGCTGATCGGCGTGAACGGCAACGTGCGAGCCCACCGTGTTGCGCCCGGTGCGCCGGCTCACGGAGCTTCGGTGTCCAGTCTGGACAGCCGGGCCGACAGGTCGTCGGCGAAGCGGCCGAGCAGCCGGCCGAGCGCGGAGCGATCCTCGGGGGACCAGTCCGCCAGTGCGTCGGTGAACCAACCCAGCACGGCACCGAAGTACTTCTCCGCCGCGGCCCGTCCCGGCGCGGTGGGGGCGATCAGCCGCGCCCGCTGGTCGGCCGGGTCGGTGACGCGTTCCACCAGCCCGCGTTTCTCCAGCACCTGCACCTGACGGGTCACGTGCGGGCCGACCACCTGCAGGCGGGACGCGATCTCGCCGATCCGCAGCGGTTCGCCCGCCAGCTGGAGGGTGGTCAGGATCTGCACGGACGGGTGGTCGAGGCCGATCCCGCTCGCCTCGATCGCGCGCTCGAAGAGCCTGCCGCGGTTGAACGAGCGGCTGAGCTGGTTCAACCGCGGCAGCAGCTCCATCAGCAGTGCGCGATCGGGCTCCATCGGGGCACCTCCTTGAATACTTACCTAACTTAGGTATATAGTCGGGTCATCGCGATCGCCGGACGAGGTGGCGGTCGCCCGAGAAAAGGATACCTAAGGTAGGCATTCGCTGCCGGCCGAGGGATCGGAAGGGTGTGCTGATGACCAAGTCCGTGCTGATCTCGGGGGCGAGCATCGCCGGGCCGACGCTGGCGTACTGGCTGGATCGCTACGGCTTCGACGTGACCGTGGTGGAGAAGGCACGCACGGTGCGGGGCGGCGGGTATCCGATCGACGTGCGCGGCACGGCGATCGAAGTGATCCAGCGGATGGGCCTGCTGCCGCAGATCCGGGACGCGCACGTGGGCTCCGGCCGGCTCACGTTCTTCGACGGCGCCGGAGCGTCGATCGCCACCATCGAGCCCGAGCGGCTGACCGGCGGGGTGACCGGCCGCGACGTGGAGATCCGCCGCGGTGATTTGACCAGCGTGCTCTACGGCGCCGTCCGTGACCGCGTCGAGTTCCGGTTCTCCGACTCGATCACCGCGCTGGACGACCGCGCCGGCGGCGTCGATGTGACCTTCCGCAGTGGAACGCAGCGCACGTTCGATCTCGTGATCGGCGCGGACGGCCTGCACTCGGGCACCCGCGCGCTGACGTTCGGGCCGGAGGAGCAGTTCCACCGTTACCTGGGCTACTGCTTCGCGGGCTTCACGATGCCGAACCACCTCGGTGTCTCGCAGGAGGCACTCAGCTGGAACGTGCCCGGCCGCGGCGCGATGATCTACGCGATGGGCGGAACCGACGAGGTACACGGGTTCCTGAACTTCAGCCGCGCCGAAGCGCCGTTCCACGCCTTCACCGATCCCGCGGCGCAGCGCGAGCTGGTCGCCGCCACGTTCGCCGGAGACGGCTGGGAAGTGCCGCGGATGGTCGAGACGATGCGCGCGGCGGACGACCTGTTCTTCGACGTGGTCAGCCAGATTCACCTGCCGGTGTGGTCGAAGGGCCGGGTCGCGCTGGTCGGCGACGCCGCGTACGCGCCATCGTTCTTCTCCGGCCAGGGTTCCAGTATCGCGATCGTGGGCGCCTACCTGCTGGCACGTGGGCTGTCGGAGCTGGATCACCCGGCCGCGTTCGCCGCCTACGAGAGCGGTTCCCGCGAGTTCGTCGCGAGCAACCAGGCGCTCGCCACCGACGGCGGCAGGTTCGTCGCGCCGCGCACGGCCGAGGAACTCGAGACCCGCAACGCGGCTTTGCGAAGCCGGGCGGGCTTGCCCGGCGGTACTGCCGAAGCGGCGAATTCCATGCTGGTCCTGCCTCCGGAGCCGGCCGGCGTCTGAGGCACCCCGGCAGGTGCCGCGGGGGAAACCGTGCCAGGCTTCCCCCGCGGAGGACCCGGACGAGAAAAGGTGGGCATGAACGCTCTGGCACGCGGCGGCGGGATGCTGGCCGTGATCCTGGTCGTGGTCGGCGGTACGGCCGGCCTCGGTGCGGCACTCGGCCTCGGCGGTACGGCGGTGCTGGCCGGGCTCACCGCGATGTTCTGCTTCCTCCCCGCCTCCGGCGGGCCGCTGCGGTCGGATCTCCGGCTGCTGGCCGCGTTCGCTCCCGCGGTCGTGGTGGGTGGCGCCGGACCGCGGCTGCTGGGCGAGGCTTCGCCGGTTGCCGCGATCGCGCTGCTGGTGGTCGCGGTGTTCGTGGCGGCGTTGCTGCCGGCGCTCGGCCCGCGGTTCGTGACCGTGGGCCTCGGTCTGGGCATGGCCTCGGTGTTCGGCTACGGGTTCCAGCTCAGTGGATCGGCCACGCCGGCGCAGATCATCGGCGCGCCCGCGGTGGCCGTCGGGGTCGTGATCGTGCTGCGGCTGCTGATGGGAATCGCGGATCCGGGCAAACCGACCCGTGCCGCGCTCGCCGACGCAATGGCCGGACCGGCCCGCGAAAGCGCGGAACAGGCGGTGCGGCTGTGGCTGGCCGACCGGCCGCGCGCGTGGCAGGCGCGGGTGCTCGCGGCGACCGCCAGGACCCACGGCACGGTCGCCGTGCTGCGGGACCGGCTCCGCGCCTTCGAACCCGAGCAGGCCGAGGCGGTCACGCGGGTGCTCGACGTGGTGGACGAGAGGCTGGCCGCACTCGCCGAAACGGTGCGCGTGAAGCAGGTACCGGCAGAGCCGCCCCAGATCGACCGCGTCGATCCGGACGTGCTGCTGCCCGGAGACACCGCGGCGTTGCTCGACGAGGTGTGGGCCGCGCTGACCGACCTCCGCGACGCCGCGACCGGACGTGACGAGTCCACAGTGGAATTCCCGAGGCACGTCGTGCGGGAGGTACTGCGGCAGGAAGCCGGCGGCGCGTTGTCCTGGCGGTCGGCCCAGCTGCGGCACGCGGTGCGGTGCGCTCTCGGGATCCTGGTCGCGGTGGTGGTCGCCGCGTTCCGGCCGGGCGACCCGCTGACGGTTTCGTTCCTCATGACGACGTTCGCGATCATGCAGCCGGAGTGGCGGGACACGCTGACCAAGGCCTGGCAGCGCGGGGCAGGTGCGGCGGCCGGCGCGGTGGTGCTGGCGCTCGCGCTGTGGCTGCTCCCGCAGTCCGCGCTGCTGCCGCTGGGGATCGTCGCGCTGCTCGTCGGTTTCCCGTTCCTGCAGACGAAACCGATGGTGTTCAACGCGTGCATCGTGCTGATGGCGGTCGGGGTGAACGCGAGCACCCGGCATCTCGACGCGGTGTCCACGCTCCTGGAGTACCTGCTGCTGGTCCTGCTGGCAGTGGTGATCGGCCTGCTCTTCGGCTTCGCCGCGGTGCCCGGGGCGCCGAAACCATCGGTGGCACAACGGGTGTCGACCGCGGTCGAGGCGACCGGCGAGCTGCTCGGCACCGTCGGGTCCCGGCTGCGCGGCGGGGCCGGCCGGCGCGAGGTGGGGATGCGGTTCCGCGCCGCGGCTCGGACAGTGCAGGACCTGCTGAACCCGGAAGCGGGCAGCCGGGAGCCCGGTGTGGAACAGCGGAGCGCGCTCGACGAGCTGGGCGAAGGGTTGCGGGGCCTGACGGCGTCCGCGGGCGCGCTCGTGCAGCGCGGTGCGGAGTCCCCGGCGATGGCGGAGTTCGCGGACCGCGCGGCACGGGCGCTGTCCGGTGGCGGGGACCTGCCCGAACCGCCGCCGTCCGCCGACGAGGAGGAGCGGCTGCTCGCCGATCTCGTACTGGCCGATCTGCGCCGGGTGCGCGGTGGTGCCGGGGCGTTCGCGGCGGCTTGAGCCGGAAACCGGTGGCGCACCGGCGTTCCGTTGCCCGCGCCACCGCAGCCGTCCGCTCCGCACGGCTGCGGTGGCGGGCCCGGGGCATAGTGGTGGCATGAGTCCCGATCTTCCCCTCTCCCCGGATGCCGGGCGGCCGCTCGACGGAATCACCGTCGTCGCTGTCGAACAGGCGGTCGCCGCGCCGCTGGCGACGCGGCACCTCGCCGATCTCGGCGCCCGGGTGATCAAGGTCGAGCGCGTCGGCGGCGGCGATTTCGCCCGGGACTACGACCACGTCGTGCACGGCACCGGCGCGCACTTCACCTGGCTCAACCGCGGCAAGGAATCCCTCGCGGTGGACCTGAAAACCGGCGAGGGCCGGGACGTCGTACGACGGCTGGCCACCCGGGCGGACGTGGTCGTGCAGAACCTCGCGCCGGGCGCGGCCGCACGGCTCGGGCTCGGCGCGGCGGACCTGCGGGCGCAGCGTCCCGAACTGGTCGTGGTCGATCTGTCCGGCTACGGCTCCGGCGGGCCGATGGAGCAGCGCAAGGCCTACGACATGCTGGTGCAGGCCGAGGCCGGCCTGATCGCGATCACCGGCACGCCGGAAACACCGGTGAAGACCGGCATTCCCACCTCCGACATCGCCGCCGGCATGTACTGCGTGCAGGCCGTGCTCGCCGCGCTGCTGCGCCGGTGGCGGACCGGCGTGGGTGCCGAAGTCGAGGTCTCGATGTTCGAGGCGACGGTGGAGTGGATGGGATACGGGCTCTACACCGGGATGTACACCGGAGAGCAGCCTGCGCGGATGGGCCTGAGCCACAGCTCGATCGCGCCGTACGACGCCTATCCGACAAGGGACGGGCAGCTGCTCATCGGCGTGCAGAACGATCGCGGCTGGCGCACGCTCGTCACCTCGGTACTGGAAAGCCCGGAGCTCGCCGAAGATCCGCGCTTCGCCACCAACGTCGAGCGCGTACGCCACCGGGCGGAGTGCGACGCCGCGGTCGCCGCACGCACCTCCCGGTGGACCAACGCCGAACTCGACGCGCGGTTGTCCGCCGCGGGGATACCCGCGGCACAGGTGAAAAGCGTCGCGGACGTGGTGTCCCATCCGCAGCTGCGTGCCCGTGACCGGTGGCGCACCATCGCCACCGAGCACGCCCGGGTGGACGCCCTCCTGCCGCCGGTGACCTTCGCGGATGTCGAAGCGCGCATGGGGGACGTCCCGGCGGTGGGGGAGCACACCCGCGCACTGCTGGCGGAGTCCGGGACGGACGCCGACGACCTCCTCCGCCGCGGGATCGCCGAGCAGGCCGGGGCCTGAGGCCGGTACCGCCGTTCCGGTGATTTCGGTACCGGTGCGGCTGTGTCCACAGTGGTCGGTTTCTGGCCGGTTCCGGTCCTGGTTGTCGGCCGGGCTTGTCCGGTTCGGGATACGAGTCTCTGTTCTGCTGGCCTTGCGCGCACTTGTGCCGCCGGGCCGTTGTGTCCGGTGGGCCGGGCGGGGACCGTCGGATGGCCGGTGCTCGGCAGTGTGCCCCGGAGAGACCCCCGGCCCACCCTAGGCGGAGGGTGGGCCGGGCCCGGGTCAGCGTGCGTCGAAGGTCCACCGGGCTTGCGCGCCCGGGCCGACCACCAGCGTCGAATGACCGATCCGCTCCACGTGCCGGTAGTGCACCGGGTGGTTCAGCGCGAAGTCGGCCTGGCGCATGCCGGTCCTGTCCACCGGCACGGCCTCGAGCCGGATGGCGGTGCCGCTGCCGGTCGCGAGCACGCCACCCGGCACGTCGGTCACGGTCATCCCGCCGGCCCGCAACAGGGGAGTGGTGCTGTCGAGGTCCCGCTGGGTCATCGCGAGCCGGACCCCGGTCACGTCGCGCATCAGGTGGTCGCGGTAGCCGTCGGGCAGGTACCGCTCGCGGCCGACGTCCCCGGGGTGGCTCGGCGGTTCGGTGTCGCTGCGCGGATCGGCGAAGTAGCCGGGGAGGTATTCCATGCCCCAGGCGCCGAACGTGTCGTACTCCCCGGTGGTGAAGACCGCGTCGAACCACGGCACCGGCACGCCGTCGCCGAAGTCGCGGGTCTGCTGCAGCTGCACCGGGTTCGCGACCCCCAGTTCGCGCAGGCGCTGCACCACCGTCGGCAGCTCGCCCTCGTTCTCGGTGGACACCCCCATGCCGCCGGCGCCGAGTTCCCCGTCCTTGCCCGGCACGTCGCCGGTGCCGAACAGTTCGAGGTAGGTTTCCCGGCCCATCAGGTAACGGCCGGTCCAGGTCTCGTCGCCGGAGCCGGTCGTGGTGCGGATCTGCAGGTTGGCGAACGTGCGGAGATAGCCGGAGTGTTCGATGGCGTCGGCGGTTTCCCGGTCGAACACCCCGTAGGCGTGGTTGAAGGACAGCAGTGGTGGTGCCCCGGTGGCGTGTGCGGTGCCCGCCCCGGCGAGCGTGGCCACCACGACCGCGGCGAGGGTGCCGGCGCAGGCGGTGGTCAGGGCCCGGACGAACTTCGTGGTTCTTCGCTGGATCGACATGCGGGGAAGCTAGGCCGCACGGGCTTCCGGAGATGCCGGTTCGCCGAAATCCGACCCGTTCGGCCGCGCCGGACGCCGAATTACGCGAATCGCCCACTGGATAAGGCAGACACGGGAAATTGGTTCACCTGGAGCAGTGACAGTGTCCTGGCTGATGTAACAGAATCGGGGCCGCGCGTCACCTGTCCGGGTGACGCGCTTCGCGAGGGCACCAGAAAGGACCTGTCATGTCAGCAGCACACTGGGGGAGAAGGCGCCTGGCCGGCGCCGTGCTCGCCGCGTCCGCCACCCTGCTCGTGGCGACCGCGGCGACTGCCGGCACTGCGACTGCCGGTACCGCGACTGCCGGTACCGCGACGGCCGGCACTTCGGCCGCCGGCACCGGGACTCCCGGCATCGGAACCTCCAGCGCCGAGGCCACCGACCCGGGGAGCACCGCACCCGGCGACAGCCCGGACAACCACCAGATGGGCGCCTCCATCCGGGCCCACGACGGTGCGGCCGGCGCCGCGGCCCCGGCGCCGGCTTCGGCCGAGGCCACCACGCCGGGCATCGACGTGAGCAGCTACCAGGGTGCCGTCGACTGGCCGGGATACTGGAAACAGGGCAAGAAGTTCGCCTACGTCAAGGCGACCGAGGGCACCGGCTACCAGAATCCCGACTTCAGCCAGCAGTACACCGGTTCCTACGACGTCGGCATGATCCGCGGGGCCTACCACTACGCGCGCCCCGACCTGTCCGGCGGCGCCGCGCAGGCCGACTACTTCGCCGCGCACGGCGGTGGCTGGTCCAAGGACGGCAAGACGCTGCCGGGCACGCTGGACATCGAGTGGGGGTCCAGTTCGGACTGCTACGGCCTGAGCCAGGCGGCGATGGTCTCGTGGATCAAGGCGTTCAGCGACGAGTACCACAAGAAGACGACCCGCTGGCCGGTGATCTACACCGCGACGAGCTGGTGGACCGAATGCACCGGCAACAAGGGTGACTTCAGCGCCACGAACCCGCTCTGGGTCGCGCGCTACGCCTCTTCGGCGGGCACCCTGCCCTACAACTGGGGCTTCTACACCTTCTGGCAGTACACCTCGACGCCGCTCGACCAGGACTACTTCAGCGCCGGCACCGACCGGCTGAAGGCACTGGCCGACGGCTGACACCCCGTGAGTGCTGAGGCCGGTGAGAACCGGCCTCAGCACTCACGAGAGGCGACTCGCGGCGTCGGTGATGGCCTCGTCCAGGATTGCCGCGCCGCGGGACAGTTCCTCTTCGGTCGCGGTCAGTGGCGGGGCGATCCGGAAGGTGCCGCCCATTCCGGGCAGCTGCACGATGTTCATGTGCAGCCCCAGTTCGTAACAGCGCTGGGTGACCGCGGCGCCGAGCCGGTCCGCGCCGCCCGTGCCGAGCACGTCGTCGCCGACGAGTTCCATGCCCAGCAACAGTCCACGGCCGCGGACGTCGCCGACCAGCTCCTGGTGCGCGGCGATCTTGTCCAGCTCGCCGCGCAGGTACCGGCCCCGCTCGCGGGCACGCACGTCCATCCGCTCGCCGATCAGCACGTCGAGCACGGTGTTGCCGACCGCAGCCGGCAGCGGGTCGTTCACGTGCGTGGTGAAGAACAGGAAACCGCGCTCGTGCGCCTGCGCCTCGATCTCCGGACTGGTCAGCACCGCGGCCAGCGGCAGACCGGCGCCGAGGGTCTTGGACAGCGTGAGGATGTCCGGCACGACGCCCTCGTGTTCGAAGGCGTACCAGTCGCCGGTGCGGCACAGGCCGGTCTGCGCTTCGTCGACGATCAGCAGCATGTCCCGTTCGTGGCACTTCTGCGCGAGCGCGGCCAGGTAGCCCGCGGGCAGTTCGATGACGCCGCCGGAGCTGAGGATCGGCTCCACCAGGCACGCGGCGAGGCTGCCGGCCGACTGCGCGTCGATCAAATCGAAGCCGAGATCGAGCTGACGGCGCCAGTCGAGCTCGCCGTTCGCGTCGACGAGGTCCGGGTGGAAGCTCTGCGGTACCGGCAGCGCGAAGTTGCCCGGCGCGGACGGCCCGTAGCCGCGCCGCCCGGCACTGTAGGTGGCGTTCGCGGCGGCCAGCGTCATGCCGTGCCAGGACCGGGCGAACGACACGATCTCGTACTTGCCGGTGACGAGCTTCGCCATCCGCACCGCGGCCTCGTTCGACTCCGCCCCGGTGCTCAGCAGCAGTGCCTTCGACAGCGACGCGGGCAGCGTGCCGGCGAGCCGGGTGGCCAGGTCCACCACGGGACGGCTGAGCATGCTGCTGTGCAGGTGGTCCAGGTGCGCGGCCTGCTCGCGCACGGTCGCCACGATCGCCGGATGTCCGTGGCCGAGGATGGCGCTCATCTGACCGGAGGTGAAGTCGAGCAGCTCCCGGCCGCTCTCGGTGAAGACCGAGGTGCCCTCGGCGCGGGTGATGACCTCGGGGCTGAACCCGGCGTGGCCGGAGTAGCGGATCAGGTGCTGTTCGTGCTCGGCTGCGGCGAAGTCCATGGCTTCGACGGTAAGGACCGCACGCTGCACGCGTCCATCGCACAGTCCTGACCGATCTGTTCGTCAGAACCGTACAATCGCCGTCATGCTCAGTTCCTGGCGGTTGCAGCTGCTCAGCAGGCTGGAAACGCTCGGGACCGTCCGCGCGGTCGCCGAGAGCCTGCACCTGAGCGCGTCGACGGTGTCGCAGCAGCTCGCCGTGCTCGAGACGGAAACCCGCTCCCGGCTCCTGGAACGCAGCGGCCGCCGGGTGCGGCTGACCCCGGCCGGGCTGCTGCTGGCCCGGCGCGGCCGGGAAATCCTCGACCAGATGGCCGAGGCCGAGGACGAGCTGCGGGCGCTGAACGACGAACCGATCGGCACCGTGCGGCTCGGGGTGTTCCAGAGCGCGGTCTTCACCCTCGCGGTACCGGCCGCGACGCGGCTTGCCACCACGCATCCGCACCTGCACGTCGAGCTGATCGAATCGGAACCGCACGAGAGTGCGGCGGCGTTGCGGGCGGGCGAGGTGGACGTCATCGTCACCACCACCGACTACACCGGGCTTTCCTGGGGTGCGGACCTGGAGATCATCCCGCTGGGCACGGATCCGGTCGTGCTGGTGCTGCCGCCGGGCCACCGGCTCGCGCGCCGTCCGGCGGTCAGCCTCGCGACCTGCGTGGACGAGACCTGGGCGGGCGACCGGCCGCAGTCGTACATGGCGCAGCTGACCGAACGGCTGTGCCGGGAGGCGGGATTCGAACCGCGGATCGCCTGCCGGTTCGGCAACTGCCTGATGCAGCTGCGGCACGTGGAATCGGGCGCCTCGATCGCGTTGCTGCCCGCACTGGCGGTGGGCCCGGACCACGCGGTGGTGACGCGGGAGCTGAGCACTCCGGTGTATCGCAACATCACCATCGTGGTCCGTCGCGGCGGCACGAAACGCGCGGCGGTGAACGCGGTCGTCGCCGCCCTGCGCGACCATCCCGAGATCCCGGAACTGTCCACACCGGACCGGGACCCGACTCATCCCGGCCGGGCGGTCAGTCCTTTCGCGACGGAGGAGACGAGTTCGTAGGACGCGCGGCGGTCGGCGTGGTCGAACACCCGGGTGGTGATCATCAGCTCGCCGGTGCCCGTTTCGTCGAGCACGGCCTGCAGCTGCTCCCGCACTGTCGCCGGGGATCCCACCACGAGACCACGGGAGCGGACGGCGATTTCCGCGCGCTCCTCGTCGGTCCAGGGATACTTCGCGGCTTCGCCGGGTGGCGGCAGTCGGATGCTGCCACCGCGCAGCCGTTGCAGAATCTTCAACCGGGTGGGGCCGGCCAGCCATTCGGCGTGTTCGTCGGTCTCGGCCGCGATCACGGCCACGCTGACCAGACTCGCCGGGGCCGGGATGCGGCCGGGCCGGAACTCCGTGCGGTAGCGGTGGAGCGCCGCCGCCGCGTCGCCGGGGTTGAGGTGGCGGGCGAACGCGTAGGGCAGTCCCCGTGCCGCGGCCAACTGTGCGCTGGTCGTGGTGGAGCCGAGCAGCCACACCGCGGGGGTGTTCCCGTCCGCCGGAATCGCTCGTACCGGCTGGGTTCCGTCCAGGTAGCCGAGCAGTTCCTCGAGCCGGCCGGGGAAATCCGTGGCGGTCCGCTCGCTTTCGGGGCGTACCGCGTCCGCGGCGCGCGAGGATCCGCCGGGGGCGCGGCCGACGCCGAGATCGATCCGCCCGGGGTGGAACGCGGTGAGGGTGCCGAACTGCTCGGCCACCACGATCGGCGCGTGGTGCGGCAGCAGTACGCCACCCGAGCCGACCCGCAACCGGTGCGTCGCGGCCGCGAGGCGCCCCGCGACGACGGCGGGGGCCGCGCTCGCCACCCCGGCCATGCCGTGGTGCTCCGCCGTCCAGTACCGGTGGTAGCCCAGGTCGTCGGCCAGCACGGCGAGGTCCAGCGTGTGCTGCAGTGCCTCCCGTGCCGTCGACCCCGCGACGACCGGCGACGTGTCCAGCACGGAGATCCGCACGTCGGACTCCTGCGCTTGCGCCACCGGGCCATCCTTTCCCACCCGGGCCGTGGCCGCTAGACGTCCGGGACCGCCGCGGGTTGCCCGGCCGGGTGTCTCCGGGCCGGATCGGTGCCGGTTCGCCCCCGCCGAGTGGCTCGCCCCGGCGCGGGCTGCTATCCATGAACTGTCCTAAGTGCACAGTCTGCTTCGCGGAGGGAACGATCGATGACAGTCCGGGCAGCACGCCTGGCCGGGGTGGCCGGGGTGGCCGTCACGGTGCTGGGCCTGACCACGGTGCCCGCCGCGGCCGCGGCGGATTCCGGGATCACGTTCGCCGAATGCGCACCCGAACTCGGCGCGCCACGCGGGACCGGCTGCGCCCAGCTCGCCGTGCCCCTCGACTACACCGACGCCGCGGGCAAGCAGATCACGCTCACGCTCGCCGCGGCGGGCTCACTCGACGCGCCGGACGTGCTGGTGGTCAACCCCGGTGGTCCGGGGGAGTCCGGTATCGGCACGCCGCAGCAGGTGGTGGCCTCGATGTCGCCGGAACTGCGGGACAAGTACCTCGTGGTCAGCTTCGATCCGCGAGGGGTCGGCGCCAGTTCACCGGTGGACTGCGGGGACACCTCGGGGCTCGTGCCCACGCCGATGCCGCCCAACGAGCCGGCGGACGCGGACCAGGAGCAGCAGCGGGTCGGGATCGCCCGGAGCATCGCCGACGCGTGCGCGCAGCACTCCGGCGACCTCCTGCCGCACATCACCACGCAGAACACCGCGCGGGACATGGACCGGATCCGGACCGCGCTGGGCAAGGACAAGCTCGACTACCTCGGCTACTCCTACGGGACGGAACTCGGCGCGACCTACGCGACGATGTTTCCCGCCACCAGTGGGAAAATGGTGCTGGACAGCGTCGTTGACCCCACCGCGAGCGGCTACGAGTCCGGGTTCGAGCAGGATCCGGCCCTGCAGCACCGGGCAGGGCAGTTCTTCGAGTGGGCCGCGAAGCAGGACGCGACCTACCACCTGGGCACGACCGGTGACGCGGTCGCCGGCACCTGGAACGACCTTCGCGGCAAGCTCGGCGCGGAACCGCTCGAGAACAAGGTGGGCAGCGCGGAACTGGACAACATGCTGGCGTCCACGATGTACATCGACGCGTCCTGGCCGACCCTGGCCAGGGCGGTGACCGACTACCGGGCCGGCGAGACCAGTGCCCTCACCTCGGCGGCCGGCCAGCTGGCGCTTTCCGCGGTGAACGGGCCGCAGCTCGCCTACAACTGCGCCGACGACGAATGGCCCGCCGACTGGCGGAAATGGCACGCGGACACCACTCGGGCGGCCACCGAATCGCCCCTGTTCGCCTGGCTGAACACCTGGTACTCGGCGCCCTGCGCGTTCTGGAAGGCACCGACCGCGCCGCCGTTGGAGATCGGCTCGGGAGACGTTCCGCCGGTGCTGCTGGTGCAGGCCAAGGACGATTCGGCGACCCCGTTCCCGGGTGCCCAGCGCATGCAGCGGGCCTTCGAGGGCTCCCGGATGGTCCTGTCCGACGGCGGCAACCACGGGCAGTTCCTCTTCGACCAGAACGACTGTGTCGACAAGCCGGTGACCCAGTACCTGCTCACCGGACAGCTGCCCGCGGCCGACGTGAAGTGCGCCGCGCCGCCCGCGCCGGGCGAGTAGGGCTCCTCCGCACACGGCACTGGCACGGGTGTACCAGCCTCATGCCAGTGCCGTGTGCGTTCCGTGCCAGGACTCCGGGGCAGGGTCGACGTGCCGCAGCAAGAGCGGGCGGCCCGACCTCGAAGGAGCCTCATGCACACCCCTGTCACGATCATCGGCGCCGGTCTCGGCGGACTCACCCTCGCCCGCGTCCTGCGGCTGAACGGCATCCCGGCCGCGGTCTACGAGGCGGAGCCGTCCCCGCTGGCGCGGACACAGGGCGGGATGCTGGACATCCACGACTACAACGGGCAGCTCGCGGTCGCGGCGGCGGGTCTGATGGACGAGTTCCGCGGGCTCGTCCTGGAGGGCCGCCAGCAGATGCGGATCCTCCGCAGGGACGGGACGGTGCTGTACGACCAGCCCGACGACGGCACCGGTGGCCGCCCCGAGGTGCAGCGCGGCGAGCTGCGGCAGCTGCTGCTCGACTCGCTTCCGGAGGGCACCGTCCGGTGGGGCTGCAAGGTCACCGAGGTGCGCGCCCTGGGCGAGGGCCGGCACCAAGTGGTCTTCGCCGATGGCGGCACCGTCACCACGGGCCTGCTGATCGGCGCGGACGGTGCGTGGTCGAAGATCCGGCCGCTGCTCAGCGACGCCGTCCCCGAGTACGTCGGCACTGCGTTCGTCGAGACCTACCTCTACGACGCGGACTCCCGCCACCCCGCCGCCGCGAAGGCGGTCGGCGGCGGATCGATGGGCGTGCCCGCGCAGGGCGGGGACATCATGGCGCACCGGGAGCGCGGCGACACCCTGCACACCTACGTGACCCTCACCCGGCCCCTGGACTGGTTCGCGGCCATCGATTTCACCGACCGGGTTGCGGCGGCCACGGCCATCGCCGCGGAGTTCGAAGGCTGGGCACCGGAACTCACCGCGTTGATCACCGACGGCGACACCGCGCCGGTCCTGCGCCCGCACTACGCGCTGCCGGACGGGACCCGGTGGGGGCGGGTCCCGGGCGTGACCGCGCTCGGCGATGCCGCCCACCTCGCCGCCCCGAACGGCGAAGGCGCAAACCTGGCCATGCTGGACGGCGCCGAACTCGGCAAGGCACTCGCCGAGCACCCGGACGACGTCGAAGCGGCTCTCGCCGGCTACGAGGAAGCGATGTTCCAGCGCAGTGAGCAGGTCGCCGCCCGGACCGCAGAGTTCTCGGAGCTCGCGTCCGGTGCCGACGGCGAGGACACCGCCGAGCTCATGATCGAAGCGTTCGCCGCGCTGTCCCGCTCCGGACCGGAAAGCCAGGTTCCTGCTCGACGAGGTCCCGATCCTGGCCCCGTCGAGCCGGAGACCGGCTGTCAAGCAGCTAATACGTATTAGTCCCGCGCTCAGCCGGATCGGACAGAAAGCGGCCACCCTCCTTGACGGTCTCCGGTGGGACGCAGATGCTCTGCTGAACCGCATTAGCGCAGCAGGAGCCGAGATGACCGCACGCAGCCGGATGCCGAGGCAGGCCGACATCGCCCGGATCGCCGGGGTGTCGCAGGCCACGGTGTCCGTGGTGCTGGCAGGGAACCGGGCGGTGCGGATGGCCGAGTCCACCCGGCGGCGGGTGCTGGAGGTGGCCGAGGACCTCGGCTACGTCCCGCATCCGGTGGCCACCCGGCTCGCCCGTTCACGGTCGAACCTGCTGGGCCTCTACACCTTCCGCGCCGCTTTCCCGACCGACGAGGCGGACGCCTACCACCCGATCCTGTCCGGTGTGGAGGAGGAGGCCACGGCACTGCACCAGGACCTGATCCTGTTCACCGGCACCGGCGGGCCGCAGGCCGCGCAGGAGGCGGCGATCCGCCGGACCCGGATGGCCGACGGCTGCCTGTTCTTCGGCAGGCACGTGCCCGAAGGGCCGGTCTCACGACTCGTGGACGCCGGTTTCCCGCTCGTCTACATCGGACGCCGGCCCGAGCTCGCCGGCCGGATCCCGTTCGTCGGGGCGGACTACGTGAGCGCGTCCGCCGAGGTGCTGCAGCGGCTGCTCGCACTCGGCCACCGCAGGATCCGCTACGTCCGGGAGCCGGACGTAGCACCGTCCTCCGAGGACCGGCACCTCGGGGTGCTGCGGACCGCACCGCGCACCGAGGTCGTGCGGCTGGAAGGGGCGGAGCTGCCGGTCGCCACGGTGCGCGGCTGGCTGGCCGAAGGAGTCACGGCGGTCGTGGTGGAAGGGACGGACACCGGGGCGGCCTACCGCAGTGTGCGCGCCGCGCTCGACGCGGCCGGACTGTCCACTCCGGACGACCTCTCGCTCGCCGTGCTCGGTGGCCCGCCCGGCGTCAGCGGTTTCGAAGTGCCCATGCGGGACATGGGCCGGCGCGCGGTACGGCTGCTGGTCGACCTCGTGACCGGCACCCCGAGCACGCCGCAGCAGCTGCTGCGGTGCCCACCGGTGGCCGGCTCGCAGGTCGGCCCACCACGATCCGGATAGGACCGACCATGCCCGAACTCGGCACCGAGATCCTCGTCGCGGGCGGCGGGACCGGCGGCGTCGCCGCCGCGCTGGCCGCCGCCTCGGCGGGACATCACGTCGTGCTGACCGAAGAGACCGACTGGCTCGGCGGCCAGTTCACCGCGCAGGCGGTGCCACCGGACGAGAACCCGTGGATCGAACGGTTCGGCGCGACGGCGAGCTACCGCCGCTTCCGCGCCGGCGTGCGCGACTACTACCGGCAGCACTACCCGCTGCGCGCGGAGGCGGCCGCGCTGCCCGAGCTCAATCCGGGTGCGGGCCGGGTCAGCAAGCTGTGTCACGAGCCCCGGGTCGCACTCGCCGTGCTGGAGGCGATGCTGGCGCCGCACGTCGCGGCCGGCCGCGTCACCGTCCTCCTGCGACACCGTCCGGTTTCGGCGGACATCACGGGGGACCAGGTCGACGCAGTCACGCTGGAGGGCCCCGGCGGCGACCGGATCACCGTGCGTGCGCGGTATTTCCTCGACGCGACCGAGGACGGCGACCTGCTGCCGCTCACCGGGACCGAGTTCGCGATCGGCGCCGAAGCCCAGTCCGAACACGGCGAACCGCACGCCCCCGAGCGGGCGGATTCCGGGAACCTGCAGGGAATCACCTACTGCTTCGCGCTTTCCCACCACGCGGGGGAGGACCACACGATCGACCGGCCGTCGATGTACGGGTTCTGGCGGGACTACACGCCGGAGTTCTGGCCCGGCCCGCTGCTCGGATTCCTGGCGCCGGACCCGCGGTCGCTGGAACCGGTCCCACGGACTTTCGAGCCGAACCCGGACCACGATCCGCTCGCGGTCAGCGCGGACCAGAGCGCCGACGCCGGGGACAAGGAGCTGTGGGGTTTCCGCCGGATCCTCGCCCGCAAGCTGCACCGGTCCGGTGCCTTCGATTCCGACCTCACGCTCGTCAACTGGCCACTCAACGACTACTGGCTGCGCCCGGCGGTCGAGATCGACGGCGTGAGCACTGCCGACGACGTTGCGCTGGCGCACCGAGAAGCCAAACAGCTGTCGCTGTCGGTGCTGTACTGGCTGCAGACCGAGGCGCCGCGGCTCGACGGCGGGACCGGCTTCCCCGGCCTGAAACTGCGACCGGACGTGGTCGGCACCGCCGACGGGCTGGCCAAGTCCGCCTACGTCCGCGAAGCCCGGCGGATCCGGGCGGTCACCACGATCGTCGAGCAGGACGTGTCGCTGGAGCTGCTCGGGCCGTCCGGCCGCAAACGCCGCGAGGACTCCGTGGGCGTCGGCAGCTACCGGATCGACCTGCACCCCTCGACCGCGGGCGACAGCTATGTCGACGTGCCGAGCGTGCCGTTCGAGCTGCCGCTCGGCGCGCTGGTGCCGCGGCGGATGCGGAACCTGCTGCCGGCCGGGAAGAACCTCGGTACCACGCACATCACCAACGGCTGCCACCGGCTGCATCCGGTGGAGTGGAACGTGGGCGAGGTCGCCGGGCACCTGGCCGGGTTCGCGCTTCGCGAAGGGACCGAACCGCAGGCGGTGCGCGAAGATCCGGCACGGTTCACCGATTTCGCGCGGGTCCTCGACCGCGCCGGCGTCGAACGGCGCTGGCCCGAGGTCCGCGGCTACTGACTCGTTCTCACACCAGGAGGTGCGGACAATGGGGTTCCGCCGGAGTCCGGTGCGCATCGGCATCGACGTCGGGGGCACGTTCACCGACGCGGTCGCGGTCGACGCGCAGTCGTTCGAACTGCTCGGGCAGGCGAAGGTGCCGACCAGCCACGACCACGAGGACGGGGTGGCGCACGGCATTCTCGAAGCACTGGAGAAACTGCAGGCCGAGGCCGGGATCGGTGCGCAGGACGTGTCGTTTCTCGCGCACGGCACCACGCAGGCGACCAACGCACTGCTGGAAGGGGACGTGGCGACGGTCGGTCTCGCCGGGGTGGGGACCGGCTTCGACGCGTTCGCGACCCGGCGGCTGGCCTCGCTCGGGAAGATGGAGCTGGCTCCGGGGCGGAAGCTGCCGGTGCGGTTCGCGTCGGTGCGTGCGCCCGCCGAGGCCGCATCGGCGGTGGAAACCCTGGTCCGGCAGGGGGCCGGCGTGGTCGTCGCGGTCGAACCGTTCAGTGTGGACGATCCCGAAGGGGAGCTGGCCGTGGTTTCCGCCGCCAGGTCGCGCAGTGTGCTGGCCACGGCCACTCACGAGATCACCAGCCTGTACGGGCTGACCAAGCGGACCCGCACAGCGGTGCTGAACGCCGGCATCATGCCGCGTATGGTCTCGACCGCCGATCTGGTCGAGGCCAGCGTCCGGCGCGCGGGGATCACCGCGCCGCTGATGGTGGTGCGCGGTGACGGCGGTGTCATGTCGCTGCCGGAGATGCGCCACCGTCCACTGTTGACCGCGTTGTCCGGACCGGCCGCCGGCGTGGCGGGCGCCTTGATGGGCGAGAAGCTCAGCGAGGGGCTTTTTCTCGAAACGGGCGGTACCTCCACGGACATCAGCGTGGTCCGCCGCGGCCGGGTCCAGGTGCGCCACGCGCAGCTCGGCGGGCACGAGACCTACCTTCCTGCGCTGGACGTCCGCACTGTCGGTATCGGTGGTGGCTCACTGGTGCGCTTCTCCGGCAGCGAGGTGACGGCGGTCGGACCGCGGAGCGCGCACATCGCGGGGCTGCCTTATGCGTGTTTCGCTCCGGCGTCCGCGTTGGCCGGGGCGAAGCTGGTCACAGTCTCGCCGCAACCGGATGATCCGGCCGACTACGTGGCATTGGACACTGTGGACGGTCGTCGATACGCGCTCACCCTGACCTGCGCCGCCAACGCGCTCGGCGTCGTTCCTGCCGGGGCGTACGCCCGTGCGGAAACCGAGTCCGCGCGGCTGGCGCTGGAACCGCTGGCCTCGGCACTGGGCACGTCGGTCGCCGACGCCGCGCGGACGGTGCTGGGCCGGGCGGTGAAGCCGGTCGGTGAGGTCGTCGACGAACTGGTCCGCGAATACCGGCTCGATCATCCCGCGCTGGTCGGTGGCGGGGGTGGGGCGGCTTCGGTGACTCCGTTCCTGGGCAAGGAATCCGGGTACGAATGGCGGATCGCGGCGCATGCCGAGGTGATCAGCCCGCTCGGTGCGGCGCTGGCGCTGGTGCGGGAGTCGGTGGAGCGAATCGTGCCGAGCCCGTCGGACGCGGACGTCCTCGCGGTCCGCACCGAGGCCGAGACGGCGGTGGTCGGCCAAGGTGCCGACCCGGCCGGAGTCGAGGTGGAAGTCACCGTCGACCCGCAGCGCAACCTGATCCGCGCGGTGGCGACCGGAGCCACGGAACTGCGCACGAAGGACCGGTCATCCACTGTGGACGACGAGGGAATCCGCGCCGCGGTGGCGCGGAGTATCGGCGTCGCTCAGTCCGAGGTGCGTGAGCTCGCCTCGACCGAGCATCACCGGGTTTTCGCCGCGCGCGGCACCCGGCCGGGTCTGTTCGGGTGGTTCACCAAACCGGTCGAGCAGGTGCGGGTGGTCGACGGTGAGGGTGTGGTCCGCTTGCACAGTAAGGGAACTGTGGTGGAGCGCGTCGACGCCGGTTCGGCTCAAGCGCGCGTCGCCGATCTCGTCGACCGGTACACCCGGTACGGCGACGGTGGATCGCGTGCCCCCGCCGTGTGGTTGCTGGTCGGGCCGAAGATCGCGGACCTGTCCGGGGTGCTCGATCGCGACCAGCTGATCGCGCTGGCCGGAGCGGAACTGAAGACGCGGGCGAACGCCGAACCGGTGGTCGTGCTCCTGGAGGACCGGAAATGACCGATGTGGACCTCGCCGTCCGGCTGCTGCGCACGACACCCACCCACGAGAACCGGCCCGAATCCCAGCTCCGCGAGTGGGCGGGGAAGGCGCTGGCCTACGGCGACGAGCTGGCCGGCATCGAGGACGACGGGGAAATCCGGGTCGTGGACCGCGAGGGTGGTGCCGGGTCCCGGGAGCTGCTGCTCGCCGAGCATCACCGGGGGACCGTCACCGTCTACTCCGATTCCCTGCGCCGGGTGGAAGAACTGGCCCGTGCGAAGGGCTGGCCGGTGACCCGGGAGGCGCTGCGGACCGCCGCCGTCGCGCACGAGCTGGCGCACCATCTGCTCGACGTGCGCGAGCTCAACCGCCGGCTCGGCCACACCGCGCTGCGGTTCGGCCCGGTGCGTGTCCGGGGGCACGTGGCCGGTGCCGAAGAGATCGCCGCGCATCGATTCGCCCACCGCCGCAGCGGCCTCGCCGTGAGCCCGCTGCTGATCACCACCGCGCTCGCGGGAGGAAACTGAGCAATGGGTATCGCGATTCTGGTCCTGATGGCGGTGGGCGTGGTGCTCATGCTCACCCGGGTGCTGCCGACGGCGTTCGCGCTGGTGTTCCTCGCGATCGGCATCGCCCTGCTGGCCGGGGCGCCGCTCGACGGCACCGACGACAGCATCCTGACCGGCGTGCTGCAGACCGGTTCCGCGGCGCTGGCCTCCACCATGCTCGCCGTGCTGCTCGGCTCCTGGCTGGGCACGCTGATGGACGAGACCGGCATCGCCGGCACACTGGTGCGCAAGATCGTCGAGTTCGGCGGGGAGCGTCCGTCCATTGTGGCCCTCGGCGTGTTCGCGGTGTCGATCCTGTGCGGCAGCATCACCGGCTCGGCACCGGCGGCGATGCTCGCCGGGGTGGTCGGCATCCCGGCGATGATCGCGGTCGGCGTCCGCCCGGTCGCCGCAGGCGGCACCGTGCTGATGGGCATCTCCGCCGGCTCGCCGCTGGAACTGCCGGTGTGGCAGTTCCTCTCCGACGCGCTCGGCGCGCCGGTCGCGGACGTCAAGGCGATCATGATCAAGCTCTTCCCGATGGCGCTGGTGGTCGGTATCGCCTACGTGCTCGTCCGGACACGACGCGGTGCGCGGCACGCCTGGGCGGTGAAGCTGGAGCGCCCCAAGGCACGCGTGCGCCGCGGCGACGCGCCGTGGTATGCGCTGATCACCCCGCTGGTGCCGATCGTGCTGGCGCTGGGCCTCGCGGTGCCGATCGTGCCGTCCCTGCTGGCCGGTGTGGTCTACGCGCTGGTGACCACGACGAAATGGGGCGAGCTCAACGGCCGCGCGCTGCGGTCGCTGTACAAGGCGTTCCAGGTGGCGGCACCGCCGATCGCGCTGTTCGTGGCGATCGGGATGCTGCTGGCCGCGGTGAAGCTGCCCGGGGCGAAGAACGCGCTGACGCCGATCGTGTCGGCGATCAGCCCGTCCGGCGGGCTGTGGTTCGTCGTGGTCTTCGTGGTGCTCGTCCCGCTGTGCTTGTTCCGCGGTCCGCTCAACGTGTTCGGCCTCGGCGCCGGGGTGGCCGGCGTACTGGTGACCGGCGGGATCTACCCGCTGCCCGCCGTGGTCGGGCTGATGGCCTCGTACAACCAGGTCTTCAGCGTGTCCGACCCGACGAGCACCCAGACGGTGTGGGCGGCCCAGTACGCCGGCGTACGCCCGGAGCGGGCGATGGTCTCCACCCTGCCCTACACCTGGGTGGTCGCCCTGGGCGGCATGGTGCTCACCGCGGTGTCGTACCTGTGACCTGTTCGCTGAGGTAGAGGAAGGCGCCGATGCCGTGGAAATCGTTGGTGGCGCGGGGACGGGCGAGGTAGAACGGCGCGTCGCCGACGTTGGTGCCGACGCCGATCGTGGTGATCCGCGTGCTGCCGTCGTCGGCGACCGACACGCGGTCGCGTACGCCGGCGTAGCCGTCGTCGACCATCGGCTGGTAGTCCGAGCCGACGTAACCGCGCTGGATCGCCCGCGAGACGGTGTAGGTGAACAGGCTCGAACACGAGGTCTCGGTCCAGTTGCCTTCCAGGTCCGGGCGGGTCGGCAGCTGGAACCACCGCCCGGTCGCCGGGTCCTGCCACTTCCGGTAGCCGGCGGAAAGAGAGCGGACGATGTCGATCAGCTTTCCGCGGTCCGGCGAGGTCTGCGGCAGCGCGTCGAGTACGTCCACAGTGGCCGCGCCGAACCAGCCGACCGCGCGACACCAGACCTCCGGCGAGTTCCCGGTCTTCGGGTCGGCCCACTTCTGCGCACGCTTTTCGTCGTAGGCATGGTAGAGCAGGCCATTCGGGTTCCGCAGGTGTCCGAAGTAGATGTTCAGCTGCTTCGCCGCCTCGGTAGCGGACGCGGGGTCGCCGGTCGCCGACGCGTAGCTCGCCAGGAAGGGCGTGAGCATGAAGACGCCGTCGGCCCACAGCTGGCCGGTGAGCGAGGTGTTGTGGATGAAGCCGCCGTCGGTGGTCTTCGGGTAGCTCTCGAGGCGGTCGTGGATCCGCTGCGCCGCCAGGTGGTAGCGCTCGTCTCCGGTTTCCTTCCCCAGCACGAGGAAGACGTTCCCGACGAGCATGCTGTCCAGCGAGTCGTAGGCCTCGCCGGTGCTGCCGTCGGTGTGCACCTTCGCGGTGCCCCAGGCCTTGAGGTAGTCCAAATAGCGGTGCTCGCCGGTGCGCTGGTAGAGCCGGTACATGCCGAGCAGGACCAGTGCGTCGGGATAACCGAGGCCGAGTTTCTCCGCGGGATGCGCGGCCATTGTCGAATCGGCGACCGCGCGGGACAGATCGGTGCGCTCTGCCGCGAGCGCGGGCACCGCCGGGCTCATCAGCCCGAGCATGACGAGGACCGCGCACAGGATGCGCGGAACAGTCCGAATTCTCATCTTGACCAGCTCCTGTTCCGACCGAAGTGGGCGGGCGCCCGGTGGCGGCGGGGACTGGCACCCGATTTACTCCGGAATCTTCGGCGTGGTCGTGCGGAATGGTCAACCGCCCTTCGGGGAATGCTGCCGGACAGAAAACCGGACTGCCCGATTCACCTCTGCGGTGCTGCCCGTGAGGCCCGCACCGCAGGACATTTCTCCTTGGCGGAAGGGACTGATACGTATCAGCCCCTTGTCCGGCACGGTATGCGCGCCTACCGTCGGCCGCGATCGGTGACGAAGGGGTGGACAATGGTTCTGTCGAGGCGTGCGATGCTGTTCGGAACGGCCGGAATGGGTGCGGCAGCCGGGCTGAGTGCGGCCATTCCGGGTGTCGCGGCCGCGGATGTCCGGCTGTCTTCCGGGCCGTTTCCGCCGTTGCCTCCGCTGCCGGACGGCGCGCCGGTGCGTACCGAGTTCACCGCGGTGGAACAGCGGTTCGCGCCGTACCTGAAGATCCTGCCGGCAATGGTCAACGACGTCGTCGTCGACGATCCGGCCACGCAGGGGTTCCTCGGCGGTGGATGGTGGCGCACACCCTCTGTGCCGACGAACGCACGGGTGCAGGAGCACGTGTTCACCTTCAGCTGGTACCTCGCGAACGCGCGCAGCTGGAATCCGTACTCCGGTAGCGTGCCCCTGCGCAACCGGCTCGACGCGGCGGTCGCGCACTACCTGGGCCTGCAGCACCCCGACGGGTCCTGGCCCGAGTACGACGTGGCCGAGAAGTCCAAGGCGGCCACCGGGTTCGGCATCGGCTATCTCGCCAAGACCCTGGCGAACCTGCGGCAGGCGAACGCGCTGCCGGACCGCAGGGGGCAGATCGGCACCGCGCTGCACAGCGCCATGACCTGGTTCCTGGATCCGGCCAATCCGATCTGGCAGTCCCCGGTGCACTACGCGAACCAGAACTCCGCGGGCCTCTCCGGGGCGACCCTGGCCCTGCAGCTCAACCCGGACGCGGCACTGCGGTCCCGCCTCACCGACCGGATCGGCTACCTCGCCGCGCACGGGCAGAGCCCTGCCGGGTTCTTCTACGAGCCGACCGGGATGGACATCAACTACAACTTCGAAGTGCTGCTGCCGGAGATCGCGGAGATCCACGCGCTCACCGGAGACCGCACCGTGCTGGCGATGGCGCGCAAGTTCGCGGAGTGGTTCGGCTACAACGTGGTGCGCGAGCCGGACGGCACCGGCTCGCTGACCTACGTCGGCATGTCCGCCCGCACCACGGTGCCCGGTTACGACGACGTCGTCCCCGATCCGGATCGCACCAACCTCGCGTCGTTGTTCGTGCCGGAGGTGCCGGCGCTGGCGCCGTTCTTCACCTCGGCCGAGGACCGGGCGGCCACCCGCGAAGCCTGGCGGGCCGATCCGGGGCCCGTGCCGCCACTGGCCAAACAGGACACTTCACCGCGGATACTCGCGCACGCGCCCTACGGTGAGGCACTCCCCACGGCTGCGGACAAGCGGGCCGCGATCGCAGCACTGCCGTACCTGAGCAGCAAGGATTTCGCGGTGCAGCGCAGGGACACCGCGACTGATCAGACCTATGTGTACGTCCGGCGGCCCGCGCTGTACCTGGCCGCGTTCTTCGGTACGCGGCCTTCCCAGTACGTCCGCGGCTCGGGTGGACTGCTGTGGCACCCGGAGGCGGGCACGATCGTGCAGAGCCAGCAGGACGACGCTTCGTGCTGGGCGAGTGTGCTTCCCAACGGCAGCCCGGACGCGCGTGGCCTGCTCACCGCCACCTACCTCGTCGGTGACCGGGACTGGAACGGCGACCGGGTCGTCCCGGGTTCGGCGCCGGTCACCGTGGACTACGACCTGGACAGCCGGATCCACACCACGCTCACCCTCACGAAGAACGTCGTGACCCGTGCGGTCAAGGGCAGCGGTCCGCTGACCGAGCAGATCCCGCTCGTGCTCAAACCGACGGACACCGTGACCTTCGCCGACGGCTCTCCGGCCGAATTCGGGAAGACCTCGAAGGCGACCACGAGCGGGCTCGTCCTCCGGCGGGGCGCTGCCACGATCCGGATCGACTGGGGCACCTCGTTGCCGGCGGAGATGGTGGCCACCACGGTGACCATCCTGCGTGAAGGCGGCCGACGGCTGCACGTCCTGCGCGTACCACACGGCGGCGCGCTGACCACGACGATCACCCTGCCCTGAGCTTCGAGAAACGTCGTCACCGAGGTGGAGTCCATGAGTTCCGAGCCCTCGCGCCGGATAGTCCTGCAAGCCTTCGGCGCGGGCGGGCTGGCGCTCGCCGCGGCGAACCTCGTGACGCCGGCTGCGGCCGCGCAACCGGGCGCGGTACCCGGCGGTGGAAGGAAATGGGGCGGCCGGGGTCCGGACGAGGTGGCGGCCACCTATCAGCGTGTCCTGCTGCAGCACACGCGCTGGGCCGAGCAGCAGTTCGACCGGGCCGCCGGAATCTACCCGGCCCAGGACTTCACGTTCGCCGTCGTCCTCGGCAACGCCGTCCTGCTCACCCGGGACGGTTACGACGCGACGGTCGCCGGGGTCGGGCGTGACGTGCTGCACCGGCACACCGTCGACACGATCCGGCACTTCGCCGCGTCGAACCTGGTGACCGGCGGGAGTGAATGGGGCCGCAGGCTGTTCTTCGACACCACGTTCCAGTCGTACTTCCAGCTCGCCGGCCGGCTGCTGTGGGCGGACCTGGACGCGGCCACCCGGGCGAACCTGGACGAGATCGCGACCGGACAGGCGGCCTACACCACCGGACTGGGCTTCGGGAACGACCCGATGTCCGGCGACTGGACACCGCACGGGCTTGCCGGTGGGTACGTCGGGGACACGAAGCTGGAGGAGATGGGCGTCTACGCCCAAGCGCTGGCCCCGGGCATGGCCTGGGCGCCGGCGGACCCGCGCGCCGCCGGGTGGCGCGGGTGGTTCGGCACGTGGAGCCGCAACGAAATCGGCTTTCCGCCGGCGGATCTGGCCAACCCGAGGGTGGTGGACGGCGTAGCGGTTTCGGCCAACACCGCCGAGAACCTGTACGACACCTTCCTCGTCGAGAACCACGGTTCGTTCGGGCCGCACTACCAAGAGGAACTCTGGCGTACGTCAGGACGCAACGCCCTGCACTTCCTGCTCGCCGGACAGCCGCTGCCGGAAGTGCTGACCGCGCAGCCGAACGGGGAACGCCTGTGGCACACCATGCTGTTGATGGCAAGCGACGCCGGTGAGCCGCTGATGCCGATGGTGGCGGATCGCGAACATCTCTACGGACGGGATGTGCTTCCGCTCGCGTTCCGCGCACAGGTCCTCGGGGACCGTTACGCCGCACGGGCCGAGGAACAGCTGGTAGCGCGGCTCGAGCCGTATCAGGCATATCCGCCGGTCGATCGGATCACGAAGTTTTCCGGCGAGCCGAAGTACGAGCCGGAAGCACGCGCGGAGATCGCGATCAGCTATCTGCTGCACGAATGGCGCGCGAGTCACGGTGGCCCGGTGCGCCCGGTGAGCCAGAGGGAGTTCGACGCCTACGCGGTGGGCGCCCGCGATTTCGGTGCGGGGCCGGGCTTGCTCGCGCACCGGACGCCGGAGGCTTGGGCGGCGGCGGTGACGAAGCCGGGCTACACCAAGTTCGCCTGGCAACCGCACCACGACGACTGGCTGTTCGGGATCAGTGGCAGCACGCCGATGTTCCTGCCTTCGACGGCGTTGAAGGTGCTCGAACGGCACGCTGCCGTCTGGACGAAGGTCCGCGACGGTTTCGGCGCCACCGCGGCGGTGCTGAAGTTCGCTGAGGGCTACGCGGGATTCGCCACCCTGCCTTCGGGTGCCGCGGTGTACGCGTCGACGGGCCTGGCAGCCGGCGAGGGCGTCGTGACGGTCCACAACCTGGACATGCCAGGGGTTCCGGGCCTGCGCGGCGAACGCACCTACCGCACCGCCGAGGGCACCGTGACGGTGCCGGTCAGCCCGGCGCCTCCGGAGGGCGGGCGGACCGATGAAGTCAGCTTCCCGGCGGTGACTGCGCGACACGTTCGCCTGCTCGGCGTGCAACCCGATCCGACGTACGGCTATTCGCTGTGGTCCTTTGAAATCCGAGACGGCACGCAGGAAACGGACCTCGCCGCGACAGGAACTGCGTCGGCCTCTTCATTCGCGCCAGGCAAGGAAGCGAAGAACGCGATCGACGGTGACGCGTCCACGCGCTGGGCAGTGTCCACAGCAGACCGGCCACGCGTGGACAGCTGGATCGCCGTCGATTTCGGCTCTCCGAAGCGGCTGGACCGGGTCAAGGTGGTCTGGGAAGCCGCGGCTGGGCGGCGCTACCGCATCGAAACCTCGCCGGACGGGGTCACGTGGACGACCGTGACGACGTATCCGCGTCCGGTGCTCAGCACCAAGGGCGGTTGGCTCGACGTCGACGGGCGCGCCGGATTCCGGGTGACCGGCTCACCGCACCCGGTCACCGTCACCGGCGACCAGATCGTGCTTTCCGACGGCGGCACCGCGCCACTGCACGTCGAATGCCATCCGGATCCCAGTGCTTTTCCCACAGCGGCGCCACGGCCGGTGTCCGGCAACGCGGTCGTGCGCGCGTCCGTCCTGGACGGGCACTTGGTGCTGTTCAACCTGTCCGGCTCGGCCGCGAAGGCGACGGTCACGGTACCCGCGGACGGGGAAGTGGTCGCGCTTTACCGCGGCGACCAAGTGACCACAAAGGACGGTAGCGTGCTGACCGTCTCGCTGGGCGCGTCCGAAGGACGGGTCGAACCGGCGTGGTTCACCCTCCGCGCGAGCCGCGCTGGCGTGCGGGCCACCGTCACCGATGCCGCCACGCTGCGCCTCACCGCTGCGGCCGGGCCGCCGGTGCGGCTGCAGGTCCAGCCCGCGGACGAACAGGCGCGGCCGGTCGTGGTCCCGGGTGGCCGCACAGCCACCGTCACCGCTCGCGCCACCCGGCCTTACCCGTTGACGGATCTCGCCGCCGGCGCCACGACGTTCCCGACCGAGCCGCTGCCGGCGGGCATGTCCGCCCCCGCGTCCGCGGTGGACGACGACGAACGGACCTCCTGGCGCCCGGGCACCGACGGCCGAATGGTCGTCGACCTGGGTGCGGCCCAGCCGCTCGGCCAGGCCGAACTCACCTGGACCGGCGGGCGGGTCCCCAAGGTGACCGTCGAAACGAGCGTCGACGGACGCACGTACACCACCGCGCCCACCCCAGCGCGGCGGCGACGCAGCACCGTGCCGCTGCCCGGCACCGCGCGGTACGTGGCGGTGCGAGTGCACGGCACGGCGGCGGCCGGTTTGACGAGCCTGCGCGTCCAGCCGGGCGGGTGACCGCGCCCGAAGGTCACGCGGTCCGGAGCGCCAGCAGGCTGCGGGCGGTGTCGGCCACGGTCTCTTCGATCGGGCGGGACGTCCACCCGAGCAGCCTCCGCGCCTTGTCCGTCCGGATGACCGGCACGCGGCCGAGGCGAGTGGCCGCCTCCCGCATGGCCGGGTCGGTCACGGCGGCGGCCCGGACCTGCTCGTCGGTCAGCTCCTCGATGGCGCGCGGGGGCCCGCCGACGCTCTCGGCCACGATCCGGGCCAGGTCGAGGAAGCTGATCGCCGCCCGGCCCGCGGCGAGGAACCGCTCACCCGCGGCACGGGGATGCGTCATCGCCAGCAGGTGCAGGGAGGCGACGTCACGAACGTCGGCGACCCCGAAGGACAGCGGCGGCACCCGCGGCATCGCACCGTCGAGCATCGCCTGGACCAGCGCGACCGACGACGACGGCCGGCCGCCGAGGACCGGGCCGAAGATGCCGGCCGGGTTGATCACCGCCAGCTCGGGGCCGCCGGCCGCGCGCACCTGGCCCCACGCGGCTCGTTCGGCGACGACCTTCGACCGCACGTACGCGCTGTTCGGGTCGGCGAGGTCGGTCCAGTCGGCCTCGGTGTACTCCGCGCGCGGCGCGGCACTGTAGCCGACCGCGGCGAACGAGGAGGTCAGCACGACCCGCCGGACACCGGCTTCGCGGGCGGCGGCCAGCACCCGCACGGTGCCGTCCCGGGCCGGGCGGATCACCTCGTCGTCGCTCTCCGGCGAGCTGGGCGGGAACGGGGAGGCGACGTGGAGCACGTAGTCCACGCCCTCGGTCGCCTCGGCCCAGCCTTCGTCGGCGCCCAGGTCCGCGGCCACCACCTCCAGATTTCGCGAGGCGGCGCCCACCGCGGCCCGGACCTCGGCTGCCCGGCCGAGGTCGCGCACGGTGGTGCGGACGCGGTGGCCCTCGGCCAGCAGCCGCGTGACGGTGTGGCCGCCGAGGTATCCGGTGCCACCGGTGACCAGGACCAGCGCACCGCCGCGGAGTTCGTCGTTCATCGTCGTCAGCCCCTCGCGGATGGCCGGAAACGCTCGATCAGCGCGCGGATCCGCGGGACGAGCCGCTGCTCCGCGGCCTCGTCACCGTGGTCACGGGCGTCCCAGAGCCGTGCCTTGAGCCGCAGGTACTCCAAGCGCAGCCGCAACCGCTCGATCTCGGCCTCGAGCCGGTCGGCGTGCTGGTCGAACAGCTCCCGCTGCTCGGCAGCGGCCGCGGTGCCGCGGGCGAGCAGGCCGAGGTACCGCCGCAGGTCCTCGACGCGCAGTCCCGCCGAGCGCAGGCAGCCCAGCGTGTCGAGGGTGTCCATGGTCTCGGCGTCGTACCTGCGGTGCCCGCTGCTCGGGTCGCGCGGTACCGGGCCGACCAGCCCGATCTGCTCGTAGTAGCGCAACGTCGGCTCACTGAGCCCGCTGCGCCGGGACGCTTCGCGAATCGTCAGCCACGCCTGTTCGCCCGCTACTCCGGTCTGCATACCGACAGCATGCAGAACCTCAAGCACGTGAAGTCAAGCCGCCGGTGGTCACCCCGGCTCGGACACGGGTTCGGTGGCCGGCTTCCGGGTCCGGCTGAACCGCAGGGTGCCGTCGTCGATCCGGCCGTGCCGCAGCAGCAGGACGTCGTTGGCGTAGCTCATGCCCAGCTGCCACGGCCGTCGCGAACCGGCCCGCGGGAACTCGTGCACCGAGCGCTGGACGTACCCGGCCGCGAAGTCGAGCAGCGGCCGCTCCTCGACCCCCGGGCCGTCCTGCACCGGCACCACCTGGTCGTATCCGCCGTCGTCCAGGTGCCGCAGCAGCCGCACGGTGTACTCGCTGACCAGGTCGGCCTTCAGCGTCCACGACGCGTTGGTGTAGCCGATGGTGAACACGAAGTTGGGCAGGCCGCTGAGCATCAATCCCTTGTACGCCATGGTTTCCGGCAGCTGGACCGGGCGGCCGTCGACGGAGAACCGGATGCCGCCGAGCGCGAGCAGCCGCAGCCCGGTGGCGGTGACGACGAGGTCGGCGGGCAGTTCGGTGCCCGAGCGCAGCCGGATCCCGGTCCGGGTGAAGCCGACGATCTCGTCGGTCGCCACCGAAGCCCGGCCACGGCGGATCGCGGCGAACAGATCCCCGTCCGGGGACAGGCACAGCCGCTGGTCCCACGGGTTGTACCGCGGCTTGAAGTGCTTGTCGACCTCGTATCCGGGCGGCAGCAGCCGGATCGCGTTCTTGCGCAGGAACGACCGTACCATCGCCGGACGGCGCCGGCTGAGCTGGTAGACCGCGATGGTCTTGAAGACGTTCTTCCAGCGGGTGACGGTGTAGCCGAGGCGGTCGCCGAGCAGCTTCCGCAGCCGGTTGGCGAGCTTGTCCACCCCCGGCTGCGCGGCGACGTAGGTGGGGGAGCGCTGCAGCATGGTCACGTGCCGGGCCTGGTCGGTCATGGCCGGCACGAGGGTGACCGCGGTGGCGCCGCTGCCGATCACGACCACGTCCTTGCCGGCGTAGTCCAGGTCGGCCGGCCACTGCTGGGGGTGCACCACCTCGCCGCCGAACTCCTCGATCCCGGGGAACGCGGGCGTGTGCCCGCCGTCGTAGTGGTAGTAGCCCGTGCACAGGTACAGGAAGTTCGTGGTCAGCTGCGCGGTCTCGCCGGCGTGGTCCACGGTGACCGTCCACTGGGAGTCCTCTGTGGACCATGCCGCGGAGACAACCTGGTGGCCGTACCGGATGTGCCGGTCGATGCCCGCGTCGGCCGCGGTGTCGCGGATGTAGTCGAGGATCGACGGCCCGTCCGCGATGGCTTTGTCCTGAGTCCACGGCCGGAACCGGTACCCGAGGGTCTGCATGTCCGAATCGGACCGCACGCCCGGGTACCGGAACAGGTCCCAGGTGCCGCCGAGCGCGTCCCGCGCTTCGAGGATCGCGTACGTCCGGTCCGGGAACGCGGACTGGATGTGGTGCGCGGCGCCGACACCGGACAATCCGGCACCGACGATCAGCACATCGACGTGTTCGGTGGGCACGGGCGGCCTCCTAGCTCGGGGAACGGCGGCCGGACAGCAGCCGGCCGAGCAGGTCGTAGTAGTGGGTGGGCGAAACCCGCACGAGGGCGTCGAAGAGGTAGGCATCCGGTCCGACGAGAATACGCGCCTTGCCACGCTCGACGCCCCGGTGGATGATCCGCGCGGCCTGCTCCGGGGTCGTCCTCGCGCTCGCCTCGAACGCCGCGGCCAGCTCCTGCTTCGTGCGGTCACGCCCGCCCGGGTCCTGACGCATCCGTCCATTGCGGACGATGCCGGTCTTGATCCCGCCCGGATGCACGGTGATCGCGCTCAGCCCGCTGCCGCGCAGCTCCTGGCGCAGCGAGTCGGTGAACCCGCGGACGGCGAATTTCGCCGCGCAGTAGGCACTCTGGTACGGGATACCGGCCAGCCCGAACACGCTGGAGGTGTTGACGATCGCGCCGTGACCCTGCCCGGCGAGGATCGGCAGGAACGCCCGGGTGCCGTTGACCACGCCGTGGAAGTCGATGTCGTGCAGCCACGCGTCGTCCTCGGCGACGGCGTCGGCCACCGTCGAGGACAGCGCGACCCCGGCGTTGTTGAACACCGCGGCCAGCGGGGCGGGCAGCCACTCGCCGACCTCGCCGGCGAACTTCAGCTGGTCTCCGGCGTCGCGGACGTCGAGGACCCGGCTGAGCACCGGTCCGGGCAGCCCGGCGGCGGTCTGCTCGAGACCGCGTTCGTCGACGTCCGCGAGCGCGACCGGCGAGCCGAGCCTGCCGAGCCGCTGCGCGAGGGCGCGGCCGATCCCGGAGGCGGCGCCGGTGATCACCACCGGGCGGCCGGTGAGCCTGGGACGGGATGGGGGCATCGTCGTTCGTGGTCCTCTCTTCGTGCCGGACAATCCCGTGCTCGCCGAGGTGTGCCGGTGAGCTGGATCGCCGGACTGCCCGGCAGCTTCGGCCGGCTCGGTGCTCACCTCGCACCCGCCGTCGAAGCCGGTGCGGGGGCGGCCGGATCGGTGCGGCGCCGGCGCACCACCGCGAGCCCGCCCTTGCCGGGAGCGTTCGCGATGCCGCGGGAGTGCCACGCCTCGCCCGGCGCGGTCGTGGCAGCCAGGTCGAAATCACGCAGCAGCGTCCGCAGCACCACGTGCATCTCCAGATTCGCGAACGCGGCACCCAGGCACCGGCGGGCGCCGCCGCCGAACGGAATCCATTCGTACAGATCGGGTTTCGCGGTCACGAACCGCTGCGGGTCGAACCTCGCCGGATCCGGGAAGACGTCCGGATTCTCGTGCACCAGTGAGATGCCGACCAGGACGGTGAGCCCCTTCGGCAGCGTCCAGCGGCCGAGCGGGACGCCATCGGCGTGGATCTTGCGGCCGACCACGTCGATCACCGGCCGGGTGCGCTGCACCTCGACAATGGTCGCCTCGCGCAGCGCCTTGCCGCCCTCTCGATCCTCTTCGGACAGTGCACTGAGGACGTCCGGGTGCCGGCGGAGCCGTTCCACCGCCCAGGCCAGCGTGGTCGCGGTGGTCTCGTGCCCGGCGCTGAGGATGGTGAGCAGCTGGTCGGCGATGTCCCGGTGGCTCATCGGGGTGCCGTCGTCGTAGCGGGCCTGCAACATCAGCGCGAGGATGTCCTCGCGCGCGTCGAGGTCGCCTTCCCGCTCCGCCTTGGCGATCAGGTGCTCGATGATGCCGTTGTACTCGCGGCGCATGATCCGGAACCGGCCCCACGGGCTCCACCGGCCCCAGTCGACGGTGGGGATGGGCAGCACGGCCAGCTTCGAGCCGAGTTCGACCAGCGCCGGCAGCAGCTCGCGGAGCCGGTCGAACTCGGGGCCGTCCGCGCCGAACACCGCACGCAGGATGATGTTGAGCGTGATCCGCATCATCGACGGGAGCGTGGCGAACTCCCGGCCCTGCGGCCAGCTCGCGAACTCGCGGTCGGTCTCCTCCTGCATGATCCGCTCGTAGGCGGCGAGCCGGCGGCCGTGGAACGGCGGGACGAGCAGTTTGCGCTGCTTGCGGTGTTCGTCCCCGGTGAGCGCGAACAATGAGCCCGGGCCGAGCACCCGGCCCAGATTGGGCTCCACGTTTTCCGCGAGGTTCGGGCCGAGCTGGAACAGCTGCTTGATCTCCGCCGGGTCGCCGAGCACGAGCACCCGGCCGAACACCGGTGACTTCACGGTGAACGCGTCGCCGTAGCGGTCACGGATCCGGCCGAGCCCGCGCCGTGGCCGGGTGAGCGCGTAGACCGCCTGCACGAACCAGGGGGCGCTCGGTCCGGCGGGCAGGCGTGAAGTCGTCATCTGCGGTCCCTCCCGGTGGTACGTTCGCGTACCGCGCCGATGGTACGCTGATGTACCACCTGCGTTCAAGAGGATCTGCGATGAGAAGGACCTGCGTTCACGAGGGAAGGGATGGCGTGCCTCCGGTGACCACAGCACGGACCCGGTCCGCGGCGCCGGCCGGTTTCCGGCAGCGGCTGCTCGCCGGGCTGGCGGAATCGATTGCCGAACGGGGCTATCCGGACACCACCGTCGCCGACATCGTGCGACTGGCCAGGACCTCGCGGCGGACGTTCTACGAGCACTTCTCCGGTAAGGACACGTGTTTCGTCGCGTTGATCACCGAGACGAACGGCGAGATGATCCGGCGGATCTCGGCCGCGGTGGACCCGGCCGCGCCCTGGTGGGACCAGGTTCGCCGCGCGGTCGGGGCCTGGCTGGACATCGCGACCGGCGAGCCCGCGGTCACGGTCAGCTGGATCCGGGACGTGCCCGCACTGGGCTTGCTGTCCCGGCAGCTGCAGCGGGATCTGATGGAGAACTTCGTGACGATGATCCAGACCCTCACCGACACCGAAGAACTGCGCGCGGCCGGCGTCGGCCGCGCCTCGCGCCCGGTGGCGATCGTGCTGCTGGGCGGCCTGCGTGAACTCATCGCCACCACGATCGAGGACGGCGGCCGGATCGACGACGTCCGGGAGACGGCGGTCACGACCGCGCTGGCTCTGCTCGGCCCGCGGGGCTGAGTCCGGCTGTGGGGCTGAGCCGGTTCGGGAGTGGACCGGTTCGCCTGGCTGAGTCGGCCCGAGTGCCCAAGTCGGCTGGAAAGCTTGACTCGGCCCGCGCGGCCGCCGGCCTGGAAGCTTGACTCGGCCCGCTGGGCTGCACCGGCCCACGGGGCTGAGCCGAGCCGGTCCGCGGGGCTGAGCCGGTCCGCGGGGCTGAGCCGGCCCGCTGGGCTGAGCCGGCCCGCTGGGCTGCACCGGACAAAGCCCGGGATCGTTGCTGTGACAGTGGATTCGCCGTGCTCGTCGCCTGCCGGTTGCCCGTTCGTCGCCACCCGGCTGCCCCCGTGTCACCGGGCGTGGCGGAGTGGACGATCGTCGGTTGACACGCCGCCGCGGCGGGCCGCATGATTCGGGCGTTTGCAGTACGGTCGGCCGTATTCCGTGCCGTGCGGCCGTTCCCGGGACCGGGTCCGGCCGCGCGGCACGGCCACCCGGGGCTCGCGAGGAGAAAACGATGCCAGCGCTCAACCGTCGCACCTTCCTCCAGGCCGCCGCGGCCGCCGCGGTCAGCTCGGCGATGCCCAGCGTCGCGCGGGCGGCTTCGATCCCGGCCGCGATCCGCAGCGGGACGCTGGCCGATGTGGAGCACATCGTCGTGCTGATGCAGGAGAACCGGTCGTTCGACCACTACTTCGGCACGCTGAACGGGGTGCGTGGGTTCGGTGATCCACGGACGATCCCGCTGCGCAGCGGCGAGAACGTGTGGCACCAGGCGGACAACGGCGGGAAGGTGACGCTGCCCTTCCGTCCCGACGAGGACAACCTCGGCCTGACCTTCATCGAGGACCTCAACCACGACTGGAACGGCACGCATTCGGCCTGGAACAAGGCACTCTGGGACAACTGGATCCCGGCCAAGGGCACCACCACGATGGCGTACCTGACCCGCCGCGACATCCCGTTCCACTACGCGCTGGCCGACGCCTTCACCGTGTGCGACGCCTACCACTGCTCGATGCTGTCCTCCACCGACCCGAACCGGTACTACCTCTACTCCGGCTGGGTGGGCAACGACGGCTCCGGCGGCGGACCGGTGCTGGGCAACGAGGAAGCCGGCTACGGCTGGACGACGTTCCCGGAGATCCTGGAGCGCGCAGGCGTTTCCTGGAAGCTCTACCAGGACTCCGGGGAGGGCCTGGACGAACCGGGCAAGTGGGGCTGGACGGAAAACCAGTACATCGGCAACTACGGCGACAATTCGCTGCTGTACTTCGACCAGTACCGCAACGCCGCGGCAGGCGATCCGCTGTTCGACAAGGCCCGCACCGGCACCAGCGTGAAGAACGGCGACGGGCTGTTCGACCGGCTGCGCGCCGACGTGCAGTCGGGCGATCTGCCGTCGGTGTCCTGGATCGCCGCGCCGGAGGCCTACTGCGAGCATCCGTCCTGGCCGGCCAACTACGGTGCCTGGTACATCTCCGGAATCCTGGACGCGCTCACGTCGAACCCGGACGTGTGGAGCAAGACCGCGCTGCTGATCACCTACGACGAGAACGACGGCTTCTTCGACCACGTGCCGCCGCCGGTTCCGCCGCTGAACGGCGACTGGGGACTCTCCACTGTGGACACCGCGGGGGAGATCTACACCGGCGGGGCGGACGCCTCCTACACCAAGGACGTGCCCTACGGGCTGGGTCCGCGGGTGCCGCTGCTGGTCGTTTCGCCGTGGAGCGTGGGCGGCTGGGTCTGCTCGCAGACCTTCGACCACACCTCGGTGATCCAGCTCATCGAGCAGCGTTTCGGCGTGCACAACCCGAACATCTCGGACTGGCGGCGCGCGGTCTGCGGCGATCTCACCCACGCTTTCGACTTCACCGGCGCGAACAGCGCAGTGCCGAACCTGCCGGACACCGGCAGCTACGCGCCGCCTCCGGACCACAGCACGCCGCCCGACTACCACCCGGTGCCGCCCGAGACCGGGTCGGTGCCCGCACAGGAATCCGGGCTGCGCAAAGCCCGCGCCCTGCCCTACGACCTCGTGGTGGACTCCGAGGCGAAGGACGGCCGGCTGCACCTGAACTTCACCAACTCGGGCGCGGCCGGGGCGGCTTTCCACATCACCTCGACGGCGCGCACGGACATTCCGTGGGTGTACACGGTCGGCGCGGGCCAGACGGTGGCCGACAGCTGGGAGCTCTCGGGCGAGAAGTACCAGCTCTCCGTGTTCGGCCCCAACGGCTGGCTCCGGGAGTTCGGCGGCGCGGTCTCGGCGGTGGGCCCGGAGGTGACCGCGCGGCACGACGCGGCGAGCGGTCACGTCACGCTGAGCTTCGCCAACCCCACCGGCGAGAGTGTCCGGTTCACCGCCGCCGACGCCTACGACTCCGGCAAGGAGTACTCCTACGACGTGGCCGCGGGCGGTACCCGGGACGTGCCCGGCTGGGGCGTGGACCAGGCGAACGGGTGGTACGACGTCACCGTGAAGACCGGCCAGGACGAGGCCTTCGTCCGCCGGGCCGCCGGGCACGTCGAAACCGGCGCGGCCTCGACCAGCGACCCGGCGATCACGGCGAGCTGACCGGCGGGCTCATCGGGATACTGCCCGGCAGCGCGGCCACCGCTGCCCGGTAGCGACTGCTGAAGTCCTGAGTGGACGGACGTCGGCCCGGACGCCGGTCGGTGTGCGCCAGCCGGGCCTCGAGTGCGTCGCGGTGTCGCTCGATTTCGGGGAGCCCGAACTGCCCGCCGAAGCCCCGGACGGAAACGTGCCCGGGTGGGAGGCGGCCGGTGTGGTGCAACGCCCGGCCGCCGACGGCACTCGCCCGGCTCGGTGGCGCCTGCGTGCTTGCCTCGACCATGCACCCGGACGCGCACGGGGAGAGCCTGCTCCGGCTCGGTGCACACGAGGTCGTGCCCGGGCCTTGGCCCCGATCTGGTCTGGCTCGCGAACCAGGTCGCCGCCGACGCTGCGACCCGCAGATCGCCTGACGGCGGAGCCGGGCGTCGGCGGACGAGGCGCTGGCCGCGTTGCGTGGCCGCCGGATACACGGCAGGGCGGTGCCGGAGGTCCGCTGAGACCGGCCGCGCCAGGGCTGCTCGAACTCGTCGCTGATCCGGTGCGCAGGTCTTCGAGGTCCCCGGCCGCTCCAGGCCCCCGGTGCGGCCGGGGAGCCCGCCGAAGTGCTCCGCCGGTGAGCGTGCGCACATCTGCCGGTTATTCCCTGTAGGAGTTTGCCTAAATACTATAGGCTGACCCCATGACTCGTACTCCGCTCTCCGCGGCTTCGGTGATCGCCGAAGCCGCCGTCGTCGCCGACGAGGACGGTTTCGAAGCCGTCAGCCTCTCCGCGGTGGCACGGCGGCTCGGCGTGCGGACACCGAGTCTGTACTCGCACGTCCGGGACCGGGAAGCGTTGCTGGACGGGATCAGCGCGCTCGCGCTCGCCGAGCTTTCCGGCCGGATCGCGGAGGCGATCGCGGGCCGGGCGGGGCGGGCGGCGCTCGACGGCTTCGCGGCCGCGCACCGGGCGTACGCGCGGGAGTCGCCCGGCCGGTGGCAGTCGCTGCAGCGCCGTGTCGGAGCTACCGCTGTGCGTTCCGACGGCGCTCGTGACGTCGTCGTGCTGACGGCCGCGGTGCTGCGTGGCTACCCGGTGCCCGAGGAGGAACACGTGCACGCCGTGCGGGTGCTGGGCAGCACCCTCAACGGCTTTCTCTCGCTGGAACGCATCGGCAGCTTCGACCACAGCCGTCCCGGCCCCGAAGTCTCGTGGCACAAAACTGTCGACGTGCTCGACGCGCTGCTGCGCGCCTGGCCCGCCGGATCCGGAAAGGACACCACCGCCCCATGATCACCACACCGCTGAGCGCCTCGTATTTCCGCGGTGCCGCCGAACTCGAGGAAACCGCCCGTGGCCTGCGGCCGCATCGGCTGCCCGGATGGGTCCGCGCGCAGTTCCCGGAGCCGCGGCTGCTGATGATGGAAGGCCAGCCCTCCGGCGTGCGGCTGGTCATGACCACCTCGGCGCGGACCGTCGAGCTGCTCACCCATCCGACGTGGGTCGCCTACCGCGGCACGGACCGTCCGCGCGGCTGCGTCGACCTCGTCGTGGACGGCGAGTTCTTCGCGAGCGCGCCGCTGTCCGGCGGGGACCTGATCGAGATCGACCTCACCACCGGACAGACCGAGGTGCGCCCCGGTCCCGCGCATCCGGTCGTCTTCGACGGGCTGCCTGCCGGTGCGAAGCTGGTCGAGCTGTGGTTGCCGCACAACGAATCGGTCGAGCTGGCCGGACTGTGGACCGACGAGCCGGTCCGGCCCGCCGAGCGTCGCGGCCCGGTCTGGCTGCACCACGGCAGTTCGATCAGCCACGGGTCGAACGCGGCCGTGCCGACCGGGACCTGGCCGGCGGTCGCCGCCCGCCGCGGCGGCGTGGAGCTGCGCAATCTCGGGCTCGGCGGCAGCGCGCTCGTGGACCAGTTCACCGCACGGGTGATGCGCGACGCCCCGGCCGATTTCCTCAGTGTGAAGCTGGGCATCAACGTGGTGAACCTGGACGCGATGCACCTGCGCGCGTTCGTCCCGGCCGTGCACGGTTTCCTGGACACCCTCCGCGACGGGCATCCGGACACGCCGCTGGTGCTGATCTCACCGATCTTCTGCGGGATCCACGAGGACACGCCCGGCCCCGGCGCCTTCGATCCGGACACGTTCCGCACCGGCCACGTCACGTTCGTCGCGACGGGTGACAGCGCGGACCAGGAGCGTGGGCGGCTCACCCTGCGGGTCGTGCGCGACACGCTGGCGGAGCTCGCCGGGCACCGGGCCGATCCGAACCTGCACTACCTCGACGGAACCACGCTGTACGGCGAACAGGACGCCGCCGAACTCCCGCTGCTGGACGCCCTGCACCCGGACGCGGTCGCGCACCGGCTGATCGGCGACCGGTTCGCCGAGTACGCGTTCGCGCCGACAGGCCCGTTCGCGACGCGTGCGCCCGCTGCCCGCTGACCTCGCCGCCGGGCCGCCGGCCGAGGGGAGTCCTTTGTGGACGCCGGCTGGCTGCCCCGGCCGTTCGTCGGCTCGGATCAATCCCGGGGTGCCGGTTCGTCGGCTCCGACGAATCGGCACCGCCCGGGCGCCGCCTAGGGTCGGGTGCAGCGGCGTTCGGGAGGAGACATCCATGCAGACACTCGTGCGGGGCGGCCGGGTCGTCGATCCGGCCGGCGGGTTCGAAGGACCCGCCGACGTGCTCGTGACCGACGGCCGGATCGCGGCGGTCGGGCCCGGGCTGGAGGCCCCGCCGGGGGCGGAGATCGTCGAGGCGGACGGGCTGGTCGTCGGGCCGGGGTTCGTCGACCTGCACAGCCACGTGCATTCGATCGCCGGACAGCGGCTGCAGGCGATGGACGGCGTCACCACCGCCCTCGATCTCGAGGCCGGGGTGATGCCGCTCGAGCGGGCCTACGCCGAGGCGGGTGCGGCCGGGCGGCCCCTGCACTACGGCTTCTCCGCGTCCTGGGGCGGTGCGCGGGCGCAGGTGCTCGCCGGGATCGCGCCGGACGCGCGGATCGAGTCCTCGCTCGCGGTGCTGGGCAATCCGCGGTGGCAGCGTTCGTCGTCCCCGCGTGAACTGGCCGAGTGGCTGTCGCTGCTGGAGGGGGAGATCGCCGCGGGGGCCCTCGGCATCGGGATCCTGATGGGATACGCGCCCGCCACCGATCCGGCGGAGTTCGTGGCCGTCGCGCGGCTCGCGGCGAAGGCCGGGGTGCCGACCTACACGCACGTCCGCGAGCTGATCGAGGTCGATCCGGACACCCCCGTCGACGGCTCCGCGGAAATCGCCGACGTCGCGGCCGAGACCGGCGCGGCAATGCACCACTGCCACGTCAACAGCACCTCGGGCCACCACATCGAACGCGTGCTCGCCACCCTGGACAAGTCCCGGCGGGCGGGGTCGCGGGTCACCGTCGAGGCCTATCCGTACGGGGCGGGCAGCACCGCGGTCGGCGCCGCGTTCATCTCGCCGGAACGCTTGCGGCTGAAAGGACTCGGGCCCGCCAGCGTCGTCCTGCTCGAATCGGGCGAGCGGATCGCCGACGAGGCGCGGCTGCGGCAGGTGCGGGCCGACGATCCGGGCGCGCCGTGCATCCTGGAATTCCTCGACGAGCGGTCCGAGCGCGACCGCGGGCTGCTGCGCGAAGCGCTCGCGTTCCCGGATTCGATCGTCGCCAGCGACGCGATGCCGGTGTACTGGCCGGACGGCCGCCACGAAAGCACCGAGTGGCCGCTGCCGCCCGGCGGCACCACGCACCCGCGCACGGCGGGCACGTTCGCCAAGACGCTTCGCCTGATGGTGCGGGAGACCGGGAGCTGGACCTGGCTGGAAGCGTTCCGCCGCTGTTCGTACCTGCCCGCGCGGATCCTCGACGACGTGGCCCCGGCCGCACGGGCGAAGGGGCACCTCGCGGTCGGCGCCGACGCCGACCTGGTGGTGCTCGACCCGGCGGTGATCACCGATACGGCGACGTTCTCCGATCCGACGCGTCCTTCGCTCGGCGTCCGGCACCTGTTCGTCGGCGGGGAACCGGTGGTCGCCGACGGTGTCCTGCGCGCAGGGGCCCTGCCCGGCGCTCCGTTGCGAGGGGAGCCTCGGTGACCGGCCTCGACACGCTCCTGGCGGACATCGAAACCCTGGTGTGCTGCGAATCGCCGTCCGAGGACCACGCGTCCGTCGCCCGGAGCGCGGAGGTGGTGGCGGCGATCGGCCGGCGCCTGCTCGGCGTGGAGCCGGAGTTCGTGCGCACCGACGGCTGCACCCATGTGCGCTGGCGTTTCGGCTCCGGTCCGGCGCGGGTGCTGCTGCTCGGCCACCACGACACCGTGTGGCCGCTGGGTTCGCTCACGACCCACCCGTTTTCGGTACAGGACGGCGTGTTGCGCGGGCCCGGCTGCTTCGACATGAAGGCGGGCGTGGTGATGGCCCTGCACGCCGCGGCGGCGTTGGAGGACCGTGCTGGCCTGACGATCCTCGTGACCGGAGACGAGGAGATCGGCTCCCCGCGTTCGCGGCCGTTGATCGAGGAGGAAGCCCGCGGCTGTGCCGCGACGTTCGTCCTCGAAGCGTCCGGTGACGGCGGAGCGTTGAAGTGCCGGCGCAAAGGCGTTTCCCTGTACCGGATCGAGATCACCGGACGCGCCGCGCACGCGGGTCTCGAACCGGAGAAGGGGATCAACGCCGGCATCGAGGTCGCACACCAGATCCTCGCGGTGGCGGGCCTCGCCGACGGCGAGCGGGGCACGACCGTGGTGCCCACCGCGCTTTCGGCCGGTACGACGACGAACACGGTGCCGGCCGCGGCCGGTGTCGCGGTGGACGTCCGTGCCTGGGACGCCGCGGAACAGGAGCGCGTGGACCGGGCGGTTCGCAGTCTGCAGCCGGTAGTCGCCGGCGCCCGGATCCGGATCGAGGGCGGGATCAACCGGCCGCCACTGGAGGCGTCCGCCTCGTCTGGTCTGTTCGAGCTGGCCGGGAAACTGGCGGCGGACCTCGGACTCGAGCCACTCACCTCGGCCTCGGTCGGCGGCGCCTCGGACGGCAACTTCACCGGCGGGCTCGGGGTTCCGACGCTGGACGGCCTCGGCGCGGTGGGCGGCGGCGCGCACGCCGAGGCCGAGCACGTGCTCGTGGCCGAGCTGCCCCGGCGCACGGCGTTGCTGACGGCGCTCACGAAAACCGTGTTGGGCGGGGGAAATGACTGACTTGGTACGGGACGCCTCGGTACGCGACGAGGCGGAGGCGGCGGCTGCTGCCGCGGCCTCCGCGTCGGGGGTGGCGATCCGGGAGCTGTCCGACCTCGCCGACCTCACCGCGGTGTGCCGCCTGCTCGACTCGATCTGGCGGCCCGCCCCGGACAGCCGGCCGGTGACCACGGAGCTGCTGCGGGCGATGTCCTCGGCCGGCAACTACGTGTCGGGCGCCTACGACGGCGATGCGCTGCTGGGTGCCTGCTTCGGGTTCTTCGGGCCGCCGTCGAAAGGACTGCACAGCCACATCGCCGGCGTCGCCCCGGAAGGACTCGGCCGCGGCCTCGGCTTCGCGCTCAAACAGCACCAGCGTGCCTGGGCGCTGCGCCAGGACGTCACGAGGATCTCCTGGACGTTCGATCCGCTGGTGCGCCGCAACGCGCACTTCAACCTGAGCAAGCTCGGTGCCCGTGCGGCGGCCTACCTCCCCGATTTCTACGGTCCGATGCACGACAGCATCAACGGGGCCACGCCCACCGACCGGCTCCTGATCGCCTGGGACCTCACCAGCGCGTCCGCCCGCGCCGCGGCGCTCGGCGATCCGCCGCACGAGGACGCGGCCGCGCTCCGGCGCCACGGCGCGGAGGCTGCGCTGTCGGCCGGTGCGGACGGCGGGCCGGTGACCGGACCGGCCGGCGCGCCGACCGTGCTGGTCGCGGTGCCCTCGGACATCGAGGCGCTGCGGCGGACCGACCCGCCGCTGGCGCTGTCGTGGCGGAGCGCGCTGGGCGAGGTGCTGTCCGGGTTGCTGGCGGACGGGGCCGTGGTCACCGGATTCGACCGGGCCGGCTGGTACGTGCTGACGAAGAAGGAGTGATCGTGAAACTCGATGGGGTCGAGCTGCTGCGGGTCCGGATGCCGCTGGTGGCGCCGTTCCGGACGTCGTTCGGTACGCAGGACGTCCGGGACGTGCTGCTGGTGCGGGTGGTGACCTCGGCGGGGGAGGGCTGGGGCGAGTGCGTGACGATGGCCGATCCGCTGTACTCGTCGGAATACGTGGACGGCGCCGAGCACGTGCTGCGCACCTTCCTCGTACCGGCGCTGCTGCGGGCAGGCGAGCTGACCGCGAACAAGGTCGCCCCGCTGCTGGCCCCGTTCAAGGGCCACCGGATGGCCAAGGGCGCGCTGGAGATGGCCGTGCTGGACGCCGAGCTGCGCGCACACGGGATGTCCTTCGCGAACGCACTGGGGTCCACTGTGGACTCCGTGCCGTGCGGGGTGTCGATCGGGATCATGGACTCGATCCCGCAGCTGCTCGACGCGGTCGGCGGCTACCTCGACGCCGGGTACCTGCGGATCAAGCTGAAGATCGAGCCCGGCTGGGACGTCGAGCCGGTGCGCGCGGTCCGGGAGCGCTTCGGCGACGACGTGCTGCTGCAGGTGGACGCCAACACCGCCTACACCCTCTCCGACGTGGCGCAGCTGCAGCGCCTGGACCCGTTCGGGCTGCTGCTGATCGAGCAGCCGATGGAGGAGGAGGACGTGCGCGGGCACGCCGAGCTCGCCCGGCACCTGCGCACGCCGATCTGCCTGGACGAGTCCATCGTCTCGGCCCGCTCGGCCGCGGACGCGATCGCGCTCGGCGCCTGCCGGATCGTGAACATCAAACCCGGCCGGGTCGGCGGCTACCTGGAGGCGCGGCGGGTGCACGACGTCTGCGCCGCGCACGGCGTGCCGGTGTGGTGCGGCGGGATGATCGAGACCGGGCTGGGCCGGGCGGCCAACGTCGCGCTCGCCTCGCTGCCGGGCTTCACCCTGCCCGGCGACACCTCGGCTTCGGACCGGTTCTACCGCACCGACATCACCGAGCCGTTCGTGCTGGCCGACGGGCGGCTGCCGGTGCCGTCCGGGCCCGGCCTCGGGGTCACGCCGATCCCGGCGAAGCTCGCCGAGGTGACGACCCGCAAGGAGTGGCTGAATTCGTAGCCTCCGACCACTTCGGTGCTAGATTCGGTGCGATCGGACCAACCCGGTTCGATGTGACCGCGGTTACCTTCGGGTGGTGCTCACGCCGGTGCCCGTCAAGCCCCACACCAGCCTGGCGCGCGTTCTCGACGATCTCGGGGGCGTGCTGCTGGAACCGGTCGCGGGTGTGCGCAGTTCGCGGCGGCGCCTCGGCGGGGTGGTCATCCACGATCCGCTGGACACCGGGCAGCCGCCCGCCCACGCGGTGGTGCTGGGCGTCGGTGTGCGGGAACCCGACGACCTCGTCCGGCTCCTGCACGGCTACGGCGAGCAGGGCGCGGCGGCGCTCGTCGTCCGGCTGCCGGTCGAGCCGACTCCGCAGGTGCGGCGTGCCGCGGAGAAGTCGGGGGTCGCGCTGCTCGGCCTGGCCGGCGGTGCGTCGTGGGCGCAGCTCGCCGCGCTGCTGCGCACCCTTCTCGCCGAGGGCGACGTCGGCGAGAGCGCTCCGCAGACGCTGGGCGGGGTGCCGTCCGGGGATCTGTTCGCGGTGGCCAACGCGGTCGCGGCGCTGTTGGACGGGCCGGTGACCATCGAGGACGGATCCTCGCGGGTGCTGGCGTTCTCCGGACGGCAGGACGAGGCCGACGACGGGCGCGTCGAGACGATCCTGGGCCGGCAGGTGCCGCCCCGCTACACCCGCGGCCTGGAGCGCGCCGGCGTCTTCGAGCGGCTCTACCGCGAACCGGGGCCGGTGTACGTGGATCCGGCGGACCAGGACTTCGCGATGGCCGTGCCGAGGGTCGCGATCGCGGTCCGTGCGGGCGACGAAGTCCTCGGGTCGATCTGGGCGGCCGTGCCCGGGCCGCTCAGCGCGGAACGCACCCAGGCACTCGTCGACGCGTCGAAGGTCGTCGCGCTGCACCTGCTGCGGCTGCGCGCGGGCGCGGACGTGGAACGCCGGTTGCGCACGGACCTGGTGAGCACTGCGCTGGAGGGCGGCCCGTCGGCGCCCGAGTCGATCGCGCGGCTCGGCCTGCTCGGCCAGCCGGCGACCGTACTGGCGATGGGGGTGGCCGGCGCTCCGTCGGCCACGCCCGAGGACGACGTGCGCCGGGCGGCCGACCGCCAGCGGCTCGCGGACGCGCTGGCCATGCACCTGGGCGCGGTCCAGCCGCGGTCGGCGGTCGCGCTGGTGGGCGACGTCGCGTACGGCATCGTGCCGATGCCGGACGGTCCCGAGGACCGGGCGGAGCGCGCCGTGCGCCTGGCCTCGGCCTTCCTCGAGCGCACCGGGCACCGCACCGCCGCGGCGATCGGCATCGGCCCGCCGGCCTCGGACGGGTCCGGTCTCCGGCGTTCCCGGGACGGCGCGGACCGGGCGCTGCGGGTCCTGCTGGCGCACGACGGCGTCCGCCGGGTGGCGACCGCGGCCGACGTCCACGTGGACGCGCTGATGCTGGAGCTGGCCGACCTCGCCGCGGCCCGCGGGGACGAGGTGGCCGGCCCGGTGGCCCGGCTGCAGGAGTACGACGCGCGCCACCAGTCCCAGCTGGTGCACACGCTGCGCTGCTGGCTCGACGCCTTCGGCGACGTGGTGGCCGCCTCGGCGATGGCCTACGTGCATCCGAACACGTTCCGCTACCGGCTGCGCCGGCTGGCCGAGGTGGGCGGGATCGACCTGGACGACCCGGAACAGCGCTTCGCCGCGATGCTGCAGCTGCGCCTGCTGCCGAAACCCGCGGCGGGTTCCGGCACCGCGTCCGGCGAGTCCTGAGGGCAAGCCCGTTCCCATCCCGCCGGTCCGGTGTGGACGGAAGGAGTGTCCGATGCGGACAACGGAGATCACCGGCCGGGCGGCCGTGCCCGGCTCGAGTGTCCTGCTGCCCGGTACCGGTGGGCGGGGCCGCGGCGGCGGACCTGCTGCTTCGACGTGAGGGAGTACGCCGACGGCGGCCGGTACGCGGTCGCGGTGTTCGCCCAGGCGCGGGACGCGGGTGCCCGAGCGCGACGCGTTTCCCCGGTTCGCCCGTGCGGCCGAGGCGCTGCGGGGCGGAGTTCCGTCCGCCGGGCCCGAATGTCCGGGCGGGTCTCGTCGGTTCGGACGAACCCGCGGCCACTCCGGCGGCCTAGCATGGCGGAACCCGATCGCGAGGAGGGGGACCTGCCCGGATCCTGGCGAGTTCGCCTGCCGGTGCGAACGCCGGCCGCCCGGTTCCCGTGCACCGGCCGCAGAAATCCCGTATGAGCATCCACTCGAGGAGGAGCCCCGCATGACCCGGCGTGTCCGCATCGACGACCTGACCGCGCTCGAAATCCCGGCGGAGCCGGCGCTGTCCCCGGACGGCAGCCGCATCGTCTACGTCCTGCGGACCGCCGACGAGGAGGCCGATCGCGACACCCGTGCGTTGTGGCAGGTCCCGGCCGCCGGCGGGGAAGCGCGGCGGCTGACCCGCGGTCCGGGCGACGCCGCCCCCGCATGGTCCCCGGACGGCAGGCGGATCGCCTTCGTGCGGGCCCAGGACGGCCCGGGCCAGGTGTGGCTGCTGCCCGCCGACGGCGGTGAGCCGGAGCAGGTCACCACACTCCCGCTCGGCGCGGGCAGCCCGGTGTGGCGTCCGGACGGCGGGGCGCTCGCCTTCTCCGCCCCGGTCGACTCGGCGGCCGAGCCGGGGGAGGACGACCCCGCCAGGGCGACCGTGCCGGTGGTCGCCGGACGGTTGGAGTACAAGGCCGACGGCGCGGGCCTGCTGCGTACGGTGCGCAGCCACCTGCACGTCCTCGACGTCGCCACCGGCGAGGTCCGCCAGGTCACCTCGGGCGACTGGAACGCGGGCACGCCCGCCTGGTCCCCGGACGGCAGCCTGCTGGCCTTCTCCGCGGCCCTCGACCCGCGTGCCGATCTCACCCTCCGTTCCGCCGCTTACGTTCTCGACCAGGCCGACCGCCTGGCGGAGCCTCGCCTCGTCGGCTCCGACGAGGGCGTCGCCGGAGCCGTGACCTGGACCGCCGACGGCAGCGCGCTGCTGGTCGTCGGCCGCGCGGACCCGAGGCCGGGGCATGCCGGTCTGCTGCGGGTGCCGCTCGACGGCGGGGAGACCACCGATCTCGCCGCGTCCCTCGATCGCAACGTCATGCCGGGCGGGCCGGCCTATCCCGGCGGGCTGCCGCAGCTGACCGGCGACGGCCGCACCGTCCTGTTCTGCGTCCGCGATCGTGGCTGCACGCACCTGTACGCGGTCGATGTCGAGGGCGGCGCGCCGCGGCTGGTCGCCGGCGGCGCCGGCACCACGGTCGCGGGCCTTTCCGTCGTCGGCGACACGGCTGCCCTCACGCTGGCGACGCCGACCTCGTACGGGGAAGTCGCCATCGTCGCCACCGTCGCCGGTGGGAAGGTGGAGGTCCGCACTCGGCACAGCCTCGCCGACGTCGAGTTGTTCGCACACGAGGAACGGGAGTTCACCGTGTCGGACGGCACGGTCGTGCAGGGCTGGCTACTGCGCGATCCGGCCCGCACCGGCCCGCTCCCGCTGCTGCTCGACATCCACGGCGGGCCGCACAACGCCTGGAACGCCACGGCCGACGCCGTGCACCTCTACCACCAGGAACTCGCCGGCCGCGGCTGGGCCGTGTTGCTGCTGAACCCCCGCGGCAGCGACGGGTACGGCGAAGCATTCTTCACCGCCGGGGTCGGCGGCTGGGGCACCGCGGACGCACGCGATTTCCTCGAACCGCTCGATCAGCTGGTCGCGGAAGGGACCGCGGACGCGGAGCGGCTCGCGGTGGCCGGGTACAGCTACGGCGGCTTCATGACCTGCTACCTGACCAGCCGGGACGACCGGTTCGCCGCGGCGGTCGCCGGCGGGGTGGTCAGCGACCTGGTGAGCATGGCCGGGACGTCCGACGCCGGGCATTACCTCGACGTCGCCGAACTGGGCGGGGCGGACGCCGCGAACTCGCCGCTGGCGCAGGTGGGACAGGTGCGCACACCGACGCTCGTCGTGCACGGCGCCGAGGACGACCGGTGCCCGGTGGGGCAGGCCGAACAGTGGTTCTCCGCGCTGCGGGAACGGGAAGTGCCCACTCGCCTGGTGCTCTACCCCGGCGCGTCGCATCTGTTCATCGTGGACGGGAAGCCCTCGCACCGGATGGACTTCAACCGCCGCGTGCTCGGCTGGGTGGAGCAGTACGCGGCCGGACGGCCGGTGATCGACGCCGCTCACTGGCGGCGCCGGCTGGCCGAGCTGGCCCGCAAGCACCGCGTTCCCGGTGCGGCGCTGGGCATTCTGCGCCTCGACGAGGAGCAGCCGGTGGTCACGAGCTTCGGCGTGCTGAGCAAGGCCACCGGGGTCGAGGTGACCGGCGACTCGCTGTTCCAGATCGGTTCGATCAGCAAGGTCTGGACCACCACGGTGATCATGCAGCTCGTCTCGGAAGGCCTGCTGGACCTGGACGCGCCGGTCACCGACGTGCTGCCGGAGCTGGTCCTGGCCGATCCGGAGGCCGCGAAGGGCGTGACCACGCGGCATCTGGTGACCCATACGAGCGGCATCGACGGCGACGTCTTCACCGACACCGGCCGCGGTGACGACTGCGTCGAGAAGTACACCGGCCGGCTCGGCGAGGTCACGCAGAACCACCCACTCGGCGCCACGTTCTCCTACTGCAATTCGGGATTCGTGCTCGCCGGGCGGGTGATCGAGAAGCTGACCGGCAAGACCTGGGACGCGGCGGTGCGGGAGCGGCTGTTCGCACCGCTGGGCCTGGCGCACACGGTGACGCTGCCGGAGGAAGCGCTGCTGTTCCGCGCCGCGGTGGGGCACATCGCGACCGGCGACGAGGAGCCACGTCCGACGCCGGTCTGGACGCTGCCGCGGTCGATGGGCCCGGCCGGGCTGATCAGCGCGTCCGCGGCGGACGTGCTGGCCTTCGCCCGGCTGCACCTGACCGGTGGCCTCGGCCCGGACGGTGCGCGCGTGCTCGCCGCGGACCAGGCGGCCGCGATGACCGAAAAAGAGGTGGACCTGCCGGACAAGGCCACGCTCGGCGACTCCTGGGGCCTGGGCTGGATCCGGTTCCTCTGGGACGGGCAGCTGGTCGTCGGCCACGACGGCGGCACGATCGGCCAGTCGGCGTTCCTGCGGCTGCTGCCGGAGCAGGGGCTGGCGGTCACGCTGCTCACCAACGGCGGCGACACGGCCGGGCTCTACCGCGAGCTGTTCGGCGAGATCTTCGGCGAACTGGCCGGCATCCGGCCGTCCGGTCTGCCGGAACCGTCCGCGGTCCCGCCCGAAGTGGACCTGCGGCCGCACCTCGGGGTCTACGAACGCGCGTCGGTGCGGACGGAGGTTCTCGAGGGCGAGGACGGCGCGCGGCTGCGGCTGACCCTGAGCGGCCCGCTCGCGGAACTCGATCCGGATCCGGTCACCGAGTACGAGCTGATTCCGCTGGACGACACGAGGTTCGTGTACCGCGCCCCCGGTGCCAGCGCGTGGACGCCGGTCGTCTTCTACACTCTCGCGACCGGGGAGCGGTATGTCCACTTCGGAGCGCGGGCGGCCCCGAAGGTGTCCTGAACCGCCGGCCCGGCGGGGGACGGTCCGGGCCTCTTTTCTGTCCACTGTGGACTGACTGGGGCCCGGTCGAACGGGTCCCGGTCGCCGGGCGTCCGGACGTTTGGCAGCGGCGGCCGAGGGCTATCCGGAGCCATGGGCCACGACAGGGCTCCGGTGCTGGACACAGGAGCTGATGGCCGACGCGGTCGGCGCCGGCGAGTCGACATTCTCCACGTGTGGCAGCTCGATGTCCCTCGAGACCGCGATGCTCGGCGAGCTCCACCGCGACGTGACGTTCGCGGTGGAGCCAGTCCGCGGCCTGGTACCTCCCCGCTCGTGGCACACCTCCGCGATCGCCCGGACGTCCGCACAGGTGCCGGGTCCCGTCGTCCGCGTGAATGAACTGCGCGACGATCCGGCGGTGGTCGGCGGACGAACTGGCGCGGACGCTCACCGCGCTCGGCGCCGCGGCCGGCTTCCCGGCGCCGGTGCATCGCCCGGGAAGTCGTCCCCGCCGCAGTCGGTTCCACTGTCCGATGTGGACCAGTCCGTCCGCCCGCGGGTGCGGTCCCGGCAGCCGTACGCTCGACCCGGCCGGCCGGCGTCACGTCGGCGAGCTTCCCGACGATCCCGAACGGAGAACCCGGTATGAGCCTTCCGCTTCCCGCCTCCTTCACCCGGCACCAGGTGGCCGCCGACGGCGTCCGGATCCACTGCATGGTCGGCGGGAGCGGTCCGCCGGTACTCCTGCTGCACGGCTATCCGCAGACGCACGCGATCTGGCATCAGGTCGCGCCGGCGCTGGCCGCCGACCACACTGTCGTGCTCGCGGACCTGCGCGGCTATGGCGACAGCGACAAGCCCGCACCGGGTCCGGGTGACGCGGAGTACTCGAAGCGGACCATGGCCCGTGACCAGCTGCTGGTGATGGAATCACTCGGCTTCCCGCGCTTCGGCGTCGCCGGGCACGACCGTGGCGGCCGGGTCGGACACCGGCTCGCCCTCGACGCGCCGGAGGCGGTGTCGGCGCTGGCCGTGCTGGACATCGTGCCGACCCGGTACGCCTTCGCCCACACGGACAAGGATTTCGGCCTCGGCTACTACCACTGGTTCTTCCTGGCCGCGGGCAACGGCATCCCGGAGCGGCTGATCGGTGCGGACCCGCAGTTCTGGATCACCGCCCGGATGACCGCCCGTCACCACGGCGGGACCGCGTTCGACCCCGCGGCAATGGCCGAGTACGTCCGCTGCTTCTCCGCTCCCGCGGCGATCGCCGCGTCCTGTTCGGACTACCGCGCCGCGGCCGGCATCGACCTGGTCCACGACGAGGAAGACGCGAGCCGCACCGTGGCCGCGCCTTTGCTGGCCCTGTGGGGCGAACACAGTTTCGTCGGCCGCAGCTACGACGTGCTCGGCATCTGGCGGGACTACGCCGGCGACGTCCGCGGTCACGCCCTGCCCTGCGATCACTACCTGCCCGAGGAACAGCCCGAGCTGGTCACCGAGGCGTTGCGCGGGTTCTTCGGCCCGGCGTGACCCGGCCACGCGTCTGCCGCGAAACGAGGGCGGAGCGGGCTCAGCGCGCGTGCCGGCCGAGCAACCCGTTCACGATGAGGTCCGCTAGGTCGCGTGCGGCGCACTCCTGGGATTCGCGCGTGACGGGTTGTTTGCGGCCGAGCCGGCGTGCGAGGGGTAGCTGGACGAGTGCGGTGACCGGGCTGAACACGGCGAAGAAGAGTACGTCGATGGGGACGGTCGGCAGCGCTCCGGCGGCCATGAGCCGTTCGATGGCCGGGATCAGCGGCCCGAGCGTCGGGTGCAGGTACTGCGTGTAGAGGTAGTCGAGCCGTTCGGATTCGCGGCCGAATTCGTCGGCGAGGAGCCGGGCGAGCAGTGGTGCTTCGACGGCGGCTTGGTAGAAGTGGGTGATGACGGCGTGGACTCGCTCGGCGTCGCCGAGGTCGGCTTCGAGGAGTCGCTGACGTTCCTTCTGGTCGTGTTCGAGCAGGGAGTCCACGATGGCTCGCCAGAAGTGGGCCTTGGAGCCGTAGCGGTCGTTGATGAAGTTGTGGCTGACACCGAGGCGTTTCGCGAGTTCCCTGGCGGAGGTCCGGTCGTAGCCGAGTTCGGCGAACGCTTCCATCCCGCGCCGGAGGACTTCGGCTTCGGTGGGAACCGGACGTGCGTCCGTGCCGGGACGTCCCGGCCGTCGTACCGCGCCCGCCACCGGTTCCCCTGTCGCCATGCGTGCGTCCTTCCCGTGCCGGTGTCCCCACCTGGGTGACAGAACTTGACACCGGTGAGAATACACTTAATCTGACAGTTGTCAGATCGCATCCGGCGGAGCTGTCCGGACCGGCGCAGGAATCCAGCGGGAGGAACAAGAATGCCGAAGACCACGCCGGACATCCGGGTCCCCGATCTCACGGGCAAGCTCGCGGTGGTCACCGGTGCCAGTGATGGTGTCGGGCTGGGATTGGCGACCCGGCTCGCCGGTGCGGGGGCAGAGGTGGTGATGCCGGTCCGCAACCCGCGCAAGGGTGAAGTCGCGATCGCCAAGATCCGCGGTGCGCATCCTGATGCCCGGCTGTCGTTGCGTGATCTGGATCTGTCGTCGTTGGCGTCGGTGGCCGCGGTCGCCGATCAGCTGGTCGGGGAGGGGCGGGCGATCCATCTCCTGGTGAACAACGCGGGGGTGATGACGCCGCCGGACCGGCAGACCACGAAGGACGGCTTCGAGCTGCAGTTCGGGACGAACCATCTCGGGCACGTCGCGTTGGTGGCCCGGCTGCTTCCGTTGCTGCGTGCGGGCAAGGCGCGGGTCACCTCGCAGATCAGCGTCGCGGCGAACCAGCACTCGGTCAACTGGGACGACCTGCAGTGGGAGCGCCGGTACAACGGAAACCAGGCCTACAGCCAGTCGAAGATCGCCTTCGGGCTGTTCGGTCTGGAGCTCGACCGGCGCAGCCGGGAGGGCGGCTGGGGGATCACGAGCAATCTGTCCCATCCCGGGGTGTCGCCGACGAACCTGCTCGCCGCGCGTCCGGAGGTCGGTCGCGACCGCGCCACGGTGAAGGCCCGCTTCATCCGGGCGTTGTCCGCGCGTGGCATCTTGTTCGGGAAGGTCGAGACGGCGTTGCTGCCCGCGCTCTACGCGGCGACCTCACCCAGCGCCGAAGGCGGTCGTCTCTACGGCCCCGACGGTTTCCAGCACCTCGCCGGCGCGCCGGCCGAACAGAAGCTGTACTCGCGCCTGCGCAGCGCGGACGACGCCCGCCGCATCTGGAAAGTCTCCGAGGAGCTGATCGACTTCCCGCTGTCGGCCGGGTGAGCACGCTCGCCGATTCCTTGTCTCGCAACCACTTCCGGGAACGGTGGCCGTGGGCGGTCAGTCCCGCCTTCGCCTGCCGAAGACCAGCCGGTACCCGGTGAGGATGACCAGCGCGCCGAGGATCGCCAGGCCCCAGGTGCGCAGGTCGAAGAACGTGCCGAGGTCGGTGTGGAAGAGCGTCTTGCCGATCCAGCCGCCGACGAAGGCACCGCCGATCCCGAGCAGGATGGTGATGATGCAGCCGCCGGGATCCTTGCCCGGCATGAGCATCTTCGCGATCACCCCGGCGATCAAGCCCAGCACGATCCACCCGACAACGCCCACGACTGTCCTCTCGTTCGCCTGCTGCGTGCGCGCCCAGGATGGCATGCACCGGCCGCGGGCCACCCGCCGGAGGGGCGCAAGCTGCCGCGGACGCGGTATGCGTTCGTGGTGGAGCGCGGCGTCCCGGCGCCGAGCCGCGACGGGATCACGCTGCTCACCGACCACTACCAGCCGACCGGAACGCTGGGGGCACCGCGCTGATCCGCACGCCGTACGGGCGTGGGCTGCCGATCAACGCCGAAGCCCGGGTGTTCGCCGGACGGGGCTACCAGGTGGTGCAGAGCTGCCGCGGCACCTCGGGTTCCGGTGGTCAGCTTCGGGCGTTGGTCATGGAGACAAAGGCCGCCGACGCGCTGGACATCGCCGGCTGGGTACGCGGACATGCGTGGTTCGACGGGTGACTGGCCACTTACGGTGCGTCCGACGTCGGCGCGACGCAGTGTGCACTGCGGGAGCACCCCGGACCGGACGACCCGTTCTGGGAACCCCGGCAGGCGAACGCCGCACTGGACACGGACGAGGTGCCGATCAGGCTGGTGGGTGGCTGGCAGGATCTCATGCTGTGGCAGACCCTGCGCCAGTACGAGGTCCTGCCCGGGCGCGACCTCGAAGCTCGCCCGGACGTGCTGACCTTCACCACCTCGCCGCTACGGAAGCACTCGAGATCATCGGCATGCCCGTGGTGGAACTGGACCACAGTCGCGGAAACCGGCACGCGGATCTCTTCGCGCGGCTCTGCGACGTCGACGAGAACGCCTGCTCCGCACCTTCTCCGAGACGCTGGTCCGTCTCGGCCCGGCAAACGCCGAGGACGGCCTGGTATGGCTGTCACTGGACTCCTGCGCACACCGGCTGCCCGCAGGCCACCGGCTGCGCCTGCAGGTGTCCGGTGGCTCGCACCCGTGCTGCCTACGCAACTCGGGGCGCACTGCCCGGCACGGAGACCGAACTCCGGCCCTGCCGGGACACCATCCCGCATCCCGGCTGATCCTCCCGATGAGTCCACAGTAGAGGGTCCACCGCCCTGGAGTGGCCCGGTCGCGGGAATCACGCACGGCAGAGCAGTGCGTCCGGCGTCCCGAGCGACCCGGCGCGTCGGGTGTATGCCACGCCCGCGACGGATTCTCCGGGTGCGCACTGTCCTTTGTAGCGTCCCGAGGCGAAGTCGCCGCCCGGGTCGTCCGGCGGACGGTTGTCGTCGCGGTCGAACCACACCGTACGATCGGTGTGGCCGAGGGGAGTGTCCGAGCGGCCGCACAGGACGGCCGAGAACGCCGCGCCCCGCACGCTGTAGCCGACCACCGCGTGCTCCGGCGGGCATTGGACCTTCGTGTAGCCGCTCGCCCAGTCGTGATCCACATACGTTTCGTCGTGCACGGCGGTGTAGTCGGCCGGCAGCGGGAGAGTTCCGGTGCACAGGCCGCGGTTGCCGGTGTGGGCCAGGCCGGCGAGGCGCTGGCCGTCGGGGCAGGTCGCCTTGCGGGCGCCGGAGTCCCAGTCCGGTTTCGCGCGGACCGCGAGCGAGGCCGGGAAGTCGGCGTGGTCGAGGGTGAGCATGGACCAGTGCTCGGCCGGCGGAATTCGGCCGGTGCGGGACGGGGCGTTCACCAGACGGCGCCACGCGGGGCCGCGCCAGTCGGTGCCGTCGAGGATGTCGATGCGGGAGCCGTCGGTGTCCCACGCGAGCAACGCCCAGCCGTCTCCCTTGCCGCCGCTCTGGAAGCCGACCGCGGGCCAGTAGGCGAAATCCGTGTCGGTTTCGGCGAGGTAGTCCGCGAAGTTCTCGAACCACGCGCGCGAGGCCGCGTCGGTGGTGCCCCGGCCCTCCCCGAACTCGCTGATCCACAGTGGAGCGGTGTAGTGCTTGCCGGTTTCCGCCGAGACGAAGAACGCCTGCCGGTACAGGACATCGCGCAGCTCCTGCGGCGACAGGTCGCGGTAACGCGGATCGTGCGTCTCGCCGACGCCGGTCGCGCCGGAGTGGTTCGGGCCGGTGTAGCCGTAGAAGTGCGCGGAGTAGACCAGCTTTCCCGATTCGACCAGGGTGTGCGACAGCGTGCGCGCCGGTTCGAGCGTCGGCCGGCCGTGCGGCAGCCCGTCCACGGGCAGCCCGGTCCAGTTGATGCCCTCCACGATGATCAGCAGATCGGGATTCGCCTCGGCCAGGATGCGGTCGGCCACCTGCTGGCTAGCGCGCTGCCAGTCGGCGCCGTTTCCGGTGCCCCAGCCGGGATCCTCGAGTGCGTTGCGGCGGACCTCGTTGTACAGGTCCGCACCCACGACCCGCTTGTTCGAGGCGTAGCGGCGGGCCATGAACAGCCAGTCGTCCTGCCACTGCTGTTCGGTCTGCGCGGTATCCCACCGTTCGTTGCCGTCGAGCCCGCAGCACCAGCGCGAGGTCGTGGTGTGGTTGTTGAGGATCACCGCGAAACCGCGCGCGGTCAGCCGGTCCACGACCCGGTCGTAGACCTCCAGCGGCGTCAGGCCGTGCAGCTGCGGGTTGGCGGGCAGGTCGGGCACCGGAGCCGGGTCGTGGATCATCGCGTTGGAGAACTGCAGACGCACGCTGTTGAGGCCGAGTTCGGCCAGCCCGTCGAGCACCGTGTCGATCGGGACCCGGTCCAGGCCCAGCGGAGTCTGGTAGGCCTGCTCACCCGCGTGGTGGTTCGCCGGATCGGCCACGTCGCCGGAACCGTTCCACGTTCCGCTCGCGCCGTGCCAGTTGGCGGACTTCAGCTTGAACCGGCTGCCGGTGGCGTCGACGACGTAACGGCCGCGGGTGCTGAGTGGTCCGGTCCAGCCGGCCGGATCGGCGGTGGCGGAGGCCTCCGCCACCGCGGGAAGCGGAGCGACGACGCCGATGGCCACGAGGACGGTGAACAACGCACCCAGGATCCGCACGCACAGACAGTAGCCAACCGGACCCCGAGCGCCCACCGGCCGAAAGTCGGGTCAGTGCGCTGCACGGACGGGCTTTCGGGATCGCAGGTCACCGCCGCCCTGCCCTCGCCATGGCTCGGTCGCACCATTGCGGACCGCGCGCCGCCGCTATACCGTGAGACGGAACTAGAACAGGTTATAGTCTGTGGCGGCGGCCGGGCGAGGAGCGGACATGGCGAAAAGGGCGGCGCGTGGGGTCGAGGCCGACTACGTGGTCGTCGGGTCGGGCAGTTCGGGGGCGACGGTCGCCGGACGCCTGGCGGAGTCCGGGGCCAGCGTAATCGTGCTCGAAGCCGGGAAGAGTGACGAGCAGCTGCTGGTGCGCAAGCCCGGGCTGGTCGCTCCGATGCACGCGGTGCCGCAGGTGAAGCAGATCGTCGACTGGGGATACTACTCCGTCGAACAGAAACATGTTCTCGATCGTCGGATGCCGGTGCCGCGGGGCAAGGTCGTCGGCGGATCCAGCTCCGTCAACGGCATGGTCTACGTCCGCGGCAACCGGGCCAACTACGATTCCTGGGCCGCGCAGGGCAATACCGGCTGGGACGCGGAAAGCGTCAACACCGCCTACAAGCGGATGGAAGACTTCGAGGACGGCGAAAGCGCGTTCCGCGGCGCGGGCGGCCCGATCCGCATCACCCGCAACAAGATCCCGCAGGAAGGCACCCTGCAGTTCCTCGACGCGACCTCCGGCGCGCTCGGCTGCGAGATCCTCGGCGACTACAACGCCGCGTCGCAGGAGGGCGTCAGCCGGATGCAGCAGAACGCCGCCGAAGGCCTGCGCTACAGCGCTTCCCGCGGCTACCTCCACCACCTCGCGCCCGGCACGCTCGAACTGCAATCCCGCGTGTTGGCCGAGAAAGTGGTCTTCGAGAACGGCCGCGCGGCCGGTGTCCGGGTACTCGACGCCGACGGCACCCGGCGCACCGTCCGGGCCGGCAAGGAGGTCATCCTCTCCGCCGGGTTCGTCGGCTCCGCGCAGCTGCTCATGCTCTCCGGGATCGGGCACGCCGAGCACCTGAGGGAGCACGGCATCGACGTGCTCGCGGACCTGCCGGTCGGCGACAACCTGCACGACCACATGTTCCACGCGCTGACCTTCCGCGTGTCCTCCTGCCGCAACAAGGGCACCGCACCGTACTTCGCGCGCGGCCTGGCCAGGGAGCTGCTGCGGCCCGGCACCACCTTCCTCGCGAACTCGGTGTTCGAGGCGGTCGCGTTCCTGCGGACCTCGCAGGCCGAGGCGGTTCCCGACCTGCAGCTGCATCTGCTGCCCTGGGCCTACGTCTCGCCCAACCAGGACGCGCCGATCCGGCACGCGGTCGACAAACGTCCCGCGCTCACCGTGCTGAGCACGATGATCTATCCGAAGAGCCGGGGCACCCTGCGGCTCTCCTCGGCCGATCCGGCCGCGACGCCGCTGATCGACCCGCAGTACCTGGCCGACCCGGCCGACCTCGAGGTGCTCGCCGAGGGGTCGGAGATGGTGCGCGAGATCTTCGCGTCGAAGGCGTTCAAGGGGTCGGTCAAGGAGGAACTGCACCCGGGCGCCGGGCTGCGCGGCCAGGAGCTGCGGGACGCGATCCTGAACCGCGCGACTTCGGTCTACCACGGCGTCGGCACCTGCCGGATGGGTGTCGACGAGCTGGCGGTCGTCGGCCCCGACCTCAGGGTCCGCGGGGTCGAGGGGTTGCGGGTCTGCGACGCCTCGATCATGCCGTCGATCACCGGCGGCAACACCAACGCACCCGCCATCATGATCGGGGAGAGGGGCGCACAGCTCGTCCTCTCCGGGAAGTGAGCCGGACATGACCCTCGCCCCGCCCGCCCTCACCCGCCCCGCCTCGGTGACCGGGCCGTTCCTGCGGCAGCTGGTCGCCCGGGTGCCCGGATCGTCGGGCGAGACCTGGAAACTCACCGAGGTCTACACCGGCGATGTGCTCACCGAGCTGCCGCAGTCCACGCCGGAAGACATCGAGCAGGCGTTCGCGACCGCGCGCGCGGCGCAGCGGAAGTGGGCGGCCACCCCGCTGAAACAGCGGCTCGCGGTGTTCAAGCGGGCGCACGCGCTCTTCGTCGGCAACGCGCGCACGGTCGCCGACCTCATCCAGGTCGAAAGCGGCAAGAACCGGCGGATGGCGATCGAGGAGAGCTGTGACCCGCCGATGGTGATGAGCCACTACCTGAAGCGCGCCGCCGCACTGCTGGCACCGAGGAAACGCGGCGGGCCGGTGCCACTGCTGACCTCGTCGACCGAAATCCGGCTGCCCAAGGGCGTCGTCGGCGTCATCGCGCCGTGGAATTTTCCGTTCGCCACCGGGATTTCGGACGCGATCCCGGCGTTGATGGCGGGCAACGCGGTCGTGCTGAAGCCGGACAACAAGACCGCGCTCTCGCCGCTCTACGGCATAGCGCTGCTGGAGGAAGCGGGTCTGCCGGAGGGACTGTTCCAGGTGGTCTGCGGGGAGGGGCCGGCTGTCGGCCCGCCGGTCATCGACCGCGCGGACTACGTGATGTTCACCGGTTCGACCGCCACCGGCCGGGCGATCGGGGAACAGGCCGGACGCAACCTCATCGGCTGCTGCCTCGAACTCGGCGGCAAGAACCCGATGCTCGTCCTGGAGGACGCCGACCTCGAAGAGGCCACGTCCGGGGCGATCTTCGGCGCGTTCGGCAACACCGGCCAGATCTGCATGCACGTCGAACGGATCTACCTGCCGCAGTCGCGGTACGAGGAGTTCAAGAACGCGTTCGTGGCCAAGGCACGGGCGCTCGACGTCCGGGCCGCCTACGACTTCGGCCCGGAGATGGGCTCGCTCGTCTCGGTGGAGCATCTGGGCCGCGTCCAGTCGCACGTCGAGGACGCCGTGGCCAAGGGAGCCACCGTGGTGTGCGGCGGGAAACCCCGTCCCGACCTCGGTCCGGCGTTCTTCGAACCGACGGTGCTGGAGGGCGTCACCCAGGACATGCTGTGCGGGGTCACCGAAACCTTCGGCCCGGTCGTCGCGCTGTACCCGTATCGCACGGTCGACGAAGCGATCGGACTCGCCAACGACACCGACTACGGCCTGAACGCCTCGGTCTGGTCCCGCGACGCCGCGGCCGCGCGGGCAGTGGCGGCACGCATCGAGTCCGGCAACGTCAACATCAACGACATCCTGGCGACCGCGTTCGCCGCCAAGGGCACGCCGTCCGGCGGGGTGAAGAACTCCGGCGTCGGCGCCCGGCACGGCGATCAGGGGCTGCTGAAGTACACCGACGTGCAGAACGTGGCGGTGCTCAAGAAGCAGGTGATGAGCCCGCGCCCGGGGCAGGCCTACGAAAAGTACGTCGAGGGGATGCTTTCCGGACTGAAGATGATGCGCAGGTTGCGCATCCGGTAGCGGTGAGCTTGCTCTCTCCGGCGCCTCGTCCGAGGTGCCCGGCGCCGGGCCCGGCCCGGTGAACCGCATGGTCAGCGGCACGGTGGCGCTGACCGATGCACCAGTGCATTGTTCCGCCTGCCGCCGGGTATTGGACGCATAACTTGCGGCTGCTTACGATCTGCCCACGTGACAGATACGAGCACGCAGACTGCGGCCTTGCCGCACCTCCGTGGCACGTCCGGCTTCCGGCGCATCACGCTGGCGCTGTTCGCCTCCGGGCTGGCGACCTTCACCACGCTCTACTGCGTGCAGGCGCTGCTGCCCGCGCTGAGCACCGATTTCGGCCTCAGCCCGGCGCAGGCCAGTCTCGCCGTCTCTCTCGGCACCGCGGGCCTGGCGGTCGGGGTCATCCCGCTGACCGCGCTGTCGGGCGTGGTCGGGCGCACGCCGGTGATGACGGCTTCGCTCTTCACCGCCGCAGTGCTCGGGGTGGCGCAGGCAGTGAGCCCGTCGTTCACGGTGCTGCTCGTCTTGCGCGCCTTGCAGGGGCTCGCGCTCGCCGGATTGCAGGCGACCGCGATGTCGTACTTGTCCGAGGAGATCGACCGTCGTTCGCTCGGGACCGCGATGGGGCTGTACATCGCCGGAAACGGGATCGGGGGACTGGCCGGCCGGGTCATCGCCAGCCTGGTGCTGGACGTCTCGAACTGGCGGTGGGCACTCGCCGTCGTCGGCGTCGTGGCGCTGGGATGTGCGGTGGTGTTCCGCGTGAGCATCGTGCCGTCGGTGTTCTTCGAGCCGAGCCCGCCGCGGGTACGGCACCTGGCCACGTCGATCGGACGGGCGTTCACCGACTCCGGGCTCGTCCGGCTTTTCGCCTGCGGCTTCCTGCTGATGGGCTGCTTCGTGACCGTCTACAACTACCTGGGCTTCCGGCTGCTGGCACCGCCGTTCTCGCTGTCGCCGGTGCTCGTCGGCCTGGTCTTCGTGGTCTACCTGGCCGGCTCGGCCTCCTCGACGGTCGCGGGCCGGCTCGTGGACACCCTCGGCCGGCCCCGGATGCTGCCGGTCACCGTGGCGATCACGCTGGCCGGGCTCGCGTTGATGCTGGCGGACAATCTCGTCCTCGTCGTGGCCGGGCTGGTCGTGACCACCGCAGGCTTCTTCGCCGCGCATTCGGTCGCCAGCGGCTGGGTCGGCCCGCGGGCGGCGACGCTGGGCGTGCAGGGCCCGGCGGTCTACCTGTTCTGCTACTACCTCGGGTCCAGCGTGGGCGGCTCGGTGGGCGGGCTCGCCTACAGCGCGGACGGCTGGCGCGGGGTTTCGCTCTACGCCGGCGCCTTCGTGCTCGCGGTCCTCGTCCTGGCCACCAGCCTGCGCAAACTCGCCCCCGCGAAGCCGCGCCTGTAGTAGGCTCGCCCCCGACGCACGTGATCTTGCGGTCGACGAGGGAGAATCGATGGACGACGTGATCGAGCAGATCAACAGCGCCCGGCGCGACGTGGTGGCGGCCGAGCTGTTCGACCCGTGGTCGGAGGTCGTCGTGATCCTCGGCGGCCGGGAGTTCAACTGATCGACGCCGATCGGCGGACCGGAGCGGCCGCCGCGGCCGTGCACGTCTTCCTGGGCCCCACCCTGTCGGGCCCGCAAGCGTTGAGCTGCCTGCCCGAGGCGGTGCTGCACCCGCCGGTGGCACACGGCGACCTGCTGCGCCACCGCTTCACCCGCGGTGACATGGTGGTGCTGGTCGACGGCTACTACCACCACAGTGCCTCGGTGCGGCACAAGGAAATCCTCGCGTTGCTGCAGGCCGGTGTGCAGGTGGTGGGCTGCGCCAGTATGGGCGCGATCCGCGCCGCCGAACTGCATCCGTACGGGATGCTCGGCCGCGGCGTGGTTTTCGAGCAGTACCGCGACGGTGTGCTCGAGGGCGACGACGAGGTCGCCGTGATGCACGGCGAAGCGCCGGAGTACCGCAAGCTCACTGTGGCGCTGGTCGCCGTCCGGCACGCGGCCGAGGCTGCCCGCCGGGCCGGGGTGTTTTCCGCGGCAGCCGCGCGGTCCGTGGTCGAGGGCGCGGAAAGCTGCCACTACACCGAGCGCACCTGGCAGGCACTGGAAGCCGGAAACGAGGATGTCGCCCGGCTGCGCGCCTTCCTGGCCCGCGATGCCCGCGCAGCCGACGTCAAGGCGGCGGACACCCTCGACACCCTCACCGCGATCGCCCGCGGCGAGCTGCCGCCCGCCGATCCGGGCCGCTGGGCGGAGAACGACGACTGGCGCAACCGGTTCATCACCGAATGGCAGACCGACTTCGCGGTCGAACCGGTCGAGGGCACCGACGTGTCGGTGGGTGCCACGATCCGCTACCAGCAGCTCCATCTCGACGATTTCCCGGTGCGGTGGCGGCGGTACGTGCTGGGCCACCTGGCCGGACCGGGCCCGGCGGACGAGCTGCCCGCCCGCGCGCTGCGGATCGCGGCGCGCCACGGGCTGACCCCGGAGACCCTGACCGCCGGGCAGCTCGGGCACTGGCTCACCCCGGACGAGGTGGCGGCGCTGCCCCGCGAGGAGGCGCTGCTGCGGCTGCTCACCCGGTCCTACCAGCCGCAGTGCCCGGTCAGCGACCTCGCCAGGGCCGAACCCGGCGTGGCCGCCGACCCGGTGGCCCGGCGGGCGGTGGCCGAGGCGGAGGTCGTGAACGCCGAGGTCGCGTCGTGGGCCAGCGGCCAGCACGTCGGCCAGCTCAAGCCCGCTGTGCTGACCGGACACCTCGCGACGGTGTGGGGCGTGCCCCCAGACGACGCCCCCACGCTGCTGGCGGCGGCCAGGGACCGGGGATTCGGTTCGCTGGGCGATGCCGTCGAGGCGGTGCGGCCGTTCTTCCTGCGGAGCAGGTTTCTGACCGGGCGGGCCGGGCGGGGTGTGCGGTCGTGACGGCTGGTGCGGCGAAGGTGTTCTTCGCGGGTACGCATCGGGTGCGGCGGCCGGAGGAGACGTGGGCTGTGGTGGAGCCGGTGCTGGCTCGTTACGGCGTGACCCGCGTCGCCGACGTCACCGGGCTCGACATTCTGGGCGTGCCGGTGATGATGGCGGTCCGCCCGCTGGCCCGTAGCCTCACCGTTTCCCAGGGGAAGGGCCAGACCGCTGTGCTGGCGCGGATTTCCGCCGCGATGGAGTCCATCGAGCTGTGGCACGCGGAGAACGTGCCGAACCCGCTCAGCCACCGCGCGACGCCGGCCGCGGAGCTCGGGCTGCCCTACGCCGTCGCCGGAGTCGTCACCGGGCCCGGCTCACTCGTCACCGAGCAGACCCCGCTCGACTGGGTGGCCGGGATCGACACCGGAAACGGCCGGGCGGTCCCGGTGCCGTGGCCGCTGGTCGGCCTGCCGCCGCCGGTACGGCCGTGGACACCGCCCGGTTTCCTCTGGAGCAGCAACGGCCTGGCCTCCGGCAACACCCGGGCGGAAGCGGCACTGCACGCGATCTACGAGATCATCGAACGCGACTCCCTCAGCCGGATCCCGCGTGGCGCCCCGTGGTCCTACGTCGATCCCGGCTCGCTCACCGACGACGTGTGCGCCCCGCTGATCGAGCGCGTGCGGGCGGCGGGCGCGACGGTGACGATCACGACGGTCGAGGGCCGGTTCGGCGTCCCGTGCTTCGCCGCTCGCGTGTGGAGCCCGGACTTTCCGGTCGCCTGCGGAGGATGGGGCACGCACCTGGACCCGCACGTCGCCCTGTCCCGTGCGCTGACCGAGGCGGTGCAGAGCAGGCTGACCGGCATCGCGGGCAGCCGCGACGACCTGCCGGCGGTGTACCAGCGGGTGCGCCTGTCCACCGAGAACCTCGTCGAGCCGGACGCCCCCACGCTGTCCTGGGCCGAGTACGAGCCATCCGGACCGGGCGCCTTCGACGACGTCGACACGGAGCTGGCGTGGCTGTCGGCACAGGTGCGGGAGGTCGCCGGTACCGGGCCGCTGCTGGTGGATCTCAGTACCACCGACGAATTCGCCGTGGTGAAGGTGACGATCCCGAGGACGTTGTTCGACGCCGAGTATCTGCACACCGGCCAATGACCCCGCCCCCGAAAGCCCCCTGCACGGGCCCGTGAACGGCGATCAAGCCGCGTCGCGCGGCGGAACCCGCGCCACGACCTTGCGCAGCATGGGATCCGCCTCGGCGCGTACGGCATCGACCACGGCGGCTGCCCGCTTCTGCTGGTCCGCGGCCGAGGCGGTGTCGCCGGCTGCGCGGTGCGCCGCGGCCGCGGCGCGCTGGGCACGAGCGCGATCGAGCCGGTAGCCGTACTCTTCCGCCAGCGCCTCCGCGAGACCGGCGTGGGTGCTCGCACCCGCCGGATCACCCTGGGCCAGCAGGACAGCGGACAGTTCGGCATGCGCCCGGCCGCGATCCCGGGGCAGGGCCTCGGCCAGCCCCCGCGTCGCGATCGCGGCGGCCTCGGACAGCTCGCCGGAGCGGCGATGGCCGGCCGCGAGACCACGGTCGATCGCCGGAGCCCAGTACGCCGCACCACCGCTGAGCGCCTGCGCCTGCGTGAAGTGCCGCATCGCGGCGTAGAGGTCGTCCCCGGCCAGCGCGGCGTCGCCAAGGACGACGTGGGAACCGATGACCAGCCACACCGTTTCGGCCGCCTGGGCCCAGGCCAGGGTCCGGCCGCCGAGATCACGGGCGAGCACCGGAAGCCCTGCCTCCACACAGGTTTCCGCCAGGTTGCGCACGATTTCGGTGACACCCGGGGAAAACTGCAGCTGCGCCCACCCGTCGAGCGCTTCGCCGAAGGCATACGCCGCGGAACGCAGCCGTCCCGCCCACAGGTCCCGGAAGGCGAACGCGCCGGCGCATCGCAGCTGCAGGTGCGGCAGCCCTTGCCGGCGGGCCAGCTCCTGCGCCTGTTCCAGGTTCGCCGAGGCCTCGCGCACCCGGCCGAGGTGGATCCGGGTCATCCCGAGATCGAACAGCGTGGTGCTGCGCCCCGCGGTGTCCCCGCCCAGCCGCAGCGACTGTTCCAAGTGGACGATCGACTCGTCGAGCCTGCCGAGTTCACCGTAGATCGAACCGAGCCCGGTGTGTGCCCGCGCCTCACCGACGGGATCGCCGGACTCCCGGAACAGCCGCGCCGCCTCGAGCATATGCGTTTCGGACTCGCTGTACCGGGCGTGGTGGAACTGCATGCGGCTGAGGGCGCGGTGGATGGCGGCCTGCCCGGGGCGGTCGCCGGCGTGCTGGGCCGCGGTGAGCGCGGCGGTGAACGCGGACTGCCAGAGCGAATCCTGCCGGCTGCGCTGCAGGTAGGGGAGCAGGGCGTAGGCGAGTTCCCAGACCGCCACCCCGGCCGGACGCGCGCACACGAGGGCGACCAGGTTTTCCGCCTCGGTCTCCAGCCAGTCCAGCGCCGCGGCGGCGTCCGGCCACGGCGGCGGCCCGTCCGGCGCGGCACCGAGCAGATGCGCGTCCGGGTAGAGCAGCCGGCAGGCCGTGTAGGTCCGCTGCCGGTACCAGCCGGCCAGCCGTGCCGGCGCGGCCTCCCGCTCGCCGGCCGGATCCTGGTCCCGGGCCCGCTCCGCGGCGAACTCCTTGATCAGATCGTGGAAGTGGAACCGGCCGGGCGCGCCGGCGCCGATCAGGTTCGTCGCGGCCAGCCGGTCGAGCATGCGGTGCGCGGCGGCCGGTTCGGTGCCGGTCACCGCGGCCGCGGCGAGGTCGTCGAAGTCCGGACCGGGGATCGCGCTCAGTGTCCGGAAGAACTGCGAAAGGGCGGGTTTCACGGTGCTGTAGGAGACATCGAAGGCGAGCCGCACGGCGGCCTGGTCGTCGCCCTCGATCTCCATCGCGTCGAGCTTGGCGCCGGGCCGCAGCCGGGCCACGTACTCGGCGATGGACCGGCTTGCCGCGCCGGCCAGATTGGTCGAGGCGATCCGCAGCCCCAGCGGCAGATAGCCGCACGCCGCGGCGAACGCGCCGGCCGCGCCGGGTTCCGCGGCGACCCGCTCGGCCCCGACGATGTTGCCCACCATCGCCCGGGCCTCCTGCGCGGACACGACCCCGACCGGCAGCCGCCGCGCGCCGTCCAGGGCGACCAGGCCGCGCAGTTCGTCCCGGCTCGTGATCAGCACCGCGCAGGACGGATCGGACGGCAGCAGCGGGCGGACGTGCTCGGGGCTCGCCGCGTTGTCCAGGACCATCAGCACGCGCCGCCCGCTCAGCAGGGACCGCAGCAGTGCGCTCTGCTCGTCGATCTCGTGCGGGATGCGTTCGGCGGCGATGCCGAGCGCACGCAGGAACCGGGCGAGCGCGTCGGTCGCCGCCAGCGGCGGACTGGTCGAATAGCCGCGCAGGTTGACGTGCAGCACGCCGTCCGGGAACTCGCCCCGTAGCTCGTGCCCGGCGTGCGTGGCCAGCGCGGTCTTGCCCACCCCGGGCGGCCCGGCGAGCACCACCACCGGCACCGCCAGCCGGTTGCGGCCCGGCCGGGTGACCAGCTCCCGGATCGCGGCCAGCAGTCCGGTGCGGCCGACGAAGTCGGCGACGTCGGCGGGCAGCTGGAACGGCGCGGTCCAGCCCGCGGCCTTCCCGGACGCGTCCGTGCCGCCGTCGTTGAGCAGGATCTCCTGATGCAGCCGGCGCAGTGCCTCGCCGGGGTCGAGGCCCAGCTCGTCGCGCAGCAGCACGGTGACCCGGCGGTACACCGCCAGCGCGTCGGCCTGCCTGCCGGACCGGTCCAGCGCGAGCATCAGCTGAGCCCAGAACCGTTCCCGCAGGCGGTTCTCCTCGGTGAGGGTGTGCAGCGTACCGATCACCTCGGCGTGCCGGCCCAGCTCCAGCTCCAGGTCCACCAGCCGTTCCCAGGCCCGCAGCCGCTCCTCGGCCAGCCGGGTGGCCTCCTGTGCCTGGATCAGCTCGGACGGGACGTCGGCCAGCGGGGTACCCCGCCAGAGCGCCAGCGCGGCGCGCAGCTCGGTGGCTTCGGCCGCCGGGTCGGCCGCCGCACGGGCCCGCTCCGCCGCGCCGACCCGGGCGTGGAACCGGCCGAGGTCCAGCATGTCCGGGGTGATCGCGAGCAGGTACCCCGGCGGCTGGGTGCGGATCAGCACCCCGGCTTCGCCCAGCACGTTGCGCAACCGCATCACGTAGGCCTGGGCCGCGTTCCGGGCGCCCCGCGGCGGCTCGCCGTTCCACAACCGGTCGATCAGCTCCTCGACCGACACCACGTGGTTCGCGCCCAGCAGCAGGGTGGCGAGCGCGATGCGGGTCTTGGCCGAGCCCAGCGGGGCCGGGGCGCCGCCGACGACCGCGGACAGCGGCCCGAGCACGCCGAATCCGGGAGTCCGGGTACCGGTCACCCACTCACCTCCCACCTGCTCGAGCCGGACGTGCCGGTGCGCTCAGCGGATCACCCGGCCACCGAGGATGATCCTCTTCGGGTGGGCCAGTACGCCAGGGGAGGAGGTCGGGTCTGCCTCATAGACCACCAGGTCTGCCGGTGCGCCGTCGGCCAGGCCCGGTTCGCCCAGCCACGCGCGTGCCGTCCAGGCCGCCGCGCCGACCGCGGCTTCGGCCGGCAGCCCGGCCTCGGCCAGCCAGCCGACCTCGGTCGCGATGTTGCCGTAGGGCGGGCAATCGGTGCCGGCCAGCACGGTGACCCCGGCCTCGTAGGCGGCCCGGACGATGGCCGGCATGCCTTCCCAGCCCTCGAGCACCCAGTCGCGCAGCGGGCCCGGCGCGCGCTCGCGGGCCCGGCCGGCGATTCCCGCGAACGTGGTGAACGTGGGGACCAGCGCCATGCCCTGCGCCGCCATCCGGTCGAGCAGCGTGACGTCGAAGTGCATCCCGTGTTCGATGCTGTCCGCGCCCGCGAGCACCGCGTGGCGGCCGCCCTCGGCGGTCTGGCAGTGCACCGCGACCCGGCCGCCGATCTCGTGCACCGCCGCCACCGCCGCGGTGAGCGCACCGAGCGAGGTGGACGCCTCACCGGGCTCCCAGTCGCCGATGATCTTGCACCAGCCCGAGCCGGCTTTGGTCTCTTCGACCGCGGCCTCGGCCAGCTGGTGCTCGCCGACCTCCCGTCCGTAACCCGGGTAGAAGCAGCCCTCCGGCGCCAGCCACCGCCCGGCCGAGCGGATCCGCGGCAATGCCAGATCCTGCTCGGCCCAGGCGGGAATCCGGACTGTCGAGCCCGGCACCCGGACCAGCAGCACGCCGGCGTCGCGGTGGTCTTCGAGGTGGCGGCGCAGCTTCGCGTCGTCGAAGGGATCCGACGGTCCTTCCGAACCCGGATGCGTGTGCATGTCGACCAGGCCGGGCAGGATCCAGCCGCCGTCGGACACGAGTTCGGTGCAGTCGCCTTCGCGCAGCCGGTCGCCGTCCACCACGAAGGTGCGGACCGCGCGGTCGGGCAAGGTGATCCCGCGAACCCCGAAAACCACAGCTGAGCACCCCGTTCCTCGCTGGTGTCCGCCCCCTTGCCCGTCCGGACCCTACCGGACGGGCACGCCCGCGGGAGGGGCGTTGACGAGGCGATCTGCCTGCTGTCATCGAGCTGTCATCGGCCCCCGGTAAACCTGGGTGTACCGCTCGCGAGGGGCTCGGTCCCCGCCCGGGGCGGGCACGGCACGTCTTGGGGGTCGTGCCGTACCCGTGGCTGCTGCGGCCCGGCTGTGTCAGCGCGGACGCGGCCGGATCGCCCCGCGTCGCGAGCGCAGTGGCGGGTGAGGATGAGGCGAGGCGTCCATCCTCACCCCGCCACCGGGGGCCCTTCACTGTCCGAAGTGGACGGAGCGCTCCCTCGGCGTCGCATTGTTCGGCGTGGGCTTCCAGGTCATGAGAACGGTTGCGCATACGTGCATGGGGCGGTCCACTCGGGACCTCGCACATCGTTCCGGGAGGTTTTCGCCATGTCGGTCACCGATGGACTGCTCGAGAACAACGCCGGGTACGCGGCGGAGTTCTCCGGGCCGCTGCCGTTGCCACCCGCCAAGCACGTCGCCGTGCTCGCCTGCATGGACGCCCGGCTCAACGTGTACGGCGCGCTCGGCCTCGGGGAAGGGGAGGCGCACGTCATCCGCAACGCGGGAGGTGTGGTCACCGAGGACGCGATCCGTTCGCTGGCGATCAGCCAGCGGTTGCTCGGTACCGAGGAGATCGTCCTGATCCACCACACCGACTGCGGCATGCTGACCTTCACCGACGACGAGTTCAAGAAGTCGATCCAGGAGGACGTCGGCGTGAAGCCCGCCTGGGCGGCCGAGGCGTTCGGGGACCTGGAGGCCGACGTCCGCCAGTCGATCGCCCGGATCCGGACGAGCCCGTTCCTGCCGCGGAAGGACTCGGTCCGCGGCTTCGTCTTCGACGTCGCCACCGGCAAGCTGAACGAGGTCAGCTGACGCGGCCGGCGCCGTCGGCGGTCACGACCTGCAGGTGGCACTGGCTGCCGGGGACCTGCGCCCGGGCCTCGGTGATCGCGGTGCGGACGGCGGCACGATCGGCCCGGCAGCCGGTGAGGTCGAGCACCACCACACCCCCGCACAGGTCGAACGCCTCGGCGAGTTCCATGGCCACGAGCCGGGCATCCGATGCGGTCAACACTCCCGTGGCGGCGATGGTGATCGTGCCGTCCGCGACCAGCATGTGCGTTTTCGTCTCCGGTGCCGTCCGGACCGGAAGGCGCGCTTGCAGTGTGCTCATCGTCGCCTCTCGTCTCCGCTGACTGTCTGCAGTGGGTTCCCTCATTACGGGCCCCTTACACGTGCGGCAGTGGTGACGCTGCGCAACTACCGTGCTGGAGTATGCGACGAGCAGCCGTCCTGGCCTCGACCCTGCTGCTGGCCACAGCGTGCAGCACACCGTCTCCGCCACCCGCGCCATCCGCTCCACCCAAGCTCCCGCCTGCGGCCGAACCGGCGCAGTCCCCGCCGGTGACCGCCGCCCCGGCCGGACGGGTGGTTCCGGTCGGCGCCGGCGCGGAGGGCGTCGTCGCGGACGAGGCCACCCACCGGGTCGCGGTCGGTGTCCGGGACCCGGACGTGCTCGCCCTGCTCGATTCCACGACCGGCGAAGTCGCCGCACGAGTGCCGCTGCCCGGGCATCTGCGGCACCTGCAGCTGGCCGCGCCGGGCGGCCCGGTCCTGGTGCCGGACGAGAACTCGAACCGGTTGCTGACCGTCGACCTGCCGTCCGGACGCGTCGCCGGAAGCGTGCCGACGGGTGCCTCACCGCACGACGCCACCCGTGCTGCCAACGGCCGGATGTTCGCCGCCAACGAGTTCGGCCGCAGTGTCGCCGTCACCGAACAGGGCAAGGTGATCCACACCTTCACCGATGTGACACAGCCGGCCGGGCTCGCGGCCGCCGGAAATCTCGTCGGCCTCGTCGACGTCCGCCAGAACGACCTGTCCGTCTACGACGCGGGCACGCTCACCCGCACCGCCCGGCTTCCCGCCGGCGCCGGCCCGACCCACGTCGCGGTCGACCGCCGCGGCGACTTCGCGGTCGTCGACACGCGGGGCAGCGCGATCCGCCTGTTCGACCCGGTGGCCCCCGCGCACCTGCTCGCGGAGCTGGATCTGCCCGGAACGCCGTACGGAGTGGCCTACGACGGGAAGCGTGACCGCCTGTGGGTCACGCTGACGGCCAAAAACCAGCTCGTCGGCATCGACCTGAGTGGTGCCACGCCCCGGGTGGTCACCACGATCCCGACCGTACGGCAGCCGAACACGGTCGCCGTCGACCCCGAAACCGGAACGCGCTATGTCACCGGCACCGCGGACGGCGTGGTCGAAATCATTACCGGATAACGGGTTCCGCTCGACGGACCACAGTGGACCCGAGGCGTTTGCGCGGGTTCAGGCGTCGTGGGGCGCAAGTTCCCCGGCGAACGCACCGTGCACGCGGAGGAACTGCTGCACGGTGAGCTCCGGCATCTCTCCGGGGCGGGGCGAAACCAGACGGAGCGCGGCCCACTCGGTCCAGCACACGTGTGCCTCGGCCACGCTCAGCCCGGCCGATTCGGCGACCTCGCGCGCACCCGCGCCGCCGAGCACCGCTTCGTGCATCAACGCCGGAGTGGTGCGCTGTTCCCACCTGCGTACGGAGGCCATCGCGGAGAGCCGGCGCAGCGGCGAAGTCACCGTCGCCTGGGCCGGGATCCGAACCGCAGCATGCTCGGCCGCGCTCCCCAGCGTGTCCCCGGTACGGCCGTCGGCCGGGATTCCCTCGGCCGGATCCGCCGTGCCGGAGGCATTCGATCCGGTGATCAAGCTCGTCATGTGACTACCTCCCCGGAACCCGGGCTGTCCTCTCCACCGCGACCGCCCTCCGATCGTGGTGCCCGCCCCGGCTACCCGCCCGGCCCCGGCCGAAACCCGCCCGTGGACCGGCAACGTGCTCGCTGCACGACGATGTGGCGAAGCCCGGCATCCCAGTGGCCGAGGTCCGGGAATGGCTTCGGCCACCGCCCGGAAGGCGGGATTCGCGTCGGCGGATCATCCCGGTGGGCGGGTCGATGGTGAGTACCGCTCGATTGTCCTGCTCGGAGAAAGCCGATGCCCGCACCGGCGATGCAGCGGAGGCCGCCCGGTACCGCCGGTCACCCGGCGGAGCTTGCCGTCTCCTCCTGTACCGCCCGAAGCAGGGCGCGCGCACCGGGCGTCCGGTCCACGGGCGTGACCAGCACTGTCTGTCTCTGCTGCACCAGCCCGGGATCGTGCACACGCAGCCATTTCACTCCGTCCGGGACGGTGCCGGCCGCGAGCCCGGGCAGGACCGAAACGCCGAGTCCCGCCGCGACGAGCCCGAGCCGGGTCGGCCAGCCGCGTACCTCGTGGGCCACGCGAGGAGCCGCGAGGGTGGGCCAAGCCCCGAACTGCGGTTCGCCCGCGCCGCCGGCGCCGACGATCCATGCCTCCTGCCCGAGCTCGTCGACGTGCACCTCGTCCTGGGCGGCGAGCGGGTGGTCGGTGCTGACGGCGACGCCCAGACCGCGGCCGTTGCGGACGATTTCGGTGCGCAGGCCGGTGAGGTCGTAGTCCGGCAGTCCGTCCCCGGTCGCCACCACGGCCACCTCGAGCCGCCCGGCGCGCAGCCGGCGGAGCTGTGCCGGGCTGCTCGCTTCCCACAGGCTCACCGTGAGGCCCGGATGCGCCGCCCGCAGGCGCGCGATCGCGCGCGGAACGAGCGCCGCTGCCGCCGTCGGGTATGCCCCGACGGCGAGGCGACCCGCGACGCGGTCACGCAGACCGGCGATCTCCAGCTCAGCCGCCTCCACGTGGGCGAGCGCCTGCCGGGCGTGCCGCAGCAGCGCCTCGCCGGACGCCGTCGGCCGGACCCCGCGCGCTTGCCGTTCGAACAACGGGGTCCCCACGGCGGACTCGAGGGCACTGATCTGGCGCGACACAGCGGATTGCGTGTAGGCGAGAGCTTCGGCGGCCGCGGTGAAGGACCCACGCCGGACCACTTCGACCATGACCCGCAACCCGGTCAGCGTCAGCTCTGTCACGGCACGAATCGTATGCCGCGGGCCTACCGGCTCCCTGGGCGGCGAGCGGTGTGTTGTGGCCGGCTCATCCACTCGGCGCGGCGGTGAGCGGCTGGATGACGGCACGGATGCGGTCACGAAGCCATCGCGAGGCGGGATCGTCGTGGAGGCGACGGTGCCAGCGCAGTTCGATGTCGGTGGCGGGCAAGTCGAAGGGCACCTGGTGAGCGCGCAGCGGGACGCCTCGTTCGATGAGGTGTGCGGCCGTCACGCGCGGGACCAGGCAGAGGACGTCCTGTTCGAGAGCCATGAGCGCGCCCACGGTGTAGGAGGGGACGACCGCGGCGACGTGGCGGGAACGCCCGATCCGTTCCAGCGCGTCATCGAGTGGACCGCGGAAGAGCCCGCGACGCGAAGCGGAGACGTGGGGATGGCGGCAGAGGTCGTCCGCGGTCAGGTGCGGGGCGTGGCCCAATTCCGAGTCGGCGGCGACGACGGCGACGAAGCGGTCGGTGAACAGCTTCGCGGTGTGGAGGTCGGGGGGCGACGGGACCGCAGCCGTCACATCCAGGTCGATCGAGCCGTCGCGCAGGAGATCGGGTTCCTTCGAGTCCTGCCGGGCGAACCGCAGGCGGACTTCGGGCGCCTCGCCGGCGATCCGGCGGGTGAGCCGCGGGGCGAGGACCGGGACGAGGGCGTCGTTGAGGCGGATGGTGAAGGTACGCCGCCAGGACCGCGGGTCGCTGCCGGCGGGATTGGTCCGCAGGCCGTCCGCGGCGTCGAGCAGTGTTTTGACCGTCGCCGCCGAGCGCCGGGCGAACGGGGTGGGAACGAGACCGCGGCCCGCCCGCACCAGGATGGCGTCGTTCATCTCGCGTCGCAGCCGGCTGAGTGCCCGGCTGGTCGCGGGTGCCGACAAGTGCAGGCGTGCGGCGGCCTCCTTGACGCTTCCGGTGTCCATCAGCGCGTCGAACACACGCAGCAGATTGAGATCCAGTTCCTCCGTCACGATCACTCCGCTCGTGCATGGGCCACAAGTACTCCGTACCGGCAATGCGCTGATGATTATGCCCGGCCGGATCCACGATCCGCTGACATTCGGAGTACGCATGCCTCGTATGCGAAGTCTTCGCTGGTGGCATCCCTTGGTCCGGCGGCACGATCGGGGACGGAACTTCATCGGCAGGAAGCGTTGATCATGGTGAAAACGTGGTTCATCACGGGTAGTTCGAGGGGCTTCGGACGCGAGTGGGCGGACGCCGCGCTCGAACGCGGCGATCACGTCGTGGCGACCGCCCGGGACGTCGGGCGGCTGTCCCCGTTGGCCGAGCGGTACGGGGACGCGGTGTTGGCACTGCGGCTCGACGTCACCGACCGGGCCGCGGTGCACGAGGCCGTACGGCGTGCCCACGCGCATTTCGGTTCGCTGGATGTCGTGGTCAACAATGCCGGCTACGGCCACTTCGGCATGGTCGAGGAGATCGGCGAGGACGAACTCCGGGCGCAGCTCGAGACGAACTTCTTCGGTGCGGTCTGGGTGACGCAGGCGGCGCTGCCCCTGATGCGCGCCCAAGGGGCGGGCCGGATCTTGCAGGTCACCAGTGAGGGCGGTGTGCGTGCGTTCCCCGGCATCGGTGCCTACCACGCCTCGAAATGGGCTCTCGAGGGCTTGTCGGAGTCCCTGGCTCAGGAGGTGGTCGCTTTCGGCGTGCATATCACGAACGTCGAGCCCGGGCCCTATGCCACGGATTGGCTGGATCGAGGGGCCTGCCACAGTGCGTCGCATCCGGATTACGCCGGGGTCCGTTCGGCTACCGCGCCGGAATTCGAGGTCGGTGATCCGCGCGCCACGCGTGAGGCGGTGCTCCGGGTCGTCGATGCCGAGTGGCCTCCGCTGCGGATTTTCCTCGGCAAGTCCTTCCCCGACGTCGCGGCCCTCTACGAGCAGCGGTTGAGCACCTGGCGCGAGTGGCAGCACGTCTCACTGGCCGCCTTCAACTGAAGGTGCTCCTCATACTGTGAGCACGAGCTTGCCCTGCAGATGCCCTCGGGCGGCGCGTTCGTGCGCGAGCCGGGCGTCCGCGAGCGCGAATGTGCTGTCGATCGCGACACGGACCGTACCGGTGTCCAGGAGATGACCTAGCTCGGCGAGCTGGCTGCCGTTCGACCGGACTTGGGCGATCGAGACGGTGACGCCCAGCTTCGCGATTTCTTCGTCGTCGAAGTCCCCGGGAAAGACGGCGAAGTGGGCGCCGCCCCGCTTCAGCGTGCGCAGGAGGCGGCTGCTGCCGGGTCCGCCGACGGTGTCGAGCACGAGGTCGGCGCCGGTGACCAGTTCTTCGGGGCGGTTCCGGGTGTAGTCGATGAACCGGTCGGCGCCGAGGCCGGTCAGGAACGCTTCGTGCGCGCCGGACGCCACGGCGACGACCTGTGCGCCCTTCCATTTCGCGAGCTGCAGCGCGAAGTGTCCGACGCCGCCGGCGGCACCGTTGACGAGCACGGTCGTCTCGGTGTCGAGCGTCGTCGGCTGGTGCGGCTTTTCCTGGAAGGGCGAGGGATGGTCATGTCCCACCTCGATCAGGAACTGCCACGCGGTGAGCCCGGCCATCGGCGCCCCGGCGGCGTGCACGTGGTCGATCCCGGCCGGCTTGCGGGTGAGATCCGAGACGGGCGCGGCCACGTACTCGGCGTACGCGTTGCCGTTGAAGCTGGGAAACCGCAGCATGCCGAAGACTTCGTCACCGGGGGCGAAACCGCCGGCGCCCGGGGCAGTGTCCGGGCCGATGGTCTCGACGTCCGGGCCGACGGCCTCGACGACGCCCGACACGTCCGTCCCCGGGATCACCGGCAAGCGGAGAGACGGTTCGGTCTCCCCGGGCATCGTGGTCATCCCGCCACGCAGGTACCAGTCCGGAGGATTGACGCCGATCGCGTGCACGCGGACGAGTACCTCGCCCGGTTGCGGCTCGGGGACCGGCACCTCGTCGTAACGCAGGACCTCGGGGCCACCGTGCTCGTGGAGCCGGACTGCCCGCATCGTGTGTGTCGCCATCGTTTCTCCTGCCCGCAGCGCGGGATACGCTGAACCGTATCGGTGAACCGCATAAGTGGTTCACCGATCCGAATATATGGTTCACTGATCCGGTTAGTCAAGAGGAGTCAGATGCGGGCGGACGCCAGGAAGAACCGCGACCAGCTGCTCGCGGTGGCGGGTACGGCCCTCGCCGAGGAGGGCGTGACGGTGTCGCTGCGCGACATTGCCCGCCGGGCCGACGTCGGGCTCGCCACGCTGCTGCGGCATTTCCCGACCCGGGAAGCGCTGCTCGATGCCTTGCTGCGCACCCATTTCGACGAGATGGCGGCGCAGGCGGACGAGCTCGAAAACACGTGCTCACCCGAAGACGCTCTGGTCTCGTGGGTGCGCGACTGTGTCACGTGGACCACCGAGTACCGAGGGGTGACCGTGCTGATGGCGGCCGCCATCGAGGACACCGGATCCGCGCTCCACGCCTCGTGTGTCACTCTGCGCGCCGCCGGGGCGCGGCTGCTCGTCCGTGCCCAGGCGGCGGGCGTGGCCCGGACCGATCTCGACGGCACCGATCTGTTCGCGCTGATCGCCGCGCTCGCCTGGCTCGGCGATCAGCCCGCGCTCGCGTCCCGCGCCGGACACCTGTTCGACGTGGTCGCGAGCGCGATCCTGCCCGGTGTCACGAAGAGCGGGCCCGGACCGGAACGCCGCCCGCGCCGGCGCGGCTGAGACGTCAGCGGGGGCTGCGCCTTGTGCTTCGGGGGAACGGATCCCGCGCTGAGACCGGTCACAGCGCGGGATGCCGGTCGCGGACCGGGCTGAGCGACTCGAGCAGGGGCGCGAGGTGCAGGTGGTGGACTTCACTTAATCCGGAACACTTTCCGGCTGGTTGTACGTCAGGATCACCGACCGGGGCATTCAGCACATCCGACATGAGATCGGGCGAGGAGGTGTTGCCCGCAGCGTCGGACAACGCCAGGACCACCGCGTGATCCGCCCGCAACACCGTCACCGTCACACCAGCCACCAGCACCCACTCCAGGGTGCTCTTGACGAAGGTTCGCAAGCCAGAGTCCTCCGCGCTGACACACCTGTCCACGCGGGCGCGGCACCGTGGCGCGTCCTGTCCGTCCCGGCACGGCGACGGGCGTCTCTGCAGCGAACAATCTCGGCTCAGGTCGGCGACGCCGCGACCGCACAGTGGGTCTTCGACGAGATGCAGCCGCTCACGGTTGACAAGAGCGGCGTCGCAGCCCGGACGTGCGGATTCGGCGCAGCCCAGGACCAGAGCTCGCCCCGTGGGGTTCGGCTCAGTGGCGAAGCGGTGCGCTCGATCACGGATCTTCGGTGGCCGCCGGATGCTGCTCGCCGGTTCCGAGGTCCGGGTCGGTGGTGTGGTGTACCAGGCCGACCAGCGTCATGATCATGTCGGCATTGGTACCCGGCGGCGCGTAGAGGCGCAGTTCACCGCCGTTGCCGCTGTGCCGGGCGGCGAGCCGGTGCAGGACCGCGACACCCGCGCTGGCCAGGTGGGAAACCCCGGTCAGGTCGAGCAGGAGCGACCGGGCCCCGGTCGAGCCCGCAAACGAGATCTCCCGCTCGACCGTGCCCGCGGTCGCCCCGTCCACGGGCCCGTCGATCCGGAAACGCGCCCCGGAGGTGGACGGTTGCTCGAGGACCAGCAGCGGATCCGCCTGCGCAGACCGCTGCACCGCGGTTCCCGAGGGCCGTGTGCCGGTGGTGAGCAAGGGAACCTGCCGGGTCAGGCGGTGACGCACGACGGCGGTGGTGCCGGTGGCGTCGTGCTCGATCTGGAGGTTGTCGATCAGGTTCGCGGTGACCTGCAGGCCCAGTCCCCGATCGGGTGAGGGGCGTGGCTCTCGCCACGAACCTTCGTCGGCGACGCGCAGCTCGGCGTGACCGGTGTCGGTAACCTCGCCGGTGACCGTCACGGTGTGCTGGTCGGCAGAGTCCACGTAGGCGTGATCGGCTGCGTTGGTGACCAGCTCCACCACCGCGTGCCGCAGCGCGTCGGCGTCCGTCGCGCCGACGTGGGCGATGTCGAGCCAGTCGTCGAGAGCGACGCGGATCTCGGCCAGCGACTCGCTCGTCGCCGCGGCGGTGAGCGAGAGGATGGGGGCCGGGGTCACGAGCTGGGCGGCCAGCAACGTGATGTCGTCACTGTGCCCGGTGGCACGGGTGAGCAGCTCGATCGTCTGCGTGCACACCCGCTCCACCGGGGACGTCTCCGCGGTCCGCAGCCCCCGCCCGGCGACGGTGTCCGCGGCCACCTGAGCCAGCTCGACGGTGCTGGCCGCGATGTCCCGGCCGGGCCGTTCGACGATGCCGTCGGTGTAGATGAGCAGGACGTCGCCGGGGTCGAGCTGGGCGGTGGCGAGAGGAAACGCCGCGCCGACGCCCAGCGGGCCCGCGCCGGTGACGTCCAGGTATCGCGGCTCCCCGTGGGCGGGGACGAGCAGCGGGGGCGGGTGCCCGGCCGTGCAGTAGGTCAGCGACCCGTCGTTCGGGTCGAGTATCGCCACGCACACCGTCGCGGCGTGGGCGCCGGGAATGCGGTTGGCGACTGCGTCGAGAGCGGTGAGAGCCTCTGGGATGGTCGCGCCGGCCTGCAGCCGCTCGGCGGTGATCGCGCGCAGCTGTCCCATCACCGCGGACGCGGACACCCCGTGTCCGACGACGTCGCCGACCACCAGCCCGACCTGGCCGCCGGGGAGGGTGACCCCGTCGAACCAGTCGCCGCCGGCGGCCGTGTCGGCGTCGGCGAGCAGGTAGCTGCCGGCGATGTGCACCCGAGGCAGGACCGGCAGGCCGGATGGCAGCAGCTCCCGTTGCAGGGCGGCGATCACGTCACGGGCTTGGCGGTAGCGGCGTTCGACGTCGGCGGCCTGGGCCTGGGCGGCCAGCCGTTGCTGGGCCCGGGCGGTGACGTCGGTGATGTAACCGACGACGCCGCGGATCGCGCCGTCGTCGGTGAAACGAGGCGCGAGGTGCACGTCGAGGTACATCTCCCGGGGCTGGCCGGTCTCGTCGGCGCCGAGCTGCATACGCCACTCGTTCATCGTGTACGGCTCGGCGGTGTCATAGACCCGCTCAACCGCTTCGAAGATCTGCTGTCCACCGCCTTCGGGGAAAACCTCACGCAAGGGTGCGCCGATGAACTCCGATGATGTGGCGAGTGCCCGGTAGGCGGCGTTCGCAGCCACGAACCGCAACTGCGGGCCGTCCATCGCGGCCACCATCAGCGGCAGCTCTTCGAACGCCTCGCGCACCTGGACAGCGTCCCCGACCCGCAGCTGCAGCAGCGCTTCGTCGTCCGACACGTGAGTGTTCCTCCTCGGCTGGCCGGAAACAGGCATCGCTCACCCGGAGCCTAACGGGACCTCCGCCCCCGAGCCGGACAGGTGACCACCGATCCGTTCCCTACTCGCGTCGGGCGACTCACCACGAGCGTCCCGCTGGACGAGTTCGACGATTTTCACCACCGTGACCGGCCCCGGTCGAACGGCTACCACTGACTCGTCGACCGCACCGCCGAGGACCCTGTGCCCGCATCACCTGAATCCCGGCCGGCCTGATCGACTGGGCCGACCGGTTTCGTCCGCGATCGGGAAGAGGCCCACGAAATCGGGCCACCGAATCAAGCCGGCCTGCCTGCCTGGCAACGACGATCTGACCTGGACAGCGACCAACCGTTACCAGCGCACACCGGACGAGCGGAGAAGGGCGCCGGGTGGACATGAGCGCATCGCTGTCACGACGGTTCTTTTTTCCTTCTATGTACGAGGTATATTCCGAAGGGGGCAGCGAAGAGCAGGACTGCGATCGCCAGAACGATGACTCCTACGGGCCAAAGTATGGACGCCTTGCCGTAGGGACGATCCGGAGCGACTCATGCTTGAAATCGGATCTCGACTTGACGAGTTTGAGCCAGCGTGACTAGAAAGGGTGGAACCCTTCGGCATGTGATCCGGATCTGATGGCCAGTTTCGGACTGTGTCGGGCACTCTCGCCGGCCGATGACTCCGAGGTCGATCTCATGAGGGATAGACACATTCTCGGCAGTACTCGGAGTAAAAACAGGAACAACAGCGCTTGACCCGCCTGGATGAGTCGAACGCGCCGGCTGTCATCGGCATACGCCAGCGAGGCGACGAGCGAAAACAGCACTACGAGAGAACTTGATGCGGACCAGCAGGCTGCCCATACGTAGTACAGCGGATCATCTTTCCTGTCGCCTCCTGTGGTCACGCCCATCTCCTTTGTGTCGTACCTCGACAAAAATATTCGAAACTATCTCAAACAGCAGGACTGAGAAGTCCTGGCGGCGCTCAACCCTGCCGCTTGGCGGTGTCCCGGTTTCTCGCCGGTCGCGAACGGCTGCACCGCGTGCTGTCGGAGCTGACGCGCCGGCAGACCTCGGCCCTGCGCCAGGCGCAAGACGGCGAACCCGATGCCCCATTCACCCAGGGCCTGCGCACGACCTACAACGAACTGGAGGCACAGAAGAAGACAGCGCAAGCGGCGATCGCTGACCTCGACGCTGCTGACGAAACGGACCCGGGCAAGGCGAGCACGATCTCGCCCTACCGTTCCTCGCGATGAACCTCGCCGACGCACCCGAGAAGCACCTACGGAGCCTGTTCGAGGCCCGGCAACTCGCGGTCCGCCTGATCGACGACACCGAGGGGAGCACCATCGAGATCCGACTACCTGCCGACGAGCCACCCCAGATCGCCGTCCAGGCGGAAAAGACGAGTAAGACCATGCGATCCACACGCAAAACACCTGGTCAACGCACAGGATCGGCTTGTGTGGATGCTGTACGTGCCCCCGGTGAGATTCGAACTCACACTGGACGGGTTTTGAATCCGTTGCCTCTGCCAGTTGGGCTACGGGGGCCGGTCGCGGGGGACTCTACGGGATCGCGGCTTCGTGGCCCTGGTCGGGGCAGTGTCACGCCCGCCACTTCGTGGTGAACGCCATCGTGAGAACTGCATCGTTCCCGGTAGGCTTGCGGTTCGCGGGTGACCGCGACGCACCGTCCCGTCGAACTGCCAGGAGGACACCGGTGACCGAACAGGCTGCCGAGGCCGGTACCGATACCGTGCCGCAGCGCCGCGTGCTCGTCGCCGAGGACGAGGCGCTCATCCGGCTCGATCTGGTCGAGATGCTGCGCGAAGAGGGCTACGAGGTGGTCGGCGAGGCCGGGGACGGCGAAGAAGCCATCAGCCTCGCCACCGACCTCAAGCCGGATCTGGTGATCCTCGACGTCAAGATGCCCAAGCTGGACGGCATCGAGGCGGCCGCCAAGATCACCGGCGACCGGATCGCCCCGGTCGTCATCCTCACCGCGTTCAGCCAGCGCGATCTCGTCGAACGGGCCCGGGAAGCGGGCACCATGGCGTATCTGGTCAAGCCGTTCGCCAAGCGCGACCTGGTGCCCGCGATCGAGCTGGCGGTCAGCCGGTTCTCCGAGCTGCAGGCGCTCGAGGCGGAGGTCGCCGGCCTCACCGACCGGCTCGAGACGCGCAAGGTCATCGACCGGGCCAAGGGCCTGCTGATGAGCCGCCAGGGCCTCACCGAGCCGGACGCTTTCCGCTGGATCCAGCGCACCGCGATGGACCGCCGCAGCACGATGAAGGCGGTGGCCGAGGCCGTGGTGGAGAGCATCGGCTGACCCGTCCCCGCAGCACCGCGGAAGCGGGCGTGCCCCTGTCGGGTCGCGCCCGCTTCGTGCTGTCCGCGGCGGCTGTGCGCTGCGCAAACGGGCAGATTTGCTACCTCGGGACGCGGTCGTCGTGCTTCGGGCCGCGACGGCGGACCCGGAGTTCCTAAACTGCGACCATCGATCAGGCCGTAAGTCAAGGGCTCCGTTCGGGCAGAATCGCGCACACGCAGTGTTAGTACTCGGAGATTCCCGTTGGGATGATCGAGTGTAAATCGTGGGTTAACGCTCTGATGACCGTCACGATGTGGATACAAGACGTGCTGTGACTCTGTGCAACGCCTCGTCCGGCGGCTACGTTCAGCGGCCAGTCGAAGTCCCAGTGAGGCCCCGTCGTTCACCGAGCGTGCGGGTGGCATATGGAGGAACGAGTGCAGAGAGCACGACTCACGAAGGTCATCGTGCTGGCGGCGGCGGGGGCGATTTCGCTCAGCGCGTGCGCGGCCCGTACCGACACCGGCTCCGGCGGGGACAGTGCCGGCCCGCAGGGCGCGGCGCCGTCGGCGGCGGCCGACGCGGCGGATCCGGCAGGCGACGGCAAAGCGCAGTGCTCGCCGGTCTCGCTCGCCTACGCCGGCACCATCAACGGTGAGAACGCCGCGCTGGGACAGAACATCCTCAACGGCGCGAAGCTCGCCGTGGATCAGCACAACAAGGCCAACCCGGGCTGCAAGGTCACCCTGAAGCAGTACGACACCGAGGGCACGCCGGACAAGGCGCCCGGCATCGTGAACCAGATCGTCAACACCCCGGCCATCATCGGAGTGATCGGCCTGCCGTTCTCCGGTGAGTCGAAGGCGGTCGGCAACATCTTCGACCAGGCCGGCCTGGTCAGCGTCACCCCGGCGGCGACCAATCCCGGGCTGGCGCAGAACGGCTGGAAGACCTTCTTCCGCGGGCTCGGCAACGACAGCACCCAGGGCCCGGCCGCCGCGAAGTTCATCACCGGCGAGCTGAAGGCGTCCAAGGTCTGCGTGATCCAGGACGACTCCGAATACGGCACCGGTCTCGCCGCGTCGATCACCAAGGCGCTCGGCGACAAGGCGACCTGCAGCGACAGCGTCAAGTCGAAGCAGACCGACTTCTCCGCGGTGGTCAACAAGGTCAAGGGCGCGAACCCGGACGCGGTGTTCTACTCCGGCTACTACCGCGAGGGCGCTCCGTTCGCCCAGCAGCTGAGCGACGCCGGGGTCGAGGCCAAGTTCGTCGGTCCGGACGGGGTGAAGGACGACGAGTTCGTCAAGGGTGCCGGCGACGCCGCGAGCAAGGCCTACTTCACCTGCCCGTGCGTGCCCGCCGACCAGTTCACCAAGTTCACCGAGGCGTACAAGGCCGCGGCGGGCAAGGACCCGGGCACCTACTCGCCCGAGGCGTACGACATCGCGACGATCCTGCTCAAGGGCGTCGACGCGGGCAAGAAGGACCGCGCCGGGATGCTGGACTTCGTGAAGAACTACGACGGCCAGGGCCTCACCAAGCACTTCAAGTGGGACTCGCACGGCGAGCTGGCGAAGACGACCGTGTGGTCCTACAAGGTCGACGGCGGGAAGATCGTCCGCAACACCGAGATCAAGTAACCCCTTCGGCCCTGCGCGGTACCGGGGTGTGCGGCGGGCGGCTCGACGCCGCCACGCGCACACCCCGGCCCCACTTGGAGAACTAGTGTGTCGATGACCCATGACCTCGGCTCCCTCGTCCTGGCCCAGGGCGACAGCTGGATCAACTTCGACGTCGATTCGTTCCTGAACCAGTTCTGGAGCAACACGATCGACGGTCTGTCCTACGGCAGCATCTACGCGCTCGTGGCGCTGGGGTACACCCTCGTCTACGGCGTGCTCAAACTGATCAACTTCGCCCACTCCGAGGTGTTCATCTACGGCGCCTACGCGACGTGGTTCGTCTTCTACGGCCTCGGGTTCCGCCCCGGTGCGACCGCGGAGCTGCCGATCTTCGAACTGGTCGGGTTCCTGCTGCTCGCGCTCATCGCGGCGATGGCCGTCTCCGGCGGGACCGCGGTGGTGCTGGAACGGGTCGCCTACCGGCCACTGCGCAAACGCGGGGCGCCGAGGCTGGTCTTCCTGATCACCGCGATCGGTGCCTCGTTCGTGCTGCAGCAGATCCTGTTCATCTGGCGCGGTGGCAACCCGGAGAACAGCATTCGGCTGCTGCGCAACGACGAGGTCTTCGAGATCTTCGGCGCGAGCGTCACCAACGTCACCATCATCACCGTGATCGCCTCGATCCTGCTGATGGCCGGCACCGACCTGTTCGTCAACCGGACCCGGTTCGGCCGCGGAATCCGCGCGGTGGCACAGGATCCGGACACCGCGACGCTGATGGGCGTCAACAAGGAACGCGTCATCATGACCACGTTCCTCATCGGTGGCCTGCTGGCCGGGGCGGCCGCGCTGTTCTACATGATGAAGATCCCGCAGGGCGCCTCGTACCAGGGCGGCTTCATCCTCGGCATCAAGGCGTTCACCGCCGCGGTGCTGGGCGGTATCGGCAACCTGCGCGGCGCGCTGCTCGGCGGTCTGCTGCTCGGCGTCGTGGAGAACTACGGCCAGTCGCTGTTCGGCGGGCAGTGGCGCGACGTCGTGGCGTTCGTGCTGCTGGTGCTGATCCTGATGATCCGGCCCACCGGCATCCTCGGTGAGTCGCTCGGAAAGGCGCGGGTATGACGGTGACCTCGACCCCGCCCGCCCACGCCGCGGCCAAGCGCAGGCGCCCGGTGTCGGACTGGTGGAACAACCTGCCCCGGGTCCAGCAGTGGGCGGTGCTGATCCCGCTGGTGGTGATCATCTACCTGCTGCCGGTGCTCAACCCGCCGATCCTCACCACCCAGCCCGGTTACGACTTCGCGACCGCGATGTTCGAGGTGTCCCGCTACGCGCTGGTCGCCATCGGACTCAACGTGGTGGTCGGCCAGGCGGGCCTGCTGGACCTCGGGTACGTCGGCTTCTTCGCGATCGGCGCCTACGTGATGGCGCTGTTCACCAGCCCCGACTCGTCCCTGTCCAAGCTGCCGTTCCTCGTCGTGCTGCCGATCGCGATGGTGGTCACGATGATCTTCGGGGTGATCCTCGGGACGCCGACGCTGCGGTTGCGCGGGGACTACCTGGCGATCGTGACGCTCGGGTTCGGCGAGATCGTGCGGCTCTTGGCCGACAACGTGACGCCGCTGCGCGGCAACCGCGGGTTCCAGAGTGTCGGGCATCCGCCGGGCACGAACGCCGACGGCAGCCCGTTGTTCAGCAACACCAACGGAACCCCGTGGTACTGGCTGTGCGTCACGCTGATCATCCTGGTGCTGCTGCTGGTCGGGAACCTGGAACGCAGCCGCGTCGGCCGCGCGTGGGTGGCCATCCGCGACGACGAGGACGCGGCCGAGATCATGGGTGTACCCACGTTCAAGTTCAAGATCTGGGCGTTCGTCGGCGGTGCCGCGATCGGCGGGCTCTCCGGCGCGCTCTACGCCGGGCAGCTGGGCTTCGTGAACAACCAGAAGTTCGACGTCGTCACGTCCATGCTGTTCCTCGCCGCGGTGATCCTCGGCGGTGCGGGCAACAAGGTCGGCGTGCTGCTGGGCGCGGTGGTGGTGGCCTACATCCCGCTGCGGTTCCAGGCGATCGCGGAGTACAAGTACCTGATCTTCGGCCTGGCGCTGATCATCCTGATGATCTTCCGCCCGCAGGGCCTGCTCGGCGCGCGGCAGCGGCTGCTCACCTACGGCAGGCAGGCCTACCGCCGGCTGCTGGGCAAGGGTGAGCAGGTCAGCAGCGACGGTTCACTGGCCACCGAGAACCCGGGAGAGAAGGTATGACCGCCCCTGGCAACGGCAACCGCCCGGAGGTCCCGGCCGAGGGCGGGCTGGTGGCCGAAGTCGCGAACATGACCGCCGCGCAGTTCGCCGAGCACCAGACCGAGGTTTTCGAGGCCGTCGCGCCCGACCGGGACATGGAGGTCTCGGTCGGGCAGACACTGCTGGACGTCGACGACGTCACGGTGCGCTTCGGCGGGCTGGTCGCGCTGGACTCGGTGTCCTTCGGCATCCGGCGCGGCGAGATCCTCGGCCTGATCGGGCCGAACGGTGCCGGCAAGACCACCTGCTTCAACGCGATGACCGGGGTCTACCGGCCGACGTCCGGGCAGGTGCGGCTGGAGGGCCGTCCACTGGCCAAGGCCTCTCGGCACGCCATCACCCAGCTCGGCATCGCGCGGACGTTCCAGAACATCCGGCTCTTCGGCGAGATGACCGCACTGGAGAACGTGGTCGTCGGTACCGACGCGCGCCACCGCACCAGCCTGCTCGGCGCGCTCCTGCGTTCCCCGCGCCATCACCGCGAGGAGAAGCAGGCGATCGACAGGGCGATGGCACTGCTGGAGTTCGTCGGTATCGCCGACCGCGCCGCGGACCGGGCGAAGAACCTGCCCTACGGCTACCAGCGGCGGCTGGAGATCGCCCGGGCGCTGGCCACCGAGCCGAAGCTGCTGTGCCTCGACGAGCCGGCCGCCGGGTTCAACCCGGCGGAGAAGGAAGAGCTCATGGGGCTGATCCGGACGATCCGCGACGACGGGTACACCGTCCTGCTGATCGAACACGACATGAAGCTCGTGATGGGCGTGACCGACCGGATCGTGGTGCTGGAGTTCGGCAAGAAGATCGCCGAAGGACTGCCCGCGCAGATCCGCGAGGATCCCGCGGTGATCGCCGCTTACCTGGGGGTGCCCGACGATGACGTTGCTTGAACTGTCCGAAGTGTCCGTCCACTATGGCCGGATCCAGGCGGTGTCCGGCCTGTCCATCACGGTGGAGGAGGGCGAGGTCGTCACCCTCATCGGCGCGAACGGCGCCGGCAAGTCCACCACGATGCGGGCCATCTCCGGGATCCGCCCGGTGTCCGGCGGCTCGATCCGGTTCGACGGCGAGGACATCACCCGGCTGCGCGGTGACCTGCGGGTGGTGCGCGGGATTTCGCAGTCCCCGGAGGGCCGCGGGATCTTCCCCGGCATGACGGTGCTGGAGAACCTGGACATGGGCGCGTACGCGCGCAAAGACCGCAAGAGCCTGCAGGCGGACTTCGACCGGGTCTTCGAGCTGTTCCCGCGGCTGGCCGAACGCCGCACCCAGGTCGGCGGCACCATGTCCGGTGGCGAGCAGCAGATGCTCGCGATCGGGCGGGCGCTGATGGCCAAGCCCCGGCTGCTGCTGCTGGACGAGCCGTCGATGGGCCTGGCGCCGCAGTTCATCCAGCAGATCTTCCGGATCATCACCGAGATCAACCGGCAGGGCACCACGGTGCTGCTGGTGGAGCAGAACGCGCAGCAGGCGCTGTCCCGGGCGCACCGCGCGTACGTACTGGAAACCGGCCGGATCACCAAAACCGGCACCGGCCGCGAACTGCTCGCCGACTCGAGCATCAAGGAGGCCTACCTCGGCGTCGGCTGAGGGTTGTGGCGGGCACCCCTAAGCCTGATCGTGACGAACCGCGTCGGGGCTTCGGATCGGGGTGCGGGGGCGGATCTGGCTGCTCCTCAGGAGCCTGGTGGCCGGTCCCGGACCACACAAGTCAGCCGGGCGGTGCAGGTGCGCCGGTCCTGGTCGTCGGTGAGCACGATCTCCGTGGTGATCGTGCCGCGGCCGACGTGCAGGGGAGTCGCGACGGCGGTGACCGTGCCGGAGCGGACTGCCCGGTGGTGCGTGCAGGACAGCTCGAGGCCCATCGCGGCGCGGTCCGGCCCGGCGTTGAGCGCGGCGAGGACCGAACCGAGCGCCTCGGCGACCGTGGCGTTCGCGCCGCCGTGCAGCAGGCCGTAGGGCTGCAGGTTGCCCTCGACCGGGATGGTGCCGACGACCCGTTCGGAAGAGGCTTCGATGATCTTCAGCCCGATCTTGTCGTTCAGCTGCTGGCCGGCCGCCGCGGGATCGATGCCCGCGAACGACTCCAGCGCCGTTCCGGTGGCCTGTTCGGTCACTCCACGCTCCTCAACGTATGCGACACGCAAGAGTGTCGGACCCTCACCTTAGACTCGGCCCCGTGAGCCCGAGTGAGAACCGAACCGTTGCCAACGCCACAGGCGCCACCACCACCGCCGAGCGGCCCCGGCTGCTGCTCATCGACGGTCATTCGATGGCCTACCGTGCGTTCTTCGCGCTGCCCGCGGAGAACTTCCGCACCAAGACCGGGCAGGTCACGAACGCGGTGTTCGGGTTCACCTCGATGCTGATCAACCTGCTGCGCGACGAGGCACCCACGCATCTGGCGGTGGCCTTCGACCTGTCCCGCAAGACGTTCCGGTCGGAGACCTACGCCGACTACAAGGCCAACCGCAGCACCACCCCGGACGAGTTCCGCGGCCAGGTCGACCTGGTCAAGGAAGTGCTCGAGGTGCTCGGCATCCCGTCGCTGGTCAAGGAGAACTTCGAGGCCGACGACATCATCGCCACACTCACCACACAGGCCGCCGTGGCGGACTTCGACGTGCTGATCTGCACCGGCGACCGGGACGCGCTGCAGCTGGTCGGCGACCGGGTCACCGTGCTCTACCCCAAGCGCGGGGTGTCGGACCTGGTCCGCTTCACCCCGGACGCGGTCGAGGAGAAGTACGGCCTCACCCCGAGCCAGTACCCGGACTTCGCGGCGCTGCGCGGCGATCCGTCGGACAACCTGCCCGGCATCCCGGGGGTGGGGGAGAAGACCGCGGCCAAGTGGATCCGCCAGTTCGGCACGCTGGCCGAGCTGATCGACCGGGTCGACGAGGTCAAGGGCAAGGTGGGCGACGCGCTGCGCGCGCACCTGTCCTCGGTCACGCTCAACCGCGAGCTCACCGAGCTGGTCCGGGACGTGCCGCTGGCGGCCACGCCCACCGAGCTGGAGCTGCGCCCGTGGGACCGCGAAGCAGTGCACCGGTTGTTCGACGAGCTGGAGTTCCGGGTGCTGCGCGACCGGCTCTTCGCCACCCTCAGCAGCGCCGAGCCGGAGGCCCAGGAGGGCTTCGAGGTGTCCGGTTCCGCGCTCGCGCCCGGTGCGCTGGCCGAGTGGCTCGGCGCGCACACCGGTCCGGGCGAGCCGGTCGCGCTGGCGTTTCGCACCACCGGTTCCTCGGTCCGGTCGGACCTGCGCGCGGTGTCCTTCGCCGCGGCCGACGGCGAGGGTGCCCACGTCGACGTCACCGCGATGGACGAGGCGGACGACCGGGCGCTGTCGGCGTGGTTCGCCGACGGCGGGATCCGCAAGATCGGCCACGATCTGAAGGTGCCGCTGCACGCGGTGCGGGCCCGCGGCTGGACGTTCGCCGGGCTGGTCATGGACACCGCGCTCGCCGCCTACCTCGCGCGGCCCGGGCAGCGCACGTTCGGGCTCGACGATCTGGCACTGCGCTACCTGCACCGAGAGCTGCGTTCGGAATCGGGCGACGGCGACGGTCAGCTGTCCCTGCTCGACGGCGGGGCGGACGAACTGGAGCAGAAGGAGATCTCCGACGAGCTGGTGCGCGCCCGCGCGGTGGCCGAGCTGGGCGGCGCGCTGGAGACCGAGCTCGGCGAGCTGGGCGGCGCGAAGCTGCTGGCGGAGCTGGAACTGCCGCTGCTGGAGGTCATCACCGAGCTGGAAGCGGCGGGCATCGCGGTCGACGCCGACCAGCTCACCGAGCTCGAGGCGCACTACCTCAACCGGGTCACGCAGGCCGCGGACGCCGCTTACGGGGTGATCGGCAAGCAGATCAACCTGGGTTCGCCGAAGCAGCTGCAGGTGGTGCTGTTCGACGAGCTGGGCATGCCGAAGACCAAGCGCACCAAGACCGGTTACACCACCGATGCCGAGGCGCTGCAGGGCCTGTTCGAGAAGACCGAGCACCCGTTCCTGCAGCACCTGCTGGAACACCGCGACGCGACCCGGCTGCGGACCACGGTCGAGGGTCTGATCAAGTCGATCGCCGACGACGGGCGCATCCACACCACGCTGCAGCAGACGATCGCGGCCACCGGCAGGCTGTCGTCGATCGAGCCGAACCTGCAGAACATCCCGGTCCGCACCGAGGAGGGCCGGCGCATCCGCGACGCGTTCGTGGTCGGCGAGGGCTGGACCGAGCTGATGACCGCGGACTACAGCCAGATCGAAATGCGCATCATGGCGCACCTGTCGCAGGACGAGGGCCTGATCGAGGCCTTCAACAGCGGCGAGGACCTGCACACGTTCGTGGCCTCGCGGGCCTTCTCGGTGCCGGCCGAGGAGATCACGCCGGAGCAGCGCTACCGCGTCAAGGCGATGTCCTACGGACTGGCCTACGGCTTGTCCGCGTACGGGCTCTCCCAGCAGCTGCGCATTTCCACCGACGAGGCGAAGGAGCAGATGGAGGCGTACTTCGCGCGGTTCGGCGGGGTGCGCGACTACCTGCAGTCGGTGGTCGGCGAGGCGGCGAAGCGCGGGTACACGGAGACGATCTTCGGCCGCCGCCGTTACCTGCCCGACCTCACCAGCGACAACCGGCAGCGCCGCGAAATGGCCGAGCGCATGGCGCTCAACGCGCCGATCCAGGGCAGCGCGGCGGACATCATCAAGGTCGCGATGCTCAACGTGCACCGCGCCCTGACCGAGGCGGGGCTGGGCAGCCGCGTCCTGCTGCAGGTGCACGACGAACTGGTTCTGGAAGTCGCCGACGGCGAACGCGCAGAGGTCGAGAAGCTGGTCCGCGCGGGCATGGGCTCGGCCTACGAGCTGGCCGTCCCGCTGGAGGTCTCCATCGGCTACGGCCGCTCGTGGAACGAGGCTGCACACTGAGTTTCCCCGCGGCCTCGTGAGTGCCGATGCCGGTTCTCACCGGCGTGGGCACTCACCAGGGTCCGGATGCGGGGAGCGGCTTACGATCGCACGAGCCGGTCGAGGGCATCCTGCAGGAAGGCGTCCCGGCGTTGGTACACGGTCGGGGCGGTGAGGTCGGTGCGGCCTTGGCCGTGCATGGCGGGAAGCCATTTCGCCGGGTCGGCCGGGGTGCTCAGCGCCGCCGTGAGGTCCCAGTACGCGACGTGCTCCGCCGGGCGGCCCGCGGCCTGTTGCCATCCGTCGAGGACCTGTTCGGCGGCTGGCAGGCCGGCCAGGATCGCGGCGTCGCACCGCAGGTTGCCGAGGTCTGATCCGGCCGCGCCGGCGCCGGCGCAGTCCCAGTCGACCAGGCCGGTGCACTCGTCGCCGGCCCACATCGTGTTGCCTTGCCACAGGTCGCCGTGCACCAGGACGGACGGCTCCTGGGGCACCGGGACTTCGGCGAGGCGCTCCCGCACCTCGGCCCGCAAGGGCGAGTCAGCGGGCGCATCCCGTTCCATCACGAAACCCGCGGACGACGTGTCCATCGGCCAGCGCCGGAACGGGAGACCGGGGGCGGGGTCCGTGGCGACGGCGTGCAGGGCGGCCGCCGCCGCACCGAGTGCTCGCAGCCGAGACGGTGACGGTGACCGCGGGATCCGGCTCGTTCCGGGCAGAACGGTGGTCAGGAAGGCCGCCTCCCCGCACTCTTTCCCGTCGAGGTCGGTCGCGAGCACCCGTGGAGCCGCGAGCGCATGCCGTTCCGCCAGGTGCAGCGCAGCGGTTTCGGTGACCAGTCGCTCCCGGGAGGAACCACCCACTCGAAGGACGGCTGCTTCGATCGCTCCGGAACGTTCCCAGCGAATCAGCCAGGGACTGCTCCCGTCGCGCATGCCCCGCACCTCGGCCACCCGCGCCCCGGGGGCCACCGTGTGCGCTGCCCACTGCAGCGCTTCCGTCCTCAAACCGGCCATCTCGAAAGACTATCCGCCGGAAAGGGGTGCCGGGGGTGCTTCAGGAAGTCCACAGTGGACACATTCGTCATCCGCCGCACGAGCAGGAAATCGTGCAGCTGCACGATGACGCAGCGGATTCACCCTGCGCACCCGCCCGGTCAGCGGTATCCGCGTCCGGGCACGGGCACTTAGCGTGAGATGCGCCGATGACCATCTATCCGGAGGACCGAGACATGCTCAAGCGGCTCTTCACGACGTTCCTGCGCCACGGCTGCTGCGCCGCCTGCACCGGCAAGGGCTGCGGCTGCTGCGCCAACTGCGGCTGACCGCCCCCGCGGGGCCCGGCCGCCCGGGCCCCGTTCACCGCCTGCCTGTTCACCGCCGGCCCAGCCCGCGCACCAGGACCATCACCGAGTCGAGCACCTCGGCCCGGGTGCGCGCGGGCTGGAACACCTGCCAGTCGAGCGCGACGACCAGCATCGTGCCGAACAGTCCCGCCGCCGCGGTCGGGATCCGGACGCCCTCGGGCAGCCGCCGCGCCGCGTCGAGCCGTTCCAGCTGCGTCTTCATGATCGCGATGATGTCCTCGCGCAGCAGCGAAAGAGTGTCGTGCCACCGGCCCGGCGTCTGCCACAGCTCGCTCACCACGATCTGCGAAAACCCCGGGTACTCGCCGATGAACTCCAGGGTGGCGTCCACCTGTGCCTCGATCACTTCGAGCGGGTCGGCCTCCGGGCCGGCCGCGGTGGCCGCGCGCAGCCGCCCGGCCAGCAGGTCCACGCCGAATCGCAGCAGCGCGTCGACCAGACCGTCCTTCGAACCGAAGTTGTAGTACACAGTGCCCTTGGCCACGCCGGCTTCGGCGGCGATTTCGTCGACCGTCAGCCCGACCAGCCCCTTGCCGGCCGAAAGCCGCAGGGTGGCCTCGAAGAGCTTCTGCTTCGTCGCCTCCCTCACAGGCTGAGCTCGGGTTTGAGTGCCGACACCGACCAGACCCGGTGCTTGCGCGCGGCCAGCGTGGACAGCAGGATCCCGCCGACGAGGTAGGCCAGCAGCACTCCGACGTCCCCGAGGATCTGCAGGGACGCCCCGGAATAGAGCAGGTGCCGGAAGCCGTCGATCGCATACCCCATCGGCAGCACCACGTGCAGCGGGTACAGCGCGTCCGGGATGGTCTGCCACGGGAATGTGCCGCCCGCGCTGACCAGCTGCAGCACCAGCAGGACCAGTCCGAGGAACTTGCCGACCGCGCCGAAGAACGCGTTCAGCGCGTGCACCACCGAGGTGAACGCGAGTGACACGAGGAAGGCGAACCCGATCGCGCCGAGCGGATGCGCCACGTGGATGCCGACGAGCCAGGTCACCGCGGCGAACAGCACCACCACCTGGGCCAGCCCGAGCACCGCCGAGGACAGCCAGCCGCCGAGCGCGACCCGCAGCGGCGACGCACCGGCGGTCAGCGCCCGGGTGGACAGCGGCCGGATCAGCAGGAACAGCACGAACGCACCGATCCAGGTCGCCAGCGCGATGAAGAACGGCGCGAGTCCGGCGCCGTAGGTGCCCGCGGAGGCCACGCCGTTCGAGGTCACGGCGACCGGGTCGGCGATCGTGTTCGCGGTGGCGGTGCGGGTCGGATCGTCCGGGTTCGGGATCTGCGACAACCCCGACGACAGGCCGTCGCGCAGCTGGCTGGCACCACTCGCGAGCTGATCGGTGCCGGTGACCGCGGTCTTCTCGCCGTCGTCGAGCTTCGCCGCCCCGTCCCGCAGCTGGTTCGCGCCGTCGGAGGCCTGCGCGATGCCGCTCGACAGCTGGGGTGCGGCGGAGGCGAGCTGCTGTGCCCCGTCGGAGACCTGCCGGGCGCCGCTCGCGAGCTTCTGCACGTCTCCGTTGGCCGACTGGATCTTGCCGTTCGCCTGGTCGACGGGGGAGCGCAGGGTGTCCAGCCGGTTCAGGATGTCCTCGACCTGGGCCTCGGACAGTCCGGCGTCGTGCAGCTGGGTGCTCAGCTGGGACCGGTATCCGTCGAGGCGGCTCTGCAGGTCCGCCGACGCCGAAGCCGCCAGCGAGGCGGCATCGGCCACCTTCTGGTTGCCGTCGGCCACCTGTCCGGCGCCGTCCGCGAGCTTGCGGGTCTGGCTGGGCAGCTCGGCGGTGCTCGACTTCAGCGTGCCCAGCCCGGTGGCGAGTGTGCCGGAGCCGTCCGCGAGCCGGCTCGCGCCGTCGGCGAGCTGGTGCTGCCCGGTCTGCAGGGTGGCCGCGCCGTCGGCGAGTTGCTCGGCGCCGTCGGTCGCTTCGGAGATTTTGCCGTAGATGGTGGAGAACCCGACGAGGAACCGGTCGGCGGCCTCGCTGCCCACCTTCTCCGCGATGGTCTTGCGGACCTGGTCGGCCACCTGTTTCGCGATCGTGCCGGACAGGTAGTTGTTGGCGTCGTTGGTGGTGAGCGTGATCGTCGCCTGCTGGGGAGTGAAGTTCCCGGACGACAGCAGTGCCGCGGAGAAGTCGCGGGGAATGCCGATGGCGAACGAGTACCTGTCGTCGCGCACCCCGTCGCGAGCGTCCTTTTCGGACACTTCATGCCACTGGAACGTGCCGGAGTCCAGCAGCTCGCCGGTCACCTCGCGCCCGACGTTGCGCTCCGCGCCCGAGGAGTCCTTCGCGCCGGCGTCCTCGGTGAACACGGCCGCGGGCAGCTTGTCCAGCCGGCCGTAGGGATCGTAGTTGGCGTAGAGGTAGAAGGACGCGTAGAGCAACGGAACGAGCACCAGCGCGGCCAGCGCCAGCTTCGGCAACCCGCCGGTGGACAGCCGGCGCAGCTCGTTGCGCGCGATCCGGAACGCGTTCAGGCCGCCGGCGCGCTTGTCGGGGGTGGTCATGCCCGGTCTCCTTCGGCGGTCTCGTTCTCGTTTCCGGCATCGGCCTCGGTCGCCGAGCCGGCTTCGGGGGCGCTGAACCGCACCGGGTCCGGTTGCTCGGCCGCCCCGATCCGGGCCGGCGGCTGCGGCAGCGCCGTGAGCGGGGTGGTCGCGGCGAGCACGGCGACCGCGAATCCGCGTTCCGCGTGCGCCCGGGCCACGCCGGTCCACGTCGCGACCTCGCTGGTGTGCCGGTCCGGGGTGTCCAGGACCAGCACCCGGACCCCGGCCCGCTCGGCGGCGAGCTCGGTCAGCAGCCGGATGCGCAGCGCCGGCTCGAGGTTTTCGAACCGCGTCTCGGCGAATGGCGCCGCGTCGTGCGCGGACAGCCAGGCCTGCACGTCGGGTTTGCCGGCCGGCCGGTGCGCGAGCGCGAGCTCCTCGCCGGCGACCACCCGCAGGGTCAGCGCCTCGTCCGGTTCGCTGACCCCGGGCGCGTCCACCACGGCCACCAGGCTCCGCAGGTCACCGGCCGGGTCGGCGGTGACCGTGCCCGTGGTCGGACGCAGCCGCCCGGAAAGCGCGAGTGCCAGCGCGGTGATCCCGACCCCCGGCTCGCCGTGCACCACGGTGAGGCTGCCTTCCGCGACGCGGAGCGAGGTCGGGGGCAGCAAGGGACCGTGGGGCCCGTCGAGGGACACCCGGTCGGCGTGGACCTGCACGGCCACACTCCCGTCTTTTGAACTGACCAGTCAGTTCAAAAGCTAGCGCGGTCTCCGGTGGCCGGGCAACCCGAGCCGTGCCACGTCACACCACCAGGTGAGTCAGCGCAGGGCGGACGCCGGGTGCGCCTCCCAGGACGTCCACAGTGGACGATAGCCCTGCCGGTGCCAGAACACCGAGGAGAGCGGGTTGAGCGGGTTGTAGTAGAGGTACGTGCCGACGACGTCCTGCTCGTGCAGTTCGCGGTGAGCGCGAGCCATCAGCGCCCGGCCGACACCGGTACCGCAGTGCGCGGGCGCGGTGACCACGTTGTTGACATAACCCCACCGGCCCGGCGGCAGCAGTTCGCCGGCCTGGTTTCCCAGTGCGGATTCGATCCAGCCGCACTGCGCGAGCCCGGTCACCTCGCCATCTCGCTCGGCCAGCCAGGTGGTGGGCTCGTCGAGAGCCCGGCGCAGCGCGGGACGCAGGAGTTCGGCGGTCTGGTCGCGGCGGCGGTGCGCCACGAGGCCGGTGTAGTCGAAGGTGGTGGTGCACAGGTCCAGCACGGTGCCGAAGTCCTCCGGTCCCGCACATCGGATGTCCGGGCCGCCCGTGACGGGCGCGGGTGGCGCCTGTCCGGTGCGCACGGCGAGAGCGGCCAGCGGGACCAGACCGTGGTCGAGGAACGCGCGGATCGCCTCGGCGTCCCGGCTCGGCCAGTTGACCACGCACGCCGAGTCGGGCTCGGCCGGTTCGGTGTCCATTCGGGACCGGAACGCACCGAGCAGCGCGTCGAACCCTTCGGTGCCGGAAGTCGCGGGATCGGGGAACAGCTGCCACACCTGTGCGGCCGACCAGAGCAACGCGGCGTCGCCCGCCTCGTGCCGATACCGTTGCAGGACACCGGAAACTCGGGACCCAGTGGCCGTCACGGCCACGATCGCCTCCCCTTCGGCCTCCGGCGGAGGTGGCGGCAGAAGCGGGTCCAGCGCGGCGAAGCGCTCGGTGTGGCTCACCCGGCGCAGCGTAACCGTTCAGCCGCGGCGGGTGCGAAAGATCGCCGTACCGGGGAAAAGCCTGCCGCGCAGCGGGCTCCACTGGCCCCACGTACGGGTGTGCCCGGCCGGCCACTCGGGCTCCAGCAGGTCCTCGAGGGCGAAACCGGTGGCGGCGAGCGCGCGCACGTAGTCGCCGACAGTGCGGTGGTACTCGACGTAGGTGGCCGCACCGCCGTCGTCGACCTCCACGTACGGCGTGCGGTCGAAGTACGGCTGGGTGACGGTCAGCCCCTGCGGGCCGGGGTCGTCCGGGAAGATCCAACGCATCGGGTGAGTCACCGAGAAGACCCACGGCGTGCCCGGCCGCAGTACCCGACGCACCTCCGCGAACACCGTCTCCAGCGAAGGCACGAAAGGCAGCGCGCCGAACGCCGAGCACGCTACGTCGAAACTGCTGTCGGAGAACGGCAGCCGCTCGGCGTTGGCCTGCACGAGGGGGACGCTCACGCCAGTGCGGTCGTTGCCCGCGCGAGCGTGCCGCAGCATGCCCGCGGACAAGTCGGTGCCCACTGCGTCCGCGCCCGCCGCGGCGAGCCACCGCGAGCACGCGGCCTGCCCGCAGCCGACCTCGAGCACGCGGCGGCCGCGTACGTCGCCGAGCAACCGGGCGTCCTCTTCACACACGCCCTCGGGGCACCAGACGAAGTCTGCGTCGCCGAGGAACTCGCCGTGCGTCGCGTGGTAGTCATCGGCGTCCGTGTCCCACCACGCGAGGTTCGCCGATTCGGCTTCCGCGCCGCCGACGTCCCGGTGCGCGACACCGGTCGTGCCGAGCCGTTGCTCGGTGCTCGCCGTCGCGTCCGCGGAAGAGGCTGCGGGTTCGGGCATCACGGCTCCTCGTGGCTGGTGCGTGGGCTGGGTGCGGGGGGCTGGTGCGGGCTGGGCGCGGGACGAAGATCGGCTCGTCAGCGCGGCTTTCGGGGGAATGTCCCCGGCGGCCGGGGCGTTGCCCGCAGCGTAGCGGGAGCCGATGGCGACCCTGATTGTGTCCGGTACCGGAGCCCGCGTACGATAAGTGTCAGCGCAGTGGGTCCGCGCTGCCCGGGTCTCTACCAGCCGGGGCCGCGCACCGTCAGCGGGTCATACCGCGGTCGTTCACTGGTGGAACGTTTGCTCGCCGGACGTTTGATGCAGGGTCGCCGTATGCCTCGTCGTCGGACGCCCGCGGCGTGCTGCACCTGGTAGCCGACCGACCACCTACGATACCCATCCACCGGAGCAACCCGCACTCATGACCACCGACACCGCCACCGCCCCGACCGCCCCCGCCGGGCCCCAGCAGGTCGCCATCAACGACATCGGGTCGGAGGAAGACTTCCTCGCGGCGATCGACAAGACGATCAAGTACTTCAACGATGGCGACATCGTCGAGGGCACGATCGTCAAGGTCGACCGCGACGAGGTCCTGCTCGACATCGGCTACAAGACCGAGGGTGTCATCCCCTCGCGTGAGCTCTCCATCAAGCACGATGTCGACCCGGCCGAGGTTGTCACCGTAGGCGATGAGGTCGAGGCCCTGGTCCTCCAGAAGGAGGACAAGGAAGGCCGCCTGATCCTGTCCAAGAAGCGCGCCCAGTACGAGCGCGCCTGGGGCACGATCGAGGAGCTCAAGGAGAAGGACGAGCCCGTCAAGGGCACCGTCATCGAGGTCGTCAAGGGCGGCCTCATCCTGGACATCGGCCTGCGCGGCTTCCTGCCCGCGTCGCTGGTCGAGATGCGCCGCGTGCGCGACCTGCAGCCGTACGTGGGCCGCGAGCTCGAGGCGAAGATCATCGAGCTGGACAAGAACCGCAACAACGTGGTCCTGTCCCGCCGCGCCTACCTGGAGCAGACCCAGTCCGAGGTGCGCAGCGAGTTCCTCAACGCGCTCGCCAAGGGCCAGGTCCGCAAGGGCGTCGTGTCGTCCATCGTCAACTTCGGTGCCTTCGTGGACCTCGGTGGCGTCGACGGCCTGGTGCACGTCTCGGAGCTGTCCTGGAAGCACATCGACCACCCGTCCGAGGTCGTCGAGGTCGGCCAGGAGGTCACGGTCGAGGTCCTGGACGTCGACATGGACCGTGAGCGTGTCTCGCTGTCGCTGAAGGCGACCCAGGAAGACCCGTGGCGCCAGTTCGCCCGTACCCACGCGATCGGCCAGATCGTGCCGGGCAAGGTCACCAAGCTCGTCCCGTTCGGTGCGTTCGTGCGCGTCGAGGAGGGCATCGAGGGCCTGGTGCACATCTCCGAGCTGGCCGAGCGCCACGTGGAGATCCCGGAGCAGGTCGTCCAGGTCAACGGCGACGTCATGGTCAAGGTCATCGACATCGACCTCGAGCGCCGCCGCATCTCGCTGTCGCTGAAGCAGGCGAACGAGGGCGTCACGCCGGAGACCGAGTTCGACCCCACCCAATACGGGATGGCCGCCGAGTACGACAACGAGGGGAACTACATCTACCCCGAGGGCTTCGACCCGGACACCCAGGAGTGGCAGGAAGGCTTCGACAAGCAGCGCGAGGAGTGGGAGCGCGGCTACGCCGAGGCCCACACCCGCTACGAGGCCCACATGGCCCAGGTCAAGAAGGCCGCCGAGGCCGACGCCGAAGCCGCCGCGGACGCCGCGACCGGCATCGAGGGCGGCGACCAGAGCTACACCTCGGCCCCGGTCGAGGCGAAGAGCGGCGGCACGCTCGCCAGCGACGAGCAGCTCGCGGCCCTGCGCGAGAAGCTCTCCGGCGGTGCGTGAGCCCGCTCGGTAGCACCTGATCCACCCGCGGCCCCGGTCCTTTTCGGACCGGGGCCGCGGCCGTGTGCGGGGTGCGGCCGGGGTGGGCAGTGTCTGGTGTGGCCGTGTCCGGGGTGGCTGTGTGGGCCGCAGCCGGGGTGTCCCGGCAGGCCGTGCACCGGGAGGTCGTGTCTGCAGTGGATGAGGGGTGGCCGTGTGTGGGCCGCAGCCGGGTAGGCCGGGTGTCCCGGGAGGCCGTGCCGCGGGAAGCCGTGTCTGCAGTGGACTGGATGGGGGGTGGCGGTGTGTGGCGTGGGCCCTCTCCGGGGTGGTCGCGCCTGGCGTGGCCGTGTCCGGGGTGGCCGTGCGTGCAGTGGGCGGGATGCGGTGTGGGCCGGACACGGAAGTGGGCCGGGTGCGAGGCGGTCCAGATTGCGGACCGGACCTGGCGTGGGCGGGCGGCGGTGCTGGTCTTGGGCTGGTGTCATCCGGTGTGGGCGGCCGGTTGTGCTGGTCGTCGTCCGTGCGGGATGGTCGCTGATGCTGGTCGTCGTCCGGTTTGACGTAGGCGGCGGTGCTGGTTGTGGTCTCCCGCCGGGTGCTCTCGCGTCGGGGGCAGCAAAGGACCCGGTGCGGTGCACGGAGGTTTGTTGCGCCATACGGGTCCCGGTGCGCTGATGCGGTAGCCGCCCCGTGCGCCCTGCTCCGTGATCGTGACCGTGACCCACGCTGGTCCTGCGGGGACGCCGTCCGTGGGGTCGGCGGGTCCGGGTGTGGCTGGTGCGCCGGTCAGGCGCGCAGGCCCAGGCCGGTGATCATCGCCAGGACGCCGCGGCGGTACATCTGGGTGTGGGCTTCCGCCGTGGGGTCGAGGAACCAGTCGTCGATGTGGGTTTGGGAGCGGATGGTCAGTTCCACGCTCACGAGGCCGTGCATCGCCGTCCACAGCAGGTAGCCGGAGTCGCGGGCGAGCGTTTCCGGGGGGCAGATCCGGTCGACCTTCGCGACGAACTCCGCGAACGTCGTGCGCACCACGGCCGAGCGCAGTGCCGGGTCCGGATCGTAGTCGTGGATCGAGCGTTCGAACATCAGCGCGTAGCGGGCGGGGCTCGCCAGGGCGAAACGGCGGTAGGCGAGGGCGACCTCGAGCAGATCGGTGACCCCGTCCTCGGTGTCCGGCGGTGTCGCCCGCAGTTCCTCGCGCATCAGGTCGAACGCGCGCTCGTAGAGCGCGTCGAGCAGCCCGACGCGGCCGCCGAACCGGGTGTAGACGGTGATGGTCGACGCCCCTGCCCGCTCGGCCACCCCGCGGACGGTCAGCCCGGCGACGCCGCGGTCGGTGAGGACCGCCAGCGCCGCGTCGAGGAACCGCCGCCGGTTCTGCTGCTCGGCCGGCTGTGTCGAAAGGTGCCGGGTGGCCACGCTTTCCACCCCCTTGTACCCGTGCCGCGCGGGAAGAGCCTCCGCGTCTCGCTGCAGAAGATACGATATCCGCGGCGTCTTGGGAATGTCGCCCGGCGCCCGGATCGCGCCGCCCGGGCCCGCCACCGTCCACACGCGACGCCGGGATCGCGTCACCGAGCCGGAGGAACCCCCGCCATGACCCAACCGGAGCCCGGCACCGTCGTCGTCACCGATGCCGGCAGCGGCCGCTACACGCAGCGCGTCAGTACCGCGGCGCACGAACTGCTGGCCGACGAGCCCACCTCGGTCGGCGGGGACGACGCCGGTCCCACACCGTACGACCTGCTGCTCGCGTCGCTGGGTACGTGCACCGCGATGACCGTGCGGATGTACGCCGACCGCAAGGGGATCCCGCTGGTCCGCACCGAGGTACGGCTGCGCCACGACCGGATCCACGCCCGGGACTGCGAACACTGCGAAACCGAGAACGGCATGCTCAGCCGGATCACCCGGAAAATCACCTTCGAGGGCGACTTGGACGACGGGCAGCGCACGAAACTGCTCGAGATCGCCGACAAGTGCCCCGTCCACCGCACCCTGAGCCACGAAATCGTGATCGAGACCGAACCGGCCTGACCGGGGCGCCCGGGGAACGGACCCGCCCCCGCGGTCAGGGGGTGGAGACGGGAGATACCCGGGTGGGTTTCGCGCGCCGGTGGCCAGGCGACCAGCTGACCCGGTGCTCAGGAAGTGGAGACGGCAGATACCCGGGTGGGTTTCGCGCGCCGGTGGCCAGGCGGCCAGCTGACCCGGTGCTCAGGAAGTGGAGACGGCAGATACCCGGGTGGGTTTCGCGCGCCGGTGGCCAGGCGACCAGCTGACCCGGTGCTCAGGGTTGGAGGCGGCCGGTACCCGGCTGGGTTTCGCAGGTCGGTAGTGAGACGGCCAGCCGGCCCGGTGCTCAGGAAGTGGAGACGGCAGGTGCACGGGTCGGCTACGCGGGCCAGGCGATCAGCTGATCCGGTGCTCAGGGCGTCGAGACGGCCGGAACCCAGGTGCGTTCGCGGGCCGCGGCGAGGGCGCGGCGGCGGAGGCCGGCCAGGCTGTGCTGGGCGGGGACCAGCAGGGCGCTCAACCACGTGCGCCGGTACTCCGCGAGTGCGTCGGCGACCTGGCGGTAGGCAACGCAGTGCACTAGTCCGGGCGTGCCGAGCCGGTGCTTCCCGACGTGCTTGTCCGCCATCCGTTCCTCCGTGTGGGCGACGTTTTCGCAGCGCACGCTACGCATCCGCGACCCGAAAACGGCGGAACCACGCGGCGTGTCACCCATATCAGTCGGACAACGCGACGGAATGTGCTTGCGTTTGCGTTGTGGGTGTGCGATTACCCGTGCTGGTGCACGTGCACAGCCTCGTCGTCCCCTGAGCGGGTGACGAGCCCGCTGGTTAGGGTGTGGCTCATGTTGCGAGTGGGCCTGACGGGTGGAATCGGTTCGGGGAAGTCGACGGTGGCGAACCGGCTGGCCGAGCACGGCGCCGTGGTGGTGGACTCCGACCGGATCGCCCGCGAGGTCGTCGAACCGGGCACCCCGGGGCTCGCCGCGCTCACCGCAGCCTTCGGGCCGGACGTGCTCGCCGCGGACGGGTCGCTCGACCGGGCTGCGCTGGCCGCCCGCGCGTTCGCCGACGAGGAGTCGCGCCGACGGCTGAACGGCATCCTGCACCCGCTGATCGGGCAGCGCACCGGCGAGCTGATGGCCGCGGCCGCGGAGGACGCGGTGCTCGTGCACGACGTTCCGCTGCTGGTGGAGAACGACCTCGCCCCGGCGTATCACCTGGTGGTGGTCGTGGACGCGCCGGTCGAGGTCCGCGTCCGCCGGCTGATCGAGGTGCGCGGCATGACCGAGGACGACGCCCGGGCGCGGATCCGCTCGCAGGCGGCCGAGGAACAGCGCCGCGCGGTGGCCGACGTCTGGCTCGACAACGGTGGTCCGCGTGACGTCGTGCTCGCCGAGGTGGACGCGCTGTGGGCGGACCGGCTCGTGCCGTATGAGGCGAACCTGCGGCTGCGCAAGCCCCGGCCCCCTGCCTCGCCGGTGCTTTCCGCCTACGATCCGACCTGGCCGCTGCAGGCCGAACGCCGGCTCGCGCGGCTGCGTCAGATCGCCGGGTCGCGCCTGGTGCGCGCCGACCACATCGGCTCCACGGCAGTGCCCGGGCTGCCCGCGAAGGACATCCTCGATCTCCAGCTCACCGTGTCCACTGTGGACGATGCAGACGAACTCGCGGAAGTGCTGGCGGACGCCGGATTCCCCCGGAGGGAGGGGGAGTGGGTCGACGATCCGCAGAGCGGCGGCACGCCGTGGCCGAAGCGGCTGCACATGAGCGCCGACCCGAAGCGAGCGGTGAACCTGCACGTCCGCTCCACCGAAACGCCGGCGTGGCGGCTGGCGCTGTTGTTCCGCGACTGGATCCGCGCGCACCCCGAAGAGCGCGAGCAGTACGCCGCGGTGAAGCAGCAGCTCGCTCGCGAACACGCTGCGGACGGCACAGTCGAGCACTACGCCGAGGCGAAGCAGGGCTGGGTCAACGAGGCCTTCGTGCGGGCCGAATCGTGGGCGGCGAACAGCTCCTGGCAACCGTGACCCGGAAAAACCGGGTGCGGCCGTCCGCAAGCACCGTTACCGTCGACGGCATGCAGCGCGCCGCGAACACGACCACGCCGGATCCCGTCCCGGCGCGCTGACCACTGACACCGAGCCCGGGGCGAGTACCCCGGGCTTCGCCCTGCGGTCTCCTCGCCCCGCCGTGACGAACGAGGAGACCACGGTGTGCGACCACGAGATGCCCGACCACGACCGGCCCGAACACCACGTGCTCGACCACGACCGGCCCGGCGACCACGACCGGCCCGAACACCACGTGCTCGACCACGACCGGCCCGACCACGACCTGCCTGACCACCACCGGTTCGATCACCGCAGGCTCGGCCGCGAACTCGGCCTGTTCGGCGGCGATCCGCTCATCGGCGCCGGCCTGCCCTACCTGCTTCCCGACGGCGCGGCCGTGCGGCACGTGCTGGAGGAGTACGTGCGTGCGGCCGAACGTCGGGCCGGCTACCGGCACGTGTGCTCGCCCGTCCTCGGGAAACGCGAGCTGTACGAGCTTTCCGGACACTGGGAGCACTATCGCGACGACATGTTCCCGCCGATGCGGGCCGGTGGCGAGGAACTCGTGCTGCGGCCCAGCCTGTGCCCGCACCACGCGCTGATCTACCGGTCCCGTGGCCGCAGCCACCGCGAACTGCCGGTGCGGCTGGCCGAACTGGGCGGGATGTACCGGGCCGAGCCGACCGGGGTGCTCGGCGGGCTGAGCCGGGTCCGCGCGATCCAGCTCAACGACGGGCACGTGTTCTGCACGCCCGTGCAGGTCGCCGGTGAGGTACGCGGCGCGCTGGAGCTGATCCGCCGCGTCCACGCGGACCTCGGCGTGAAACCCGTCCGGTACCGCCTTTCACTGCCCGGCGAGGGCGGGAAATACGCCGGTGCGCCGGAAAACTGGGCACGGTCGGCCGAACTGCTCGCCGAAGCGCTGGAGGGCTTCGACTACGAACGTGCCCCGGGCGAGGCCGCGTTCTACGGCCCGAAGATCGACGTCCAGGTCGCCGACAGCGCCGGTCGTGAATGGACCCTGTCCACCGTGCAGGTCGATGTCCACCAGCCGGAGCGGTTCGGCCTGGAGTACACCGGGCCGGACGGCCGCGCGCACCGGCCGGTTCTGGTGCACCGCAGCATCCTCGGCAGCCTGGAACGCGTACTGGCCCAGCTCCTCGAGGAGCACGGTGGTGCGTTCCCGCCGTGGCTGGCTCCGGTGCAGGTCGTCGTGCTTCCGGTGCGGGACGCCGACTTTCCGGCCGCGGCGGCGCTGGAACAGCGGTGCCTGGACGCCGGTCTGCGCGTGGAGGTCGTCCCGGCGGACCGCGGCAGCCTGGCCGCGCGCGTCCGGGACCACCGGCTGGTGCCGTACCAGGCGGTGGTCGGTGCGCGGGAGGCGGCTGCGGGTTCGGCAGCAGTGCGGTTGCGCGATGGCCGGCGGCTGGATCCGTTGCCGGCCGGGGAATTCGTGGCCGGGGTGGCGGCGCGGATCGCCGCCCGCGACGGGGAGCTGTGGCCTGGACGGGACGAGGGCGCACCGGGTCTTCGGTGAGACTCAGCGCGAGCTCAGCAACCCCCGCCCCAGCGCGACCGCGACCGCGGCGGCCCGGTCTTTCACACCGAGCTTCGCGTACGCGTGCAGCAGATGGGTCTTCACGGTCGCCTCGCTGATGAACAGCTGCTTGGCCGCTTCCTTGTTGGTCGAACCGCGGGCGACCAGGGTGAGCACTTCGATCTCGCGCTGCGACAAGGGTTCCTGGGCGGGGGCGCGCAGCCGGCCCATGATCCGGCTGGCCACCGCGGGGGAGAGCACCGATTCGCCGCGGGCGGCGGCGCGCACGGCCCGGAACAGCTCCTCCCGGGGAGCGTCCTTGAGCAGGTAGCCGGTCGCCCCGGCCTCGATCGCGGGCAGCACGTCGGAATCGGTGTCGTAGGTGGTCAGCACGAGCACCCGCGCCGGATTGCCCAGGCGGGCCAGCTCGGTGATCGCGGCGACGCCGTCGGTGCCGGGCATGCGCAGATCCATCAGCACCACGTCCGGACGCAGTGCCTCCGCGAACGTGACCGCTTCCGCTCCGTTCGCGGCCTCGCCCAGCACCTCGAACCCGCGCTCGCCGGTGAAGATGCCGCGCAGGCCGTCCCGGACGATCGGGTGGTCGTCGGCGATGAGCAGCGTGACCGTCATCCGGGAGCCCCCTCGTGGTGTGTGCTTTCCAGTGTGGCAGCCGGAACGGCGGGCAGGTTCACCGAGACCGCCGTGCCGCCGCCGGGTTCGGACTCCACGGTCAGCGTGCCGGCAAGGCGTCCGGCCCGCCGCCGCATCCCGGGCAGCCCGAAGCCGCCCTCGTCCGCGGGCGGGGCCGCCGGGTCGAAGCCGGCGCCGTCGTCGCGGACGTCGAGTGTCACTTCGTCGCCCATGTAGGACAGGGTGAGCCCGACCCGGCCCGCCCGCGCGTGCTTGGCCACATTGGACAGTGCTTCCTGGGTGATGCGCAGCAGGGTCGCCTCCAGCTCCGGATGCAGCGACGCGACGGTGCCGGTGGCGGAGAACGTCGCGGGCACGCCGGTCTGCGCGCTCCACCGGTCGACCACACCGGCGAGCGCCTCGGGCAGCGTCGCCGCGTCGAGTGGTTCCGGATGCAGTGCCTCCACCGAACGACGGGCGGAGCTGAGGTTCTCCCGGGCGAGCGCGGCGGCCGCCCGCAGGTGCCGTTGCCGGGTCGCCGGATCGTCCCGGGCCTGGTCGGCGGCTTCGAGCTGGGTGATGATGCCGGTGAAGCCCTGGGCGAGCGTGTCGTGGATTTCCTGGCTCATCCGCTGGCGTTCGTCGAGCATGCCGGCCTCCCGCGCCTGCACGAGCAGCTGCTGCTGGAGCCCCCGGTTCTCCGCCTCGGCGGCCGCGAGCCGCTCGAGAGTGCGGCGGCGTTCCTCGTTCTGCCTGCCGACCGCGGCGAACACCGCGCCACCGCCGCCGATCGCCACCGTCTGCAGGAGCATCAGCGTGAGCCAGATCCACGGCTGGTCGGCCAGCGCCCGGATCGGACCGCCGTTGCTCATCGTGTTGATCAGCGCCGAGGTGAGCGCGACGCCGGTGATCGCCAGCGGCATCGGACGCATCCGCATCGCCGCGAAGTAGGCGTACACCATGAACAGGACGAAGTACGGGTCGCGGCTCTGGAGCACGGCGGCGAGCGGGAGAACCCCGGCGAAATGCACCGCGGTGAACACCGGGTGTTCCCTGGCGGGTGTGCCGAGCAGAACGGCCCGGAGCACCAGCCAGACCGCGGCAGCAGCCGCCACCGCGAGGGTGGCGGGCCGGTAGCCGGACGGCCGGTCGGTCAGCGTGGTGCTCAGCACCGTGGGCAGGACCAGCAGCAGGAAGGACGTCAGGGTTTCGCCGCGGGTGAACCAGTAGTGCCACGGCATCGGCGAATCACCGGGTCGGGTCGCCACCGGCGGCATCAGCGAACCCCGCCAGTCGAGTTCCACCCGGCGGCCCATCACGCCTTCAGATCCTTCAGCTGCGGCCAGATCTCCGCCCATCCCCCGGTTCGCCCGGACAGCAGCCAGATCGGCAGGTGCCGGCTGGAGTTCGGCACACCCAGCCGGTTGTCGACTTCACCGACGACGCGCGAGGTGCGGAAGTGGGGGAGCAGCTTCGCCGGGTCCCGGCCGACGAACAGCACGCTGTCCGCGTCGTCACCGGGACGGCCGAAGTACCAGAACCCACGGCTCGCGCTGTAGGCCTCGGGCAACCCTTGCTCCGGCCCGTACCGGTCGAGTGCGCCGGCCTGCCAGTAGCCGGCGGTGACGAGCGTGGTGTGCGTCCGCTGGTCCGGAGGCAGCGTGCGGTACACGGTGCCGACCGACGCGGCCAGGTCCGGCCAGCCGGCCTCTTCCAGCGCGTACGCCGGATGCGGCGCGGCGGGGTGGTCCACCAGCCAGTGCGCCGGCCACACCGGGAGCGCGTAAGGCAGGCTGTACAACGCGGAAAGCACGAACACCGGCCACGTCGGCACCCAGCGCCACCACCGGGCCGGTGGCCGCTCCTGCAGGTGCACCGCGGCGGCGGACCACAGCAGCCCGAACGTGCCCGCCGCGTAGTAGAACCGCCCGCCGGACACGAGGAACACCGCGGCCACGCCGAGTGCGGTCCAGCCGAGGAACCGGTACGGCCGCAGCCGCGCGCTGCCCAGCAGCACGGCCGTGCCGTAGAGCACGCCCAGCGCGCCGATCACCAGCCCGGCGCCCGCCAGCAGCGCGGGCACGAATGTCGCCCGCCCGCCGGCCTCCGCGACTTCCCGGGACACCGCGTCCCCCATCCCCAGCTGCGGCCAGCCGTTCGCGGCCTGCCACCACAGCGTCGGCACGCAGGCGAGCGCGGCGATCCCGGCGCCGGCCCACAGTTTCGGCCGGCGCAGCAGGTCGCGCGGCCCGAACACCAGCGCGGTCACCGCGGTGACCGCCCAGAACGCGCCGATCAGGAACTTCACGTTGAGCGCGACCGCGGTGACCACGCCCAGCCACAGCAGCAGATTGTCCTGGCGAGTGCGGATCCAGCGCACCAGCAGCCAGATCGCGATCGTCCACAACAGAGGGTCCACAGTGGACGTCGCGAGGTAGTGGCCGCTGCCCGCGAACTGACCGCAGATCGCGTACGCGGCGGCGGCCCGGGTCTGCGCCTTGCGCTCGCCGCCCAGCTCCCGTGCGAGGAGAGCGGTGCAGATCACTCCCGCCGCGGTCGCCAGCACCGCGGGGATCCGGAACACGACGAGCGAACCGGGGGCGAGCGAGTTCATCAGCCGGGCCAGCGCGGGCAGCACCGCGGGCTGGTCGGCGTAACCCCAGGACAGGTGCTTGCCCGCGGCGAGGAAGTACAGCTCGTCGCCGAAGTAGCCGTACCGGCCGGCCGTCGCCAGCAGCACCGCGGCAATGCCGGCCGCCAGCAACGCGACCGGCCGGCAGGCGAACCCGGGGAGCGCGCGGTCCGCCCGGTTCGGTGCACCGGCAGTGGTCACGGCGTCCATCCTGCTCCCTGTCCGCTGTCGGGGCCCGGTCCGGCGCACCTTACGGACCGGTGCCCGGCGCCACCCCCAGTGCTGTGGCGCCGGGCACACGGCCTCAGCTCGCCACGGTGAACAGCTTCGGCCACAGCCGGTCCCACGGCTGCAGCCGGCCACTGGCCAGCCACATCCGCGTCCCGTCGGCGGCGCTGGGCTTCGCCGCGCCGGTGTCGACCGCGCCAACCGGCTGCACCCCGGTGAAATGCCCGAGCAACGGACGCGGGTCGTCCCCGATGTACAGCACGTCGCGAGCGGTCTCCGGCGGCGTGGCCAGGGTGGCGTAGCCGCGGTTCGGGCTCGCCGGCTCGGGCAGCCCGAGCGAGGGGCCGTAGTAGTCGAGGCCGCTCGCCGCCCAGTACTTGCCGGTGACGATCGCGGTGTGCGCCGGATCGGGCAGCCGTCCGAAGGTCCCGGCGACCGAGCGGGCCGCCTCGGGCCAGCCGATCTCGGCGACGGTGTAGATCGGCCTGGGCAGCGTCGGGTACTTCGCCAGCCAGGTCTGCGGCCACACCGGCAACGTGCCCGGCAGCATGAGCACCAGGGCCAGCACGTACACCGGCCAGGTCGCGATCCAGCGCCACCGGCGGGAGGCCCGCCCGGTCTCCAGCTCGACCGCGGCCACCGCCCAGCAGATCGGGAACATGCCCGCGAGGTAGTAGGACCGGCCGTTGACCGCGAGGAACACCACGGCGAGCCCGATCGTGGTCCAGCCGAGGAACCGGTACGAACGCAGCCGCGGTTCCCGCAGCAGCCGCCACAGCCCGTAGCCCAGGAGGGTCGCCCCGGCCGGGATCCCGGCCATCAGCAGCACCTCCGGTAGCCACATGAGCCGTCCACCCGCGGTCTGGCCGACCTCCTGGGCGATCGAGGCGCCCATCTCCAGCTGCGGCCAGCCGTGCCGGGCCTGCCACACGAGCGTCGGCACCAGGGCGAGCGCCGCGATCGCCGCGCCGCCCCACAGCGCCGGGCGGCGCAGCAGCTCCCGTGGCCCGCACACCAGCAGCGCCAGGCCGGCCACCAGCCAGAAGCCGCCGATCAGGAACTTCACGTACAGCGCCACCGCGGTGACCACACCCGCCCAGAGCAGCAGGCCGTCGCGTCGCGTGCGGATCCACCGGACGAGGAGCCAGATCAGCACCGTCCACAGGAACGGGTCGAGCGTCGAGGTCGCCAGATAGTGGCCGCCGGCCACGAAGACCGTGGAGACCCCGAACATCGCGGCGCTGAGCACCTGGGCCCGGACCCGGCCGCCGAGTTCACGGGCGATCAGGGCGGTGAACACCACTCCCGCGGCCATCGCCAGCATCGCCGGGATCCGCAGCACGAACGGCGACCCGGGCCCGAGTGCCTCCATCGCGCGGGCCAGCAGTGGCAGCAGCGGCGGCTGGTCCACGTAACCCCACGACAGATGCCTGCCCGCGGCGATGAAGTACAGCTCGTCGCCCATGTAGCCGAAGCGGTTCGCGGTGAACGCGAGCAGGATCAGCAGCGCCGCGGCGATGGCGAACACCGGGACGCGGGCGAAGTCCGCGACCGTCCCCGGTCCGGCCGGGAGGCCCCCGGTTCCACCGGCGCGGCGTTCGTGCTCGCGTTCCTCGATGACCGGCATTTCCGCCGCCCCCTTTCCGGTACCCGTCTGTGCCGGCTACCAGAGTCCCGTGCGACGGGGGCGGAGCGGATCCTCGGAACGGTGCTCCCGGCATCCACCGATCGGTTGATGCGCTGCTTCACGCCGATCGGGCCGCGACGCGGAAGTACAGCATCGGGTTGTCGCGTCCGGTGTGGACGGACTCGGTCAGGCCCAGCTCACGGCGCAGCTCGCCGAGCCGGGCGTGGGTGCGCGGGGCACGGGCACGGGAAGCGGTGAAGTACCGGGTCCCGGTGCGTTCGAGCCAGCGCAGCACTTCCGCCCCTTCGGTGAAGGGCAGCGGAGTGGCCCGGTGGAACACGTCGTGCACGCTCACCGGGGTGCCCGGGGCGAGCGTCGGGAAGACCTCGGCGAGGTACCACTTCGCGAAGCGCGCCCGGTGGTCGGCGTCGACGAAAAGGTAGCCGACCTCGGCACGCCAGTCGCCGGTCAGCGTTTTCGCGTCCCCCTTGCGGAATTCCCAGCGTCCGGCGGACAGTGACTCCGGCACCGTCCCGGTGGCGTGGTCGATCAGGTCGGCGGTGATCAGGCGGCCGGTGCCGTTGTCCGCGAGCGCGCGCAGGATCCAGCTGGTCGACCAGCCGTGCAGCGAACCGATCTCCACCACCTTCTCCGGGCGGAAATGCCGCAGCAGCAGGTAGGTGATCTCCGCTTCGACATCGTCGAGCTGCGTTTTCATCGCCGGATGCGCACGCCGGTGTGCCCGCTGTGCCTCGCGCGCGGCCCGCAGTGCCTCGGCGTGCTCGCGGTAGAGCCGGTCCACGAGGTCCAGGGTCACCTGCTCGCCGAGGCGCCCGTTCACGTTGCTGTCCATAGTGGTCAGATCGTGGCCGGTCGGCGGCGCGCGGGTAATGCGGTTGCCCGCCGGAGCGGGTGGGGTTTTCCCCGGGGGCTCACCGGACGGGATGGCGACGCCAGGTCGCTGTGACGCCCTTCGCGGACAACCAGGCGTCGAGGTCGTAACCGTGCACGGCGAGGCCTTCCACCGCGGCGTACGCGGTCTCCAGCGCGTACTCGCCCTCGGTCTGGGGGAGCAGCCCAGCCGTGACCGCGGCGAGCAGCTCATCGCTGTCGATCACCCGCACCGAGACCTTGTCCTTGAGCACGAGGTCCAGGTACAGGTCGGTGGCCGTCCAGCGCTGGCCGTCGCGGTGCACCCGCACCACGTCGAGGTAGAAGTCCTGGTCGCGCTCGTGGCCCGGGGAGAACCAGAAGTCGGTGATCCGCAGCCCCAGGCCGGGCAGCAGCCAGGACTCGAGGTAGTGGAACTGCGCGCGCCCGGGCGCCGGGCGGGCCAGGTACAGCCCGAACGGTTCCTCGCGGAACTCGTCCACCTCCCGGTGGAAGCCCTTGTTGTCCACGTTCACGCGGGCGGCCGGGTCGAAGGTCTCCACCTTGGGCGGGTGCACGTCGGTCATCCGCCCATCCTGCCCGGTACCGGACGGCGGTGCCGGTGGGCGGACCGGCCGCCGAGGTGCCCGTGCGCGGCAGTCACGGGCACGTCCGCGCAGGTCGGACCGGGTGCGGCGGAAACTGTCGGAGGTGGCGCCTACCCTGGAGGCGTGGCTTTCGCAACCGAACACCCCGTCCTCGCGCAGTCCGACTTCCGCCCGGTCTCCGAAGTGCCCCGCACCGGTGGCCGGTTCGAGGTGGTCAGCGAGTACCAGCCGGCCGGTGACCAGCCCGCCGCCATCGACGACCTCGAACGCCGGGTCAAGGCGGGCGAGAAGGACGTCGTGCTGCTGGGCGCCACGGGCACCGGCAAATCGGCCACCACCGCGTGGCTGATCGAGCGGGTGCAGCGGCCCACGCTGGTGATGGCGCCGAACAAGACGCTGGCCGCCCAGCTGGCCAACGAGCTGCGCGAGCTGTTCCCGCACAACGCGGTCGAGTACTTCGTCAGCTACTACGACTACTACCAGCCCGAGGCCTACATCGCGCAGACCGACACCTACATCGAGAAGGACTCGTCGATCAACGACGACGTCGAGCGGCTGCGCCACTCGGCCACGATGAACCTGCTGTCCCGGCGCGACGTGATCGTGGTCGCCTCGGTGTCCTGCATCTACGGCCTCGGCACCCCGCAGTCCTACCTCGACCGGTCCACCAAGCTCGAGGTCGGCGGCACGGTCGACCGCGATGTGCTGCTGCGCGCACTGGTCGACGTGCAGTACACGCGCAACGACATCGCGTTCGCGCGCGGCACCTTCCGGGTGCGCGGCGACACGGTGGAGATCATCCCGGCCTACGAGGAGCTGGCCATCCGGGTCGAGCTCTTCGGCGACGAGGTCGACAAGCTGTACTACCTGCACCCGCTCACCGGGGACATCGTGCGCGAGGTCGACGAGGTGCGGATCTTCCCGGCCACGCACTACGTCGCGGGCCCGGAGCGAATGGAGAAGGCCATCCACGGCATCGAGGCCGAGCTCGAGCAGCGGCTGGCCGACCTGGAGAAGCAGAACAAGCTGCTGGAGGCGCAGCGGCTGCGCATGCGCACCGCCTACGACATCGAGATGATGCGGCAGGTCGGGTTCTGCTCCGGCATCGAGAACTACTCGCGCCACATCGACGGCCGGTCCGCGGGCTCGGCACCGGCCACCCTGATCGACTACTTCCCGGAGGACTTCCTCCTGGTCATCGATGAATCGCACCAGACCGTGCCGCAGATCGGCGGCATGTACGAGGGCGACATGAGCCGCAAGCGCAACCTCGTCGACTACGGCTTCCGGCTGCCGAGCGCGGTGGACAACCGGCCGCTGACCTGGGAGGAGTTCTCCGACCGGATCGGGCAGACGGTGTACCTGTCGGCCACCCCCGGCCCGTACGAGATGGGGCAGACCGGCGGTGAGTTCGTCGAGCAGGTGATCCGGCCGACCGGCCTGGTCGATCCGAAGGTGGTCGTGAAGCCCACCGAGGGCCAGATCGACGATCTGGTGCACGAGATCCGCGAGCGGGCCGAGAAGGACGAGCGGGTGCTGGTCACCACGCTCACCAAGAAGATGGCCGAGGACCTCACCGACTACCTGCTCGAGCTGGGCATCCGGGTGCGCTACCTGCACTCGGAGGTGGACACCCTGCGCCGGGTCGAGCTGCTGCGCCAGCTGCGGGCCGGCGACTTCGACGTGCTGGTCGGCATCAACCTGCTGCGCGAGGGTCTCGACCTGCCCGAGGTGTCGCTGGTCGCGATCCTCGACGCGGACAAGGAGGGCTTCCTGCGCAGCGGCACGTCGCTGATCCAGACGATCGGCCGCGCGGCGCGAAACGTGTCCGGCGAGGTGCACATGTACGCGGACAAGATCACCGACTCGATGCGGTACGCGATCGACGAGACCGACCGCCGCCGGGTCAAGCAGATCGAGTACAACACCGAGCGGGGCCTCGATCCGCAGCCGCTGCGCAAGAAGATCGCGGACATCCTGGACCGCGTCTACAGCGAGGCGGAGGACTCCGAGGAATCGGTCGCGGTCGGTGGCTCGGGCCGTAACTCCTCCCGCGGCAAGAAGCCCGAACAGGGCGACCGCGTGCGCAGCTCGGGTGTGCTGAACGAGAAGAACGTCTCGTCCATGCCGCGGGCCGAGCTGGCCGACCTGATCCAGCAGATGACCGACCAGATGATGCAGGCGGCCCGTGACCTGCAGTTCGAGCTGGCCGCCCGGTTGCGCGACGAGGTGTCCGACCTGAAGAAGGAACTCCGGGGGATGGACGCCGCTGGCATTAAGTAGTTACACCATTCTGGTACCTTTACACCATGGCCATGAACATCAAGGACCCCGAGGCCGAGCGGCTGGCTGCCGAGATCGCCTCGTTGACCGGCGATACGAAGACGGGCGCCGTCCGGACCGCGCTGCGTGAATTCCGGGACCGGCTGGCAGTGCATCCGGAAACCACCGAGCAACGCTTGAAGCGATTGCACCGTTTCCTGGAGGAGGAGGTCTGGTCTCAGTTGCCGCCCGAACAGCTGGGAGTGCCGATCACCAAGGAAGAGCAGGAAGAGATTCTCGGTTTCGGGCCGGAGGGCGTGTGATCATCGATACGTCGGCCATCATCGCGATCATCAATCGTGAACCGGAAAGCATGGCCTTGGAACGAGCCCTGGCGGCCGACCCAGCGCCCAAGATCGGCGCACCCACCCGGACCGAGGCCGGGATCGTCATGCTGGCCAAATTCGGCATGCGCGGCCGGAGTCTGTACGAGAGATTCCTGCAGGAGTGGAGTGTGCTCACCATCCCGTTCGAGCCGAAGCATGCCGACATTGCCGTCGAAGCGTTCCAGCGGTTCGGGAAGGGCCGCCATGCGGCGAGGCTCAATCTGGGCGACTGCCACTCGTATGCCACGGCCAAGATCGCCGGTGAACCGCTGCTCTACATCGGCGACGACTTCCCGCAGACCGACCTTCCTCTGGTCGAGCTGAGCCCGAACTGACCACCGGCGCCGGGTGCGGCCGCGCCGCCGGCTGCTCACAGCCGCGGGCGGTCCGCCATCAGCTCGTTCGCGTCGAAGCCGGGGAAGCCTGCCGGGGTAGTGGCTGCGTACGTGCGGGCCGAGGCGGGCGAAGCCGGCAGGCCCGCCCAGCGACGGATCGTCGCGGTGGCCTCGGCGGCCTGCTCGGCAGGCAGCTGCGCGATGGTCGAGCCGTGGTTGCCGCCCGCCACGAAGTAGCGGTACGAGTCTTTGCTGCCGAAGCCGAGGCGGAACGGTTCGGCGCCCCACGGGTCGTTCGAGCCGTAGACGAACAACAGCTCCCGGCCCTGTGTCCGCACCCAGAAGTCGATGTCCGGCATCGCGAGGTGGTCGAACCGGGGCAGCCGCACCGATGCGGGCACGAAGGTCCCTGGCTGGTCGGCGCCGGGGTAGCGCAGCAGGTCGCGCAGGTAGCTGTCGTACGCCTCGGGCGAGCCGAGTTGCACCGCCGCCTGGTAGTAGTACGGCACGAACCCGTCCAGTTGCTGGTCCGAGTAGGTGTTCAGGCTTTCCACCTGCTCGAACCACGCCCACACGTCCGCGGCCGGCGCGCCCGGTTCCGGCACCGAAGCGCACGCCGACTCCGGCTGGTACTGCCAGAACGCGAAGTACGCGTCGATCACCGCGATCTCCAGCGACTCGTCGAGCGAGCCCACGGTGGTGAAGGTGTAGCCCTTCTCCGCGGCGTCGGCCTTCGCGAGTGCGCCGAGTTCGTCCCGCCGCTGCAGCGCGTCCCGCTGGATCGCCCTCAGCGAGGCGCGGCACTCGGGGCTGCCCACGTTCGCGAGGAAGCGGTTGTAGCTGTCGACCGGGTCGACGACGTCATTGGGGGCGACGTAGGGGATCGTGCCGTTCACGTCGCCGGGGAAGAACCTGCGGTAGTAGGTCGCGGTCATGCCGCCCTTGCTGCCGCCGGTCGCGAGCCAGCGGCCCCGGTAGATCTTCTTGAACGCCTGCACCGCGTCGTGCTCGTCGGTCGCGGCCTGCCAGATCGTGAGATCCCGCGACCAGTTCGCCGGCTCCGGCCGCGACGGCGTGAAGTACCGGTACTCCATGGACAGCTGGTTGCCGTCGACGATCCGCGTCGGCTCGGAGCGGTTCGGCGAGAGCGACACGTTGTAGCCGCTCGTGAACGCCACGGTGGGCGCGCTGACGTCCCGGTGCAGCAAGGTGAACCGCTGTTCGAAGGTTCGCCCGCCCGGATGCCGGTGGTCGACCGGCTGGGTGAACTTCAGCTCGAAGAAGCGGAACCCCTCGGGCGCCGCATCCTCCGACACGACGGTGAGCCGGGGGACGGCGGCCAGCGCGTCGGCGATGTCCTCCCCATCGGACGCGCCCGCCTCGGGGGCCACCGCCACGAGGCCGGCGACGGCGAGCACTACGGACGAGAAACCCAGCAGCCTGCGCACGTGGTTCCCTTCGCGAAGCCGGAGATCAACCAGCGGATCCTCACAGGCCGGCCGGTGCACGGCAAGACGGCGGCACCCGCGCCATCCGATCGGATGCCGACTTCCGTAGGGCTCAGGACACGTCTACAGAGGACTTGACCGCGGCAAGGGTGGATTCGGCACTCCACAGCCGTTGCACCTGAGCATCGTCGGCGACCCGGTTTTCCGCGATACGTTCGTGGTAGGGCTGGCGCAGCTGGGCTTTCGTGTGCGCGAACGCCTCGGCTGGCACCCCGGCCAGCCGCACCGCCATTTCCCCGGCCCGCGCCGGCAGCTCCCCGGCGGGCACGACCTCGTCCACCAGCCCGCGGGCCAGTGCGTCCTCGACGGTCAGGCCCGCGCCGCTGTAGGCGAGCGCGGGCAGCGGGCCGGTCCCGTAGGCGCAGCGCAGAATTTCCAGCGCTGCCAACGGGAACGGCGCGCCCGCGAGCAGCTGTGGCACACCCATCCGGCCGGCGCCGTCGGCGGCGACGCGGTGGTCACACGCGGCGGCCAGCACGAGTCCGCTGCCCGTCGCGTGGCCGTTGACGGCGGCCACCACCGGATGCGGGAAACCGAAGACGGCCAGCAGCGCATCCGACAGCGCGGGCAGGAACTCCTCGACGTAGCGGGCCCCGCCCTCGGCGAGCCGGGTCGCGTCAATGCCGGGGGAGAACGTGTCCCCGGTGCCGGTGAGCACCAGCGCGCGGGCACCGGCCGCGTCCGCCTCCTCGAGTGCGAGAACCAGCCGGGTGCAGGTTTCGATGTCCAGGCCGTGGTCGAGGGTCGCCCACGCGATGTCCTCGCGCAGTTCCAGGTGGATCGTCACGCGCAGCACGGTACCGCCGTCCGGCCCGGTCCGTCGGCTGAGCGCGCGGACCGGACGGCGGCCGGGTCAGCTCGTGACGTCCTTGCGCGCGAACCGCCGTCCGGCCAGCAGCAGGAACACCGTCGCGTAGAGGACCGCCGACAGCGCGCCACTGGCCAGATTGGTCCAGTCGATGTCGGTGGAGATCAGGTCGATCCAGGCGAACGAGTAGTGCGTGGGCAGATAGTTGCGGAGCCCGCCCAGCGCGGTGATCTGGTCGAGGATCTGCGACAGGATCGCCACCAGCACGGTGCCGCCCACCGCGCCGAGCGGGGCCTCGGTGGACACGCTCAGCAGCAGCGCCAGCCCGGCCACCCAGGCCAGCTGCACCACGATGTACACAATGGACAGCAGCAGCGCGAGCAGGCTGTCGCCGAAGGCGATCGCGTCGCCGGTCGGGCTGATCGCGTCCCCCGCGCCGTACCAGATCGTGCCGACCAGCAACGACATCAGCGGCAGCAGCACGAGCGCGGCGACCGACAACAGCCCGGACACCACCGCCTTCTGCCGCAGCAGCCGGTGCCGCGGCACCGGGATCGCCAGCAGGTACTTCAGGCTCGACCACGACGATTCGCTGGCGATCGTGTCGCCGAAGAACAGCGCCACGATCATCGGCAGCAGGAAGGTGCCCGACACGAACAGCGCGAGCACCACGAAGTTCGGCGCGCTCGCCGTCGCCAGGTCCACGAACCCGCCCGAACGGCGGTTCGGGCTGGCCTGCCCGATCTCGAACGCCAGCACCAGGATGAACGGCAGCACCGCGACGAACGCCAGCACCAGCTGGGTCCGCCGCCGGCGCAGCTGCCGCCGCAACTCCACGGCCAGCCGCAACGTGCGTGCCGCCCGGTAGCCGGCCACCGCACCGTCCGGGCCGACCTCGGCCCGCTCCGCGGTGGCCAGTGCGCTCAGCTCCCGCAGAGCCGCGGGGTCGGTGTGCACCCCGCCGGCACCGTTCTCGGTGGTCATGCCGCCCTACCTTCCAGGTAGGGAGTAGGTACTTCGGTGCTCATGAGTCCTCTCCCACCAGCTGCAGGAACGCGTCTTCCAGCCGGCGCCGCGGCCCGGCCTGCTCCACCGCGACCCCGGCCCGCACGAGCGCCGCCACTGCCTCGGCCCTCGGGAGGCCGTCGAGACCGGCGTGCACCAGGTCGCCCTCGACCTCGACGTCCGAGACCCCGTCCATCGCCTTCAGCGCCGCCGCCGCGGCCGCCGGATCGCCCACCCGGAAGGTGGCCTCCCCGCTGGCCGCGGCCAGCTCGCCGACCTCGCCCGAAGCCACCAGCGTGCCGCGGTGCATCACCACGACGTGCGAACAGGTCTGCTCGACCTCGGCCAGCAGATGGCTCGACACGACGACGGTGCGCCCGGTCGCCGCGTACCGCTGCAGCACCTCGCGCATCTGGTGGATCTGCGGCGGGTCGAGCCCGTTGGTCGGCTCGTCGAGCACCATCAGCTCCGGCAGGCCGAGCATCGCCTGGGCGATCGCGAGCCGCTGCCGCATCCCCTGGCTGTAGGTCTTCACCCGCCGGTGCACCGCGTCGCCGAGCCCGGCGATCTCCAGTGCTTCGGTGAAGTGCGCCTTGTCCGCGGGCCGTCCGGTGGCCGCCCAGTACAGCTCCAGGTTCGCCTTGCCGGACAGATGCGGCAGGAATCCGGAACCCTCCACGAAGGACCCGATCCGCGACAGCACCGGCGCGCCCGGTGTGATCCGGTGGCCGAAGACCCGGATCTCGCCCGCGGTGGGCGTGATCAGGCCCATCAGCATGCGCAGCGTGGTCGTCTTGCCCGCGCCGTTGGGGCCGAGCAGCCCCAGCACCTGCCCCGGTTCCACCCGGAACGACAGGTCCTTGACCGCCACGAACCCGCCCGCGTACTGCTTGCGCAGCCCGGTGATCACCAGTGGGGTACCGGCCAGCTCCGGGTCGACGTCGTGCGACCGGCGGCGCCGCACCGCGGCCACGAGCAGCACCGCGACGGCAACCACGAGCGTCGCCCCGATGCCGATCAGCTGCCCGACCGGCGCCGGTGCACCGGCCGAGGTGCCGGGCACGACCGGGACCTGCAGTGCGCTGCCGGGAGCGAGACCGATGCGGAACACGCCCGGCTGCGCGGGCACCGAATAGGACTGATCGGTGGTGCCGACGACCAGCCGCAGCGAATGCCCGGCCTCCACCGGCCGCACGACACCCGGCAGGGTCACCGTGACGTCCACCGGGGTGCCGTCCGCGGGCAGCCCGGAAACCCGCAGCGGCGCCACCGCGTTGGCCGGCAGCACCCGGGTGCCGTCCGTGCCCACGTCGTAGAGCTTGGCGAACAGCACCGCCTCCGGCAGCGGATGCGCCGGATCGGCCGCGATCCGCAGCCGCACGGTGCTCGAGCCGGCCACGAGGACCTGGCTGTCGAACGGCGCCGCGGCGAACTGCGCGGACTGGCCCGGCGGATCGGAGCCGAACAACGGTGCCAGCCGGGACGAACCGGCCGCGAGCCCGTTGAGCCCGGGAATGCCGCTGACCGCCGCGGGATTCGCCCCCGCGGGCCGTACGGCGTTCTGCGTCGGACCGGCGAGCGTCACCTGCCGGCGCTCCGTGCTCCCGCCGGCGAGGCCGGGGTAGGCGTCCGCCGAGATCGTGCGCACGGACGGGGTTCCGTTGGCGCGCAAGGTGCCTTGGACGTCGTAGCTGAAGCCCTTGCCGGGATCGCCGTCGCCGGTCAGCGCGGACCACAGGAAGTCGCCGATCTTCCCGCGCAGCTGCGGGCCGGGGACGCCGCCGTCGTGACCGCCGGTGTACCAGATCGTCCGCACCGGACCGCCCGCCGCGGTGATCTGCCGCGCGGTGGCATCGGACTGGTCGAGACCGAACAGCGTGTCGCTTTCCCCCTGTACGAGCAGCGTCGGCACGGTGATCCGGCCGGTGACCGAGGCAGGGGAGACCCGGCGCAGCAGCGCGGTGGTCTGCGCACCGGCCTTCCCGGTGGTCGACAGCTCGGTGTAGGCCTGGCAGACCTCGGCGGTGAACCGCCCGCACGGGTCGGCGGCCGGCGGCTGTGCCCGGCCGGGCTGCCCGCCGGGCGGGGCGGCGGCCTGCGGGGAGGTTCCGCTGTTGCCCGCGGTGTCGCCGTTGTCGCTGGTCTCCTGACCGGCTTCGGGAGCTTCGGCCGAGGACGAACCACTCGCCGTGGCACCGGAGCCGGCGGAGAAGAAGATGCCGGCCCAGCTCTTCTTGAAGACCCCGTCCGCGGCGAACGCGCCGGCCGCAGGGGTCCGCGCCGTCCGGTCCGCCTGAGCCGCGGCGTTGGGCACCAACCCCTGCGCCAGGTCGTTGTAGGTGATCACCGGGGCGATCGCGCGCACCCGCTGGTCGGTGCCGGCCAGCAGCAGCGAAAGCGCGCCGCCGTAGGACGCGCCGGTGACCGCGAGCTCCGGCGCGCCGTCGGCTCCGGTGGCCACGTCGTGGCCGGCCAGCAGCCGGTCGATCAGCCGGCTGGCGTCGGCCACCTCGCCGTCCGGGTCGTTGAGCCCGATCTTGCCGGTACTGCGGCCGAATCCGCGGGCGGACCAGGTGAGCACGAGGAACCCGCGCTCGGCGAGCTCCCGGGCCTGCGGGTCCACGCTGGTCTTGTCCCCGCCGAAGCCGTGGGCCAGCAGCACGGCGGGCGCGGGGGTCTGTTCGGGGTAGTAGGTCGTGGTGTCGATGCGGACCCGCTCGGTGGAGCCGGGTGCGGCGGGCAGCTCGGCGAACGCGTCCTGGGTCCGGACCGGGGCCGGGCCGGAGTCGCTGGTGGTCCAGACCACCACGGCGGCCGCGACGACCACCACGACCGCGGCGAGCGCGGTCAGCCGGGTTCCGCGCGTGCGCGGGAGCGGGATTCGGGGCACGCGCCGACGTTATGGGAGGTTTCCTGAGAATCGCCTCAGCAGGGGTACTCTAAGTCCATGTCCCCGCTGGATTCAAGCCCGCTACCGGTCTGTGACCTGCTGCGCGTCTCGAAAGACCGCTTCGGGCGGGAGCGGTCGCCAGAGGATCAGCACGAGCTCAACCAGCGTACGTCCGAGCGCGAGAACTGGACCATCGTCGAGACCTACCGGGACGTCGGCAGCGCGTCCCGTACTGCTCGGAAGCCGCGCAAGGGCTTCGAGCGCCTGATCGCGGATCTCAAGGCCGGCACTTTCGCGGGCCGCATCCTGATGACGTTCGAGAACAGCCGCGGGTCGAGGCAAGAGCGCGAGTGGCTGGAGCTGATCGAGCTTGCTGAAGCGCGTGGGGTGAAGTTCTGGATCGAGGTCCGCGGGCGGCTGATGGACCCAAGCGATCCGCACGACCGGCGGGACCTCATCCACGCAGCTGCGGACGCCCCATACGAGACGGGACTATCGTCCGTGCGGATCCGTCGTGGCACGCAGAGCGCGTTCGCGAACGGCCTGCCGCACGCCCAGATCCCGTATGGCTTCCGACGCCGCTACAACGAGCGCACCGGTGAACTGATCGAGCAGGAGCACCATCCCGACGAGGCACCCATCGTCGCCGAGCTCTTCGAGCGATTCGCGGCAGGCGGCTCGATCTACTCGGTCGCCCAAGACTTCAAGACGCGTGGGATCGTGAAACGCAGTGGCGGCCCGTTCAGCCAATCGCACCTCCGATCGATGTTGACGCTTGCCGCCTACGCTGGCCGGCGAAGACACGATCCGGAGTGGCGCGCACGATCGCGGCCGGGCGACGGTGTCCAGTACTCGCCTGCTGCGTGGGAGCCGATCGTCAATCCGGACGTGTTCGACCAGGTGCAGAGGATCCTCCGAGATCCGCAGCGGAAGAAGTGGCGCCCGGGTGCGGCGAAGCATTGGCTCAGCTACATCGCGAAGTGCGGCGCATGCGGAGACGGTTTACGCGTGAAGACGGGTCGGAAGGGCGAGCTCCGCTACGCGTGCGGAGAGCCGACCGGATGCGTCAGCATCGTCAGCGCCGATCTTGATGTTTTCACGGAAAAGCTGCTGCTGCACTGGCTCGCCGACCCTGACTGCTACTGCGTGCTGAACCAGGCCGGTGACGCCGCGGGTGCTGAGTTGGCGCGGGTGCGCGCTGATCTGCTCGCAGCCATCGACCGGCGCGACGAGCTGTCCGGCCGTGTGGCGCGGGAAGAGCCGGGGTTCACGCTTGAATTCGTTGCACCGATCGCGGCCGCCAACCAGGAGCGAATCGCCAAGTTGCGCCAGCAGGAGAAGAACCTGCAGCCGTCGGTCCTCGACGGCGTGATCGAGCCGGGCCCGGATGTTGCGAAGCGGTGGGCCGTGCTGCCGCTGGAGAATCGGCGGCTGGTGGCGCGACGATTGCTCGTGCCGGAGTACATCGGCGAGCTGCAGGTGAAAAAGATCGGCCGGGGGCGCCGGGACGTACCGGTGAAGGATCGCGTGCGACTGGTGCGTCAGGAGAAGTGAGGCGCGGCCGGGGGAAGCGGCCTACCTTCAAATTCCGACAAAATGACTACAATCTACCCTCGCGGAATCTCCGTTCGAATTCGTCGACCTCGGCATCGATCGAGGCGATTCTCGACAACCGGCTTCGGCGCCGCGGGTCGTACTGGATTCCGGCGAGCCATGCGCCCACGGTCGCCGCGGCGTGCACCGTCATCAGCTGCGGCGGCCAGCCAGTACGCCGATGACCAGGTGCGGGACCGCGAGAAATGCTCCCAGGATCGCGAATGCGTAGAACCAGATGTGGACTGGGGGTACAGCATTGACAGGAGTGCTCACGCGTCGTTACCTCCATGGTGATTCATGATCGCCCAATTGCGCATGGGGACTATCTGGTCTTCGTGAGGCCCCGTTATCCGTGGCTCGAAAGTTGGGCCGATGGCGTGAAACTGCGTGATGTGCCGAGCGTCACGTATCTGACTACAGGGGTGTTTCCTCTGCCGGCGCCTGTTCTTGCTGCACTGTCTTCTGGCCAGTACGTCATCGAGTGCCAGGCGGGGGAGAGCGACGCGGCGTTCATCGCGCGAGTGGTTGCGACCGCGTCGAGGCCCGATGCCCACGCTCGGCAACGGCCGCTACTACTGGGTCGAGACCGCAGACGGACACCGGTCGCCGATGGAGCACACCGTCATCACCTCCGGCACTACGCCACTGCCCGATGCGGACACTGCTGAGCCTCCGCGGTGACAGCCCGCGCCGCAGCAGTCGTGCTGCTGCTTCAGCAGGAGGCCGACTGCGCCGCCGGCCGCTGGCTGTGTCCAACTCGGTCCCTAGTGGTGCTTTGTTAGGTGCTGTTGAGTTGGGGTTTCTGTTGCGGGGTGGGGGTCTGGATGGGTTGTCGGCAGGTGTGGCAGGTGCCGGTCCAGGCCGCGAGCAGGGTCTGGAGTTGGTGCAGGACTGCGTAGAGGGTCAGGCCTGCGCAGGGGCTTGTGGGGTGCGGCGGAGCTGGGTGCAGATGGCCTGGGCGACGGCGGTGAGGGTGACGTGGCGGTGCCAGCCGAGCCGGGAGCGGCCTTCGAAGTGGTCGAGGCCGAGGCCGTCTTTGAGTTCGCGGTAGTCGTGTTCGATGCGCCAGCGGATTTTGGCCAGCCGGACCAGGTGCCGCAGTTTCGTGTCGGCAGGGAGGGTGGAGAGCCAGTAGTCGGTGGGCTCGGGTGCGCCGGGAGGCCACTCGGCCAGCAGCCAGCATTCGGGCAGGCTGCCGTCGCTGTCGCGGGGGATGTTGCGGTTAGCTGGGCGGATGCGCAGCGCGAGGAACCGGGAGCGCATGCTCGCGGTGGGGTTGCCGGGAGTCTTGCGTGATCCGTGTCGCCAGGGGACGTACCGGCCTGCTGATCGTCCGGCGGCCATCGCGAGGGATTTCAGGTCCTGTGGCGGGTCGGGGTAGCGCGGCTGTGGCGGGCGGCCGGTGCCCTTCCAGGCCGGGGTCACCGGCGCGGCCTCGGCGGGGTGGGCGGTCGCGGTCGGGCTGACGGCGAGGGCGTAGGTCAGGCCACGTTCGGTCAGGCCGAGCCGGAATTCGGTGGCGTCGCCGTAGCCGGCGTCGGCCACCACCGGCCGGCTCGGCAGTCCCCACTCACCGATGACCTCGTCGAGCATGTCCGCCACTTCTCCCGATGTCGCGGTTCGTCTGGGATCGCACTGCGTGCCCGCCGACGCCGGATCTCGGCTGCGGCCCCGCCGTCGGTTGCTTTCTCGTCGTCCCAGGACTCGGGCAGCAACAGCCGCCAGTCGATCGCGGCCGAGGCCCAGTCGGTGACCGCGTGGACGCTCACCCCGATTTGGCAATTCCCCGTTTTGCCCAGCGCACCGCAATACATCCGCGCAACACCTGGGGAATCCTTGCCGTCCTTGGGAAACCCGGTGTCATCGATGACCAGGGCATCCGGGGCGATGAACTCCCCGGCCCATCCGGTCAGGCGTCGCCGGACCTCGACGTGGTCCCAGGTCGAGGTGGTGACGAACTGCTGCAACTGCTGATGATCGACCTCAAGCCGCTGCGCCATCGGCTGCATCGACTTGCGTTTGCCGTCCAGCATCAGCCCACGCAGGTACAGCTCACCTTTCACTCTCTGATCACGCCGCGCGAACCCACCGAACATCCGCTCAGCGAACTGTTCGATCACCGGACGAACCTCGTCCATCTCCTCCGGAAACACCCGCACAGGAGACCACATCAACCACCTGACCAGCCACAACGACACACCTAACAAAACACTACTAGCTCAGGCTTGGCCTCGCTGCACGGTCATCAGTAGGGGGGTGGTGAGGCGATGACGGGCGTATAGGTCGGCAGTAAGGCCGGCGAGCCATCCGATCGCGCTGGGGGACCATTCGGCGAGAGTGCCGGTAAAGACGACCGCGTGCTGTGGCGGGCCGTTCCAGAAGCTGTCGTCGAACCATGGCGTGATCGGCGTGTGACCGTTTTCGTAGGAGCTGACAGCGAAGGCCGGCTGTTCGATGGAAGCCAGCACATCGCTGACCGCCGGAATAGCTGGAGACTGCCCCGAGTCGAGGGTGACCTGTACCGGGGTACGCAAAGTGGGATCACTGTCGGCGAACCAGTGCGCAGTGCGCAGCGACGGGGACAGCAATGGGCCGGGTGCGTCGGCAGTATCGAGGACCTGCACGGGCAGCAACATCTGCACCGCGTCCAGTTCGAGTGCTCCGAGCCGGGTCATCGCAGCTGTCGCGCACTGTAGGACCGGCTGTGCCGGTAAGGGTTGGTCGCGCGCGACCCGTTGAGCCTCCACCTGGAACCACGCCACGGGCTCGGAATTCGGCTCTGAGCCGGAGGTGCGCGTGGGAGCGTCGGCGTCGTTCATGCCCCACAGGCTTGGGCGCTCCTGGTCGTCGTGTAGCCAGCCCATCATCCGCGAGCAGGTGTGGAAAGCCGAGTAAGCGTCAGTGTCCGCATCCGGGGCCAGCCACGGGTGCGGGGTCATCGTGCCGTAGAGCGCGGCGGTGAGGGTGCCCGCTATTCCGCGGGCACCCTCGACCAGACCAGGGCGGGCGCTGCTGTTCATTTCACTGTCCACCCGGCCATGATCGCACCGACCTACTGATCGGGCCCGGTCACCTGACACGGGATATCCGCCTGTCGCATGCCCACCCCGCTGCTGTCGATCTCGTCGTTGACATCCACGTCGGCCTGGTTGCGCCACGACGTGGACGCGGTGGTGTCGCAGTCACGACGTACGGGTACCCGCACAGTGCTTCCGCTGCCCGGCTTCACGTTGCCGTTCTCAGCGCACGCTTTCCGCCGCCACGTGCCGTCGGTGTAGTACTCGTACAGGCAGACCAGAATGGTTGCCGTGTCGTTGGTGCAATCCCCCTTTTCCCACCAGGCGTGCCCTGACGCGGCGATACCTGTTTTCGAGCGGTGCGGGTTGTCGACACCCGTTACCGGCGTGCACCCCAGCCGTTTCCCGGTTTCATCGGTGTACACACCCTCATCGGCATCGCTCGTGGGTGCGATACCGGGCACCGCTGCCTCGTGAGACACCAGTGGTGCGGCGGTGGCCGCCGATACCATCGGCGTCGGTAGTGCTGCGAACACCGTGGCTCCTACGACCACAACCGGCCAGAGGTGATTTCTTATCCTCATCGACAGTCCCTCCTCGTTCGTCTGGTTGGACAACGAGGGCGACATGAGGCGAAAGCTCTGCCGCGTACTGCGGAATCGGCAACTCCCCATTGCCATCCCCCTCGGCAGTCGACGCTAGAGTCCGTTCTCTTTGTCGTCGGCCGAATCGCCTCGTCTCACCCGAAAAGACCAACCGACGACGTATGGATAGGCGTTATGGCACCACCGCTAGCCAGCGCTACGGCTCACCGGAAGCAACAGGCCGCCTCTGAGTTGAATCGGCACTGACCGGGTCGGGCCACGCGCCGCCGAGGTCGTGCTACTGCTCGGTCAAGGGGCCCCGCACCGGCGACGGTCGTTACTTCCGGCGCGGCGCGGGGCCGGGCTTCGTTTTCCGGGTCGAGGCGTACCGCTCGGCGGCCGATTTGATCCACCAGCCCGGCACGACCGGCGTCGGGAAGGTGTGCAGCTGGCCGGCTTCGGCGGCCTTGCGCCGCTCGGTGTCCAGTTCGTAGATCCGTTGGTGTGAGCTGAATCCGCACAGCGCTGCGAATTCCTTCACGTTCACCATCGGGGGGATCGAGGACGCCTCGATGCGTCGGCCCACCTCGGCGTTCGACAGTGCCTCGACGGCATCCCATGCCGTCACCGTGAACCCGGCGGTCGCGAGCGCTTCGACGAACGAATCCCGTGCCACCGTGAGCTCGGCGACCGGGTCACTGCCCGAGCTGTCGAGCGCAATGCCGAGTCGGTTGTCGTGGACGGCGACCGTGATCAAAGTGCTCGCCGGCGAGACGAGCTACGGGTTCGACGTCGAGGAATTCGCGCGCGACACGCTGCGCCGGCCGCTGGATCCGTGGCAGCGCTGGGCTGCGATCCACGGCGGGGAGCTGCTGCCCGACGGTCGCCCGCGGTTCCGGATCCTGCTGCTGATCGCCCGGCAGAACCACGCCGAGCGTCGCGGTGCTTCGCACGCCGGCTGGTCCGTCGCTTGATCGTGAACATGAGGCGTCATTGGGTCTCCCGCTGTGGTGTGAAGGCGACGAATTCGCAGGTGAAGGCGCCTTTTCGGTCATGACTACCTCTAAGAAAGTCACTCCTGAGAACCCCGCTCCGGGTTCACACGGATCAGACATCGTTCTCACTCGTTGGTGTGGCCGGTGACGGAGTTAACACGGCCGGTCCGGTGACGGGGGCAACCCCCGCTGGCGTTCGCCTCCGGTAACCGGCACACTGAACGCGCTGTGAGGGGAGTATTCCTCCGCGGCGGTGTCGTCAGCACGGCTGCCGGTACTCGCGCGCCACGGTGATCGTTTCGGTCGCGGTGGGTGGAGAACCCGGGGCCCGGCACCGTCGGCCGATCGTGAGATCGGCGGAAGAGACCTCCGGTTAGTTGCTGCTGCGCACTATCCGGAGGTTTCGTTTTCATGACCGTTCCCGTGTGGCTGTGGTTCGCCACGGTCGGTGGACTGCTCGCCCTGATCGCCCTCGACCTCGTGATCGTCGACCGCAAGCCGCACGAGGTCACCACCGGTGAGGCCGCGCGGTGGGTGGTCTTCTACATCGCGTGCGCGGTGCTGTTCGGGGCCGGCGTCTGGTTCTTCGCCGGGCACGACCCGGGTGTCGAGTTCTTCACCGGATACATCACCGAGTACTCGCTGAGCGTCGACAACCTGTTCATCTTCATGATCATCATGGCCTCGTTCAAGGTGCCGGTGATCCACCAGCACCGGGTGCTGCTGGTCGGGATCCTGCTCGCGCTGGCGATGCGCAGCGTGTTCATCGCGGTCGGCGCGGCGTTGATCAACCAGTTCGTGTGGGTCTTCTTCCTGTTCGGTGCGGTGCTGATCTGGACCGCGATCAGCATGGTGCGCGGCAAGGACGAAGGCGAGGAGTACCAGGAGAACGCGGTCACCCGCTGGGTGCGCAAGCTGTTCCCGGTCACCGACGACTACCACGGGCACAAGTACCTGGTGCGCCACCAGGGCAAGCGGATGATCACGCCGATGCTCCTGGTGATCGTCGCGATCGGCTCGGCCGACCTGCTCTTCGCGGTGGACTCGATCCCGGCGATCTTCGGCATCACCCAGGACGCCTTCCTGGTGTTCACCGCCAACGCGTTCGCGCTGATGGGCCTGCGGCAGCTGTACTTCCTGCTCGGCGGGCTGGTGAACAAACTGGTGTACCTCAGCTACGGCCTCGCGGTGATCCTCGCCTTCATCGGCGCGAAGCTGGTGCTGCACGCACTGCACGAGTACCACGCCGCGCCGGACTGGCTCGACATCAACAACTGGGTGTCCCTCGGCGTGATCGTGGTCGTGCTGACCGTGACCACGGTGGCGAGCCTGTCCAAGGCCCGCCGCGACGAGCGGGCGGCGGCCGAGGCGAAATAGTCGTTCGCTTTGCTAAGGATCAGGTACGGTCGTCGGCATGCGTCCTGCCGACATCGAAGCCCTCGTCGTCCCCGGTACCCTCGCGCTGCGCGGTGACCTGCTGCTCACTGCGGTGAGCAGGCCCGATCTCGAGGCCGACCGCACCGATGCCACCCTGCACCGGGTCTCGCTCTCCGGCGCGGGCAACACGTTCTGGACGTACGGCCCGCGTGACTCGGCGCCGGCGATCTCGCCGGACGGGCGATGGGTCGCGTTCCTGCGCGCGGGCGAGGGCACCGGTGCCGAGGGCAGCCCGCAGGTGTACGTGATGCCCGCGGAGGGCGGCGAAGCACGCAAGCTGACGTCGTTCCCGCTCGGCGCGGAAGGACCGGTGTGGGCGCCGGACTCGCGGCGGCTCGCCTGCACCGCCCGGATGCCGGAGGGCGGCCGGTACGGCACCGAGGACGCCGAGGGCCGGACACCGGAACCGGCCGCGGAGGCGCCCCGGCGGATCACGCGCCTGGACTACCGGATCGACAACACCGGCTTTCTGCGCGACCGGCCCCAGCGACTGTTCGTGCTCGACACCGCCGAGGACGTCGAGCCGCAGCCGTTGTCGCCGGTGGACTACGACGTCCACGATCCGGCCTGGACCCCGGACGGCGAACGCCTCGTGGTGGTCGTGCCGCAGGAGTTCGACCGGGTCGAGACGCTGTCGTGCGACCTGGTGACCTTCCCGGCCGGCGGGGGCGCGCCCGAGGTGGTGGCGTCCTGCCCCGGCGATGCCGGACATCCGGTGTTCGGCCCGGACGGCACCCTCTACTTCGTGGGGACGTCGTACGCGGACGGCGTCGTGGTCGCGTGCAACACCGGGCTCTACGCGGTGGTCGCGGACGCGGAGCCGCGGCGGCTCACCGATGTGGAGACTGTCGACGTCGAAGCCGGCGCCGGGGCACCGATCCCGCTCGAAGACGAGGTGCTCGTAGCGGTGCGCAACCGTGGCGCTGTGGAGTTGTGCGCGGTGCCCGTCTCGGCGAAAAGCGCCAAGCTGGACAGCCTGCGCGTGCTCCATGGCGGTCAGGTGTCGGTCCACGGATTCGCGGAGGACGGCGGCACCGTGGTGGCGGTGGTCGCGACGACGGAGACCGCGGGCGAGGTCGTGCTACTCGGGGAAGCGGGGCCCCGCGTGCTCACCGACTACGCGAAGACGGTGCGAGAGAGGGGCCTTTGCCGGGTCGAGGAGCTGAACACCACAGCTGGGGACGGCTATTCGGTGCACGGATGGTTGGTGCTGCCCCAGGGCGAAGGGCCGCATCCGGTGCTTCGGGTGGTGCACGGCGGGCCGTTCACCCAGCAGGGATGGGCGGTGTTCGACGAAGCCCAGGTGTACGCCTCGGCCGGCTACGCGGTGGTGCTCGGCAACCCGCGCGGGTCGGCGGGCTACGGGCAGGCGCACGGGCGCGCGATCGTGCGCGACATGGGCACGGTGGACGTCGATGACGTGCTCGCGCTGCTGGACAAGGCACTCGAACGGCCGGACATCGACTCGTCCCGCGCTGGTGTCATGGGTGGTTCCTACGGTGGGTTCATGACCAGCTGGCTCGCCGCGAAGCACCCCGAGCGGTTCCGCGCCGCGTGGAGTGAGCGTGCCGTGAACGCCTGGGACTCCTTCGCGGGCAGCTCGGACATCGGCTACTTCTTCGCCGAGGCCTACGTCGGCACCGACCCGGAGGAACAGCGCAGGCGCAGCCCGCTCAGCTACGCCGCCGACGTGCGGATCCCCTTCGCCGTGGTGCATTCCGAACAGGACTGGCGCTGCCCGCTGGAACAGGCGCAGCGGATGTTCGTCGCGCTGCGCCGGGCGGGTGCCGACGCGGAGTTCCTGCTCTTCCCGGGCGAGGGCCACGAGCTGACCCGTTCGGGCCGCCCGCGGCACCGCGTGCAGCGGCTCGCCGCGGTGCTGGACTGGTGGGCACGCCACCTCAGCTGAGCAGCGTGTAGTTCAGCTCCTCGCACACCCGGCCGAGCGGCACGTCGAGCCCCGGATGGTCCAGCGGCAGCAGGACGTCCGGGGCGATCGGCAGCGCCGCGCCGGCGGGCGGGTCCCACAGGCACACCGCGGGGCCGCCGGAGTCCATCGACGAGCGGTACCAGAGGCCGTCCAGCTCGGGCATCGCGGTGCGGATCGCGCGCGCCCAGGCCTGGGTGATTTTCTTCGGGCCGCTGGAGATCTCCTGCGAGGCACCGACCCGGGTCGGCCACAGGCCGCTGAGGTCGAGCATCCGCAGTGTCCGGACGGGGCGCACGACGACCAGCCGCGGCCCGCGTGTGGTGCGGTCGACGGTGGAGGTGGTCTGGAAGACCTCGGCGATACTGGTGCGGACGGTCAGCCCGAAGTACAGCACGCCGTTGGCCGGATCGGTGACCGGCTGTCCGCCGCGTCCGGGCGGTTGCTGGTCGAACCGTCCGTGCGGGAGCGGGCCGGTGAAGCGGAACGTGTTCCATTGCTGCGGGTGATTGCCGTGTGCGGTGAAGATGCGGACCAGCCTGGTCTCGGGCTGGATGGCCACCACGTCGTGGTCGCGGTCCAGCTCCTTGAGCAGTACGGACCGCGCCGGTGGCAGGGGGAGCCGGGCCATGCGTCGGGGGTCGTCCGTCCTGTGTCGGTGATCTTGACGGCTCAGCCTAGAACGGCGAGCCGAGCGTGGCGACCAGCTGGGCCAGTGGGTCCGGGTCGCCGCCGGCGAGCAGCCACTGCCGCGGCGTGGCCGGCCGGTCGTTGATCACCAGGTCCGACTGCGGGGTGTTCATGAACGCGGCCACGACGAGCGCCGGCTGGTCCTCGGGGATCGCGCGCAGCACGAACTCCAGGCCGGGCAGTACGCCGGAGCCGGTGAACTGCCAGGCGGGCAGCCGCCAGCCCTGGTCCTTCCAGCCGGTGAGCCTGCCCGCCTTGAGCCGGTGCCGGATCCGGCTGTCGTCGACGTTCAGCAGCTCCGCGGCCTGTACGACCGACAGCGCGGAATCGGCCAGCACGGCGTGCGCGGCGACCGTACGCGCGCGGAAGTCCGGTTCCCCTTCGGCGCCGGGGCTCAGATCGAGCCCGACGTCGCCGAGCGCGGCGACCTGGTCGGGGGAGAAGTAGTGCGCGGGGTCGGGATTCGGTGGGGACAACCGGCGGGCAGCGTCCTCCACGAGCGTGAGGAAGGCGTTCGCATCGGCCTTGAGGCCGGCTCTGGCGAGGACGTTCTCCAGCGCGACTGACATGCGCCCAGACTAACGCGTGTGTGCGGGTTCGTGCGGTTTCTCACCGCTTTGTGCGTGAATTCACCAGAGATCGACACGCATCGCACATCAATCAACACGAGGAGTAGGCAAGATCGGGCCAGTCTGCCGCGTGCGGACCGGGTTGTCCAGGCTTTTGTGTCCTTGACACTCCGTGAGGGCGCCTTTACGTTCGAGATGGTAAACGATTTCTCCGCCTCGGGCTCACGCGGGCTCCGGCAACCGCCGGTGCTGGGGGGACAGGGGGTGGGACGTGCCTGGGGGCCGGCCATGTGGCCGGCCCCCAGGCACGTCGTCCCGGCCGAGCCTTGGGCGACGCAGCGGCTCGAGCTTGGGCCCGGCCGAATCGTGTGAGTCGTGGCGAGCGGGCCGGGGCCTGGGGAACCGGGCGCGGCACGCCGGGCGAGTCGTGGTGAGCGGCTGGGCCTTGAGGGACGCAGCGGGTCGAGCTTGGGGGCGTGGGCCGAGCCGGGCGAGTCGTGGCCGGCGGGCTGAGTTCCGGGGGACGGGGCGAGCCGGGTGGATCGTGGTGAGCAGGGCGAGTCTTGGGGCGCGGGGCGGGTCGAGACTCAGGGAGCGGACCTCGCTGTGGAGAGCAGGGTGAGCCGCGGTGGAGCGGGCGGGGCGAGCCTGGGAAGTCGAAGCCAGCCGTGGGGGCGAGCCGTGGGCAGCGGGCCGTGTGGCGCGGGGTGGCGAGTCGGACCGCTCGGCGACGGGTCGGGTCGGATCGCTCGGCGCGACGGGTCGGGCCGAGCGGCGTGACCGGCGGGGTCGCCGGGCTTGGGGCTTCGGCGGGTGGGCGTCGCCGGCGCAGGGGGGAGCGGGGTTGCCCGTACCGGCGGGTGGGCTTGATTCGTCCAGCGGGTCACCGGCCACGCGGCAGTCGCCCGGTGACCCTCGTACTGTGACGCCCGCCCAGCGGGAATCACCGTCGGCCCGTCAATGCTTCGGTCTCTCGACTTTGCCTTCGTTGCATGGACTGCGGCTTCGGATGGGTGGCCGGGCTGCGAGGTTTCCATGCCCCGCGCGGGCCGGCCGGGCGGTCGGTGGTTCCGGCGTCGATGTCCGGTGGTTCCGGTGTCGGTATGACGGGTGCCGTCAGCGGTGGGAGCTTTGGCGTTCGATGAGGCGGGCGTCGAGTGTCTTCGTGACCGCGGGGCGGGTGCCGTCGGCGATGCGGGCGAGCAGGAGTTCCGCGGCGACGCGGCCGATTTCGTACGCGGGCTGGGCCACCACGGTCAGCGGTGGATCGATCAGCGTGGCCCACGGGGCGTCGTCGAAGGAGACCAGGCCCACGTCGCGGCCCGGACGGAGGTCTCTCGCGGCCAGGGCCTCCAGGACGCCGATCGCCATCGTGCTGTTCGCGATGAGCAGGGCCTCCGGCGGGACGGGCAGGTCCAGGAGCTCGCCGGCCGCCAGTCGGGCGCCCTCGGCCCGGTACCGGGCACGCCGGTAGAGCGCGTTCTCCGCGCCGACCGCGTCCAGGTAGCCGGTCAGCCGGTCGTCGGCCGTGCGCACCCCGGCCGGTCCGCTGAGGCAGCCGACCCTGCGGTACCCGCCGGCGACCAGGTGCCGGGTCGCGTCCCGGGCGGCACGGCGGCTGTCGACCAGGACCTGGTCGCCGTCGGTGCCGGCGAGCGGCCGGTCGACCGCCACCACCGGAGTGTCCAGCCGGCGCAGCATCCCCACGTCCGTGGCCGGGCCGGTGGGGGAGAGCACCACGCCCGCGACCCGCTCCTGCAGTGCGACCTCGAGGTAACGGCGCTCCTTGTCCGTGTTCTCGTCCGAATTGCACAACACCACCGAGTATCCCGACATCTGCGCCAGGTCCTCGACGCCGCGGGCGAGTGCGGTGAAGAACGGGTTCTCCACGTCGGAGATGATCAGGGCGAGCACCGCGGTCTCCTGGCGGCGCAGGTTCCGGGCCAGCCCGTTGGGGTGATACCCGAGCTCCTGCGCCGCGGCGACCACCCGCGCGGCGAGTTCCGGGTCCACAGTGGACTTGCCGTTCAGGGTGCGGGACACGGTCGCCGTGGAGACCCCCGCCCGGGCGGCGACATCGCTGATGGTGGCCACCGTGCCTCCTCGTCCTGGCTTCCTTGACACTCCGGTGACCGAAGAATAGCGTCCTCGGTAATCGTTTACCGTCAGCTCACCGGAGGTGCCGCGGTGCAACCGGGCCCGCTGCTCGGCATCGACATCGGCACGTCCAGTGCCAAGGGCGTCCTGGTGGGCGTGGACGGCACTGTACTGGCGCGCGCGAGCCGTCCGCACACCACCTCCCGCCCCCGTCCCGGCTGGTTCGAACACGACGCGGAAACGGTGTGGTGGGCCGGATTCACCGCGCTGGTCCGGGAGCTGCTCGCGGCCGCGGACACCCCGCCCGCAGGGCTCGCGGTGAGCGGCATCGGCCCGGTGCTGCTGCCCGCCGACGAAGCCGGGCGGCCATTGCGCCCGGCCATCCTCTACGGCGTGGACACCCGGGCCGGCGCGGAGATCGCGGAGCTCACCGCGGAACTGGGTGCGGACTCCATTGTGGAGCGCTGCGGCAGTGCGCTGTCCAGTCAGGCGGTGGGCCCGAAATGGCGCTGGCTGTACCGGCGCGAACCCGAGGTGGCCGCGCGCGCCCGGCAGTTCCTGATGGCGAGTTCGTACCTGGTCCAGCGGCTCACCGGCGAGTACGTGCTCGACCACCATTCGGCGAGCCAGTGCGATCCGATGTACGACCTGCGAGCCGGGGACTGGGCCGCCGACTGGTCCGCCCTCGTCGCGCCGGGTGTTTCGCTGCCCCGGCTGGCCTGGCCGACCGAGGTGGCCGGCACGGTCACCGCCGAGGCCGCCGCGCGGACCGGCCTGCCCGCCGGTCTTCCGGTCACCTGCGGCACGATCGACGCCTGGGCCGAGGCGGCCAGCGCCGGCGTGCGGGAGCCGGGCGACACGATGGTCATGTACGGCACCACCATGTTCCTCATCCGGGAGACGGCCGCACCGCGTCCGGTGTCCGGGCTCTGGGCGACGCGGGGGGTGTTCCCCGGCAGTCATTCCCTGGCTGCCGGGATGGCCACCTCGGGCGCGATCACCGACTGGCTGCGCGAACTGTTCGACGGGGATTTCGCCCGGCTGGTGGCCGCGGCCGGCGCGGTCCCGGCCGGCAGCCGCGGGCTGCTGATGCTGCCGTATTTCGCGGGGGAGCGCACACCCGTCCCGGACCCGGACGCGCGTGGGGTGCTCGCCGGGCTGACCACCGGGCACGGCCGGGCCGAGCTGTACCGCGCGGCTCTCGAGGGCACTGCCTACGGGGTCCGGCACAACCTGGAGGCCATGGGCGGCCCGGCGCGGCGGCTGGTGGCGGTGGGCGGCGGCACCCAGGGCCGGGTGTGGACGGGCATCGTGAGCGACGTGACCCGCACCGACCAGTACCTGCCCAGCGAAACGGTCGGCGCGGCCTTCGGCGACGCGTTCCTGGCCGCTGTCGCGGTGGGGCTGGAGCCGGACATCGAAGCCTGGAACCCGGTCGCCGAGGTGATCCGCCCCGACCCGGCCCGCGCGGACACCTACGACGAGTTCTACGCGCACTACCGGGCCCTGTACCCGGCCACTGTGGACACTGCGCATTTCCTTGCCCGGCACCAGAACCGGGCCGTGGATCAGGAGAAGTAGGTGCGTGGTGGCAGCCCGGTGAGGGAGCGGCATTCCCGGGAAAGGTGGGACTGGTCCGCGTAGCCGGCGGCGGTCGCGAGAGCGGCGAGGTCCGCACTGGCGGGGGCCAGCGCGATCGCCCGCTGGAGGCGGAGCACGCGCAGGTAGGTGGCCGGTCCGTAGCCGACGGCGAGGGTGAACCTGCGGCGCAGCTGCCGTTCGCCGAGCCCGGACGGACCGGCGCCGATCCGCGCCGGTGCCCGGGCCAGGTGGGTGAGCATCCGGTCGACGGCCGTGTCGGTCGCGGCGGGCCGGCGCCGCACGACGTCGGCGAGCGCACGTCCGTCGAGGATTTCCTCGGCGCACGAGGCGTTCCACAGCCGCGCCAGCGGGACGCGCTGGTCGCGCAGCTCGTCGGCGGCGACGCCGAGTACCGCGGCCGCCGCCCCCGGCCGCAGCCGGAGCCCGCGTAGCTGCGTGTCCGGGGCGACCTCGGAAATCCACGCCGCGGTGTCCGGCCCGGCCACGAAGACCTCCTCGCCGCCGGCGACCAGGTCGACGCAGCCGTCGGGCACGATCCGCTTCGGGACGTGCTGGACCGAACGCCAGAGGCAGCGCACGACGGAGCGCAACGCCTGCGGTGCCGGGGTCTCCTGATACACGCCCGTGATTCTGCCCGGCGGGTACGACAGAAAACCGGCATCGCCCCGATCGGTGCTTTGGCCGAGGTCCGCAATGGGCGGCGGGATTTTCCTCCCGGCGGACACGCGATCCCGGAGAGGTGGACGTCGAGGGTCTCCACCGCGAAATCCGCGAGGAGTTCGGCGCGGCAGCCGCTCCTCGGGCCGGTCACCGAGCCAGGACCCGTGGACTGACGCGTCACGCTCCGTGTCCGAGTCGGTACAGCACGATGACGAGCATCGTCCGTGGTCACCACGCCCTTGAGCGACATCGACATCCACCCGTTAGGGTGAATAACCATCGGATATCTCGAAACGGCTAACGCCGAGTGACGATCCGGCGAGATATCGGATGTCCTGCCCAGTCGTACTCCGGCGGAGTGCGCCCGAGGAGCGGAAACCTCTCGATGGGTGTTCCTGGCACGGACCGGTCCACGGCGGACCGGGGGAGAGCGGGCCGGCTGCGGCCGCTCGGCAGCGTGGTGGTCGTGCTCGGCGTGGCCGTGGTCGCCGCCGTGGTCGCCTGGTACGCCATCCCCGCCACCGGCACCGGGCCGGCCACGCGGACCGGGCAGGCCGCGCGCAGCGAAGGCGCCGCGGACCCGGCGGAGGGAAGCCGGCTTCCGGGCGCGGACGGGCAGCCCGGCTCCGCAGGCGATGGCACCCGGCCCGGCACGGACGACGCGACGAGCGCGGCAGGCCGTACCGGCACGGACGGCGGCACAGGCACGGATGGCCGAGCCGGCGCGGCGGGGCAGAACGGTGCGACAGGACAGAACGGCACGGCGGGCCAGAACGACGCAGCAGGACAGAACGGCGCACCAGGGGAAAATGGTGCGCCGGGGCAGAGCGGCTCCACCGGGCCGGATCAGCCGGCAGGCCCGGGCGGTGCCCCCGCGGCGGGCCAGGACCGGACTCTCGTCGTCGTGTACGAGCTGACCGGGTCCGGAGGCGGGCGCAACCTCACCTACATCGGGGCGGGCGGCGCTCTCGAGCAGCAGGCCGAAGTCGATGCGCCGTGGTCGATGACTGTGCTGCGGACCGCGCCCGCCGGCGTGCCGCTGTTCTCCAGCCTGGTCGCGCAGAACACCGGGACGGGTGAGCTGGCCTGCCGCATCCGGGTGAACGGCGCTGTGGTGGCGCGGCAGTCCGTGACCGGGACGGGCACCCTGCTCAGCTGTTTCGCCTGAGACCGCTGCGGCAGGATCGCGATCGTGAACGCAGCGATCGGATTCGGGCCGGCTTTGGTGGCGGTGCTGGTGGTGCTCGCGCTCGCCGGGACCGCAGTGGTCCGCTACGGCAGGCTCGGGCAGGGCCGCGCCGTGCTCGTGGCCGCGGTCCGGGCGGTCGCGCAGCTCGCGCTCGTCTCGCTGGTGATCACCGTGATCCTGCGTTCGGACTGGCTGACGGGACTGTTCGTGCTCGCCATGTTCTCCATCGCGACCGGGACGTCCGCCACGCGGATCGGGGTCCCGCGCCAGGCCGGCTGGATCGCGCTCGCGCTGGCCTCGGGGGTGGTGCCGGTGCTGGCGCTGGTGCTGGGTTCGGGGGTCGTGCCCGCGCGTCCGATCGCGCTCGTACCGGTTGCCGGGATCGTCATCGGCGGCACGATGACCGCCACTTCCCAGGCCGCCCGCCGGGCGCTCGACGAACTGGCGACCCGGCACGGCGAGTACGAGGCCGCGCTGGCACTCGGTTTCCTGCCCCGGCAGGCAGCGCTGGAGATCTGCCGCCCCTCGGCCGGGCAGGCCCTGATCCCGGCGCTCGACCAGACCCGCACGGTCGGGCTGGTGACGCTTCCCGGCGCGTACGTCGGGGTGCTGCTCGGCGGGGCGAGCCCGCTGCAGGCCGGGACGACGCAGGTGCTGGTGCTGCTCGGGCTGCTGGCGGCCGAATCGATCGCCGTGCTGGTGACCGTGCAGCTCGTCGCGGACGGCCGGATCCGCCGGACGGCGGCTCAGCCCAGCGGCGCGGCCAGATGAGCGGTGTCGTTGAAGCGGCGCACCAGCCAGTTCTCCCCGTGCACCACCAGATGGGACACCGAGCCGTTGTCCGCGCCGAGGAAGGCGAACCGGTCGAGCGCGCGACTGGCCTGCGCGAAGACTTCGCCGATCACGCCGCCGTGGGTGAACACCGCCACCCGCCGGTCCGGGTTGGCCGCGGCGATCCGGGTGAGCGCGGCGCGGATCCGGCTGCCGAACGCCTCGTCGGACTCCGCACCCGGGATCACGTCCCAGCGCTGCCGCGCCCACAGCTCCTCGACGACCGGGTGCCCCTCGGTGGTGTACTTGCGGAAGAGTCCGTTCTCCCAGTCGCCCAAGTGGATTTCCCGCAGCTCCGGCTCCACCGACGGGGCGAGGCCGAGCTTCTCCGCCAGCGGTGCGGCGGTCTGCGCGGTGCGCCGCAGCGTGGTCACGTACAGCGCGTCGAGCCGTTCCCCGGCCAGCCGCCGCGCCACCCGAGCGGCGTGGTCGCGGCCCTCCGGCGCGAGGTCCGGATCGGCCTGACCACCGACGAGGTCGAAGGGCTCGCTCGCCTTCGCGGGCATCGATTCCCCGTGGCGCACCAGGAAGATCTCGGTCGACCCTGGCGGCGGGGTGAAACGGTGCTGGCGGTACTCGATCTCCTGCTCGGGCGTGCTCATGCTCCGACCCTATCCACGGCGGCGGGCTCAGCCCAACTGCTTGTCGACGAAACACCACCGCCAGGACTCGCCCGGTTCGTGACTGCGCATCACCGGGTGGCGGCTTTCGTGGAAATGCTGCGACGCGTGTTTGGCCGGTGACGAATCGCAGCACGCGACGTTGCCGCACTTCAGGCATTTCCGCAGGTGCACCCACGTGGTGCCCTCTTCGACGCAGGCGGTGCAGCTGTCGGACGAGCTCGGCGGCTGTTCGGTCCACTCGTGGGCGAGGTGCTTGCACGAACCGGCGGTCGCCGCGGGTGTGCTGAGTTCGCGGCCCTCCTGCGGGGGTTCCTCGTCGTCCCGGTCGAGCATGGATTCCTCGATGTCGAGCCGGGCCAGGATGCGGCGGAGCACGGCGTCGTCGGCCGTGCCCTGGTCGCGGGCTTCCAGGAACTGCTCGCGTTCGGCGTCCAGCAACCGGATCCGCAGCCTGCGGTAGGCGTCGCTGGGGGTTTCGGCCAGCGTGCTCTGCCTGCCGAGCTGTTCCCACGCCGAGTCCGAGCGGTCCTGCAGCCGGTCACGCAGCCGCTGCAGGACTTCCGGCGGATCCTCCGGGCGCTGCAGTTCGTCCAGCTTGCGCAGCGCGACGCGGGTCATGTCGTGCAGCACAGCGGCTTCCTGCAGCGCGTCCTGCGCGGGATCGGGGCGCGGCAGCCGCAGCCGCCGGACCAGCGCGGGCAGCGTCATGCCCTGCAGCACGAGCGTGCCGGCCACGACGACGAACGCGGCCAGGACGAGCACCGCGCGTTGCGGGGTGTCCGCGGGCAGCACGAACGCCGCGGCGAGCGTGACCACGCCGCGCATTCCCGCCCACGAGATCACCGCCGAGTAGCGCCACGGCCAGATCTTGCTGCGATCGGCGCCGAGACGGTGCAGCAGCCGTTTCACCGTGCCGATGCCGGCCATCCACAGCACTCGCGTGAGGATGGTCGCGCCGAGCACCGCCGCGCAGATGCCGATCAGCGTCCACAGCGAAAGCCCGCTCTTGCCGACCTCGGCGAGGATCCGCCGCAGCTGCAGGCCGATCAGCAGGAACACCATGTTCTCCAGCAGGAACTGCACGGTCTGCCAGTTGAGCCTGCTGGCCAGCCGTGACGGGCCCGACTGGATCCGCGGTGCCTGGTGCCCCTGGATGAGCCCGGCGATCACCACGGCCAGCACGCCTGACCCGTGCGCGACTTCGGCCAGCAGGTACGCGGCGAACGGCACCGCGAACGACAGCGCGGTGTCGGTGATCGGCTCTTCCAGCTTGGCGCGCAGGAACGCCACCACGACGCCGACGACGAGCCCGACGACGATCCCGCCGGCCGCCGCGAGCAGGAAGTCCAGCCCGACCTGCCAGAGGCTGACCGCCCCGGCGATGGCCGCGATCGCGGTGCGCAGGGCGACGAGCGCGGCCGCGTCGTTGAACAGGCTCTCGCCCTCCAGCAGCCGGACGAGCTTGCGGGGCATGCCGACCCGGCGCGCGACCGCGCTCGCGGCCACCGCGTCCGGCGGTGCGACGACCGCGCCCAGCGCGATCCCGGCGGCGAGCGGCAATCCGGGCACCACCGCCCAGGCGACCAGCCCGACGCCGAAGGCGGTGAACACGACCAGGCCGACCGACAGCAGCGCGATCGGCCCGCGCAGCCGGCGGAACGCGACCAGCGACGTCTGGATCGAGGCCGAGTACAGCAGCGGGGGCAGGAGCCCGATCAGCACGACCTCGGGGTCGAGCTCGTACTCCGGCACCCCCGGCACGAACGACGCCGCGACTCCCACCGCGACCAGGCACAGCGGTGCCGACCAGTCCAACCGACGCGCCCCGACCGTGACGATGAGGACCGTCAGGACCAGGGCGACCAATTCCGCCGCGATGTGCACGCGACAATCATCACCCGCCGACCCCCGGTCGCGCTCGGGGGCCGCACTAGGCTGGTTCCGTGACGACAGTTTCCGCGACGACGGCGCAGACCCGGGCCGGGGCGGTGCGCGGCGTCCGGCGGGACGGCGTCCGGGTGTTCCTCGGCGTGCCGTTCGCGCAGCCGCCGGTGCGGTTCCGCCCCCCGGTCCCGGTCGTGCCGTGGACCGGGGTGCGTGACGCGACCGGGTTCGCCGGAAAGGCTCCGCAGCCCGACATCACCGGCAAGCGGTTCATCGGCGACGAGGACTGCCTGTACGTGAACGTCTACTCGCCGGAGGAGCCCGGTCCGCATCCGGTGCTGGTGTGGATCCACGGCGGTGGCGGTGTGCTCGGCTCGCCACACCAGTTCGACGGTTCCGCCTACGCCCGTCGCGGGGTGGTCGTGGTGACCGTCGCGTACCGCCTCGGAGTGCTCGGCATGCTGCGCCTTCCCAGGGTGTCCGAAGGCAATCTGTCGCTGCAGGACCAGGTTCTGGCGCTCGAGTGGGTGCGTGACGACGTCGCCGCGTTCGGCGGGGACCCGGGCCGGGTCACGCTCGCCGGGCAGTCCAACGGTGGACGCACCGTGGGCACCCTGCTCGCGGTTCCCGCGGCGCGCGGGCTGTTCCAGCAGGCGATCGTGCAGAGCGGCACCGGCGTCGGTTCCGTGGTGCACACCGCGGCGGAGGCCGAGACGGTCGGCAAAGCCGTGCTGGAGGAGCTGGCTGTGCCCGCCGAAGCGTTCGCCACGGTGCCGGTGGCACAGATCCTGGCGGCTCAGCAACGTGTGACGGGGGCGCTCGGCACGCTCGTGCCCTACCGGGTGGTCGTGGGTGGCGAACTGCTGCCTCGCCGTCCTGGCGAAGCGGTCGCCGACGGAGCTGCCCGTGACGTACGGCTGCTCGTCGGCACCACAGCCGATGAGCAGGATTTGTTCTCCTGGTTGCAAACCGGCGGCGCGAAGCTGCTCGGCACCGGTTCCACGATGCTCGACGAGGACGCCATCACCCGTGCCGCCGCCGTCTACCGCGAGCTGCTGCCGGACTGGCCCGAGGACCAGCTGGTGAACCGCGTGCGTACTGCCGGCGATTGGTGGCTGCCCGCGATCCGGCTCGCGGAAGCCCAGCACGGGGCGGGCGGCCCGGCGTGGATGTACCGGCTGGACTGGCGGATCGCGCCGCGCGGCCGGGGGCTGGGTGCGGCGCACGGGGTCGACCTGCCGTTCGTGTTCGACGACGTCGGCAATCCGAACTGGCGCTTCCTGTTCGCCATCGCCCGGCCGGGTCCCGGCCGGCTGCGCGCGATGGCCACCGAGATGTTCGGCGCCTGGCACCGCTTCGTCACCACCGGCGAACCGGGGTGGCCGCGGTACGAACCGGGCTCACGGGTGACGCGGCTCTTCGACGACGTCAGCACCACCGTCTCGGATCCGGACGCCGCCGAACGCCGGCTGTGGAGTCAGGCGAGCGCGTCGAGATAGAGCCAGCGGCCTGCTTCACGGACGAACCGACTGTTCTCGTGCAGCGAATCCTCCTGGCCGCGGTACCGGTAGTGCGCGCGGAACTCGACCGTGCCCTCGTTCTCCAGCAGGGAACCGCCGGTGTGCCCGAGCACGTCCAGCCGGGTCCACTCCTGTGCGGGATCGAGCCGCAGCCGTTTTGGCCGGGTGCGGGGATGCCAGGTGGTCACGAGGTAGCCGGCGTCGCCGACGGCGAACGCGCTGTACCGGGAGCGCATCAGCCGCTCGGCTGTCGGGGCCTGCTTTTCCCCGCGGTGGAACGGACCGCAGCACACGTCGTAGCTTTCGGGCAGCCCGCAGGCACAGCCCTGGTCGCGGTCAGCCACGGGCCCGCTGCACCCCGGCTTTCGACGCTTCCTGCGCACCCTTGACCGCGAGCCGGTCCGCGCGTTCGTTCTCCGGCAGGCCGGCGTGTCCCTTGACCCACAGCCATTCGACCTCGTGCCGCTCGCCCGCGTCGTCGAGACGCTGCCAGAGGTCGGCGTTCTTGACCGGCTGCTTCGCCTGGGTCTGCCAGCCGTTCTTCTTCCAGCGCGGCATCCACTGCGTGACCCCGTTGCGCACGTAGGTGCTGTCGGTGTAGATCTTCACCACCGACGGCCGGGTGAGGCTTTCCAGCGCGCGGATCGGGGCCATCAGCTCCATCCGGTTGTTGGTCGTGACGGTGTCCTCGCCGCCGTAGAGCTCGCGCTCGTGGCGGCCGTACCGCAGCAGCGCACCCCATCCGCCGGGTCCGGGATTGCCACTGCACGCGCCGTCGGTGTAGATCTCCACCGCCTGGTCCGTCCGCTCCGCCACGGCGGCGACCCTACCGCTCCCGCATCCTGGGACGCGGAATGCCGGGGCCGCAGAGGCGTTGTGCCCGGCACCCGCAGCGGAAGGAGCCGGACATGACCGAGGACTTCACTCAGCAGTGGCAGGACTGGAAGGCCGCGCGCGAGAAGACGCTCGCCGACCCGTACGGCTGGCTCGCCCTGGTCTCCCTGGACTGGCTCGAGGACCGCCCGCGGGCCTATCCGGGCCTGCCCGGTCGCTGGTGGCAGGACGCCGAGGCCGCCTACGTCGACCCGGAAGGCGCCGACCTGCGCCACGAAGGCACGCCGATCACCGGCCCCCACCGCGTCTCCCTGGTCAACAGCGGCGCCGGCACCCGGGTGACCGCGGGTCACGTCGAGGTCGAGATCGCCCGCCGGTCCGGCTACCTGATCCGGGTGCACGATCCGAAAGCCGAGGTACTGCACGACTTCCACGGCGTGCCCGCGTACGAGCCCGACCCGTCCTGGGTGCTGCACGGCCGGTTCGAACCGTTCGAAGAACCGCGCCCGACCACCGTGGGCGCGGTCGTCGAAGGTCTTTCCCACGTGTACACCGCCCCCGGCCGGATCCGCTTCACCCGCGACGGCACCGAACACACCCTGACCGCTTTCAACGGCAAGGAAGGCGGCTTCAACGTCCTGTTCACCGACGCGACGAGCGGCGTGACCACCTACCCCGCGAACCGCTCCCTGCCGGTGCCCCCGCCCGGCCCGGACGGGGCGGTCACGCTGGACTTCACCCGGGCGGTCAACCTCCCGTGCGCGTTCACGGACTTCGCGACCTGCCCCCTTCCACCGGAAGGGAACCACCTGCCGTTCGCGGTCGAGGCGGGGGAGAAGCTGCCGTACGAACGCCAGGGCTGACCGGTCATCAGCGCGCCGGGCCGGACGGGCCCTTCGCGGTCCGCCCGGCCCGCTGTCAGCTCACCAGCCCCGCTCGCGCCATTCGGCGAGCTTCGGCCGCTCCGCGCCCAGCGTGGTGTCGTCGCCGTGGCCAGGGTACACCCACGTGTCGTCCGGTAGTTCGCCGAAGATCCGGGTCTCCACGTCGTCCAGCAGCGAGGTGAAGTCCTCCGGTGACGAGGTCTTGCCCACCCCTCCCGGGAACAGCGAGTCGCCGGTGAACAGGTGCGGGTGACCTTCCGGGTCGCGGTACAGCAGCGCGATCGAGCCGGGGGTGTGCCCGCGCAGGTGGATCACCTCCAGCGTCACCTGCCCGAACCGCAGCGTGTCGCCGTGCTCGACCAGGAAGTCCGGGGGGATCGGCAGGGGTTCGGCGTCCAGCGGGTGCGCGGCGGTGTTCGCGCCGTTCGCGCCGGCCACCGCGCCCAGCGCCTGCCAGTGGTCGTGGTGCTGGTGGGTGGTCACGACCGTGCGCAGCGCGGGGCGGTCCGGCCCGTGGCCGACGAGGTCGGAGATGCGATCCGGGTCGTTCGCCGCGTCGATCAGCAGCGCCTCGTTCTCGGCCCGGCACACCAGCAGGTACGCGTTGTTGTCCATCGGGCCCACGGACAGCTTCGTGACGGTCAGGCCGGCCAGCGTGCGGCGCGCGGCGTCGGCGCCCGGCTCGACGTGTCCGGTGTAGGTGTCGGCGATGTTCACGAGACCCCACGGTAGCCGGGGCCGCCCCGGCCGATCCACCCGTCCGCGCGGAGGACGCACCGGTCCGGCCGCCCGAGCGTGGCCTGTATCGTGGACCGGGTCCCGCCCGCGCCCGGCGACCTGCCGGGCGCCGGCCGTGGTACGCGCCCGTCCGGCGCCGGCGAAACCCGCAAAACCCCAGGCAGCAGACCCGCGGTGCGGTTTTTGTCGGTGGTCGCGCCTAGCCTGGGCGGCGTCCGCCGGCGGCGGGCACCGAAGCCGAGAATGACTGAAGGGACGTGGGCGTGGCTGATCGCCTCGTTGTTCGCGGTGCGCGCGAGCACAACCTCCGCGGCGTGGATATCGATCTGCCCCGCGACAGCCTGATCGTGTTCACCGGTCTGTCCGGGTCGGGCAAGTCGAGCCTCGCCTTCGACACGATCTTCGCCGAGGGCCAGCGGCGGTACGTCGAATCGCTGTCGGCGTACGCGCGGCAGTTCCTCGGCCAGATGGACAAGCCCGACGTGGACTTCATCGAGGGCCTCTCGCCCGCGGTGTCGATCGACCAGAAGTCCACCTCGCGCAACCCGCGCTCCACGGTGGGCACCATCACCGAGGTCTACGACTACCTGCGGCTGCTCTACGCCCGCGCCGGCAAGGCGCACTGCCCGAAGTGCGGCGAGGCGATCAGCAAGCAGACCCCGCAGCAGATCGTCGACCAGGTGCTGGAGATGGCGGAGGGCACGCGGTTCCAGGTGCTCGCGCCGGTCGTGCGCGGGCGCAAGGGCGAGTACCTCGACCTGTTCCAGAACCTGCAGCAGCAGGGCTACGCGCGCGTGGTCGTCGACGGCGTGGTGCATCCGCTCACCGATCCGCCGAAGCTGAAGAAGCAGGAGAAGCACCAGATCGGCGTGGTCATCGACCGGCTCACGGTCAAGTCGAGCTCGCGCCAGCGGCTCACCGATTCGGTGGAGACCGCGCTGCGGCTGGCCGACGGGCTGGTCGAGCTGGAGTTCGTCGACGTGCCCGAGGGCGATCCGCACCGGGTGCGCGGCTTCTCCGAGAACCTCGCCTGTCCCAACGGGCACCCGCTGGCGATCGAGGACCTGGAGCCGCGCTCGTTCTCCTTCAACTCGCCGTACGGCGCGTGCCCGGAATGCACCGGGATCGGCATCCGCAAGGAGGTCGATCCGGAGCTGGTGGTGCCGGACGACGAGCTGTCGCTGGGCGAGGGCGCCATCGCGCCGTGGGCGGGCGGGCAGAGCGCCGACTACTTCCTGCGGCTGCTGGAATCGCTGTCCGAGGCGGTCGGGTTCCGGATGGACACGCCGTGGCGGCGGCTGCCCGCGCGGGTGCAGAAGGCGGTGCTGCACGGCGTCGACGAGCAGGTGCACGTCCGCTACCGCAACCGCTACGGCAGGCAGCGTTCGTACTACGCCGCGTTCGAGGGCGTCATCCCCTTCCTCGAGCGGCGCATGGAGCAGACCGAGTCCGAATACATGCGTGAGCGGTACGAGGGCTACATGCGCGAGGTGCCGTGCCCGGCCTGCCAGGGCACCCGGCTCAAGCCGGAGATCCTGGCGGTCACGCTGGAGCACGCGACGCAGGGCGAGCGGTCCATCGCCGAGGTGTGCGCGCTGTCCATCGCGGAGTCCTCGCAGTTCCTCGACGAGCTGGTGCTCGGCCCGCGCGAGGCGATGATCGCCGGTGCGGTGCTCAAGGAGATCCAGGCGCGGCTGCGGTTCCTGCTCGACGTCGGGCTGACCTACCTCTCGCTCGACCGCGCGTCGGGCACGCTGTCCGGCGGTGAGGCGCAGCGCATCCGGCTGGCCACGCAGATCGGCTCCGGCCTGGTGGGTGTGCTGTACGTGCTGGACGAGCCGTCCATCGGCCTGCACCAGCGCGACAACCACCGGCTGATCGAGACGCTCACCCGGCTGCGGGACCTGGGCAACACGCTGATCGTGGTGGAACACGACGAGGACACCATCCGGTCCAGCGACTGGGTGGTCGACATCGGCCCCGGCGCGGGCGAGCACGGCGGGCACATCGTCCACAGTGGACCGTACAAGAAGATCCTGAAGAACAAGGAATCGCTCACCGGCGCCTACCTGTCCGGCCGGCGCGAGATCGAGGTGCCCGGGATCCGCCGTCCGGTGGACAAGAAGCGGCAGCTGACCGTGGTGGGCGCACGCGAGCACAACCTGCGCGGGATCGACGTGTCGTTCCCGCTCGGCTGCCTGGTCTCGGTCACCGGGGTGTCCGGTTCGGGTAAGTCCACCCTGGTCAACGACATTCTGGCGCAGGTGCTGGCCAACAAGCTCAACGGAGCGCGGCAGGTGCCCGGGCGGCACACCCGGGTCAACGGGCTGGGTAACGTCGACAAGCTGGTGCGCGTCGACCAGTCGCCGATCGGGCGCACCCCGCGGTCCAACCCGGCCACCTACACCGGCGTGTGGGACCACGTGCGGAAGCTGTTCGCGGCGACCACCGAGGCGAAGGTGCGCGGCTACCAGCAGGGCCGGTTCTCGTTCAACGTCAAGGGCGGCCGCTGCGAGGCGTGCGCGGGCGACGGCACGATCAAGATCGAGATGAACTTCCTGCCGGACGTCTACGTGCCGTGCGAGGTGTGCAAGGGTGCCCGCTACAACCGGGAGACGCTCGAGGTGCACTACAAGGGCAAGACGGTGTCCGACGTGCTGGACATGCCGATCGAGGAGGCCGCGGAGTTCTTCGAGCCGATCAAGGCCATCCACCGGCACCTGCAGACGCTGGTCGACGTCGGGCTCGGCTACGTGCGCCTCGGCCAGCCGGCGCCGACGCTGTCCGGCGGTGAGGCACAGCGCGTGAAGCTGGCCAGCGAACTGCAGAAGCGCTCGACCGGCAAGACGGTGTACATCCTCGACGAGCCCACCACCGGTCTGCACTTCGAGGACATCAGCAAGCTGATCGGCGTGATCAACGGCCTCGTGGACAAGGGCAACACGGTGATCGTGATCGAGCACAACCTCGACGTGATCAAGACGTCCGACTGGATCGTGGACATGGGCCCGGAAGGCGGTTCCGGCGGCGGCATCGTCATCGCCGAGGGCACCCCGGAGGAGGTGGCGGCAACCGAGGGCAGCTACACCGGCGACTTCCTCCGGCAGGTACTGAACCCGGCCTGACCCCCCGCCGTCCCGTGCCGGGTCAGGGCCTTGCCACGCCCGCACCGGCCGGGTCGGGGCCGGTGCCGGGTCGTGTCGCTCGTGCCGGTCGGGTCCTGTCCCGCGGCAGATTGCCGCTGTCCCGTGGTGCCGTGGCGGGCGACGTGGTGCCGTGGCCGGTGGTGCTGTGGCGGTCGACGCGGTGGTGGGCGGTGCAGTGGCCGGTGGTGCTGTGGCGGTCGGGGCTGTGGCGGGGCTGTGGCCGCTTGTGCGATGGCGGCATGCCGTGGCGGGCGATGCCATGGTCAGCTGTGCCGCGGCTGGTGGTGTAGTGGCTGCTGGTGCCGAGGCTGGCGCTGCCAAGGCTGGCGCTGTCCTGGTCAGCGTGCGGCGGCGGGTGGTGCTGTGGCCGCTGGTGCCAAGGCTGGCGCTGTCACGGTTAGCAGTGCCATGGCCAGCGGTGCCGTGGCCGCCCGTGCCGTCGTGGGCAGTGCCATGGCCAGCGGTGCCGTGGCCGCCCGTGCCGTGGCCAGCGGTGATGTGGCGGACGATGCGGTGGCGGCTCGCAGGAAGACGCGCACGGGGAGGTCGGGAGCCCCGCTCGCCGGGCGGCGGGGACAGCGACCCTGCTGAAGCCCGGCCCGCCCGACGCGCACTCCGGCCAGGCTGCCTCGCCGGAAGCTGGGGCGCGCCCGAACAGGGCGGGGGAAGCCCGTCAGGAAACCGGTCGTCGTGCGGTCGGTCCCAGGAAAGGCACCCGCGTCCTCGGGCGGTGTCACAGCGGTGCCGGCCGGGGCGGTCGCGGTGCCTGCTCCTGGTGTGTAGGGGGCCGTCCGAACCTGGACGCCTGGTTGTGCGCGGGAAGCAGCGAGAACACCGGCCCGCCGCGATCTAGCATGCGAGCAGCGGCGCGGACAGTGGCCGTGCGGTGAGGTGGCGGAGGTGACGTGGTGGGCCGCGATGGCCGGACGGGGAGGCAGCGGGTGGCGGGTGCCGAGTACCGGTTCCGCAGCAGCTGGTGGCTGCCGGACGTGCCGGTGGCGCGGGTGTTCGACGCGGTGGTCGACCTCGAATCCTATCCCCGCTGGTGGCCGGACGTGCGGACGGTGCGGCGGATCGACGACGACACCGCGGAAGTCGTCTGCCGGTCGCGGCTGCCCTACCGGCTGGTGGTGTCGATGCGCCGGGAGCACCAGGACCCGGTCGGCGGCCAGGTGCGAGTCCGCCTCGGCGGTGACCTCGACGGCATCCTCGCCGGCGTACTGCACCCCGTCGGCGGCGGCACGCGTCTGGAGATCACCCAGCACGTCCGGGCCCGCAAACTCCTCCTGCGCCGCCTCGACGGAGTGGCCCGGCCGTTCTTCCGCGCGAACCACGCGTGGATGATGAGCCGGGGCCACCGCGGGCTCTCCGCCTACCTGGTCGGATCGCCAGACTGACAGGCGGATCCAGCCGGTGCGTCACCGCTGCGGCTGCCGCGGGTACCGCCGCCGCATTCGGCGCGCCTACGCCGGCCGACCGACTCTCCGGCTGCGGGTACCGTGCGGCGGACCTGCTTACTGCGATACCGCAGGCACAGCCGTTCCTGCCCCCAAGCCGGCTGTTTCCCTCGCTGAGCGCGGAACGCAGCGCCGTCACGCGACGGCGCTGCACCACCCACCTCGCGGTCTTGCCGCCTACCCAGTCGGCCCGACGTCTGCGGTGCGCAACTCCGCTGGGCGTCGTCGCGGCGTCAGGGCCACCCCGGCGAGCACCGCGGCGAAAGTCACCAGGCCGGCGCTCAAGCCGTACGCGAACCGGAAGCCCGCGGCCAGTGCCTCCCGCGCCGGAGTGGCCGTCGAGAGCAGCTCGCCGGTGCGGGCGGCCGCCGCGGACGCCAGTACCGCGGTGCCGATCGCCGCGCCGACCTGCTGGGTCGTGGTGATCAGGCCGGACGTCACGCCGGAGTCGGCCGGTCCGGCGGCGGACATCGCGAGCCCCATCAGTGCCGGGATGGCCATTCCGGCGCCCGAGCCCATCAGCACCAGCGCCGGGAACACGTGCAGGAAGTAGCCGCCGTCCGCGCGTACCCGGGTCAGCAGCAGGAACGCCATCGCGGTGACCAGCAGCCCGGCCACGAGCACCGCGCGCGGGGAGAAGCGGGTGCTCAACCGGTCGGACAAGCCGAGGGAGAACACGGCGATCATCACCGGCGCGGGCAGGAAAGCGAGTCCGGTGCCGAGCGCGTCGAAGCCGAGCACCTGCTGCAGGTACAGCGCTGTCACGAACTGGAATCCCAGGAACCCGGCAACCATCACCACCATGGTCAGGTTCGCCCCGGCGACCGCCCGGATGCGCAGCAGCCGCAGGGGAAGCAAGGGCGTGCGAGCCCGCGCCTGGCGCAGCACGAAGCCGGCCAGCAGCACCGTCGCCGCGGCCAGCGCGCCCACCGTCGTGAACGTCCAGCCGGGCAGCACGATGCCGTATCCGAGCAGCATCACGCCGCCCGTGACGAGAAGTGCGCCGAGCACGTCGATCCCGTCGCGCAGCCCGGTTCCGCGGTCGGCTTCGACCACCAGCGGTGCCAGCGCCAGCGCCGCGACACCGATCGGCAGGTTGACGTAGAAGGTCCAGTGCCAGTCGAACGCGTGCGTGAGTGCACCGCCGGCGACGAGACCGATCGAGGCGCCCGCGGCCTGGGTGAAGCTGTACACCCCGATCGCGCGAGCCCGTGGTCCCGGTTCGGGGTACATCGTGACGATCAACCCCAGCACCACCGCCGACGCGAGAGCCCCGCCGACGCCCTGGGCGAACCGGGCCACTACCAATGAAGCGGCGTTCGGCGCCAGCCCCGCGGCGAGCGAAGCGGCGGTGAACACGGCGAGCCCGGTCAGGAAGACCCGGCGCCGTCCGGCGAGGTCGCCCAGCCGTCCGGACAGCAGGAGCAGCCCGCCGAAGGCGACCAGGTAGGCGTTCACCACCCAGGCCAGCCCCGGCGCGCTGAACCCCAGATCCGCCTGGATCGCGGGCAGCGCGACGGCGACGATGCTCCCGTCGAGCACCACCATCAGCGAGGCGGCGCACAGCACCGCGAGCGCAGCACCGCGGTGACGGGCAGTTTCCGGCATTTCGAGTCCTCCACCTGCTCGCAGAACGAGTTTCCCCAGCTCATAGCCAGGGCATCTCTTGTTACTGCGACCATCATGTGTGACCATGGACGGCCGGAGAAGGAGGCACTTTCATGTCCCAGGGGAACATCGCTGTGACCGACCAGGCCGGCGCCGTGGACCCGGAGAAAATCGAGGCGTGCACGGTGCTCGAGGTGATCAGCCGGATCAGCGGCAAGTGGGCGATCGGCATCCTGCTGCAGGCGATGCGCGGCCCGGTCCGGTTCACCGCTCTCGAACGGTCGGTTGAGGGCATCAGCCGCCGGATGCTCACCCTGACGCTGCGGAACCTGGAACGCGACGGCCTGCTCGTGCGCACGGTGTACCCGACGATCCCGCCGCGGGTGGAGTACGAGGCCACGCCGAGGGCCCGTGAGCTGTACGAGACGCTGTCCGGGCTCGTCGGCTGGGCGGAACGGCACCGGGAGGCGATCGCCGTCTCCCGCGTCGCCTACGACGGGAACACGGCCTGCTGAACACACAACAGCGCCGTGGCCGTGAGCACGGGGGACGCTCACGGCCACGGCACCTGTCTCGCACGCGGAGCATGCGAGGCGGTCCCCGGCGGGAGAGGCGCCGGGGAGGGATCATCAGCTGCCCGACGTCACCGGCACCTGCTCCTTCGGCGGTTCCGCCGGGGCGGAATGGCCGTCGTCGAGCAATGTGGCTTCGTCGAACGGCGCGTCGCCGCTGAAGACCTGCTTCGAACGCCCGCGGTCGAACTCCTTCATCCACGATCCGATGAGGACGGTCGCGACCGCGTTGCCCGCGAAGTTGGTCAGTGCGCGGGCTTCGGACATGAACCGGTCGATGCCGAGGATGAACCCGACGCCGTCGACCAGCTCCGGCCGGTGCGACTGCAGCCCGCTGGCCAGTGTCGCGATGCCCGCGCCGCTCACGCCCGCCGCGCCCTTGGACGCGATGATCATGAACAGCAGCAAGGTGATCTGCTCACCCAGCGCCAGTGGCTGGTCCTGTGCGGTGGCGATGAACAGCGTCGCCATCGTCAGGTAGATCGCGGTGCCGTCGAGGTTGAACGAGTACCCGGTCGGCACGGTGATGCCGACGACCGGCTTGCTCACGCCGAGGTGCTCCATCTTCGCGATCAGCCGCGGCAGCGCCGATTCCGACGACGAGGTGGACAGGATCAGCAGGAACTCGCGTCCGAGGTAGCGCAGCAGCTTGAAGATGTTCACCCGGGCGCCCAGCCACAGCACCGCGCCGAGGATGCCGAACACGAAGATCAGGCAGGTCAGGTAGAAGCCCAGCATGATCACCAGCAGACTGCGCAGGGCACTCCAGCCGGTGGCGCCGACGACCGCGGCGATCGCGCCGAACGCGCCGACCGGGGCAGCCCACATGATCATCGCCAGGATCCGGAACACCAGCCGCTGCACGTGCTCGATGCCCCGCAGGACCGGCTCGCCGCGCTTGCCCAGCTTCTGCAGGGCGAACCCGGTCAGCAGCGCCACCAGCAGCGTCTGCAGGACCTGGCCCTCGGTGAAGGCCGAGACGAACGAGGTCGGGATGATGCCGAGCAGGAAGTCGACCCCGCCCTCGGCGTCCGCGGACTGCTCGTGCACCTTGGACACGTCGGCCGGATTGAGGTGCAGGCCGCTGCCCGGGTGGATCAGATTGCCGACCACCAGGCCGATGGCGAGCGCGAACGTCGACATCACGATGAAGTAGACCAGCGCCGTGACGCCGACCTTGCCCACCTTCGCCGCCTTCGCGACCGAGCCGATGCCCAGCACGATGGTGCAGAAGATGATCGGCGAGATCATCATCTTGATCAGGTTCACGAAGCCGGTGCCCAGCGGGGCGAGGCCCTTGCCGAACGACGGCCAGATCAGCCCGACCGCCACGCCGAGCACGACGGCGACGATCACGGCCAGGTACAGATAACGGGTGCGGTCGCGCTTGCGCACTGCCGCGTCGGGGGTCGGTGTCGGCACCGTTGCCTCCAGCTCGGGGTAAGTGGAACGCCGGTCACTATGCGGGCAGGATATGACCGGCGTCACTGTTGTGTTCATTGAGTTCGCACAGCCGTGTCCGGTGTGGACGTCCCAGCCTGCCATCACCGGGGCGGATGTGCTGGTATGGGCGGGTGCCCTCGACGCCGCGGATCCGCACGAGCCACTGGAGCCTGGCCCGTCAGCTGCTCATCCTGCAGCTGACGGTACTGCTGGTGCTCGTGGCGGGCGGGATCACGATCGCGTATCTGGACGCGAAGCGCAGCACGACCGACCGCGCGCGGGAGCAGTCGCTGGCCGTCGCCCGTGCCATCGCCGACGCGCCGGACGTGGCCCGCGCAGTGTCCACAGCGGACCCCACCGGCACGCTCCAGCCCTACGCGCAGCGGGTGCTCGCGGATACGAACGTGGACTTCGTGACGATCATGTCGCCCCAGGGAATCCGTTACACGCATCCGAATCCGGCGCTGATCGGACGCCGGTTCCTCGGGCACATCGAGGCCGCGCAGGGTGGCGGAGTGGTCACCGAGGTCTACACCGGATCGCTGGGGCCTTCGGTCCGCGCGGTGGTCCCGGTGTTCGACGCGAGGCACCGCGTCGTCGCGCTCGTGGGCGTCGGGATCACGATCGCCGCGATCTCCGCGGAACTGCAGGACCGGGTGTGGCCGTTGCTGGGGGTCGCCGCGGCTGTGCTGCTGGTCGGTGCGTGCGGCGGCTGGCTCGTGAGCGCCCGGCTCAAACGGCAGACTCGCGGGATCGCGCCCGCGGAGCTGAGCAATCTGTTCGAGTACCACGAGGCGGTCCTGCATTCGGTGCGCGAGGGCGTGCTGCTGGTCGGCCGCGACGGGCGGATCGGGCTGTGCAACGACGGCGCGCGCACGTTGCTCGGGCTGTCCGGTGACCCGGTCGGCCGGGCGTTGCCCGAACTCGGGTTGCCGCCGGAGCTGATCGCTGCGTTCACCGCACCGGAAACCCGTACCGAGGAACTGCACCTCACCGACGCGCGGGTGCTGCTCGTCAGCACCACGCTGGTGCGCTCCGGTGGCCGCGCTCAGGGCACGGTCGTGACCTTGCGCGACCACACCGAACTGCAGACGCTGACCGGGGAGCTGACCACCGCGCGCAGCCTGTCCGAGGCGTTGCGTTCGCAGGCACACGAAGCAGCCAATCGGTTGCACACCGTGGTTTCGCTGGTCGAGCTCGGCCGTCCGGAGGACGCCGTGGAGTTCGCGACCGCGGAGCTGGCGCTGGCCCAAGAGCTGACCGACCGGGTGATGGACGCGGTCGCCGAACCGGTGCTGGCCGCGTTGCTGCTCGGCAAGGCCGCGGAGGCGAGCGAACGCGGCGTCGAGTTCACCATCACGCCGGACACCGTGATCGACGATCTCGGCCCCGGCGTCGAAGGCCGGGACCTGGTGACGATACTGGGAAATCTGGTGGACAACAGCATCGACGCGGCCGTGCGCGGCGCGGGCGGCCGGCCCGCGGTCGTGGTCACCGCGCGGTCCGGGGAAGACGGGCTGCTGCTGCGAGTCGCCGACAACGGGCCGGGGATCCCCGAGGACGCCGGCGAAGACCTCTTCCGCCGCGGCTGGTCCACGAAGGCGGACGAGGGCCATGGGCTGGGACTGGCGCTCGTGGCGCAGGCCGTGCGGCGCTACGGCGGCAGTATCGACGTAGGCGGGGAAGGCGGCGCGGTGTTCACCGTCCGGCTGCCGAGACAGGAGGCGCCACGGTGATCCGCGTACTGGTGGTGGAAGACGAGCCGGTCGCGGCTGACGCGCATCGGCTCTACGTCGAACGGCTGGCCGGGTTCGAGGTCGCCGGCGTGGTGCATTCCGGCGGCGACGCACTGCGGTTCTGCGAACGCGAGCCGGTGGATCTGGTTCTGCTGGACTTCTATCTGCCGGACACGCACGGGCTCGCGGTGTGCCGTTCGCTGCGTGCGGCCGGCCTGCCGATCGACGTGATCGCGGTGACCTCGGCACGGGACCTGTCGCTGGTGAAGACCGCGGTGTCGGTGGGCGTGGTGCAGTACCTGCTGAAGCCGTTCACGTTCGCCTCGCTGCGGGAAAAGCTGGAGCGCTACGCGGAATTCCGTGAAGCCTCCGGCGAGGTGACCGGCCAGGCGGAGATCGACCGGGCGCTGGGCACGCTGCGCACGACCGAACACCCGCCGCTGCCGAAAGGCATGAGCGCCCCGACCCTGGACGCGATCACCGAAGCCCTCGCCGGAGCGGCGGAAGGCCTGTCCGCGGGCGGTGCGGCCAGCGCGATCGGCGCGTCCCGCGTCACGGCGCGGCGCTACCTCGAATACCTCGCCGACAACGGCCTCGCCCACCGCGAGCCCCGCTACGGCCAGGTCGGTCGTCCCGAGGTCTGGTACCGCCTGCGTTCTGTATAACGTCCTATACGGCGTGGGTCGATCCGGTGGCCCTGTCCCGGCGCCGGAAAACCCGTCGCCGGGCCGCTCACCGAAGACGTCCCGGGACCCCCGGCCGGGTCTGCCACGGATGCGGTCCCGCCAGCGGCCGGTACTCCACGCCGAGGGCGTCCAGCCGGGGCAGGTGGTGCTCGCGCAGCCGGGGGAGGAACTCGGCGAAGTCGCGGGGTCCCTCGCTCCACGCCACTTCCGCGAACGCGCACAGCCGCGGGAACGCTGCGTAGTCCACGCGTCGCGCGCTGTCCAGGTGTTCGCTCCACAGCTGCGCCTGGATCCCGCGCAGTCGTGGGCCGGCCAGGTCGGGCTCGTAGCCGTAGACGTCTTCGAGCGTGTGCAGGTAGCCGACCGGGATCGGCTCGTCCGGGTGGTCGCTCTGTCGATGGTCTAAGTACAGGCGGTCTTCCGGGCAGAGCACCACGTCGTGACCCAGCTCGGCGGCGCGGGCGCCGTAGGCGGAGTCCCGCCAGGCGCCGATCACCATCGGTGGCAGGGCGCCGGTGTCGAGTACCTCGTCCCAGCCCAGCGGGGTCCGGCCGCGGGCGATGAGGTGGTCGGCGATCGTCCGGACGAACCGGCCGTGCGCCTCGGTCGCGCCGGGTACCTCGTCGCCGCCGAGGCCGATCACCGGGGAGGGAAAGATGTCCAGCAGGTGGTCGAACACCGTGCGGAAAAAGTCCACAGTGGACTCCGACGGTTCGAGCAGTGACGTGCTCACCCCCCAGGAGGTCCAGACCTGCCAGTCCGCGGCCGGGTCCGGGCCGAGTTCGGGGTAGGCGGCGATGGCTGCCCTGGAGTGACCGGGAAGATCGATCTCCGGCACCACGGTGATCGCGCGTTCGGCGGCGTACGCCACGATTTCCCGCAGATCCGCGGTGGTGTAGAAGCCGCCGTGCGGACGGCCGTCGCGTTCCGGGCCGTCGTGCCTGCCTACCATCGAGGACCGCCGCCAGCCGCCGACCGAGGTCAGCCTCGGAAACCGCGGCACCTCGATGCGCCAGCCCTGGTCGTCGGTGAGGTGCAGGTTCAGCACGTTGAGCTTGTGCGCGGCCAGCAGGTCGACGAACCGCAGCACCTCGGCCTTAGTGCGGAAATGCCGTGCGACGTCCAGCAGACAGCCGCGCCAGCCCAGCCGTGGGTGATCCTCGACTATGCCGCACGGCAGCCGAAGTCCACTGTGGATCGACGCGGCCCGGAACGCATCCGGTCCGGCCAGCTGGCGCAGGGTCTGGCGGCCGTAGTACTCGCCGGCCGGATCGGCGGCCGACAGCGTGACGCCGTGCGGGGTGATCGCCAGCCGGTAGCCCTCGGCGGGCAGTCCCGGTGCGGCGCGCACGGTGACCGGGGCGGGCCAGGCGCAGCTACCCGGCACTTCGGTCACCGAGACCGGACGGGGGAGCAGGGTCGAGAAACCGGGCATGGTCAGCCTTTCACCGCACCGGCCAGCCCGCCGACGAGCCGCCGCTGCACCAGCACGAAGAACACCAGCACGGGGATCGTCATCAGGGTGGACGAGGCCATCACCGCGCCCCAGTCGGTGTCCTCCGGTTTGAAGAACACCAGGATCGCCTGGGGCAGCGTCTGGTTCTCGGTGTGCGAGATGATGAACGTCTTGGCGAAGAGGAAGTCGTTCCAGGCGTGGATGAACGCGAGCACGCTCACCGCGACCAGGCCGGGTGCAACCAGCGGGAACAGGATCTGCCAGGTGAACCGCATCCGCGACGCACCGTCCAGTTTGGCCGCTTCCTCCAGCTCCACCGGCACCGCCGCGACGAATCCGCGCAGCATCCAGATCGCGAACGGCAGGCTGAACGCCAGGTGCACGAGCACCAGCGAGCCGAGTTCGTTCAGCCCGAACGCCGGCACCGCGGCGCCGACCGAGCGCATCAGGAAGAACAGCGGGATGGTCAGCGCCTCCACCGGCACCATCTGCGCGACGAGGATCATCACCAGCAGCACGGTCCTGCCGCGAAAGCGGAACCGGGTCAGCGCCACGGCGGAGAGGAACGACAGCAGCAGCGAAAGCACCACCACGGCGAGCGCGACCACCAGGCTGTTGAGGAAGTAGCGGCCGAACCCGGACACTGTCAGCACTCGGGTGAAACTGTCCAAAGTGGGTGCGAACGTCCACGGCTTCGGGTCCGCGGTCTGGATTTCCCCGGCCGGTTTGAATGCGGAGAGCACCATCCAGTACAGCGGGAACGCCACCAGCCCGGCGATCACCACGGTCACGATCTCGGCCACGAGCCGTCCGGGACGGCGCACCCGGCGGCGCCGCACGTTCGTCATCCCCACGCCGCTGCCCCTTCCTGCCCGGCCCGTCGCTGCGTGCGCACGTAAAGCCCGGTGATGGACAACAGCAGCAGCGTCATGACGACGCCGATCGCCGAGCCGAGGCCGTAGTCCTGCCCGGCGAAGGCCTGTTGGTAGGCGTAGACGTTGAGCACCAGGTTCCGCCCGGCCACGCCGCCGCCGTTGGTCATCACGTAGATCTGGGTGAACACCTTGAAGTCCCAGATGATCGACTGGATCGTGGCGATGGTCAGCAGCGGCCGGACCATCGGCAGCACGATCGACCGGGTGCTGCGCCAGGTCGACGCGCCGTCCAGTGCGGCGGCCTCCAGCACCTCGCCGGGTACCGCGCGGATCCCGGCGTACATGGTGACGAGCACGAACGGGAAGGAACACCAGATCACCTCGGCGGCCACCAGGCCGAACGCCCCGTACGTGTCGAAAGTCCAGGAATGGTGCGCCATCCCGCTGAACCCGATCCCCGACAGAACCTCGTTGACCAGCCCGAAATCGGTGTCGAAGAGGAACAGCCACACGTACGAACCGGCGATCGCGGGCGTCGACCAGGCGCCGAGCGCGGCCAGGAACAACAGCATCCGCGGCACCGTGCGCACCCGGGTGGCCAGTACCGCGAGCGCGGTGCCCACCACCAGACTGCCCGCCACGCACACCGCGGCGAACCCGACCGTCTTGGCCAGCACGGTCCAGAACTGCACGTCCGAAACCAGCGCCGCGTAGTTGTCCAGTCCGAGGAACTCCAGCGGTGCCGCGCCCGCGGCCTGCGGCTGGCCGTAGTCGTAGAACGAAATCAGTACCAGCTGGTAGATCGGGTACACCAGGATCGCGGCGAGCAGGATGCCCGCCGGCAGCAGGTACCGGACCGCGGCCCGGCCGTCGCCGCGCGCGGTTTTCCCGACGGCCACGGGGTCAGCCGAAGTTCTTGTTCATCGCCGCGGCCGCGTCGGCGAGTGCGGCGGCCGGCTCCTTGCCGCCGGTCGCGATCTGCTGTACCGCCGTCGGCAGCACATTTTGGCTGTCTATTTTGGACCAGCCGGGGGTGGCGGGCACGAACTTCGTTCCCGCGGAGAGCGTGTCCACGAAGGCCTTGAGGGAGGGGTCGTTCGCGGCGAGCTTCTTCTGCACGCTCGTCAGCGTCGGCAGGTTCCCCATCGCGGTGTACATCTTCTCCTGGTACTTCGGTCCGGCCAGCAGCTGCGCGAACTGGACCGCCAGCCCGTGCCGCTGGCTGGCACCGAAGACGCCGAGAAGGTTGCCGCCGGCGAACGCGGGTGCGATCGAGCCCGGCTTCGTGCCCGGCAGCGGCACGATCGCGTACTTGCCCTTCACCGTGCCCTGTTCCACAGCCTTGCGGTTGAAGTCACCGCCGATGACCATGCCCGCCTTGCCGCCGGCAAACGCGGTGACGCTCTGGGTGCCGGTGAGGTTCGCACAGGCCGACGGCGGGCAGATGTCGTCCTTGAGCAGCGCGGAATAGCCGGTGAGCCCTTCGGCTGCCGGACCGGACTCCAGTGTGGACGTCCACTTCCCATTGTCCTGTGCGGCCACGTCACCGCCGTTGGCCCAGACGAACGGGAGCATCGCGTAGGTGTACTTGCCGCCGGTGGCGATGCCGTAGAGCTCCGGCTTGGCGGCCCGGATCTTGCGCGCGTCGTCGGTCAGCTCGGCGAGCGTGGACGGCGGCTTCAGGCCCAGCTCGGTGAACACGTCGGTGCGGTAGTACAGCGCGCGGATCCCGGTGTACCAGGGCAGGCCGTAGGTCTTGCCGTTCGCCTTCGCGGTGTCCAGCACCGACGGCAGCAGGTCCTCGCCCTGCGGCCAGGACGCGATGTCGCCGGACAGGTCGGACAGTGCGCCGGTCTCGGCGTAGCTGGCGACGTCGGTGTTGCCGAACTCGGCGAGGTCCGGTGCGTTGGCCGGATCGTTGAACGCGCCGGAGAACTTGTCGGCGCGGCCCTCCACCGGGACCCACTGCACGTCCACGTGGACGCCGGAATGCGCGGCTTCGAACTCGGCGGCGGCCTCCTTCACCGCGGCTTCCTTGGGGGCGCGACTGGCTTCGTCGAACAGCCAGACCCGCAGGGTCCCGGTCTGCTCGTCACCTCCAGCTCCGGCCGGACCGGATTGGGCGGGGGCACAGCCGGCCAGCAACGCGAGCGCGGCGAACGCGGGCAGGGAACGACGCAGTCTCATGGGAACTCCCGGATAGCTGGTCGTGAGTGGCGACGCCGGTGAGAACCGGCTTCGCCACTCACGAGGGGATCAGGCGAAGAAGACCGAGTTGACGCTGGGTACTTCGAGGGAACCGGCGACCGAGCCGGGCAGGCCGGTCGCGGGGTCGCGGGGCAGCCAGGTGACCGTGCCGGAACGCTGGTTGGACACGTAGAACCAGCCCTCGTCCGGATCGAGCGCGAGATGCCGTGGCCAGTTGCCCCCGGTGTCCACACTGGACAGCAGTTCCAGCCCGGCGCCGTCGCCGTCCACGGCGAAGGTGGCGATCGTGTTCGGCCCGCGCACGGTGGCGTAGGCGAACTTCCCGTCCCGCGACACTGCGATCTCGCCCGGGAAGAGGTCGCCCGTGCTGCCGTCGGGCACGGCCGGGACCACTGCGAGCGGGGTGAACTCGCCCTTGTCGGCGTCCCAGCCGGCCACGGTGATCTCCGGCCGCAGCTCCTGGGCGAGGTAGGCGTGCTTGCCGTCGGGATGGAACGTCAGGTGCCGCGGCCCCGCGCCGGCCGGCAGCGTGACCTGCTTGTGCAGGGAGAGTTTTCCGGTCCCGGCGTCGAGCGCGTAGACGTAGACCGAGTCGGTGCCGAGGTCGACCGCGAGCACCCACTGGCCGGACGGGTCGTTCACCACCTGGTGGGCGTGCGCCTCGCGGTCGGTGCCGGTGTGCTGCTGAAGGTCGGTGGCCTCGCCGAGCTTGCCGCCGTCCTCGATCGGCAGCACGACCACGCTGCCCGAGCCGTAGTTGGCCGCCAGCACGTATTTCTGGCTGGCGTGCACGGAAAGGTGCGTGGGCGCGGCACCCTTCGACGACACCGAGCCGAGCAGCTTGGGCTCGCCCGCGGTGCTCACGTCGAGCGCGGAGACCGTTCCGTCCGGGTCGCCTTCGTTCGTCACGTACAGCGTGCGGCCGTCGGCGCTGCGGTCGAACCACGACGCGTCCGGCACCCCGGGGACCGTCCGCACCGCCGACAACGCCGGCTCGGTGCCGGCCCGGGCGACCACGTCGAGCCCGTGGCCGGTCGGCGGGGTGCTGGTGTAGCTGCCGACGTACGCGGTGGTCCCGGCACGCGGGCCGGACAGCGCGGCGTTCGCGAGCGGGGCGCCCAGCACGCCGGCGGCCCCGGCGGCGCCGGCCGCGCCGAGGAACGTGCGACGGGAAACTGCGGCCATCGGATTCTCCCTGCTGTCGTCCCGGGTGGTTCAGACCAACTTGGTTCAGACCAATGCCATCACCAATGCTGCCACGCCGAAACCACTCAGGGAAAGGACTGTTTCCAGGGCGGTCCAGGTTTTCAGCGTCTGGGTCACGGTCAGCCCGAAGTACCGGGACACGATCCAGAACCCGCCGTCGTTCACATGCGAGGCGATGATCGACCCGGCGGAGATGGCGACCACGACCAGCGCGAGCTGCGGCTGCGAGTAGTGCAACTCCAGCACCGTGGGCGCGACGATGCCGCCGGTGGTCACGATCGCGACCGTGGCCGAGCCCTGCGCGATGCGGAGGCCGCAGCTGATCACGTACGAGGCGAGGATGACCGGCAGCCCGGCGTCGCCGAGTGAACCGGCCACCGCCTTGCCGATCCCGGTCGCGGACAGCACCGCACCGAAGAACGAGCCCGCGCCCACCACCAGCAGGATCATCGCGACCGGGCGCAGCGCGTTGGCCGAGAGCTGGGTGAGGTCGGCGCCGGTCATGCCCCGGCGGCGGCCGAGCAGCCACGAGGCGAGCAGCGTCGCGATGGTCAGCGCGATCGCCGGGGTGCCGAGGAACGCCGCGACGCCGGCGGCAGCCGAGCCCTTCGGCAGCAGGATGCTGCCGAACGTGCCGAGCAGGATCAGCACGAGCGGCACCGCGATGATGCCGCCGACCAGCGCCAGCGACGGCGGGGTGCGGACCTCGTCCTCGTCGTCGCCCGCCAGGTTGGCGAACTCCTCGGCCAGCGGGACGTTCACCCGCTTGCCGATCCAGGTGGAGTAGAGGATGCCGCCGATGAACCAGGCCGGGATTCCGCACACCGCGCCCATCAGGATCAGCCAGCCGAGATCCACGTGCAGCAGCCCGGCGGCGGCGACCGGACCGGGATGCGGCGGGATGAACGCGTGCGTGATGGACAGCCCCGCGATCAACGGCATCGCGTACAGCACGATCGAGCGGCCGCCCTGTTTGGCCGCCGCGTAGACCAGCGGCGCGAGCACGAAGATGCCGATGTCGAAGAACACCGGGATGCCGAAGATCAACCCGGACAGGCCCATCGCCAGCGGTGCGCGCTTCTCGCCGAAAGCCCGCAGCAGCGCGGACGTCAGCACGCGTGCGCCACCGGATTTCTCCAGGATCGAGCCCAGCAGCGTACCCAGGCCGATGATCGCCGCGATGTGCCCGAGAATGCTGCCGAAGCCCTTCTCCAGCAACGAGTCCGAGGTCTTCTGCGCGGTGCCGACCAGCGTGCCCACCGGGACTCCCGCGGCGAGCGCGGTGAGCAGCCCCACCACGATCAGCGCGATGAACGGTTCGAGCTTGACTTTGATGATGAGCACGAGCAGCAGCGCGATGGACACCGCGGCCAGGGTGAGCAGGCCGCCGGTGGTGGTCTGCAGCCAGTCGATCATCTGCCCCTCCCGGGGTGCCGAAGGGAGTGCCCGGCGAGCGCGCCGGTGGGGTGGGTGTCCTCGAGCGCGGCGACGCCGTTCACGAAGACGTGGGAGATCCCCGCGGCGGCTTGCCGCGGGACGTCGAACGTCGCGGTGTCCGAGACCGTGTCCGGATCGAACAGCACCAGGTCGGCGGCGTAGCCGGGGCGGATCAGGCCGCGGTCGGTCAGCCCGAGCCGCCGTGCCGCGCGCCCGGTGAGGTGCGCGATGCAGTCCGCCAGCTCGAGCACGCCCAGCTCGCGGACGTAACGGGCGAGGTAGCGCGGGAACGTGCCCCACGCGCGCGGATGCGGCCGGTCGCCCACGAGCAGGCCGTCCGAACCGCCGGTGTGCGTGCGGTGGCGCATGATGGCCCGCACGTTCTCCTCGTGCCCGACGTGCATCAGGCAGGAGGTGCCGAGCCGCTCGTTCAGCAACGTGTCGAAGTACAGCTCGGCCGGGGCCTTTCCGGCGGTCCGCGCCGATTCGGCGACGCTGTGGCCCACGAGCGCGGAGTTCTCCGCCCGGCGGACACCGTTGATCTCGATGGCGTTCCAGTCGATCGGCACGCCGTGCGCACCGTCCGAACCGGACTCCTCCAGCGCGATCCGGATCCGTTCACGAGTGTCGCGTTCGGACAGTCGCGCCAGCGTCGGCTCCAGCCCGCCCTCGGTGGCCCAGCTGGGCAGCAGTGCGGACAGGTAGGTCGCGCCCGGCAGGTACGGGTAGGTGTCGAGAGTGATGTCGCAGCCGTCGTCGAGCGCGTCGTCCAGCAGCCGCAGCAGATCCGGTGCCTTGCCTTTGTTGACCGAGAAGTTCATGGTCGCGTGCGCGAGATGCAGCGGGCAGCCGGCCCGGCGGGAGACGTCGACCATCTCCGCGAACGCATCCAGCGCGCCGGCGCCGTAACTGCGGTGGTGCGGGCTGTAGTAGCCGCCGCGCTCGCCGGCCACCCGGCACAGCTCGACCAGTTCGTCGGTGCTCGCGTACATCCCGGGCGTATAGGTGAGCCCCGACGACAGGCCGAACGCGCCTTCGGCCATGCCGGTCGCGATCAGCTCCTTCATCCGGTTCAGCTCGGCTCCGGTGGCCGGCCGGTCCGCCCAGCCGACCGCCAGCATGCGCACGGTGCCCTGCGGTACGAGGTAGGCGGCGTTCACCGCGATGCCCCGGTCGAGCCGGTCGAGGTACTCGCCGACCGACCGCCAGTCCCAGGCGAATCCCGCCGGATCGTCGTTCCAGCCGGCGAGCTGCTGCCGCAGCACGGCCAGCACCTCGTCGTCCACCGGCGCGTAGGAGAGGCCGTCCTGACCCAGCACCTCGGTGGTCACGCCCTGGCTCACCTTGGCGAGGTGGTCCGGCTCGGCCAGCAGCTGAAGGTCGGAATGCGAGTGCATGTCGACGAACCCGGGGGAGAGCACCAGCCCGGTGGCGTCCAGTACGCGCCGCGCCGAGAGCGTGCCCGGTTCGCCGACCTCGGCGATCCGGTCGCCGGTGAGCCCGACGTCCCGGCGGGTCACCGCGGCTCCCGTTCCGTCCGCCACCTGCGCGCCGCGGATCACCAGATCCATCAGAACCACGTCCGGACGAAGTCGGTCACGGTCTCGCCGTCGGCGTCCACCACCGGCAGCAGCGGCCACTTGTCGAACGTCGTGCACGGATGCGACAGCCCGAGCCGCACCCAGTCACCGACCTCCACCGGTGAACCGGCCGGCAGGATGAGGAAGGCGTGCTGGTCGTTCATCTTCGCCACGGTGTGCCCGGTCAGGTCGGTGAGCACGCCGCCCTTGCGCAGCTGCTGCGGTTCGGGCATGCCCTCGTCGTAGGGCAGATCGCGCTTGCCCGCGGTCAGCAGGGCCAGCTCATCCGACGGCTTCGACGTGACCTGCGCCCACGCGTGCAGTGCCGGGTGGAGCGTTTCGACACCGGTGATGCGCGGATGCGCGCCGAGAGGCGAGATCTCGCGGTAGAAGCCGTCGTCGTGGGTGAGGTAGGCGCCGCTGCGCAGGATCGGGAGCACGTCGAGGCCACCCGGCCACGGCTTCGTCAGCTCGTCCACCACGCGGTCGAAATAGGCGCTGCCGCCCGCGGTCACATAGACCTGGCCCTCGGCGAGCAGGCCCTTCCCGGCAAAGGTGACGGCCAGGTCGCGCAGACCGTCCACATAGGAACTGATCTTCGCCAGCGCCGTGTCGTCGGTGTGGTGCGAGAGCGCGCCTTCGTAACCGCCGGTACCCCGCAACCGCAGGGCCGGGCTTTTCGCGACCGCTTCGGCGACTGCGAGCGCCGTCGAGGCGTCGCGCACGCCGGTGCGTCCGCCGTCGGCGCCCAGCTCCACCAGCACGTCCACCGGCCGCGGCGAACCGGCGAGCGCGGCGGTCATCAGCTCGACTCCGCGCACGGAATCGACCCAGCAGACGAACTCGAAGTCCGGGTCCGCGGCCAGTTCGGCGGCGAGCCAGCGCAGTCCCGACGGGTCGACGAGCTGGTTCGCCAGCAGCACCCTGGACACCCCGAAGGCACGGTAGATCCGCACGTGCCCGGCGTTCGCGGCGGTGATGCCCCACGCCCCGTGCGCGAGCTGGCGGGCGAACAGTTCGGGCGCCATGGTGGTCTTGCCGTGCGGAGCGAGGGCGATCCCGCGTTCGGCGCACCACCGCGCCATGGTGGTCAGGTTGTGTTCCAGCGCCGCCGCGTCGAGCACCACGAACGGGCCGAAGAACCCGTCGGTGAACAGGTTCGCGCGCCGGGCCGCGGCCTCGTCGAGTGTGAGCCCGGCGAGCGTGGGCGCGATCGAGCGGAACCGCCAGTCGATCCGTTCCGCGCGCCCGGCGTGGACGGCGGCGTCGAGAGCGGCGTTGCCGGAGCTGTTCATCAGAAGACCTCGGTTGCGTATATTGCAACGGACGTTGCGCAAAATGCGTTGCATAGGTGTAGCATCCGGGTCGCCACTGGTCAACGGGGTGAAAGAACGGGGAATGCAGCTGTGACCACCAGTCCGACCGGTGCGCCGGAGGTGCTCTGCATCGGCGAGTCGATGGCCTTGTTCGTGCCGGCCGAACCCGGCCCGCCGGACGAGGTCCGGACCTGGCTGCGCACGGTCGGCGGAGCCGAGTCGAACGTCGCCTCGCACCTGCCCGCGCTCGGCGTGCCCAGTGCGTGGGTCAGCGCGGTCGGTGACGATCCGTTCGGCCGCGCGATCGTGCGCGAGATCGCCGCCGCGGGCGTGCACGTCGGCGCGGTGGTCGTGGATCCGGCCCGGCCGACCGGGTTGTACCTCAAGGAATCCGGCGCGAGCGGCAGTCCGGTGCGTTACTACCGGTCCGGTTCGGCCGCCTCCGGGATGGGGCCGGAGCTGATCGGGCAGCTGGACTTCTCCGGAGTACGGGTGCTGCACCTGTCCGGTATCACGCCCGCACTGTCGGACAGCTGCGAAGCACTCGTGCGCGCGCTGCTGGACATGCCGCGTGACGAACTGCTGGTGTCGTTCGATGTCAACCATCGTCCGGCGTTGTGGACCGGCCGCGACCTGTCGATGCTTCGTGAACTGGCCGGGCGTGCGGACATCGTGCTCACCGGCGACGACGAAGCCGAGCGGGTGTGGGGAACCGGCGACGCGCTGCGGCTGCGGGAACTCCTGCCTGGTCCGCATACGCTCGTGGTCAAGCACGGCGAGCACGGTGCGACGCTGGCCGAAGGCGACGAGGAACCGCTCTTCGCGCCGGCGCTGCGGGTCGACGTGGTCGAGCCGGTCGGTGCCGGAGACGCGTTCGCCGCCGGATTCCTGGCCGCCACGCTGCAGGGCGCGGATCCGCGTACCCGGCTGCGCCGCGGCCACCTCCAGGCCGCCGCGACGCTGCTGACCCAGGACGACGTCGGCGTTCCGCTGCCGCAGCCGGTGATCACGGCGCTGTTGACCGCGGACGCCGAGGGCTGGGGCGCCGCACGGTTGACCGGGGAAGGGGTGCTGGTCACGTGAGCCAAAGCCTGGATCGCGCGTTGACCGTGCTCAGCGGTCTCGCCCGGGGCGCACGGACCCTCGACGAACTGGCCGAGGAGATCGGCGTCCACAAGACGACGGTGCTGCGCCTGCTGCGCACACTGGAGTCGCACCATTTCGTACGACGCGAAGGCGCGCGGCATTACCGGCTCGGGAGCGCCCTGTTCGACCTCGCCAGCCAGGCGCTGGAGGACCGGGACGTACGCCGGAGTTCACACGAGGCTCTGGCTGCCCTGAACGTGCGGACGGGACACACGGTGCATCTCGCGTCTTACGAAGACGGCGAGGTCGTGTACATCGACAAGTACGAAGGTCACCACTCGGTGCGGATGTATTCGCGCATCGGCAAACGCGCGCCATTGCACTGCACCGCGGTCGGCAAGGTGCTCGTCGCCGCCATGCCTCCGGCGCAGCGCCGGGAGATCGCGCACGGGATGGATTATCCCAGCATGACACCGAATACGATCGTCACGCCCGAGGCCTACCTGGCGGAGCTCGAGCAGGTGCTGGCGCGTGGGTACGCCGTGGACAATGCCGAGCACGAGGACTTCATCCACTGCATCGCGGCGCCGGTACGCGGCGCCGGGGGCGAGGTGCTGGCCGCGGCGTCGATGTCGGTGCCGAAGGTCCTGCTCGACCACGACGGCCTGCTGGCACTCGCCCCCGAGCTGCTGGCGGCCACCGGGGAAGCATCCGTCCACAGTGGATGGACGGGGAACGGAAAGGGGCAATGATGGGCAAGACGGCCTTCAGCACGCGGAACGCGCCGCAGCCGCCGGCGAAGTTCTCGCAAGCCGTCCGCAAGGGAAACATCCTGCAGGTGGCCGGCCAGGTCGCGTTCGACCCGGCCAGCGGTGCGGTGGTCGGCGAGGACGTGGCGGGCCAGACCCGCCAGGCGTTCAAGAACATCGAGGCGATCCTCACCGAAGCGGGCGCGAGCTGGGCGGACGCGGTGATGGTGCGCGTGTACCTCACCGACACCGGCCACTTCGCGCCGTTCAACGAGGTCTACGACGAGCTCATCGGCGACGCCCCGCAGCCCGCCCGCACCACGGTGTACGTCGGCCTGCCCGCGGGTCTGCTGGTGGAGATCGACGTCCTCGCGGTCCTGGACTGACCGGGCTGCCCGGCCGGTGCACCTGCGCCGGCCGGGCGGTATCCGCGGACTTCTCCGCGCGGCTGGGTGGTCAGCCGAGCACGCTCGTGTAGGCGTTGATCGCGGGCTGCCCGCCCAGGTGCGCGTACAACACGTTCGACTCGGCCGGGATCTCCTTGCGCCGCACCAGATCGATCAGGCCGGCCATCGACTTCCCCTCGTACACCGGGTCGGTGATCATCGCCTCGCAGTGCGCGGCGGTCCGGATCGCCGCGAGCGTCCGCTCGTCCGGGATGCCGTAGACACCCGCGTGGTAGCGCTCGTCCAGCACGACGTTCCCGATCTGCCCTGCGCCCAGCAGATCCGCGGTGTGCTGGGCGATCCGGCCGATCTGGGCCCGGGTCTCGGCCGGTTTCGCCGAGGCGTCGATGCCGATGATCCGCCGTGGCCGCCCGCTCACCGCGACCCCGGCCAGCATCCCGGCCTGGGTGCTGCCGGTGACCGAGCAGACCACGACCGTGTCGAAGAAGACGCCGAGTTCCCGTTCCTGTGCCTCGAGTTCCAGGATCCAGTTCGCGAAGCCGAGCCCGCCGAGCCGGTGGTCCGAGGCGCCAGCCGGGATCGCGTACGGCCGTCCGCCGCCGGCTTCCACCTCCGCCAGCGCCTGCTCCCAGCTTTCCTTGAACCCGATGCCGAAGCCGGCGTCGACCAGCCGCACGTCCGCGCCGAGCATCCGCGAGAGCTGGATGTTGCCGACCCGGTCGTGCAGCGGATCGTGCCAATCGACCCAGCTTTCCTGCACCAGCACGGCTTTCAGGCCGGCGCGGGCCGCGGCCGCCGCGACCTGGCGGGTGTGGTTGGACTGCACACCGCCGATGGACACGAGGGTGTCGGCGCCGTGCGCGAGCGCGTCCGCGACCAGGTACTCGAGTTTGCGGGTCTTGTTGCCGCCGAAGGCGAGTCCCGAGTTGAGGTCCTCGCGTTTGGCCCACAGGGCGGCGCCGCCGAGCTGCCCGGTCAGCCGTTCCAGGCGGTGCACCGGGGACGGCCCGACGAGCAGCGGGAAACGCGGGAAGTCGGCCAGGCTCACGAATCCTCCAGGAGTGCTTCGAGATCGGTCCAGATGGTCGAGGTGACCCGGGCGGCGGTGGCGCCGTCGCCGGCCTCGAGTGCCGCGACGAGCTCGTTGTGCCGCTTGACCGAACGCTGCGCGGGCAACGAGCTGAACCGCGCGTATTCGAGCCGCCGCAGCAACGGTGTGTACCGCCCGAGCGTCGCGGCGACCGCGCGATTGCCGCACGCGCGCACGGGTACGTCGTGCAGTTCGTCGTCCGCCTCGATGGCGGCGCCGACATCCCCGCTCCCGACCGCGGCGGCGAACCGCTCGTTCGCCGCACGCATCGCGGCGATCTGCGCCGGCCCGAGCCGGGGGAGCGCCTCCCGCACGGCGAGTTCGTGCAGCGCGCGCACCAGCCGCACCGCGTCCCGCACGTCGTCGGCGTCGAACTCGGCGACCCGCGTGTAGCTCTGCGGCTTGGAGACGACGAGCCCGTCCTCGGCCAGCCGCAGCAGCGCCTGCCGTACCGGCGCCCGGGAAAGCCCCAGCTCCTCGGCGAGGTCCGCGTCCCGCAACGGAGCGCCCGGCGCCAGGCTGCCGTCGATGATCGCGTGCCGGATCCGCTCGTACGCCGCATCCCGCAGCAGCGACCGGGACACGCGGGGGAGGGTGCTCACATCTAACATGTTAGATGTGAGCACTGCCGTCCGGCAAGCTCTATCGGGCCGGTGTCTCGCGCTCTGTCGCCCGGCTTCTCGATGACTGCGACGGCGCTGTGTCGCCCGGCTTCTCGATGACTTCCGCCGGGCCGTGCCTCGCGGCGGAATTCTCGATGGCCCGTCAGGGATGTCGCCCGGCGGCACCCGGGCCCGGGTGCCGCCGCGGACTCGTGTGTCGCTCACTGGGCGAACACCGTCCCAGTGCCCGGCGATTCAGCCCGGCGCCGTCCGCGGCGTGCGCCTTCGCCCGTCCCGGCCGTCCACCTCTGCCTCGGAAGCGGTCCCTCAGTAGACCGGCCCGGTGTACTTCTCGCCCGGCCCCTGGCCCGGCGGGTCGGGGACCGCGGACGCTTCCCGGAACGCCTTCTGCAGCGACTGCAACCCGTCGCGCAACGGGCCGGCGTGCAGGCCCAGGTATTCTGCCGACGCGGTGACCAGCCCGGCGAGCGCGGTGATGAGGCGGCGGGCCTCGTCGAGGTCGCGGTGCGGCGAGCGTTCCGGGTCGGCGTCGGCCAGGCCGAGCCGTTCGGCGCCCGCGGACAGCAGCATCACGGCCGCGCGGCTGATCACCTCGACGCTCGGAATGTCCTCCAGGCTGCGGTCGTCCGGGGAATACGGGGGCGGTGAAGAAGGTTGTTCTGACACGTCTGGTACCCTTCCACGAGCGACCAGCCCCCGAGCGATCGGGGGCGGCAAGTGGAGCCCCGCTCCCACCCGCGCCGCCGCCTGAGGTGGCCGGGTCCGGTCTCGCCGAGGTGGTCGGATGCGGTAATGGCATCCTCCCGTCCCGGCGATCGGAGACAGAGCGGGCCCCGTGCACCGGCAGCAGCCGGCGCCGGGGCCTCAGTCTTGTGGGCACCAGGTCGAAACGAGAAGAAGTCACTCGGACCAAGGAGGCCCCATCAGCTCCGATACACGCATCAACGAACGCATCCGGGTGCCGGAAGTCCGGCTCGTCGGTCCCAACGGCGAGCAGGTCGGCATCGTCCGGATCGAGGATGCGCTGCGGCTTGCCCAGGAAGCGGACCTCGACCTCGTCGAGGTGGCCCCGCAGGCGCGCCCGCCGGTGGCCAAGCTCATGGACTTCGGCAAGTTCAAGTACGAGAGTGCGCAGAAGGCCCGTGACTCGCGCCGCAACCAGCACCTCACCGTCATCAAGGAACAGAAGCTGCGTCCGAAGATCGACCAGCACGACTACGAGACCAAGAAGGGTCACGTGTCGCGGTTCCTGGCGGCCGGCAACAAGGTCAAGGTCACGATCATGTTCCGCGGGCGTGAGCAGTCGCGGCCCGAACTCGGATACCGGCTGCTGCAGAAGCTCGCCGACGACGTCACCGAGCTCGGTTTCGTGGAGTCGTCCCCGAAGCAGGACGGCCGCAACATGATCATGGTGCTGGCGCCGCACAAGAACGTGAAGCCGAAGGCGGCCAAGGCCGAAACGGCGCCCGAGGCCTGAGGCCGGCGCCGACCAGCACAGTCAGCGGCACACCGGGGCACCGGTGTGCCGCCGCACGGAAGAGGGACAACCATGCCGAAGATGAAGACGCACAGCGGCACGTCGAAGCGGGTCCGCGTGACCGGCTCGGGCAAGCTGCGCCGCCAGAAGGCCGGCCGCCGCCACCTGATGGAGAAGAAGTCCAGCCGCGTCACCCGCCGTCTCGAGGGCACCACCGAGGTCGCCCAGAACGACGTCGGCCGCGTCAAGCGCCTGCTCGGCCGCTGAGCTTCTCCCCGCACACTTTCCCGACCACTCCGGGGTCACCGCACCCCCCGAACCCGACAGGATGGACCAGTGGCACGCGTCAAGCGGGCGGTCAACGCCCAGAAGAAGCGTCGCGCGACTCTCGACCTGGCCAGCGGCTACCGCGGCCAGCGCTCGCGGCTGTACCGCAAGGCCAAGGAGCAGACGCTCCACTCGCTCAACTACGCCTACCGCGACCGCCGCGCGCGCAAGGGTGACTTCCGCCAGCTGTGGATCACCCGGATCAACGCGGCCGCTCGTGCCAACGGCGTGACCTACAACCGGTTCATCCAGGGCATCAAGGCCGCGGGTGTCGAGGTGGACCGCAAGATCCTCGCGGACCTCGCGGTCAACGACGCCGCCGCCTTCACCGCGCTCGCCGAGCTCGCCAAGGCGAACGTCAACACCGGCGAAGCGAAGTCGGCCTGACCGGCAGTCTCTTCCGGCCCGGGGCGGTCCCGTTCACCGAACGGACCCCCCGGGTCGTTGCTGCGCGCAAGCTGATCCGGCGCGCGGAACGTGAGAAGACCGGCCGTTTCCTGGCCGAAGGCGCGAACGCCGTCGAGTCCGCACTGGCCCACGGCACGGTGCACGAGCTCTTCGCCACCGAACGAGCCGCGGCCGCCCACCCCGTGCTGCTCACCGCCGCCGCCGATCTTGCCGTGCCGGTGTCCCCGATCACCGACCGCGCCGCGGCCGGTCTCTCGGAAACCGTGACGCCCCAAGGGATCGTGGCGGTGTGCACGGTGGTCGACCGTCCACTGGAGACAGTGCTCGCCGCGGCCCGTCTGGTGGTGGTCCTCGTGGACGTGTCCGAACCCGGCAACGCGGGCACCGTGATCCGCGTAGCCGACGCCGCCGGCGCCGACGCGGTCCTGCTGGCGGGCGACACAGTGGACCCGCACAATGGCAAGAGTGTCCGATCCGCGGCAGGCAGCATCTTCCACATCCCGCTGGCCCGGACCCGCGACGTGCCCGCTGCGCTCACTGCCCTGCGCGCAGCCGGCTTGCGCACCTTCGCCGCCTCCGGCTATGCCACGACTTCGCTGGAAGCCCTGCGCTTCACCACGCCGGTGGCCTGGCTCTTCGGCAACGAGGCCCACGGCCTTCCCGTCGACGTCCTGGCCGCAGCCGACGAGTCGGTGCGAATCCCGTTGTACGGCAAGGCGGAAAGCCTCAACCTGGCCACCGCGGCCGCCGTGTGCGTCTACACCACCGCGATGGCCACTCACCGCTGACATCCTCGCCTCGACGACGTGCCCGGTCTCTTCAGCGTGCCCCGCAACAGCGTCTGCCGACCGAGAACGGCTGGGCTGGGACCGGCGCGGTCCGGGCGAGCGCAGTCCGCGCCTGCGACGCGGCCGTCCTGCCCCCGTGCGGGTCGCACCACGGCTGACACGCCCAGCCCGACACCAGGCGCAGCAGTCACCCGATGTGCTTACTGCCGGCTGGGTCGCCGGGGGCGTTGACCCACGTCGGTCAGCGCCGGCGACGAAGTCGAGCCGGTGCGGCCGCTGCGGAAGCGGAGGGTGACCGGCCGGGGCCGGCGGCCGATCCACTAGACTGAGCTGCCCGATGAGCACGTGTGGCGGCCTGCCCGCGTGCCGCCGACCAGACCAGTCCCAGCGGACGCCGAGGAGTCATGTCCGGAGCCACAGAAAAGCCGGTCGACGTGCTCGCACCGGAGACCCTGCGTGCGGCGATCAAGGCGGCCGAGGAGGCCTTCGCCGGCGCGGCAGACCTGGACGCGCTCGCCGCCGTCAAGCCGGCCCATCTCGGCGACCAGTCACCACTGCTGCTCGCCCGCCGGGAGATCGGCGCGCTGCCCAAGCAGGAGAAGGCCGACGCCGGCAAACGGGTCAACGAGGCGCGTCAGGCCGTGCAGTCCGCTTTCGACCAGCGCCGCGTGGCGCTGCAGGCCGAGCGTGACGAGCGGGTGCTCCGCGAGGAGACCGTGGACGTGACGCTGCCGTGGGACCGCGTCCCGCGTGGCGCCCGGCATCCGATCAGCACCCTGTGCGAGCGGATCGGCGACGTCTTCGTCGGCATGGGTTACGAGATCGCCGAAGGCCCGGAGCTCGAGGCAGAATGGTTCAACTTCGACGCGTTGAACTTCGGCAAGGACCACCCGGCGCGCCAGCTGCAGGACACCTTCTACGTCGGCGAGGAGGACTCCGGTCTGGTGCTGCGCACGCACACCTCGCCGGTGCAGGCCCGCAGCCTGCTGCACCGTGACCTGCCGGTGTACGTGGTGTGCCCCGGCCGGACGTACCGCACCGACGAGCTGGACTCCACGCACACCCCGGTGTTCACCCAGGTCGAGGGCCTCGCGGTGGACAAGGGCCTGACCATGGCGCACTTGAAGGGAACCCTGGACGCCTTCGCCCGCGCGATGTTCGGCGAGCGTTCCCGGACCCGGCTGCGCCCGCACTTCTTCCCGTTCACCGAACCCTCCGCCGAGGTGGACGTGTGGTTCGAGGAGAAGCGCGGCGGCGCCGGCTGGGTCGAATGGGGCGGCTGCGGCATGGTCAACCCGAACGTGCTGCGCGCCTGCGGCGTCGATCCCGGCGTGTACTCGGGTTTCGCGTTCGGCATGGGCGTCGAGCGGACCCTGCAGTTCCGCAACGGCATCCCGGACATGCGCGACATGGTCGAGGGCGACGTGCGGTTCACCCTTCCCTTCGGAACGGAGGCGTAGTGCGAGTCCCGGTGAGCTGGCTGACCGAGCATCTCGACGTGGATGCCGAGGTCACGCCCCAGGACCTGGCGGACGCGTTCGTGCGGATCGGGATCGAGGTCGACGAGCTGAGCGAGCTCGGCCCGGTCACCGGCCCGCTCGTGGTCGGGCGGGTGGCCGAGATCGAGGAGCTGACCGGCTTCAAGAAGCCGGTGCGGTTCTGCCGCGTCGAGGTCGGCGAGGAGCCTGATCCCGCACCCGAGGAGCCGGCGGAGTCCGAAGAGGACGACGAGGACGACGAGGACGGCGACCAGGCCCAGGACGGCCGGATCGAGAACGAGGGCCCGCACGGCATCAAGACCCGCGGCATCGTGTGCGGCGCGCGCAACTTCGCCGAGGGCGACCTCGTCGCGGTCGCGCTTCCCGGTGCCGTGCTGCCGGGTGACTTCGCGATCGCCTCGCGCACGACCTACGGCAAGGTCAGCGACGGGATGATCTGCTCGGCCAAGGAGCTGGGCCTCGGCGACGACCACACCGGCATCCTCGTGCTTCCCCCGGGCGCCGCGAGCCCCGGCGACGACGCCCGCGAGCTGCTCGGTCTCGACGACCACGTCATCGAGGTCACGCCGACGCCGGATCGCGGCTACGCGCTGTCCGTCCGCGGCCTGGCCCGCGAGCTGTCCAACGCGCTCGACGTGGCCTTCGGCGACCCGGCCTCGCTGGAGGTGCCGGCCGCCGAGGGCGACGCGTGGCCGGTGCGGGTCGAGGATCCGGAGGGCTGCCCGCGGTTCGTGCTGCGCCGGGTCACCGGACTCGACGCGACCGCGCCGACGCCGTGGTGGATGCGCCGCCGCCTGATGCTGGCCGGAATCCGGTCCATCTCGCTCGCGGTCGACGTCACCAACTACGTGATGCTGGAGCTCGGGCATCCGCTGCACGCGTTCGCGACCGGCTCCGTCCAGGGCGAACTCGTGGTCCGCCGGGCGAACGCGGGGGAGAAGCTCACCACCCTCGACGACGCCGAGCGCGCGCTGGACACCGACGACATCGTGATCGCCGACGACAGCGGCGTGATCTCGCTCGCCGGCACGATGGGCGGCGCGAGCACGGAGATCACTCCGGAAAGCACGGACGTGCTGCTCGAGGCCGCGCACTGGAACCCGGCGTCGATCAGCCGCACCGCGCGCCGGCACAAGCTGTTCTCCGAAGCGGCGAAGCGATTCGAGCGGTTCACCGACCCGGCGCTGTGCGCGGCCGCGGTCGAACTGGCCGCGCGGCTTCTGCGCCAGTACGGCGAAGGCGCGATTCAGCCCGGCCGCACCGACGTGGGCGAGGTCGCTGCGCACGAAGCGGTCACCATGCCGATCAACCTGCCCGACCAGATCGCCGGCGTGCGTTACGAGCGTGGCGTCACCGTGCGCCGCCTCGGCCAGATCGGCTGCAAGCTCCAGGTGCGGACCACCGACGAAGGGGTCTCGGTGGTCACCGCGGTACCGCCGAGCTGGCGGGCCGACCTGGTGCAGCCCGCCGACCTCGTCGAGGAGGTGCTGCGGCTCGAGGGCTACGACAGCATCCCGTCGGTGCTGCCCGCCGCGCCTGCCGGCCGGGGCCTCACCGACACCCAGCGCCGCCGCCGCGCCGTGTCGCGCGCGCTTGCGGAAGCGGGCTACGTGGAGGTGCTGCCGTTCCCGTTCGTGAGCGAAACGGTGTGGGACGCCTTCGGTCTGCCCGCCGACGACGTGCGCCGCTCGACGGTGCGGGTACGCAATCCGCTCGAGGCCGATCACGACCGGATGGCCAGCACTCTGCTGCCCGGCCTGCTGGAGACGGTGCAGCGCAACGTCTCCCGGGGGATCAAGGACGTGTCGCTGTTCCACGTCGGCCAGGTGGTGCTGCCGAAGCCGAACCAGCTCAGCGTGCCCGACCTCGGAGTCGAGCACCGGCCGAGCGACGAGGAGCTCGCCGTGCTCGAGGAAGCGGTGCCGGCGCAGCCGGAGCACGTTGCGGTGGTTCTTTCCGGTCAGCACACCCGTACCGGCTGGTGGGGCAAGGGCGAGCAGGCCGGCTGGGCCGACGCGGTGCAGGCCGCCCGGCTGGTGGCCGAGGCCGCGGGAATGCCGCTGACGGTGCAGGCGGCGGATCTCCTGCCGTGGCACCCCGGCCGCTGCGCGCAGCTGCGGGTGGGGGACTGGCCGGTCGGGCACGCCGGCGAGCTGCACCCGAAGGTGGTCGAGGCACTGGGCCTGCCACCCCGGACGGTCGCCATGGAACTCGATCTCGACGCCATCCCGCTGCCCGACTCGCGCCCGGCGCCCAGTATCTCGGCCTACCCGCCGGTGCTGCTGGACGTTGCGCTCGTCGCGGGCTCGGACGTGCCGTCGGCCGACCTCGCCGACGTGCTCCGCGAGGGCGCCGGGAACTTGCTCGAGGAGATCACTCTCTTCGACGTCTACACCGGTGAGCAGCTCGGCGAAGGGAAGCGCTCGCTCGCGTACAAGCTCCGCTTCCGGGCTCCGGACCGCACGCTGACCGTCGACGAGGCCACCAAGGCCCGTGACGAGGCCGTCGCCGCCGCAGGCGATCGCTTCGGCGCGACGTTGCGCGCCTGACCGGTGCCGCCCCTGTGCACCGCCGCACCAGGTGGTGCTCACGGGGGCGAGCCACTGGATCAGCCGAGGTGCTTCAGCGCCTCCCGGGTCGACAGTGCCGACAACGCGGGATGGGTGCGGACGAACGTCCGGACCCACTCGGGTGCGACCCGGGCGTGGTCTCGCAACGCCCACCCGATTCCCTTGCGCAGGAAGAAATCGGGATCTTCGGCGTTCGCCTCGAGCACGGTTGTGAGCAGCTCGTGATCGATCTCGTGCTTGGCGCCGACCTGGCAGATCACCGCGGCCCGCCGGCGCCAGCGGTCCGTGTCGAGGGCCCAACGCCGGACGACCGGCGTGGCTTCGGCCCGATACGCCCGCAGGATCGGACCGACCCTGCGGATCGCCAGCTCGTCGACGTAGTCCCACCATGCCCCGCTGACGATCAGCTCGTCGTACATCGGCAGCAGGCCGGGATCCTGCCACTGCCGATACGCGCGCTCCCCGCACAGCGCGATCGCGGCGTACCGCTCCTCGCGATAGCCGGCCTCCCGCCACAACTCGAGGACGGTCGCGATGAAGCTCACCCGATCCGGCAAAGGATGCTTGGCGAACACCGCCCTCGTGAGGATCGCGCGCAGCGGCTTCGGTACGCCGCGAAACGGCATTTCCGACTTCATGTAGGCCTGCATGGCCGGAGCGCGGTCCGCGTCCGCCAGCTCGGCCAGTCCACTTCGGACGGCGGCGACCAACTTGCTGTCCGCGGTCATTCGTGATCACCTCCGTTACGCCGTCTCCCCGTGAACGGGGGACGGCGCACCCCGCACCGGAAAGGACGATCGTGCTCGGTCGCGGGGAGCTCCGCCGGATGCTGGCCGCCCTCGGACGAAAAGGACCCCCGTGAGGAGAATCGCCGCTGTTCTCGCCGCAACGGCTGTCGGGGCCGCGATGCTGGCCCCACCTGCCGACGCGGCATCGGCCGACGCGGCGGGTTACGCGCCGGCGCCGATCGACTGGGGACCGTGCACCTCGGGCCGGCTCGCCGGCGCGGGTGCCGAATGCGGCTTCCTGGTGGTTCCCCTGGACTATGCCCGGCCTGGCGGAGAGACGGTGCGCATCGCCGTATCGCGGGTCAAGCACACGGCCGCGCAGTACCAGGGTGTGATGCTGGTCAACCCCGGCGGTCCGGGTGGGTCGGGTCTCGGCCTCTCGACGCTCGGCCGGTCCGTGCCGGACCACGCCGGTGACGGCTACGACTGGATCGGCTTCGACCCGCGCGGGGTCGGCGCCAGTGAACCGGCGATCACGTGCGATGGCGGGTACGCCTCCTATGACCGGCCGCAGTACGTGCCTTCCGTCCCGGGAGCCGAGCAGGCGTGGCGGGCGAAGGCGAAGGGCTATGCCGACGCCTGCGCCGGGAACGGTGCGATCCTCGACCACGTGAAGACCACCGACGTCGCCCAGGACCTGGAAAGCCTGCGCAAGGCGCTCGGCGAGACCCGGATCAACTACTACGGCTTCTCCTACGGCACCTACCTCGGCCAGGTCTACAGCACGCTCTACCCGGACCACGTGCGGCGCATGGTGCTCGACGGCAACGTGGATCCGCGCAAGGTCTGGTACCGGAGCAACCTCGACCAGGAGGTGGCCTTCGACCGCGCGATCAAGGAGTACTTCTCCTGGCTCGCGAAGTACGACGACCTCTACCATCTCGGCGGGACCGAAACCGAGGTGGAGAAGCTCTGGTACGAGCAGCGGGCACGGCTCGACCGTTCGGCGGCCGGAGGTGTGATCGGCGGCGACGAGTGGACCGACGTGTTCCTGCAGGCCGGCTACTACGTGTTCGGCTGGGAGGAGATGGCCGAGGCCTTCGACGGCTGGGTGCACCGCGGTGACTGGAAACCGCTCAAGGACCTCTACGACCAGACGAATCCACCCGGCGACGACAACAGCTACGCCGTGTACGCGTCGGTGGAGTGCACCGACGCGCCTTGGCCGCGCAACTGGAACCGCTGGCGCTTCGACGCCTGGCGGACTCATCTGCGTGCGCCGTTCGAGACGTGGGGTAACACCTGGTTCAACGCGCCCTGCGCCGACTGGCCCGCGAAGGCCGCGCGGCCGGTGCACGTAGATGGCGGGAAGGTCGGCGGCATCCTGCTCATCAGCGAGGAACTGGACGCGGCCACGCCCTATGCGGGCAGCCTCGAGGTGCGCGGAATGTTCCCCCGATCGAGTCTGATCAGCGCGCCCGGTGGAACGACCCACGCCGGCTCCCTCTCCGGCGTGGCGTGCGTGGACGACAAAGTGGCCGCCTACCTCGCGAGCGGCACGCTGCCGAAGCGCACCGAGGGCACCGGATCGGACGCCCAGTGCGAACCGGTGCCGCCACCGGTACCGAAAGCCGCCGGTGCCCGGCAGAAGGCCGATTCCGCGGCGCGCCAACCGCACCAGCGTGTGCTCGCCGGTCTGCCCCGGTCCTGAATCTTGGCTGGTGCTTCGGTTCGGTCCGCCCGGCCGCGGCACCCTCGGTCTCCGCTCGTCCATCGATCCCCCTCAGCCGTCTTCCGTGGTCGCCGAAGACGCTAGGGCGGGGGTCCGACAGTTTCGGTGCGCAGTCACCCGATCGCGCTATGTGTCGGAAAAGTGTCGGGGGTGGCGGCTACCTTCGCCGCCATGACGATCATCCAGGAACACCGGACCGAAGTCCGGTCGGGAGACATCCAGTACCAGGTCGCCGTCATCACCCGTACCGAGGGCGGTGAACCCGACCGCGTCACCGTCACGATCGGCGGCGAGCGGCCCGACGGCGAGCCCGTCGCCGAGGGACGGCTCGACCTCGACGTGGCGTCCGTCGCGACGGTCGCCGAACTGCTCGGCACCAGCCTGCGCACGTTCGCCGGGGCGGGCGGGAGGCGAAGATCCCGCAGCCGGCCCGCGCGGCAGGGACAGCCGTGGAGCGACGAGATGGATGCCGAACTCGAGGCCCGGTGGCTCGACGGCGAGTCGGTCGCCGACCTCGCACGTCATTTCGCCCGCACGCCCGGTGGTATCCGGGCCCGGTTGCCGCGGGTCGGATGCGATCCGGAGCATCCGGGAAACCACCTGCCGACGCCGCCGAGCCTGCGGGACGAGGAGGAAGGAGCGGCCTGAGCCGCGCTCGCCGGGGTGACCCGGCCGCGGCCGGCCATGGCCGCTGGGGCAGTTGTTCGAGGGTGCGGTGCCGGATGGAGTTCCGCCGGTGCGCGGGAAGCGCGTGGCCGGTCCGGTGCAGGTGGTGGCGGGTCCGTGGGCCGGATCGGTGTGCCTGACCGATGTTCCGGAGCCAGGGGAGGGGTGAGACAGGTGGATGAACCCTGTTTGTTTGAGCTTGCACGCTCGTGCATAATCATTCGTATGACGGTGAAGATTGCGGTGGCCGGGGCGAGCGGGTACGCCGGTGGCGAACTGCTGCGCCTGCTGCTGACTCATCCCGAGGTCGAGATCGGCGCGTTGACCGCGGCGAGCAGCGCGGGGACGACACTGGGCACGCACCAGCCGCACCTCGCTCCGCTGGCCGGGCGGGTGCTGGCCGAGACCACCCCGGAGACGCTCGCGGGCCACGACGTCGTGTTCCTTGCCCTGCCGCACGGCCATTCGGCGGGGATCGCGGCGCTGCTCGGCCCGGAGGTGTTGGTCGTCGACCTCGGTGCCGACCACCGGCTCGCGGATCCGGCCGACTGGCGGCGCTGGTACTCCGGTGAGCACGCCGGGCAGTGGTCGTACGGGCTCCCCGAACTGCCCGGGGCACGGGAAAAGCTGGCCGGTGCCAAGCGGATCGCGGTTCCCGGCTGTTTCCCGACGGGTGGTTCGCTCGCCCTCGCTCCCGCGCTGGCCGCGGGACTGGTCGAACCGGCCGTCACCGTGGTGTCGGTCACCGGCACGTCCGGCGCGGGCAAGAGCCTCAAGCCGAACCTGCTCGGTTCCGAGGTGATGGGCAACGTCAGCGCGTACGGCGTCGCCGGTGCGCATCGGCACACCCCGGAGTTCGCGCAGAACCTCTCGGCCGCGGCAGGCAGGCGGGTCACGGTGTCGTTCACTCCGGTGCTCGCTCCGATGCCGCGCGGCATTCTCACCACCGCGAGCGCGCCGCTCGAAGCGGGTGTGGACGAGGCTGCGGTGCGCGCGGTCTACGAGAAGGCCTATGACGGCGAGCCGTTCGTGCAGCTGCTGCCGCCGGGCACCTGGCCCGCCACCGGGGCCACGGTCGGCTCGAACAACGTCCAGCTGCAGCTCGGCGTCGATGCCGACGCGGGCCGCCTGGTCGTGGTCGCCGCGATCGACAACCTCACCAAGGGCACCGCGGGCGGCGCCGTGCAATCGATGAACCTGGCGCTCGGATTCCCCGAGACCACCGGACTTTCCACCGTGGGAGTGGCACCGTGACCGTCACCGGCCCCCAGGGCTTCCGCGCCGCAGGCGTCGCCGCCGGGATCAAGGCATCCGGCGCGCTCGACCTCACGCTGGTCGTCAACGACGGCCCGCTGGACGTCGCGGCGGGAGTGTTCACCCGCAACGTGATCAAGGCCGCCCCGGTGCTGTGGTCGCAGGAGGTGCTCAAGCAGCGGAAGCTGAAGGCCGTCGTGCTCAACTCCGGCGGTGCGAACGCGGCCACCGGCCCCGGCGGCTTCCAGGACACGCACGCCACGGCGGAAAAGGTCGCGGAGGTGCTGGAAACCGGGGCGATCGAGGTCGCGGTGTGTTCCACGGGCCTGATCGGCGAACGGCTCCCGATGGCCGCCGTACTGTCCGGGGTGGACAGTGCGGTGAAGGCACTCGGCACCACCCCCGAGGCCGGCCTCAACGCGGCCAAGGGCGTGATGACCACGGACAGCCGTCCGAAGGAAGCTTTCGCGCGACACGAGAACGGGTGGAGCGCAGGAGGTTTCGCCAAGGGCGCGGGCATGCTCGCCCCCAATCTGGCGACCATGCTGTCGGTCCTGACCACTGACGCCGTGGTGGACCGGAAAACCCTGGACCGCGCTCTGCGCGCCGCGACCCACGTCACCTTCGACCGGCTGGATGTCGACGGTGGTACGTCCACCAACGACACCGTGCTGGTGCTCGCCTCGGGCGCGAGCGGGGTCGAGCCGACTGAAGCCGAGCTGACCGAACTCCTCACCGCGGTGAGCCACGATCTCGTCCTGCAGTTGCGCGCGGACTCGGAGGGCGCGACCAAGGACGTCGACATCACCGTGCGGGGTGCGACCTCGGAATCCGACGCCGTCGTCGTGGCTCGTACGATCGCGGAGGACAACCTGGTCAAGACCGCGTTCTTCGGCTCCGACCCGAACTGGGGGCGGATCGCGATGGCGCTCGGGCGGGCACCCGCGCGGCTGGACCCCGAGACGCTGTCGATCAGCATCAACGGCGTCACGCTGTTCGCGGCCGGCACCACGGCCGAGGACCGTTCGGCTGCCGACCTGACCGGGCGGGCCATCGACGTCGTCGTGGATCTGGGTGTCGGATCGGCGGCCGCCACGATCTACACCACGGACCTGTCGCACGGGTACGTCGAAGAGAACAGCGCGTATTCGTCATGAGTGGCACCGAGGGGCTGGTTTCCGCGGACGAGCGGCTCGCCACCGCCGCCGAGAAGGCCGGCGTGCTCATCGAGGCACTGCCGTGGCTGCAGCGCTTCCACGGCGCGACCGTGGTGGTCAAGTACGGCGGCAACGCGATGATCGACGAAGAACTGAAGGCCGCGTTCGCCGAGGACATGGTGTTCCTGCGGTTGGCGGGGCTGCATCCGGTCGTCGTGCACGGCGGTGGCCCGCAGATCACCGCGATGCTCTCGCGGCTGGGGGTGCCGGGGGAGTTCAAGGGTGGTCTGCGGGTCACCACGCCGGAGACCATGGACATCGTGCGGATGGTGCTCGTCGGACAGGTAAGCCGGGAGCTGGTCGGGCTGATCAACGCGCACGGCCCGTACGCGGTGGGAATCTCCGGTGAGGACGCGCGCCTGTTCACCGCGGAGCGCAAACACGCCACTGTGGACGGTGAGCCGGTGGACATCGGCCTGGTGGGCGAAGTGGCCGCGGTCAATCCGGACGCGGTGCTCGACATCGTCAACGCCGGACGCATTCCGGTGGTGTCCACAGTGGCCCCGGACGTCGACGGGGTGGTGCACAACGTGAACGCCGACACCGCGGCCGGTGCGCTCGCCGCCGCGCTCGGCGCGGAGAAGCTCGTGGTGCTCACCGATGTCGAAGGTCTCTACGCGAACTGGCCGGACCGGTCGTCGCTGATCGACCGGATTTCCGTCGACCGCCTCGAAAAACTGTTGCCGGGTCTGGCCAGCGGCATGATCCCGAAAATGGAGGCGTGCGTGCGCGCGGTGCGCGGCGGAGTCCGTGGCGCGCACGTGATCGACGGCCGGCTCGCGCATTCGGTGCTGCTCGAGGTGTTCACCTCGCGCGGGGTCGGCACCATGGTCCTGCCCGAATCGTCCCCTTCCGGAACGGAGCACTCGTGACCACCTTGAAGTCCAATGAGGACGGTCGGCAGCATTGGCAGTCGGCAGTGATGGACAACTACGGCACCCCCGGGCTCACTCTGGTCCGAGGTGAGGGCGCGCGGGTCTGGGACGCCGCCGGCGATGAGTACGTCGACCTCGTCGGAGGCATCGCGGTCAACGCGCTCGGCCACGCCCACCCGGACGTGGTGCGTGCGGTGACCGAGCAGATCGCCACGCTCGGGCACACGTCGAACCTCTACGTGAACCCGGTCGCGGTCGAGCTGGCCGAGGCCCTGCTCGACGTCGCGGGGCTGTCCGGTCAGGGCAAGGTCCTGTTCGTCAACTCCGGCGCCGAGGCCAACGAAGCGGCGCTGAAGATCAGCCGGCTCACCGGACGCAGCAGGATCGTCGCCGCCGAGGGCGCGTTCCACGGCCGCACCATGGGTGCACTCACGCTCACCGGGCAGCCGGGCAAGCGGGACCCGTTCGCGCCCCTGCTGCCGGGGGTCACGCATGTGCCGTTCGGCGACATCGAGGCGTTGCGCAACGCGGTCGACAGTGAGACCGCCGCGGTGTTCCTGGAATCGGTGCTCGGTGAGGCCGGCGTCATTCCCGCGCCGGACGGGTACCTCCAGGCCGCGCGTGAGATCACCAAGGCGACCGGTGCGCTCCTCGTGCTCGACGAGGTGCAGACCGGCATCGGACGGCTCGGCACCTGGTTCGGCTTCCAGCAGACCGGGATCGTGCCGGACGTGATCACGCTCGCCAAGGGGGTCGGCGGTGGGCTGCCGCTCGGCGCGGTCATCGGCGTCGGTGCTGCCGGCGACCTGCTCAAGCCCGGACAGCACGGCACCACGTTCGGCGGCAACCCGGTGTGCTGTGCGGCCGGCCTGGCCGTGCTGCGCGCGATCGCCCGTGACAACCTCCTCGACCACGTCTCCGCGCTCGGCAAGGACATCGCCGCCGGCGTGGAGGCGCTCGGCCATCCGCTCGTGACCGGGGTGCGCGGCAGCGGCCTGCTGCTCGGCATCGGCCTGCGGGAGCCGGTTTCCGGCGCCGTCGCCAAGGCTGCCCAGGAGGCCGGCTATCTGGTCAACCCGGTCGCACCCGACACCGTCCGCCTGGCCCCGCCACTCGTGCTCGACGAGCAGCAGGCCCGCGGTTTCCTCGCCGCTCTTCCCGGCGCGCTCGACTCCACCACCACGAAGGACACCGACTGATGCCCCGCCACTTCCTCCGCGACGACGATGTCACCAGCACGGAGCAGTCCGCACTGCTCGACCTGGCCGACCAGCTGAAAGCCGACCCGCTCGGGACGAAGGCGCTGGCCGGGCGCACAGTGGCCGCGATCTTCGAGAAGAACTCCACTCGCACCCGGTTCTCCTTCGAAGTGGGCATCAGCCAGCTCGGCGGACATCCGGTGATCGTCGACGGCCGGTCCATGCAGCTGGGTCGCGAGGAGACCATCGAGGACACCTCGCGCGTGCTGTCCCGCTATGTCGACGCAGTCGTCTGGCGGACGTTCGCGCAGAAGCGCATCGACGCGATGGCGTCGGTCGCCGGGATCCCGATCGTCAACGCGCTCACCGACGAGTTCCACCCCTGCCAGGTGCTCACGGATCTGATGACCATCCGGGAGCGCAAGGGCAGGCTCGCCGGTCTCACGCTGACCTACCTCGGCGACGGCAAGAACAACATGGCGCATTCGCTGCTGCTCGGCGGGACCACCGCCGGGATGCACGTGCGAGTCGTGTCGCCCGAGGGCTTCCAGCCCGATCAGCAGGTGATCCTCGACGCCAAGCACCACTCCACCGAGACCGGCGGCAGTGCCACCGTGTTCACCGATCCGCGCGAGGCGGTCGAGGGTGCGGACGTGCTCGTCACCGACACCTGGACGTCGATGGGGCAGGAGAACGACGGCCTCGACCGCGTGGGGCCTTTCCGGGCGCTGCAGGTCAACGCCGGACTGCTGAAACGGGCCGCGGACGAGGCGATCGTGCTGCACTGCCTGCCCGCGCACCGGGGCTGGGAGATCACCGACGAGGTGCTGGACGGTCCGGCGAGCGCGGTCTGGGACGAGGCCGAGAACCGGCTGCACGCGCAGAAGGCGCTGCTGGTCTGGCTGTTCGGGCAGTCCGGCCGATGACCGGCAGCCGGGTCGGCCGCCAGGCACGGATCACCGAACTGGTGTCCAGCATGGCCATTCGCAGCCAGACCGAACTGGCGAAGCTGCTCGCGGCCGAGGGAATCGAGGTCACGCAGGCGACGCTGTCGCGCGACCTCGACGAACTGGGTGCGGTCAAGCTGCGGGGCGCCGATTCCGGGGCACCGGTCTATGTCATTCCCGAGGACGGCAGCCCGGTGCGCGGCGTCCAGGGCGGCACGTCGCGGCTGGCGAGGCTGCTCGGCGAACTCATGGTGTCCGCCGACGCGTCCGGCAACCTGACCGTGCTGCGCACCCCGCCGGGGGCCGCCCAGTTCCTCGCCAGTGCGATCGACCGGGCCGCGCTGGAGGAGGTCGTCGGGTCCATCGCCGGCGACGACACGGTGGCGGTGATCGCGCGGGAACCGCTCAGCGGGCAGGAGCTCGCGGAACGATTCACCGCGTTCGCGCAACGGCCGGCCGAAGCACCGGAAGGAGGAGAACCGTGACCGGGCAGATCGTGCTCGCCTATTCGGGTGGGTTCGGCTCGTCCGCGGCACTCGGCGTGCTCGCGCGGCAGGCCGACGTCATCGCGGTCGTCGTCGACTTCGGCACCGGGGATGTCGACCTCGACACGGTCCGCCGCCGTGCCGTCGCCGACGGAGCAGCGGACGTCGTCGTGGTGCGGGCCGGGGAGCAGCTCGCCGACGAGCAGTGCCTGGCAGCCCTGCAGGCCAACGCGGTTCTTCTCGGCCGTTACCCGCTGGTCGCGTCGCTGGCGCGGCCGGTGCTGGCCGGTCACCTCGTGGCCGTGGCCGAAGACCGCGGTGCGTCGGCGATCGCGCATGGTGGTGACGCTCCGCTCGCCACCATGGTCACCGACCTCGCGCCGGGGCTGCCCGTGCTCGAGCCGGTCGCCGGACCCGCTGCGATGGCCCGGTACGCGCACGACCGCCGCCTACCGACCGAGGGTCCGCAGGTATCGGTCAAGCGCACATTGTGGGGCCGCGGCGGCGAAAACCGGGCGCCGCTGTTCTCCTGCACCGAGGAGGCGGAGGTCAACGCCGACGCACCGGATGAAGTCGTGGTGACTTTCGAACGGGGTGTGCCGGTCGCGCTCGACGGCGAGACAGTACGCGTGGCGGAGGCTGTGCAGCGGCTCGGTCACCGCGCCGGTGCGCACGGGGTCGGCCGCTTCGACCTGTCCGCGGGCGGAGGCTACGAGGCACCCGGCGCGGTCGCCCTCATCACCGCGCACCAGGACCTGGAATCCCGCACCCTCGAACGGGACCTGGCCCGGTTCAAACAGGGAGTCGACCGCCGCTGGACCGACCTCGTGCACGACGGCTCGTGGTTCTCGCCGTTGCGGGAGCCGCTCGACGCGTTCATCCGGCAGGCGCAGGAACGCGTTTCCGGCGACGTTCGGCTGGTGCTGCACGCGGGCGCCGTGACCGCCGGGCACGGCGGCTCCTCGCACGATCTTCGCCCGGCCGGGTCGCGGTACCGTCCGGTGACCGGGCGGGGTCCGCTGGGCCTGACCCGGCATCCGACCACCCAGGCGTCATGAGACGCCGGATCCAGAAGGGCAGAACGTGAGCGGGAAAGACCAGCCGGTGCAGCTGTGGGGCGGCCGGTTCGCCAGTGGGCCGGCCGAGGCGATGGCGGCGCTGAGCGCATCGACCCATTTCGACTGGCGCCTGGCGCCCTACGACATTGCCGGCTCCCGCGCGCACGCCCGCGTGCTGCGCAAGGCCGGGTTGCTCACCGAGGCCGAGCTGGCCGGCATGCTCGAGGCGCTCGACACCCTCGCCGAGGACGTGGTGTCGGGCGCGTTCACCCCGACTGTCGCCGACGAGGACGTGCACACCGCCCTCGAACGCGGCCTTCTCGAACGTGCCGGCACCGAACTGGGCGGCAAGCTGCGGGCCGGCCGGTCGCGCAACGATCAGGTGGCCACGCTGTTCCGGATGTGGCTGCGGGACGCCGCTCGCCGGGTCGTCGCCGGCACGCTGGACGTGGTCGACGCGCTCGTGGCGCAGGCACATCGGCACCCCGAGGCGATCCTGCCCGGTCGTACCCATCTGCAGCACGCGCAGCCGGTCCTCCTCGCGCACCACCTGATGGCCCACGGGCAGGCGCTGCTGCGGGACGTTTCCCGCTTGCGCGACTGGGACGTCCGGACCGCGGAATCGCCGTACGGCTCGGGCGCGCTGGCCGGCTCGTCGCTCGGCCTGGACCCGGAGGCGGTGGCCACCGAGCTGGGCTTCGACACGAGCGTGGAGAACTCGATCGACGGCACCGCGTCGCGGGATTTCGTCGCCGAGTTCGGCTTCGCCGTGGCCATGCTCGCGGTGCACCTGTCCCGGATCGCCGAGGAGGTGATCATCTGGAACACCGCCGAGTTCGGCTACGTCACCCTCGACGACGCGTGGGCCACCGGCAGTTCGATCATGCCGCAGAAGAAGAACCCGGACGTCGCCGAGCTGACCCGGGGCAAGGCCGGCCGGCTGATCGGCAACCTCACCGGGCTGCTCGCGACCCTGAAGGCCCAGCCCCTCGCGTACAACCGGGACCTGCAGGAGGACAAGGAACCGGTCTTCGATTCGGTCGAACAGCTGGAGCTGCTGTTCCCGGCGATCGCCGGCATGCTGGGCACGCTCACCTTCCACACCGAGCGGCTGGCCGAACTCGCCCCGGCCGGGTTCACCCTCGCGACCGACATCGCCGAGTGGCTGGTCCGCCAGGGCGTGCCGTTCCGCGTGGCGCACGAGGCCGCGGGGGAGAGTGTGCGCGTGGCGGAGTCGCGCGGCGTCGGCCTGGACGAGCTGACCGACGAGGAGTTCCAGGCGATCAATCCCGCGCTGACCCCTGCGGTGCGCGAAGTGCTGACGGTCGAAGGGTCGGTGCGCTCCCGCGACGCGCGAGGCGGAACGGCGCCGGATCGGGTAGCCGAGCAGCGGGAGCGCCTTGTCGAGCGGGTGTCGGGGCACCGGCAGTGGCTGAAGTGAGCCCGGCGGGATCGGCTGGTTAGGCTGGAGGGAGAAACGAGGGGAGTGCGTGTGGACCGGTTGTTCCGGCGCGAGGAACTGGCACTGGACCCGGTCGACCTGGCCCGGCTGCTGCTCGGTGCGGTCCTGGAGGCCGACGCGGCCGAGGGGACGGTCGGGGTGCGGCTGGTCGAGGTGGAGGCCTACCGGGGCCTCGACGACCCCGCGTCGCACTGCTATCGGGGCAAGACCCCGCGCAACGCAGTGATGTGGGGTCCGGCCGGGCACCTCTACGTGTATTTCGTCTACGGCATGCACTTCTGCGCGAACGTGGTCGGCACCGAGGACGGCCGGCCGGGTGCGGTGCTGTTGCGCGCGGGTGAGGTCGTCGAGGGCGCCGACCTGGTGCGGGCGCGGCGGCCCAACGCCCGTGGCAACGGCGAACTGGCCAAGGGCCCGGCCATTTTGACGTCGGTGCTCGGGCTCGACCGTGTGGACAACGGGGCCGATCTGACCGATCCGGCGTCGCCGGTGCGGCTGCTGGCCGGGGAGCGGGTGCCCCCGGACCAGGTCCGGACCGGCCCCCGGGTCGGCGTCGCGATGGCGATGGACACGCCGTGGCGGTTCTGGGTCGACGGTTCGCCTGCTGTCTCCACCTACCGCCGCGGCGGGAAACGGCGGACGGCACGCCCCGCGCGATAGTCGCTTGACCAGGTGCGGGAGGATCTACAGACGTGAGCGAGCACATTCTTGACGAGTTGTCCTGGCGCGGCCTGATCGCGCAGTCCACCGATATCGACGCCCTGCGCCGGGAACTCGGCCAGGGACCGCTCACGCTCTATTGCGGCTTCGACCCGACCGCGCCCAGCCTGCACGCGGGCAACCTCGTTCCGCTGCTGATGCTCAAGCGCTTCCAGCGCGCCGGACACCGGCCGATCGTGCTGGCCGGCGGCGCCACCGGGATGATCGGCGACCCGCGGGACACCGGGGAACGTTCGTTGAACACCCTCGACGTCGTCTCGGAGTGGGCCGGGCGGATCCGCGGTCAGCTCGAGCGGTTCGTCGATTTCGACGATTCGCCGACCGGCGCGATCGTCGAGAACAACCTGAACTGGACCGGACAGCAGAACGTGCTGGAGTTCCTCCGGGACGTCGGCAAGTACTTCCCGGTGAACGTGATGCTCAACCGGGAGACGGTGAAGCGCCGGCTCGAATCGGATGGCATGTCCTACACCGAGTTCAGCTACCTGCTTCTGCAGTCGCAGGACTACCTGCAGCTCTACCGCCAGTACGGCTGCAAGCTGCAGGTCGGCGGCTCGGACCAGTGGGGCAACCTGGTCGGCGGGGTCGACCTGATCCGCCGGGTGGAGAGCGGCACCGCGCATGCGCTGACCGCGCCGCTGGTCACCGACGCGGAGGGCCGAAAGTTCGGCAAGTCGACCGGTGGCGGGAACTTGTGGCTCGATCCCGAGATGACCTCGCCGTACGCCTGGTACCAGTACTTCGTGAACGTCGGCGACGCCGACGTGCTCCGCTACCTGCGGATGTTCAGCTTCCTCGGCCAGGAGGAGATCCAGGCGCTGGCCGAGGACACCGAGCAGCGCCCGCACCTGCGTTCCGCACAGAAGCGGCTCGCGGAGGAGTTCACGAACCTCGTGCACGGCGAGGAGCAGACCCGGCAGGTCATCGCGGCCAGCCAGGCCCTCTTCGGCGGGGGTGAGCTGGGCGCGCTGGACGAGCGCACGCTCGACGCGGCGATGGCCGAGGTGCCGACCGGCAAGGTCGAGCCGACCGGGGACGCGACCATCGTCGACCTGCTGCTCGCCGGGGGCCTGGTGGACAGCAAGGGCGCCGCCCGGCGCACGGTGAAGGAGGGCGGCGCGTACGTGAACAACGTGAAGGTCGGCGACGAGGAGTGGAAGCCGACCGCTTCCGACGCACTCCACGGGCGCTGGCTCGTGGTGCGCAAGGGCAAGCGCAACGTGGCCGGCGTCCGGCTCGGTGGCTGACTACTCCGGCCGCCCGGAACAGAGCCCCTGAACTGCGGAAACGCGGTTAAGGTACCCCCCTGTTTCGGGTGGTTGGGGGGCGTGTAAAGTTTCTCGAGTCGCCAGGGAGACCGGGTGGCTGCAGGGACACGAACCAAGCTCTCGCCCTGAGGGTGATTGAGTGGGTGTTCCGTTGATAACTTGCTAGAGATGACTGCTTCGGTGGAGTTCGGGCTCTTGTGGGGTTCGGGTTGTGTCGGGGTGTGTTGCTTGAGAACTCAACAGTGTGCTAGTGAACTAAGCCAGTAGAGCTTTTTGTATGGACCCCTCCTCGTGGGGTTTTTCTTTGAGGTATTTTGATTGAGTAGTCTCGATCAGACTCGGATGCATTGTTGGAGAGTTTGATCCTGGCTCAGGACGAACGCTGGCGGCGTGCTTAACACATGCAAGTCGAACGCTGAAGCCACTTCGGTGGTGGATGAGTGGCGAACGGGTGAGTAACACGTGGGTAATCTGCCTTGTACTCTGGGATAAGCCTGGGAAACTGGGTCTAATACCGGATATGACCTGTCACCGCATGGTGGTGGGTGGAAAGTTTCGGCGGTATGGGATGAACCCGCGGCCTATCAGCTTGTTGGTGGGGTGATGGCCTACCAAGGCGACGACGGGTAGCCGGCCTGAGAGGGTGACCGGCCACACTGGGACTGAGACACGGCCCAGACTCCTACGGGAGGCAGCAGTGGGGAATATTGCACAATGGGCGGAAGCCTGATGCAGCGACGCCGCGTGAGGGATGACGGCCTTCGGGTTGTAAACCTCTTTCGCCAGGGACGAAGGGTGACTGACGGTACCTGGATAAGAAGCACCGGCTAACTACGTGCCAGCAGCCGCGGTAATACGTAGGGTGCGAGCGTTGTCCGGAATTATTGGGCGTAAAGAGCTCGTAGGCGGTTTGTCGCGTCGGCCGTGAAATCTGGAGGCTTAACCTTCAGCGTGCGGTCGATACGGGCAGACTTGAGTTCGGTAGGGGAGACTGGAATTCCTGGTGTAGCGGTGAAATGCGCAGATATCAGGAGGAACACCGGTGGCGAAGGCGGGTCTCTGGGCCGATACTGACGCTGAGGAGCGAAAGCGTGGGGAGCGAACAGGATTAGATACCCTGGTAGTCCACGCTGTAAACGTTGGGCGCTAGGTGTGGGCGACATCCACGTTGTCCGTGCCGTAGCTAACGCATTAAGCGCCCCGCCTGGGGAGTACGGCCGCAAGGCTAAAACTCAAAGGAATTGACGGGGGCCCGCACAAGCGGCGGAGCATGTGGATTAATTCGATGCAACGCGAAGAACCTTACCTGGGCTTGACATGCGCCAGACAGCTGCAGAGATGTGGTTTCCCTTGTGGTTGGTGTACAGGTGGTGCATGGCTGTCGTCAGCTCGTGTCGTGAGATGTTGGGTTAAGTCCCGCAACGAGCGCAACCCTTATCCTATGTTGCCAGCGCGTGATGGCGGGGACTCGTGGGAGACTGCCGGGGTCAACTCGGAGGAAGGTGGGGATGACGTCAAGTCATCATGCCCCTTATGTCCAGGGCTTCACACATGCTACAATGGCTGGTACAGAGGGTTGCGATATCGTGAGGTGGAGCGAATCCCTTAAAGCCGGTCTCAGTTCGGATCGCAGTCTGCAACTCGACTGCGTGAAGTCGGAGTCGCTAGTAATCGCAGATCAGCAACGCTGCGGTGAATACGTTCCCGGGCCTTGTACACACCGCCCGTCACGTCATGAAAGTCGGTAACACCCGAAGCCCATGGCCCAACCCGTAAGGGGGGGAGTGGTCGAAGGTGGGACTGGCGATTGGGACGAAGTCGTAACAAGGTAGCCGTACCGGAAGGTGCGGCTGGATCACCTCCTTTCTAAGGAGCACAACACATCCACGTTCCCCGGGATACCCGGATCACGGGCGTGGGGTGGCTCAGGCTGAGGGACCGATTGTGTTTCTGTCTGGGTTGCTCAAGGAATTGTGGAACTACTGGTTATCGCCGGTCGCGGTGAGCGAAGTCCGTGTGAGTACTGACCTTTCGGGGTCGTGGAAAGCGGTGACGGAGCTCGGGTGGCTGGTTGTTCACTCAGCACGCTGTTGGGTCCTGAGGCAACACACTGTTGTTTCTGGTGTGGTGTTTGAGAACTGTAGAGTGGATGCGAGCATCTTTGTGGTCAAGTTGTTAAGGGCACATGGTGGATGTCTTGGCTTCAGGAGCCGATGAAGGACGTGGGAGGCTGCGATATGCCTCGGGGAGCTGTCAACCGAGCTGTGATCCGAGGATTTCCGAATGGGGAAACCCGGCACCAGTGATGTGGTGTCACCCGCATCTGAATATATAGGGTGTGTGGAGGGAACGCGGGGAAGTGAAACATCTCAGTACCCGTAGGAAGAGAAAACAAAATGTGATTCCGTGAGTAGTGGCGAGCGAAAGCGGATGAGGCTAAACCGTTTGCATGTGATACCTGTCAGGGGTTGTGTGGGCGGTGTTGTGGGACCCACCTTGGAGAGACTGACATTTCTCCGGATGTACGCGATGGTTAGTGGAACGCTTTGGGATGGGCGGCCGGAGTGGGTGAGAGCCCCGTACGCGAAAGCTGTCGTTGTAGGTCTTGGTGGTGTTCCCGAGTAGCAGCGAGCTCGTGGAATTTGCTGTGAATCTGCCGGGACCACCCGGTAAGCCTAAATACTTCCTGGAGACCGATAGCGGACGAGTACCGTGAGGGAAAGATGAAAAGTACCCCGGGAGGGGAGTGAAAGAGTACCTGAAACCGTGTGCCTACAAGCCGTCAGAGCCTGAGTTCCCCTTTGGGGATGGGGTGATGGCGTGCCTTTTGAAGAATGAGCCTGCGAGTTAGTGCTGCGTGGCGAGGTTAACCCGGGTGGGGTAGCCGTAGCGAAAGCGAGTCCGAAGAGGGCGTGTGAGTCGCGTGGTCTAGACCCGAAGCGGAGTGATCTACCCATGGCCAGGCTGAAGCGCGGGTAAGACCGTGTGGAGGGCCGAACCCACTTAGGTTGAAAACTGAGGGGATGAGCTGTGGGTAGGGGTGAAAGGCCAATCAAACTCCGTGATAGCTGGTTCTCCCCGAAATGCATTTAGGTGCAGCGTCGCATGTTTCACTACGGGGGTAGAGCTACTGGATGGTCTAGGGGCCTTACCGGGTTACCGAAATCAACCAAACTCCGAATACCGTGGTGTGAGAGTGTGGCAGTGAGACGGCGGGGGATAAGCTTCGTCGTCGAGAGGGAAACAGCCCAGAACACCAGCTAAGGCCCCTAAGTGTGTGCTCAGTGGGAAAGGATGTGGGATTGCCCAGACAACCAGGAGGTTGGCTTAGAAGCAGCCATCCTTGAAAGAGTGCGTAATAGCTCACTGGTCAAGTGGTCCTGCGCCGACAATGTAGCGGGGCTTAAGCACACCGCCGAAGCTGTGTCACTCACACAATACATCGGCTCAGCCTTTCGGGGTTGTGTCTAGTGGTGTGGGTGGGTAGGGGAGCGTCCTGCATCCGGTGAAGCTGCCGCGGAAGCGAGTGGTGGAGGGTGTGGGAGTGAGAATGCAGGCATGAGTAGCGAATGCAGAGTGAGAAACTCTGCCGCCGGATGACCAAGGGTTCCTGGGCCAGGCTAATCCGCCCAGGGTAAGTCGGGACCTAAGGCGAGGCCGACAGGCGTAGTCGATGGACAACGGGTTGATATTCCCGTACCCGAGCATGTGCGCCCATGGCGAGGCGGTTGATACTAACCACCCGAAGCGCATCTTCGTCGTCTTCGGACGGGGTGGGTGTTGTGGAGCGTGGGATCTGATTCCGTAGTAGTCAAGCGATGGGGTGACGCAGGAAGGTAGCTCCGCCAGTGAGTGGTTGTACTGGTGTAAGCGTGTAGGCCGAGTGGTAGGCAAATCCGCCGCTCAACAGGCTGAGACGTGATGCGTAGCCGTTTGAGGTGAAGTGGGTGATCCTATGCTGTCGAGAAAAGCCTCTAGTGAGTGCATGCACGGCCCGTACCCCAAACCAACACAGGTGGTCAGGTAGAGAATACTGAGGCGATCGGGTGAACTGTGGTTAAGGAACTCGGCAAAATGCCCCCGTAACTTCGGGAGAAGGGGGGCCACACGCCTTGATGCCCCATGCGGGTTCAGGGGTGGGTGGCCGCAGAGACCAGCGGAAAGCGACTGTTTACTAAAAACACAGGTCCATGCGAAGTCGCAAGACGATGTATATGGACTGACGCCTGCCCGGTGCTGGAACGTTAAGAGGACCGGTTAACCTCCCTTTGGGGGGTGAAGCTGAGAATTTAAGCGCCAGTAAACGGCGGTGGTAACTATAACCATCCTAAGGTAGCGAAATTCCTTGTCGGGTAAGTTCCGACCTGCACGAATGGCGTAACGACTTTCCGGCTGTCTCGACCACAGGCCCGGCGAAATTGCATTACGAGTAAAGATGCTCGTTACGCGCGGCAGGACGGAAAGACCCCGGGACCTTTACTATAGTTTGGTATTGGTTTTCGGTTCGGCTTGTGTAGGATAGGTGGGAGACTGTGAAGCCGTCACGCTAGTGGTGGTGGAGTCGTTGTTGAAATACCACTCTGGTCGGATTGGGAATCTGAACCTACGCCCATGATCTGGGTGAGGGACAGTGCCTGATGGGTAGTTTAACTGGGGCGGTTGCCTCCTAAAGGGTAACGGAGGCGCCCAAAGGTTCCCTCAGCCTGGTTGGCAATCAGGTGTTGAGTGCAAGTGCACAAGGGGGCTTGACTGTGAGACTGACAGGTCGAGCAGGGACGAAAGTCGGGACTAGTGATCCGGCACCTCCTGGTGGAAGGGGTGTCGCTCAACGGATAAAAGGTACCCCGGGGATAACAGGCTGATCTTGCCCAAGAGTCCATATCGACGGCATGGTTTGGCACCTCGATGTCGGCTCGTCGCATCCTGGGGCCGGAGTAGGTCCCAAGGGTTGGGCTGTTCGCCCATTAAAGCGGCACGCGAGCTGGGTTTAGAACGTCGTGAGACAGTTCGGTCCCTATCCGCCGCGCGCGTAGGATACTTGAGGAAGGCTGTCCCTAGTACGAGAGGACCGGGACGGACGGACCTCTGGTGTGCCAGTTGTCACGCCAGTGGCATGGCTGGTTGGCTATGTTCGGAAGGGATAACCGCTGAAGGCATCTAAGCGGGAAGCCTGTTCCAAGATGAGGTATCCCACCCTTTGTGGGTTAAGGCCCCCAAGAGACGATTGGGTTGATAGGCCAGATATGGAAGCACAGTAATGTGTTGTCGAGTTGACTGGTACTAATAGGCCGAGGACTTGCCCACGAAGAGGCTACGCATCCACTCTACGGTTCTGAAACACCACACCACCACCCACGCTCCCCGGGGCGTGGTGGGTGTGTGTTGTTTCGGAGTGTTTCGGTGGTTACAGCGTCAGGGAAACGCCCGGTCCCATTCCGAACCCGGAAGCTAAGCCTGACAGCGCCGATGGTACTGCAACCGAAGGGTTGTGGGAGAGTAGGACACCGCCGAACCCAACATGAAGTAGCAGGGGCCCCGGTCCGAGAACCCAACACAACGGGTTCTCCCGGGGCCCCTCCTGCTATCCACACCTTCTCCAGACGGCCCGACGTCGGCCTGCGCCGAACGGCCCCGTAGGATGGAGAGCCGGTCCTATAGCGGACCGCCCGTGAGAATTCAAGAGTTTTCGATGGCAGGAGGCCAGGTGTCGGAGTTCGGTCGACGGGACTCAGCGGATGATGGGTCCGGACGGTCGGCTCGCCGCGACCAGGACTCCCGCGGCAGCCGGTCCGACGCGCCCCGGGGAGACCGGCGCGGCGCGAAACAGGACCGCGGCGGACGCGACAGCAGTCACCAGGGACGGCCACGGCGGGATGACCGGGGTGCCCGTGGCGCCGGCGGCTACGCCGGCCGTCCCGGCCGCGGCGACGGCCCCCGGGACAACCGCGGTTACGCCGGTAAACGCGACGACGACCGCCGCGGCAACGACTACCGCTCCAGCGGGCGACCGCAGGGCAAATCCGCCTACGGCGATCGCTCCACACGCCGCTGGGAAGACCGTCCGAACTCGCGCGACAATGACCGTGGCGACCGTCGCGACCGGCCGAACTTCCGCGACGATGACCGTCGCGGTGGTGCCACCCGACGTGATGGCGGCTCCCGCGGCGACGACCGACGGGACTATCGCGGTGACGCCCGCGGCACCGGGGACCGTGACTCCCGTGGTTTCCGCGGCTCCGGCGGGTTCCGCGACCAGCGGAATGACCGCGGGGGCAACGATTTTCGTGGCGGCCGGCGGGACGACCGCGCGGGCAGCGGGTACCGCGGGAGCAACGGGTTCAGCGACGATCGGCGGAATGACCGTGGTCCGAACGATTCCCGTGGCGATCGGCGGGACGACCGTGGGGGCGACGGGTTCCGCCAGGGGCAGCGTGATGATCGTGCGTCCCGTGGATTCAATGGTGGTCGCGGCGACGACCGGGGACCGGGTGGGTTTCGCGGGGAGCGGCGTGACGATCGAGGATCGGGCCGGTTCCGTGACCAGCAGGGTGATCGCGGGCCCGGTGGTGCCCGTGGCGATCGGCGGGACGACCGCGGGGGCGGTGGGTTCCGCCAGGACCGGCGTGATGACCGTGGCTTCGGTGGCGACCGCCGAGAAGACCGTGGATCCCGAGATTTCCGCGGCTCCGGCGGGTACCGCGGGGATCGCCGGGACGATCGTGGCTCCGGTGGGTTCCGCGACCGGCAGGACGATCGCGGGCCCGGCGGGTACCGCGGGGAGCGTTCCGGGTCCGGTGGGGGTGGCTTCCGTTCCGGGAATCGGGACGACCGTGGATTCCGCAAGGATGACCGTCGGCCGTCAAGGGATCGCGACAGCGGTGCGCGGCCGGACCGTGGATTCCGCAAGGACGAAAGTGGTTTCCGGAAGGACCGAGCCGGTGGTGGCTTCCGCGGTGAGCGAAGCGACGGCGGATTCCGCGACCGGCAGGACGACCGCGGTGGTTCGGGCGACCGGCGGGACCGCGGGGACGGATTCCGGGATCGGCCGGGTTCCGGTCGTGGATTCCGGGACCAGGAACAGGGTCAGCGCCGGGATCGGCAGGACGACCGTGGTGGGTTCCGCGAGGACAGCCGTACCGGCAGTGGATTCCGGAATGAGAGCGACGTTCGCGACGAACGTGCGGCCCAGGACGACGGTGCCCGGCTTGACGCAGGAGCGGGCGAGGCCGCTCAACGCGGCGAGTCGGCCGACCGGGCAGTGCAGCCGAGCGGCGCGACACCGGTAGACGACGCGGAAAGCGCCACGCGCGAAGGCGAAACGGCCGCAGCTGCAGGCCACGGCCAGGACCGCGACAACCGCGATGACAGGGCCGACGTCAGCAGCGACGACCGACGTGTGGACGAGAACCGCGACGACGAGAACGGTGGCGACCAGGGCGGTTTCGGCCAGGGCCGTGGGGACCGGGGTGGTGACGAACGGGGCCGTGGCGAACGGGACCGTGACGGCCAGGACCTTGACGACCGGGACCGTGGCGAACGGGACCGTGACGGCCAGGACCTTGACGACCGGGACCGTGGCGAACGGGACCGTGACGGCCAGGACCTTGACGACCGGGACCGTGACGACCGGGACCTTGACGACCGGGACCGTGACGGCCAGGACCTTGACGACCGGGACCGTGACGAGCAGGGCCGTAACGAGCAGGGCCGCGATGACCGAGGCCGTGACGAGCGGGACCAGCATGACCGGGGCGGTGACGAGCAGGGCAGTGCCGACAGCGACCGTGCCGACAGCGACCGTGCCGACCGGGGCCGTTACGGGCAGGGCCGTGACGAACGGGATCGCGGCGAGCAGGGCCGTGATGAGCAGGGCCGCGATGACCGAGGCCGTGACGTTCGGAGCAGTGCCGACCGAGGCCGTGACGAGCGGGGCCGTGACGACCGAGGCCGCGACGACCGAGGCCGTGACCGCGAGAGCCGCGACGGCCAGGGCCGCGACGACCGAGGTCGTGGCGGCCGGGGTCGCGACGATGCTCGTGGACGGCGGGAGGATCGTGCGCCGCGGGATGGGCGTGGGGCTCGGGAGAGCCGTGCAGCCGGGCGTGGGCCGGGGGAGCGTCGGGGCTCGCGGGACGGGATGGACGACGCGGCTTTGGCGCGGGAGCTGCTCTCTGCTCCGGAGCTGCCCGAGGACGTCGAGTTCTCCGATCTCGACGAGGAGGTCCGGCGGGAGCTGCGGACGTTGCCGAAGGCTCTGGCCGAGACCGTCGGGAAGCACCTCGCGGCCGCGGGCGGGCTCGTCGACAGCGATACCGAGGCCGCGCTCGAGCATGCCAGGTATGCCAAGACGAAGGCGTCGCGCGTGCCGATCGTGCGGGAGGCCCTGGGACTCGTCGCCTACCACGCGGGGAACTGGCAGGAGGCGCTGTCGGAGCTTCGCGCCGTGCGGCGGATGACCCGCAGCGACGAGCACATCGCGGTGATCGCCGACGCCGAACGCGCTCTCGGACGGCCGGAGCGGGCGCTCGACCTGGCCAAGGAGACCGACAAGGAACGGCTCACCAAGGCCACCCGCGTCGAGCTGGCGATCGTCGCGGCCGGTGCGCGGCGGGACCTCGGGCAGCTGGATGCTGCCGTCGTGTCGCTGCAGGGGCCGGACCTCGACCCGAAGCGGCGTGACCCGTGGAGTCCGCGGCTGTTCTACGCGTACGCGGACAACCTCCAGGCGGCGGGACGCGCCGAAGAAGCTGTGCGCTGGTTCCTCAACGCTGCCGAAGCCGACGCCGAAGGGGAGACCGACGCCGCCGAGCGGGCTTCGGAACTCGCGGATGAGTGACGCACTCCTCGCCGGTTACGACGCGGTGCTGTTCGACCTCGACGGCACCGTGTACCACGGCGCGCAGGTGATCCACGGCGCTCCTGAGACGGTGACGGCGGTGCGCAACCAGGGCACCGCCGTGCGGTTCGTGACCAACAACGCGTCGAAGGCGCCCGAAGACGTCGTCGCGCACCTGCGGGACCTCGGCTTGTCCGCGGAGTCCGCTGAGGTGCACACGAGCGCCCAGGCTGGGGTCGCCGTGCTCGGCGAGAGGCTGTCGAAGGGCGCTGAAGTGCTCGTCGTCGGTACTGAGTCGCTCGCGGATGAGGTCGCCGCGGCCGGGCTCGCGCCGGTGCGCAAGGCGGGCGACGGCGTGGCGGCGGTGGTGCAAGGGCACTCCCCGGACAACGCTTGGGCCGACCTCGCCGAAGCGTGCCTCGCGATTCGCGCGGGCGCGCTGTGGGTCGCCTGCAACGTCGACGCGACGCTGCCCAGCGAGCGCGGGCTGCTGCCAGGCAACGGCTCCATGGTCGCTGCCCTGCGCACGGCCACCGAGGCGGAGCCCGTCGTCGCCGGGAAACCCCAGCCGCTGCTGTTCGAGACGGCCGCGCGGTCTGCGGGCGCGAACCGGCCGCTGGTCGTCGGGGACCGGCTGGACACCGACATCGCCGGCGCGGTCGCGGCCGGGCTCGACGTGCTGTGCGTGCTGACCGGTGTCGCGACGCCGGCCACGCTGCTGCGTGCCGTGCCCGCCGAGCGGCCCACCCACCTCGGCTCCGACCTGACAGCGCTGACCCGGCCGGCCGAGGAGCTGCGCGTCGGCTCGCGGCCCGGCTGGGAGGTCGGAGAGGGCGACGTGCTCACCGCGCGGGGCGACGGCGATCCACTCGACCTGCTTCGCACGCTGTGTGCCGCCGCCTGGCGGACCGGGGTGAGCACCGTGCGCGCCGAGGGCGACGCGGCCGGTGCCGCGCTGACCCGGCTTGGCCTCGCCTGACTGGTAGTTTGGGCACGTGCATCCGAACGTCCACCCCGTTCCCGGGCCACCGCCGACCCCCGGCCCGCAGCAGACCGATCCCCGCGCCGGGATCGACGAGGCCGTCGCCGGGCTCGACGACCTGGACACGCTGCCGCCCGCCGAGCACGTGGACCGCTTCGAGGCCGTGCACACCGAGCTGACCGTGGCCCTGTCCAGCATCGACAAGGTCTGATCGCGGTGCCCAGACGGGCCCGCCTCGACGCGGAACTGGTACGCCGGGGGCTCGCCCGTTCCCGGGAACAGGCCTCGGCACTCATCCTCGGCGGCAAGGTCACCGTGCGCGGCATGGTCGCCGGCAAACCCGCCACCGGCGTCGAAACCGACGCCCCCATCGTCGTCAAGGACGAGGACGACCCCGGCTGGGCCTCGCGCGGAGCGCACAAGCTGCTCGGCGCGCTCGAGGCGTTCGGCCCGCAGGGGCTCACCGTCGAAGGCAGGCGCTGCCTGGACGCGGGCGCGTCCACCGGCGGATTCACCGACGTGCTGCTGCGAGGCGGCGCGAAGACGGTCGTCGCCGCCGACGTCGGACGTGGACTGCTCGACTGGCGGCTGCGCACCGACGAGCGCGTGGTCGTGCTCGACCGCACCAACGTGCGCACCCTGACCCCGGACGAGCTGGGCGGGCAGGTGGACCTGGTGGTCGGCGACCTGTCGTTCATCTCGCTCAAGCTCGTGCTCCCCGCTCTCGCCGCCTGCGCCGGCGAGGGCGCCGACCTCGTGCCGATGGTCAAACCGCAGTTCGAGGTCGGCAAGGACCGGCTCGGCAGCGGCGGTGTGGTGCGGGATCCGCGGCTGCGGGCGGAATCCGTGCTCGGCGTGGTCGCCGAAGCCGGGAAGCTCGGGCTCGGTCTGCACGGAGTGGTGGCGAGCCCGCTGCCCGGGCCGTCCGGCAACGTCGAGTACTTCGTGTGGCTGCGCCGTCCGGAACCGGGCGCGGAACCCCCTGCCGGTGGCACTGTGGACGATGCCGAGCGGCTCGTGCGGGCCGCCGTCCAGGAGGGACCCCAGTGACTCCCAGCCGACCCGACATCTCCGACGGTGCCGTCCCCAGCGCCGAACGTGAAGTGCTGCTCGTGGCGCACCCGGACCGGGAGGCCACCCGGGAGGCCGCCCGCGAGGTGTCCCAGCGGTTCGCCAAGGCCGGGATCCGGCTGCGCGTGACCGACGAGGACATGCTGAAGCTGATCGACCCGGACGGCTGCATGGCGATGCCGTGCACGGTGGTCGCGCCCCAGGACGATCCGGCCCGCGGCGCGGAGCTGGTGTTCGTGCTCGGCGGCGACGGCACCCTGCTGCGCGCGGCCGAGCTGGCCCGTCCGGCCGGGGTGCCGGTGCTCGGGGTCAACCTGGGCCGGGTGGGTTTCCTGGCCGAGGCCGATTCGGAGGCTCTCGGGGACGCCGTGCAGCGAGTGGTCGACCGCGAATACCACGTCGAGGACCGGATGACGGTCGACGTCACGGTCACCGACGCGGGCACCGAGCTGTACCGGACGTGGGCGCTCAACGAGGTCAGCGTCGAGAAGTTCACCCGCGAACGGGTGCTGGACGCGCTGATCGAGGTCGACGGACGGCCGGTGTCGTCGTTCGGCTGCGACGGCGTGCTGTGCGCGACCCCCACCGGCTCCACCGCCTACGCGTTCTCCGCCGGGGGCCCGGTCCTCTGGCCGGACGTCGAGGCGCTGCTCGTCGTGCCGAACAACGCGCACGCGATGTTCTCCCGTCCGCTGGTCGTCTCGCCCTCGTCGGTGATCTCGGTCGCGATCGATCCTACCGGTCCGAAAGCGGTGCTGACCTGCGACGGACTGCGGACTTTCGACCTGCCGCCGGGGGCGCTGGCGCAGGTGGTCTGCGGGCAGGAGCCGGTGCGGCTGGTGCGGCTGCGCGAGGGCGTGTTCACCGACCGGCTCGTGCACAAGTTCGGCCTGCCGGTGCGCAGCTGGCGCGAACGGCGCTCCGGCGGCCGCGCGGTCTGACTTCCGCGACGCGCCCGCACAGGTGTTCGACCAGCGAAAAGAGGATTGACCGGGCCTCGGGCGCCCCGAAGGTCGGTGGGGGCCGCTACGGTAGGCCTCGTGCTGGCCGAGATGCGCATCCAGGGCCTCGGGGTCATCGAGGAAGCCCTGCTCGAACTGCACCCGGGCTTCACCGTCGTGACCGGTGAGACGGGTGCGGGCAAGACCATGGTGGTGACCGGGCTGCACCTGCTCTCCGGCGGGCGGGCCGAGGCGTCCAAGGTGCGGAACGGAATGCTCAAGGCGTTCGTCGAGGGCCGGTTCACCCTCGGCGACGACGACGCGGCGAGCCGGATCGTCACCGACGCGGGCGCGGACGTCGACGAGGACGGCAGCGTGATCGCCTTGCGCACGGTCGCCGTCGACGGCCGCTCCAGAGCCCATCTGGGTGGCCGATCGGTGCCGGTGGGGGTGCTTTCCGACCTGTCCGAGCAGGTGATCGCCGTGCACGGGCAGAACGATCAGCTGCGTCTGCTGCGTCCGGCCGAGCAGCGCGCGGTGATCGACCGGTTCGCCGGCGACGCCGTGGGCGAGCCGTTGGCGGCCTACCGCGAAGCGCGGACGGAGTGGCTGGCCGTGCTCGCCGAGCTGACCGAGCGGTCGACCCGTTCCCGGGAGATGGCGCAGCAGGCCGATCTGCTCAAGCACGGTCTGGTCGAGATCGACGCGGTCGCCCCGGAACCGGGCGAGGACGTGGAGCTCACCGAACAGATCAAGCGGCTCGCCGCGGTCGACGAGCTGCGGGCGACGGCGACCGAGGCCCATGCGGCGGTCTCCGGTTCCGCGGACGGCGATCCGGACGCGCCGGGGGCGCTCGGGCTGGTGGGCGAGGCCGTGCGCCGGCTGAGCACCGCCGAGGACTCCGCACTGCGCGACCTCGTGCCGCGGCTGGAGGAAGCGTCCGTGCTGCTCGGCGACGTGGGCGCGGAGCTGGGCGGCTACGTGGAGAACCTGGACGCCGATCCGGCGCTGCTGGAGAAGGTGCTCGCGCGGCAGGCGGACCTGAAACGGCTCACCCGCAAGTACGCCGCGGACGTCGACGGGGTGCTGGCGTGGGCGGACGACGCCCGCCGCCGGCTCGAGTCGATGGACACCTCCGAAGAAGCGCTGGGGGCGCTGGCAGCGCGCCGGGACGAGCTGGCGCAGCAGCTGGTGGGGCACGCCACCGAGGTCTCCGCGGCGCGTGGCAAAGCGGCCGCCGAGCTGGCCACCGCGATCACCAAGGAGCTCTCCGGTCTCGCGATGGGCCAGGCGGAGCTGGAGGTCACCGTCGAACAGCGTCCGGCCGAACGGGGTGACCAGCAGGCGCTGGCCATCGACGGGCACGCGGTGCACGCCGGCCCGGACGGCGTCGACGAGGTCGAACTGCTGCTGCGCGCGCACGACGGCGCGCCGCCGCTGCCGGTGCACAAGGCCGCGTCGGGTGGTGAGCTGTCCCGCGTGATGCTGGCCATCGAGGTCGTGCTCGCCCACGCGGACACCGTGCAGACGTTGGTGTTCGACGAGGTGGACGCCGGCGTCGGCGGCCGGGCCGCGGTGGAGATCGGCCGCCGGCTCGCCCGGCTCGCCCGCACCCACCAGGTCCTGGTCGTCACGCACCTGCCGCAGGTGGCCGCGTTCGCCGACCAGCACCTGGTGGTGGACAAGGGCACCAGCGGCGGGGTCACGCGCAGTGGCGTGCAGCTGCTGGACCAGGGCGACCGGGTGCGCGAGCTGGCCCGCATGCTGGCCGGGATGGACGGGACGGAGACCGGCCGGGCGCACGCGGAGGAACTGCTCGCGGCGGCGGAGAAGGACAAGAGCGCCGCGCCGGCCGGGAAAGCCGGCGGTGCGGCAAAACGCAAACGGGCCAAGAAAGCCTGAGCCCGTGGCCGGAGAGACCGCGGCACTCACGGGCGCCGGAGAGCGGCCCGAGGGCCGGAAGCCGGAAGCTGACCTGAGAGCCGGAAGCTGACCTGGGAGCGGGAAGGCGGAAACCGACCCAGGAGCGAAAAGTCGGAAGCTCGCGGCGCGGCGCCCCGGGAACGGATCGGCTCCCGCGTCCGGCGCCGTCCGCAGCACCGGCCGGGCACCAGCACCGGCCGCGCACCAGAGCCGGTCAGCCGGCCACTCGTGTCCGGAATCAGGAAGGACGGAACACCGCGTATGACCTGGGCCGCGGCCGTCGACGTCGAGGCCGAGCTGACGAGGGCGTGCCGTGACGGCGACCTCGACCGGTTCCTCGGGCTCCTCGGTGACGAGGAGCTGTTCGTGCCGATCCACCGGGACCAGGCGGAGCAGCTCGCGCGGGAGCGCGTGTGGGTGCCCGCCCGAATCTGTTGTGCGCACGAGGGCGAGCCGTCGTTGCAGGTCTTCACCCGCGGTGCGGTGCCCGATCTCGGGGCCGGTGTGGTGTTCCTCAGCGGCGACCTCGACTGGGCCACCTGCGGCCTCGGCCCGGGGGAGCAGGTGGTGTTCAACCGCGGCACGTCCGCGCAATGGCGGGTCGACGCGTCCGTCGTGCAGCCGTGGCTCGACGCCAACCCGCATCGGCTCACCGCGGTGGAACAGCAGGTCGAGCGGCTCAACACAGTGAGCTACGGGCATCTGGACGGCCCGATCGCGCGGGCGCTCGCCTGTGGAGTGCCGCAGGCGGTCCTCGTCGCGGAGCCGTGGAACCTGCTCGACGCGCGCTACCACGACTACGTCGCCGAAGTCCGTGGGCTGCGGGACTGGTGGGGCGTCACGGACACGGCGGGCTGGCGTGCCGCGGTCGACGGGTTGCTCGGTGACCGCCGCCGGTTCACCCCGGAGGCGGTCGCGCTCGCGCTGCGGACACGCGGTGGTGCGGAGCTCGATCCGCTGTCGTGGGCACGGCTGGTCGCGAGCTGGTGCGCGGAGAACGACCTGTCCGGGCAAGCGGATGCGCTCGTCGACGCGGTCCGCCGGATCGTGCGCTACGAGCAGCGGCTCCGGGCGGACGCGGTACTGCCGCCGGACGCGGTGGTGGGCAGCACGTTCGGCTGGGACGTCGCGCGGGTGCTGGAGCTGGTGCGTCGTGGCCTGGCAGTCGGGCACTGCGACGAGCTCACCGCCGAACTGCAGGTGCTGGAGGCCGGTGCGCTCGCCCGCCGCTACCACGAGTCATGGGCACAGCTGTCCGCCGGTTTCGTGTTGGGCCGGGTGCTGGCGCTGGACGAGGAACAGTTCGGCGAGCACTACCGGAGTGCCGTGCGGGTCCACCACCTGCTGCTGAACGATCCGGCGAGCCCCTGGTGGAATCTCGGTTTCGCGGACGAACCGACCGGCGGCCGCCCCTGAACCGGAGCACGGCGCGAGCGCACGGCAGCACAACGAGTCACGTCCGCTTCGGCGCGTCGGCGGTACTCCCGGGGACAAGTTTGTCACCATCAGCCACATGAAGCTCACCGGTTTGCTCGCGCGGAACCACGAAGCCCTCCCCGGCATCACCGGCGTCGCGCGGGCCGACCGCCGCACGCGGGAGCTGCTGCGCCGGGTCAGCGCGGGCGACGTCGTCGTGCTCGACCAGCTCGATCTGGACCGTGCCACCGCCGACGCGCTGGTGGCCGCGGAGGTCGCCGCCGTGATCAACGCCTCGCCGTCGATCTCCGGGCGGTTTCCCAACCTGGGGCCGGAAATCCTCGTCGCGGCGGGGATCCCGCTGATCGACTCGGTGGGCGGCGAGCTGCTGCGCACGGTCAAGGACGGCACGAAACTGCGCGTGCACGAGGGCGCGGTGTACCTGGGCGAGCGCCAGCTCGCCACCGGCGTGGAGCAGACCGCGGAGAGTGTCGCGGACCAGATGATCGAGGCCAAGGCCGGGATGTCGACCCAGCTGGAGGCCTTCTCCGCGAACACCATCGAATTCCTCCGCCGCGAACGCACGCTGATCCTCGACGGCGTGGGCGTGCCGGAGCTGAAGGTCGCCATCCGTGACCGGCACGTGCTCGTCGTGGCCGGCGGCACCGGGCACGCGGAGGACCTGAAGCGGCTCAAGAAGTACCTCGGCGAGCACCGTCCGGTGCTGATCGGGGTGGACGCCGGCGCGGACACCCTGCGCACGCAGGGCTACACCCCGGACGTGGTCGTCGGCGACCCGACCGGCATCGGCACCGCCACGCTGCGCGGCGGCGGTGAGGTCGTGGTGCCCGCGCAGCCGGACGGGCACGCCCCTGGCGTCGAGCGGATCCAGGACCTCGGCATCGGCGCGGTCACCTTCCCCGCGTCCGGCAACGCCGAGGACCTCGCGCTGCTGCTGGCCGACGCGCACGGCGCGAGCCTCGTGGTCACCGTCGGCTTCCAGGCCACGCTGCGGGAGTTCCTCGACCACGGCCGGTCCGGGTCCAACCCCTCGACCTTCCTCACCCGGCTCAAGCTGGGCACCAAGCTCGTCGACGGCAAAGCCGTCGCCACGCTGCACCGCAGCCGGGTGTCACTCGGCGCCGTCGCGCTGCTCGTCCTCGCCGCCGTCGTCGTGGTGGTCGCCGCACTGCTCGTGTCCGACGTCGGTTCCGTCTACCTGGACTGGATCCAGCACACCTGGTCCACGTTCACCGCCTGGGTGAAGGGGCTCTTCACGTGATTTCCCTGCGCTACCACATCGTTTCCATCACCGCGTGCTTCCTCGCACTGGCCGTCGGCGTGGTGCTGGGCTCGACCGCGCTGAACGGCTCGCTGCTGTCCGGGCTCTCGGACCAGAAGAAGGACCTGGGCACCCAGGTGTCCGATCTGGAGGCGCAGCGCAACGTGCTGAACGCCCGGCTGTCGGACGCGGACGCGTTCGCCGGTTCGATGGGGCCGAAGATCGTGGCCGGTGCACTGGACAAGCGCAGCGTGGTATTGGTCACCACGCAGGACGCCCGCCCGGCCGACCGCGACGCGCTCAAGAAGCTCGTCGGCCAGTCCGGTGCCTCGGTGACCGGGGAGCTGCAGTTGACCGAGTCGTTCACTGATCCGGCCAAGGCCGACCAGCTGCGGGACGTGGTGACCCGGCTGCAGCCTGCCGGGGCGCAGTTCCCGACCGCGGGTGATTCCGGCACGCTCGCCGGCGCGCTGCTGGGATCGGTGCTGCTGCTGGACAAGAGCAGCGCCAAGCCGCAGTCCAGCCCGGACGAGCTGGCCGCGGCGCTCGGCGGGCTCACCGACGGGGGGTTCGTCAAGCCGAGCCAGGGGGTGCAGCCCGCGCAGCTGGCGATCGTGCTCACCGGAGCGCAGCAGTCCGGTGAGGGCGCCGGCGACCGGGCGGCCTCCATCGCGAGGTTCGCCGCGCAGCTCGACCGCTCCGGGGCGGGCACGGTGCTCGCCGGCGATCCGGGTTCGGCCGAGGGCAGCGGGCCGCTCGGCGTGGTCCGCGCGGACACCTCGTCGACCTCGATTCTGTCCACTGTGGACAACGTCGACTCCCAGGCCGGCCGGGTGGCGACCCTGCTGGCGCTGAAGGAACAGCTCGAGGGCGCCGCCGGCCGCTACGGCATCGCAGGCAACGCACAGGCTCCCGCACCCGGGGTGGGTTCCGAGGGCAACTGAGCGGCGGCTTCCGCGCATCGGCGGCGGCACGGGGATCCCTTCGAGGGTGCGGGAGCCCCGGGTCGCCGCCGATTTTCGCGTGGTACAAACCAGCCGGTTCCCAGCATCCGGACGAGTGTGCCGGACATCCCACCCCGGTGAGGCTGCATCAGGTTCTCCTCAGCGAGAACATGGGTCATTCACAGCCTGGCAGGCGAATCTGGCACGATGATCGCCAACGACCCCGGGAGCATGGCTCGACGATGACGACCACCGAGATGCCGCGTGCCCACGCGGAGGAACCGGCGCCCGCGCCGGCGGCGAAATCGCCCCACCTGCGACAGCTGGACCTGTACCGGGTGCTCACCTTCGCCGTGGTGATCTTCATCCACGTGCTGGTCGCCACGACCTATCCGGAAGACGTGCCCGCCGGCGCGTTCGAGGTACCGCTGCACTTCGCCCGTGCGGCGTTCTTCGCACTGACCACGTTCGTGCTGATGTTCCAGTACCGGAGCCGGCCGCTGCAGGCGAAGAAGTTCTGGCGCCGCCGGGTGCCGCTGGTCGCGGTGCCGTACGTGGTCTGGTCGGTGCTCTACTGGGCTTATTCGATGCTGACCTCGCCGCAGCCGGTGGGCCCGCTGTCCGGTCAGCTGCGGGCGCTGCTGATCGAGATCGGCACCGGCACCGCCTGGTACCACCTGTACTTCCTGCTCGTGACGCTGCAGGTGTACCTGCTGTTCCCGCTGCTGCTGAAGCTGGTGGGGCTCATCCGGCGCCATCCGCTGCCGGTGCTCGCGGTGTCCGGCGTGGTGCAGATCGCGGTGATGGTGTTCCTGAGCTATCCACCGGAAAGCCTCGACTACGGCGTGCTCAGCCGGTTCTTCGTCACCCTGCTGCCCTACCAGTTCTACTCGGTCCTCGGCATGGTCACCGCGGTCCACCTCGAGACGGTGCACGACTGGCTGCGCGGGCACGTCCGCTGGGTCGTGGCCGCGCTCGTGGCCGGGCTGGTCATCACCGAAACCGGCTACTTCCTCAGCGTCCGGCACGGAGTGTGGCCGGAGTCGGCGGCGGACGCGTACCGGCCGTACCTGCTGCCGTGGATCGTCGCCGCGGTCTGCGGGCTGTACCTGGCGGGCAGCCGATGGGCCGAGGGCAGGCAGCGGGCCGGGAGGTTCGTCTCCTGGGCGGTGGACCGCTCGTTCGCGGTGTTCCTGTCCCACCCGCTCGCGCTCGCCCTGCTGGCGCCGCTGATCTCGTTCGTCGGCGACCGCTACGGCGCCCCGTGGACGACGTTCGTGATCTATCCGCTCACGGTGGCGCTGACCTTCGCCATCGTGACGGTGCTGCGCCGGGTGCCGTGGAGCAAGGCGCTGACCGGGCGGGCGCGGGTACGGGCCTCGGCCTGATCCTCAGCCACTCGGCCACTGGCGGTGCTTGTCCAGCGGCCGGGCGTAGGACCCGGCCCTGCTGGTGTGCAGGCCCAACGCGACCAGGGATTCCGCGAGCCGGACGGCCGCCGCGACGCCGTCCACCACGGGCACGTCGAGCAGTGCGGACATCCGCCGGTCGAGCCCGGTCATCCCGGCGCAGCCGAGCACGAGCACCTCGGCGCCGGAGTCCCGCACCCGGCGGGCGGCGGTCAGCAGGGCCGCTTCGGTGCGGGCCTCGTCACCGAGCTCCAGCACACCCAGCCCCGCTCCGGCCACCGCGACGCAGTTGCGGTCCACGCCGGCGCTGTGCAGGCTGTCCTCGATCAGCCCGCAGGTGCGGTCCAGCGTGGTGACCACGCCGTAGCGCCGCCCGAGCAGCCCGGCCAGATGCGCCGCGGCCTCGGTGATGTCGACCACCGGCACGTCCAGCAGCTCCCGCGCACCCTCCCGGCCGTGCTCGCCGAACCCGGCCATCACCACGGCGTCGAACGGCTCGTCGATGTTCCGCAGCAGGTCCAGTACCGCGGCCGCGGAGAGGAAGCTGTCGAGCCAGCCCTCCGCGGATTCCGGGCCCCACGACGGCGTGCGCGCGAAGACCTCGGTACCCGCGCTCGCGGCCGCGCGGGCCCCGGCCTCGATCTCCTTGGTCATCGCCTCGGTGGTGTTGCAGTTGGTCACGAGGATGCGCATGCGGCCCTCCGCTGCCGGGACGAGACGGCGAAGTAGAGCGCCCCGGCGGTCGTGGTGCCGAGGAACCAGGAGTACGGCGCGGCCGGGGCGAAGAAGGGCACCAGCGCGATCACCGCGGACAGCGCCGCGCACGGGAGGAACGTCGCCATCGCCCGCGGGTTCACCTTGCGGTAGACGCTCTCACGCGCGAACAGCTGTCCGACGTCGACCTTCCCGCGCCGCACCAGGTAATAGTCCACGACCATGATCCCGAACAGCGGCCCGAGGAACGCGCCGAGCCCGCCGAGGAAGTAGTTGACCACCACCGGCGACGAGTAGAGCTTCCACGGCAGCACGCACAGCGCGGCCACCGCGCTGATCATCCCGCCGACGGTGAACGAGATCCGCTTCGGCCAGATGTTGGCCAGGTCGTAGGCGGGGGAGACGAAGTTGGCCACGATGTTCACTCCCATCGTGGCGATCGCGAAGGTCAGCGCGCCGATGATGAGGACCGGGGTGCTGTGCACGCGGGCCAGCAGTTCGGCCGGGTCGGTGATCGCCTCGCCGAAGACCTGCAGGCTGCCCGCGGTCACGATGACCGACAGCAGCGCGAACGCCGAGGAGTTGACCGGCAGGCCCCAGAAGTTCCCGCGCCGCACGGTTTTCTGGTCCGGTGCGAAGCGGGAGAAGTCGCAGAAGTTGAGCATCAGCGTGCCGTAGGTGGACAGGATCAGCCCGGCCGCGCCGAACCACTGGCGCACCTGCTCCCCGGCCGGCAGCGAGCGCGGGCTGGCGGTGAAGGAGATCCGCCAGTGCGCGGCGGCGAGGATCCAGACCGCGAGCGCGATCATCACCACCCAGATCAGCGGCCCGCACCAGTCCTGGAACTTGCGCACCGCCTCCATTCCGCGGGTCAGCACGAGCGCCTGCACCAGCCACAGCGCGAGGAAGCAGATCCAGCCGAGCGCGTGCAGGCCGAGGAAACTGTGCTCGGTCCACGGTTTCAGCGCCGGGTCGATGGCCAGCACGAGCAGGGTGATGGCGACGCTGGCGAGGTAGGTCTGGATGCCGTACCAGAAGATCGCGATCACCGCGCGGATCAGCGCGGGCAGGTTCGCGCCGAAGGTGCCGAAGCTGATCCGCGCGACCACCGGGAACGGCACGCCGGTGCGCTGCCCGATCCGGCCCATCAGGTTCATCCCGGCGAAGATGACCACGAACCCGAACAGCAGCGCGGTGAGCACCTGCCAGGCCGAGAGGCCGAGCACGAACAGCCCGGCGGCGAAGGTGTAGTTGCCGAGGTTGTGCACGTCGGACATCCACAGCGCGAAGATGTCGTAGACCTTCCAGGTGCGTTTCCCGGCAGGGGCGAGATCGGCGTTCCACAGCCGGGGATCCGGCTCGGCGGGCAGGCTGGTGGTGGTTCCGGTGGACGAGGCGGCTTTCATGCGGGCCTCCGCTCAGCGGTCCGGCAGATTTGGTATCCCAAAGCTTGGTATCCCAAATATCACCCCGCTGTCCCGCCGCGTCAACCCTTCCGGCGATAAACTCGCCGGTGCCGGGCGGGTGTTCTCGCCGGCGTCCGCGGAGAGAGGGGACCGGTGAGCAGCACCGACGACCGCCGGCCGTTCGCGGCGACCCGGCAGCGGGTGCGCGACGAGCTGCGCGAGCGGATCCTGACCGGCCGGCTGCGGCCGGGTGACCGGCTCGTGGAACGGGAGCTGGCCGAGGACCTCGGGGTGTCCAGGGTGCCGGTGCGCGAGGCGATCCGCAGCCTCGAGGCCGAGGGGTTCCTGGTCGTGCAGTCGCCGCGGCGGGTCGTGGTGCGTCAGCTCGCGCGGGTCGACGTCGAGGAGCTGTTCGACGTGCGGGAGGCGCTGGAGAGCCTCGCCGCCGGGCTGGCCGCCGAGCGGGCCGGGAAGCCGCAGCTGCGCCGGCTCGAGCGGCTGCTGGCCGAGGCCGCCCGCGCCACCCAGCGCGGCGACGGCGCGCGGATCGCGACGCTCAACAGCCGGTTGCACGACGAGATCGTGACGATCGCGGGCAACGGACTGCTCTCCACCGTGCTGCAGCCGCTTGAAGGCAGGCTGCGCTGGCTCACCAGCCAGAACGAACACTGGAGTGACCTGCTGGGCGAGCACCGCCGGCTGGTCGAGGCGATCGCCTCCGGCGACGCCGCGCGCGCTCGCGAACTCGCCGCCGAACACGTCCGGGTCAACCGCGCGGTGACCTTGCGGGCGCTCTTCGGTGCGGACGGCGAGGACGAGCGTCCGGCCGGGTGAGGTCCCGCGTGCCAGTGCATGGCGAACGCGTGTCCACAGTGGAGCTACCGGCGGCAGAGGTGGTCCGGAGGGCGGGAATGGCGCATACGCAAGGTGTTCCGGAGTGGTTGTCCACCTCGGACGGGAGGTGGCTGCACGCGATGGTGCGGCCCGGTCCGGCGGACGCGCCCAAGGTGGTGTTCGAAGCAGGTGCCGCGGCGAGCCGTTCGTCGTGGGGGCTGGTGCAGCCACTGGTCGCGGAGTTCGCGCGCACTGTGGTCTACGACCGGTCCGGGCTCGGGCGCAGTGCCCCGGATCCGGCCGGGCGCACGCTCGACCGAATGGCGGCGGACCTGGTCGAGGTGCTCGCGCACTTCGGTCCGGGGCCGTACGTGCTGGCCGGGCACAGCGCGGGCGGCCCGATCGTCCGGCTCGCCGCTGCGCGCACCGGCGCGGACATCGCCGGACTGGCCCTGGTCGAGCCGACCGACGAAGCCGCGGAAGTGCTGTTCTCGCCGCGGTTCCGCCGGAACGAGCGGATCTTCGCGCGCCTCGGCGTGGGGCTCGCCTCCGTGGGACTGCTGAAGCCGCTGTACCGCCCGATGCTGCGCGCGGTCCCGGACGACGTGCGGCGCGACCTCGTCCGGGAAGCCTTCACCCCGCAGGTGATGCGCACGATGGGTGAGCAGGCGCGGACGTTCCTCGACGAGCTGGCCGCCTGGCGAACCACGCCACCGGATCCCCGCGGCATCCCGGTGACGATCTTGTCCGGCGGCCGTGCGGGGGACGGGATGAACGCCGCGGTGCGGGCGCAGGCGAACGCGGCGCACGCACATCGCGTGGCGAATTCGCCGCACGGGCGGCAGGTGTACGCGCACCGCTCCGGGCACCTCGTGCCGATCACCGAACCGGAGCTGGTCGCGGAGGAGGTCCGCCGGCTGGCCCTCAGCCGGCCAGACCGTCCCAGGTCCCGGTGAACTCCGGAAAGGTCTTCCCGACCGTGCCCGGGTTCTCCACCCGGACCCCGGGCACGCGCAGGCCCAGCACTGCCGCGGCCATCACCAGGCGGTGGTCGTCGTAGGTGCGGAACACCCCGCCGTGCAGCGGCGCGGGGGTGATGCGCAACCCGTCCCCGGTTTCGGTCACGCCCGCGCCCAGCCCGGACAGCTCGGTGGCCAGCGCGGTGAGCCGATCGGTCTCGTGCCCGCGCAGGTGCGCCACGCCGGAGATCGCCGACGGGCCCTCGGCGAAGCACAGCATGGCCGCGATGACCGGAGTCAGCTCGCCGACCTCGTGCAGATCGAGTTCCACCCCGGGAATCACCGATCCGCCGGTGACCGTGAGCCCGCTGTCGTCCAGCGTCACCTTCGCGCCCAGCGCGGGCAGCAGGCTGCGCAGCCAGTCACCCGGCTGCGTCGTGTACTTCGGCCAGCCCTGTACGCGTACGGTGCCGCCGGCCACCACTGCGGCGGCAGCGAATGGTGCCGCCGTGGAAAGGTCCGGCTCCACCACATACTCCGGACAGGACAGCTTCGACGGTGCGACGTGGAATTCGCTGCCTTCACGCTCCACAGTGGCACCGAAGCGGCGCAGCATGTCCAGCGTCATCGCGATGTGCGGCTCGCTGGGCGGCGCGTCTCCCACGAGGCGCACGGTGATGCCCTGGTCGAACGCTGGGCCCGCAAGCAACAGCGCGGACAGGAACTGGCTGGACGCCGACGAGTCGAGATCGACCTTGCCGCCGCGAAGCCCCCCTTCGCCGTGCACGGTGAACGGCGGAGCGCCGCGGCCCTCGTCGTCGATGCGCGCGCCGAGCCGTCGCAGCGCGGTCAGCAACGGGCCGATCGGGCGCCGGCGGATCGCCTCGTCACCGTCGAACCGCACCGCGGCGCTGCCCAGCGCAGCCAGCGCCGGGGTGAACCGCGCGACGGTGCCGGCGTTGCCCATTGTGACGGTGGCCTCGTCGACGCGGCCTCCGGCCGGGCCGAGCGGGTGCACGAGGAAGCCGTCCGCGGTCTGCTCGGACCGCGCACCCAGGGTGGCCAGTGCGCCGAGCATGAGCCGGGTGTCACGCGAGTCGAGAGGCACGCGCACACGGGTCGGCGCGCTCGCCAGCGCAGCGAGTACGTACGCGCGGTTGGTGATCGACTTCGATCCCGGGACGCGCACCGCGGCGTCGAGAGGGGTGTTCGCGACCGGGGCCGCCCAGTGGTCTTCGTGCGCATCCGTCACGCGGAGCACCCTAGCGCGACGCGCTGCCGGTCGGGCTGCCGAGCGGTTCCGCGCGGGTGCGATATGCTGGCGGCCCGTGGGACTTCAGTCGCGGGCTACCAAGTTTGTCTTTGTCACCGGAGGCGTCGCCTCCTCTCTGGGTAAGGGGCTGACGGCGTCCAGCCTCGGTCAGTTGCTCACCTCGCGCGGGCTTCGCGTCACGATGCAGAAGCTCGATCCGTACCTCAACGTCGACCCCGGGACGATGAACCCGTTCCAGCACGGTGAGGTCTTCGTCACCGACGACGGCGCGGAGACCGATCTCGACATCGGGCACTACGAGCGCTTCCTCGACCGCGATCTGGACGGCAAGGCCAACGTGACCACCGGCCAGGTGTACTCGGAGGTCATCGCCAAGGAACGGCGCGGCGAGTACCTCGGCGACACGGTGCAGGTCATTCCGCACATCACTGACGAGATCAAGAAGCGGATCACCGCGGCGGCCGAGCCGGACGAGCACGGCAGCACGCCGGACGTGGTGATCACCGAGGTCGGCGGCACGGTCGGCGACATCGAGTCGCTGCCGTTCCTCGAGTCGATCCGGCAGGTGCGCCACGACGTGGGCCGCGACCACTGCTTCTTCCTGCACGTGTCGCTGGTGCCCTACCTCGCCCCCTCGGGTGAGCTCAAGACCAAGCCGACCCAGCATTCGGTGGCCGCGCTGCGCAACATCGGCATCCAGCCCGACGCGCTGGTCTGCCGGGCCGACCGCGAGATCCCGGAGGACCTCAAGCGCAAGATCGGCCTGATGTGCGACGTGGACTCCGAGGCGGTCATCGCCTGCCCGGACGCGCGGTCGATCTACGACATCCCGAAGGTGCTGCACGGCGAGGCGCTGGACGCCTACGTGGTGCGGCGGCTCGGGCTGCCCTTCCGCGACGTCGACTGGACGGTGTGGGGCGACCTGCTCGACCGCGTGCACAACCCGGCCGAGGTCGTGCGGGTCGCCGTGGTGGGCAAGTACATCGATCTGCCCGACGCCTACCTGTCGGTCACCGAGGCGCTGCGTGCCGGCGGGTTCGCGCACCGGGCCAAGGTGGAGATCAAGTGGGTGGCTTCCGACGACGCGCAGACCGCGTCCGGCGCGGCCTCCGTGCTGTCCGATGTGGACGGTGTGCTGATCCCCGGCGGGTTCGGTATCCGCGGCATCGAGGGCAAGGTCGGCGCGATCGAGTACGCGCGCACCCGCGGGGTGCCGGTGCTCGGCCTGTGCCTCGGCCTGCAGTGCATGGTGATCGAATCGGCCCGGCACCTGGCCGGGATCGAGGACGCCAACTCCGCGGAGTTCGAGGAGAGCACCCGGCATCCGGTGATCTCCACCATGGCCGACCAGCGCGACGTGGTGGCCGGCGAGCGCGACATGGGCGGCACGATGCGCCTGGGTGCCTATCCGGCGAAGCTCAAGGCCGGTTCGCAGGTGGCCAGGGCCTACGGCAGCACCGAGGTGTCCGAACGGCACCGGCACCGCTACGAGGTGAACAACGCCTACCGCGAGCAGCTGTCCGAGGCGGGGCTGGTGTTCTCCGGCACCTCGCCGGACGAGCGGCTGGTCGAGTTCGTGGAGTTGCCCGCGGACGTGCACCCGTTCTTCGTGGGCACGCAGGCGCATCCCGAGCTGAAGAGCCGCCCGACCCGGCCGCACCCGCTGTTCGGCGCGTTCGTGAAAGCCGTGGTGGACCGCAAGGTCGCCGAGCGGCTGCCGGTCACGCTGACCGAACCGCCCGTGGCCGCCCGGTGAGCGCCCCCGGCGAGCACGAGTTCACCGTCGCCGGCAGCGAGGTCGTCCACATCGGACGGGTCGTCGGGCTGCGCATCGACGACGTGGTGATGCCCGGCGGGAAGACCGCGAAGCGCGAAGTCGTGGAGCACCTCGGGGCGGTCGCGATCCTCGCGCTCGACGAGCACGACGAGGTCACCCTGATCCATCAGTACCGGCACCCGCTCGGGCACCGGTTGTGGGAACTGCCCGCGGGGCTGATCGACAAGCCGGGGGAGGACCCGGTGGACTCGGCGCGACGCGAACTGGTCGAGGAGGCCGGCCTCACCGCCGGTGACTGGGTGACGCTGGTCGACGTGGCCGCCTCGCCCGGTTTCACCGACGAGGTGGTGCGGGTCTTCCTCGCCCGTGACTTGTCCGAAGTGGACCGTGAACTGCTCGGCGAGGAGGAAGCCGACCTCGTGGCGCGGAAATTCCCGCTGGCCGAGGCGGTGCGCATGGCGCTGGCCGGCGAGCTGGTTAACGGCGCCACGGTGTCCGGAGTGCTCGCCGCGCACGCGGTGCTCTCCGGCGCCGCACCGGCCCGCCCGGCCGACGCACCGTGGCGCGACCGGTCCAGCCGGTTCGCCCAGCGGCTCGCCGAAGGCTGACGCTTCGCCCTCCCCTCCGGTGCGCGGTCCTGTAGTCCGTGAAGGCCTCCTTCACGGACCGCGGAGCTAGAGTGTCCGCGTGACGAGCCAGGGCGTGACCGACGTGATCGCCGCGTACCTCGACCACCTGGTGGTCGAGCGGGGCACGGCTCGCAACACGCTCGACAGCTACGCGCGCGATCTCCGCCGTTACGCCGCCCATCTGACCGCGGAAGGCGTCGAGCGCCTGCCCGAGGTGGTGCCCGGCCACGTCACGTCCTTCGGCGCCGCGCTGCGCGAGGGCGACGACGAACACCGTCCGCTGGCTGCTTCTTCGGCCGCGCGGGCCCTCGTCGCGGTGCGCGGCCTGCACAAATTCGCGCACGCGGACGGCATCACCGAACACGATCCGGCCCGCGACGTGCGCCCGCCCGCGGCGGCGAAACGGCTGCCCAAAGCCCTGCCGGTGGCCGACGTGCTCAAGCTGCTCGACACTCCGCCGCCGGACGGCGAACGTCCGCTGCGCGATCGTGCGTTGCTGGAACTGCTCTACTCCACCGGAGCGCGCATTTCCGAGGCGGTCGGGCTCGACGTGGACGACGTCGACGACGACGAGCGGACCGTGCTGCTGGACGGCAAAGGCGGCAAGCAGCGGTTGGTACCGATCGGCCGCCCCGCGCTGGAAGCGCTGCACTCCTACCTCGTCCGCGCTCGTCCCGGGCTCGCCGTGCGCGGACGAGGTACCTCCGCGCTGTTCCTGAACGCGCGCGGCAGCAGACTTTCCCGTCAAAGCGCGTGGCAGGTGCTGAAGGACACCGCCGAGCGCGCCGGGATCACGGCTGCCGTCTCACCGCACACGCTGCGCCACTCGTTCGCCACGCATCTGCTGGAAGGCGGGGCGGACGTCCGGGTGGTGCAGGAGCTGCTCGGCCACGCGTCGGTGACCACCACGCAGGTGTACACGCTCGTCACCGTCACAACTCTGCGCGAGGTGTACGCGACGGCCCATCCGCGCGCACTCGGCTGACCGCCAAGGGCGTTCGCACGCTGCGGTGACTCGCCCCCGGCGGTCCGGCGCGGCGCTTTGCCGGTGCTCCGGAATCCCGCATAGGCTGCCGGGGACCACGCCGAAGAGGAGCTTTCCCGCCATGTCGACACCGACACCGACACCGAACCAGCCGGAGCGCCCGGCCGCGTCCGCCGGGTCGGCCGCGGCGAACCTGGGCCGCGCGGAGATCGCCACGCCCGCCGAGCACGAGGGCGACGAGCCGGACCGCGCACCGAAGTCCCGGGCGGAACGCGCCCGCGCCCGGGCGAAGGAACGCGCGGAGAGCGGGATCGGGCCGACCGGACGGCCGTGGCGGGAGGTCCCCGAGCCGCCGCCGCTCGAGCGGCACGGGCCGGCGCGGGTGCTCGCCATGTGCAACCAGAAGGGCGGCGTCGGCAAGACCACCTCGACCATCAACCTCGGCGCGGCGCTCGCCGAGTGCGGCCGCCGGGTGCTGCTCGTGGACTTCGACCCGCAGGGCGCGCTGTCGGTCGGACTCGGCATCCAGCCGCACGAACTGGACCAGACGGTCTACAACGTGATCATGGAGCGCTCGGTGCAGATCGAGGACGTGCTCCGGAAAACCCGCGTCGACGGCGTTGACCTGCTGCCGAGCAACATCGACCTGTCCGCGGCGGAGGTCCAGCTCGTCGCCGAGGTAGGGCGCGAGCACACGTTGTTACGGGTCCTTCGTCCGGTGATGAACGACTACGACTATGTTCTTGTCGACTGCCAGCCCTCGCTCGGCCTGCTGACGGTGAACGCGCTGACCGCCGCGGACGGCGTGATCATCCCGCTGGAGTGCGAGTTCTTCAGTCTGCGAGGCGTCGCGCTCCTGATCGACACGATCGAGAAGGTGCAGGAACGGCTCAACCCCAAACTGGACATAGTGGGGATTCTCGCCACGATGTACGACCCGAGAACCCTGCACTCGAAGGAGGTCATGGCTCGCGTGGTGGAGGCATTCGGCGACACCGTGTTCGACACGGTGATCAACCGCACCGTGCGGTTCCCCGAGACGACAGTCGCGGGCGAGCCGATCACGACCTGGGCCCCCAAGTCCGCCGGCGCGGCGGCGTACCGCCAGCTGGCCCGCGAGGTGATCGCTCGGTGAGCAGGCGCGCTTCCCTGCCCGGAGCCGCAGAGCTGTTCCGCCTCACCTCCAGCGCCGCCGGCCCCGCACTCGAACGGCCCCCGGCCCCCGTCGCACCGGCGCCGGCCGAGCCGCCGGCGAAGAAACCGCGGGACGGCGACCAGCTCACGCGAGGCGCCACCCGCAGCGGTTCGGGCCGCACCAAGCACGACGCGAAGATCACCGTCTACGTTTCGGGTGAGGAACTGCTCGCGATGGAGCAGGCCCGGCTGAACCTGCGGGCCAAGCACGACCTGGTGGTCGATCGCGGCAGGCTGGTCCGCGAGGCGGTCGCCGTGCTGCTGGCCGACCTCGACCAGCGCGGCGAGGAATCGGTGCTGGTGCAACGATTGCGTGCGGTCGACGAGGACGGCGGAGCCGAAGGCTGATGGACGAACCGGCATCGGCCGTGCAGCCGGAGCCGGAAGCGGCGGCCCCGGAAGCCGTCGAGGACGTGGCGGCCGCCGGGCCCCCGGAAGCACCCGCCGTGCACGAGACCGTGCACGGCGGCACCATCCCCGAGGGGTTCGCCGAGGAACTGAGCACGTCGAAGTTCAAGGTGCGGCTGCAGAACTTCGAGGGCCCCTTCGACCTGCTGCTGCAGCTGATCTCCCAGCACCAGCTCGATGTGACCGAGGTGGCGCTGCACCAGGTCACCGACGACTTCATCGCCTACACCCGCGCACTGGGCGCGGACTGGAACCTCGACGAGACCACCGAGTTCCTGGTCATCGCCGCGACCCTGCTCGACCTCAAGGCGGCCCGGCTGCTGCCCTCGGCCGAGGTGGAGAACGAGGACGACCTCGCCCTGCTCGAGGCCAGGGACCTGCTTTTCGCGCGGGTGCTGCAGTACCGCGCGTACAAGCAGGTGGCGGCGTTGTTCGGTGAGCTGGAACAAGGGGCGCTGCGGCGTTACCCGCGGTCGGTGGCGCTCGAGGAACGGTACGTCGGGCTGCTGCCCGAGGTGATGCTCGGCGTCACACCGGAGCGGTTCGCGGAGATCGCGGTGGCGGTGTTCCGGCCGAAACCGCCGCCGACGGTGTCGCTGGCGCACCTGCACATGGGCCGGGTGTCGGTACGCGAGCACGCCGCACTGCTGCGGATGAGGCTCGCCGAGTCCGGTCAGGCCACGTTCAAGGAACTGGTGGCCGACTGCGAGCACACGGTGGAGATCGTCGCGCGGTTCCTCGCGCTGCTGGAGCTCTACCGCGAGTCGACCGTCCAGTTCGACCAGCTGGAGGCACTGGCCGAACTGCACGTCCGCTGGACCGGCGGCACGGTCGCCGAGGCGTCCGCCGCCGCGGCCCACGACCGCGCGGCGGCCGAACAGGAGGAATACGGGTGAGCACCGAAGACGACCACATCCCGCCCCCTGCGGATCCGGCGGACGCAGGTGTCGAGACCGCGGTGGAAACCGTTGCACCACAAGGGGACCCTGAGCCGCCGGAAGAACCGGAGGCTGTGGTGGCGGCCGCCGAGCCGGAAACCCCGGCAGCCGAGCCGGAAACCGCGGAGCCGGCCGTCGAGGACGGACCCGGATCCGCTCCTGTGCCCGAGTCCGTCCTCCCGACCGGCGACGCGACCGGCCACGCGTCCGGCGAGGAGAACGTCGAGGACGCCGAGGACAGCGGCCTGCCCGCGATCGAGGACGACGAGGCGCTGGAGGCCGCGCTCGAGGCGCTGTTGCTCGTGGTCGATTCGCCGGCCGCGGAGGAGAGCCTGGCGGAAACGCTCGAGCAGCCGGTGGCCAGGGTGACCGTCGCGCTGTCGACCATGGCGCAGAAGTTCACCGAGCGGGCCAGCGGGATCGACCTGCGGCGCGTCGGTGAGGGGTGGCGGTTCTACACTAGGGACACCTACGCCCCGTTCGTGGAGAAGCTCCTGCTGGACGGCCAGCGGTCGAAGCTGACCAGGGCCGCGCTGGAGAGCCTCGCCGTGATCGCGTACCGGCAACCGGTGACCCGTGCGCGGGTCGCGGCGGTGCGTGGCGTGAACGTGGACGGCGTGATCCGGACCCTTCTGGCGCGGGGGCTCATCGAGGAGATGGGCACCGATCCGGAGACGACCGGCACGCTCTACGTGACGACCGAGCTGTTCCTGGAGCGGCTGGGGCTGTCGTCGCTGAACGACCTGCCCCCGATCGCTCCGCTGCTACCCGAAGTGGACTCCATCGATGACATCTGAGCAACATCCCGACGGCGTCCGGCTGCAGAAGGTCCTTTCGCAGGCGGGCATCGCGTCCCGCCGCGCGGCCGAGGACCTGATCGAGGCCGGCCGGGTGGAGGTGGACGGCGCGGTGGTCACCGAGCTGGGCCGCCGCGTGCATCCGGACGAGGCGGTGATCCACGTCGACGGCACGCGGGTCAACCTGCGCGACGACTTGGTCTACCTGTCGTTCAACAAGCCCAAGGGCGTGCACTCCACCATGTCCGACGACCGGGGCCGCCCGTGCGTCGGGGACTACCTGCGCGGCCGTTGGGAGGAGACGCCCGGCGTGGTGCACGTCGGAAGGCTCGACGAGAACACCGAGGGCATGCTGCTGCTCACCAACGACGGCGATCTCGGGCACCGGCTGATGCACCCGTCCTACCGCGTGCTCAAGACCTACTTCGCCGAGGTCGAGGGCCTGGTCCCGCGCGGTCTGGGCAAGCAGCTGCGATCCGGCTGGGAGCTGCCGGACGGGATCGTCAAGGTCGACCAGTTCCGGGTCAAGGACATGCACTCCGGCCGGACCATGGTGGAACTGGTGATCCACGAGGGCCGCAAGCACATCGTGCGCCGGCTGCTCGCCTCGGCCGGGCATCCGGTGCGCAAACTCGTGCGCACCGCGGTCGGGGACGTCCAGCTCGGCAGCCAGCGTCCGGGCACGATCCGCCGGCTCAACCGCGGCGAGGTCGGTTCGCTGTACCGCAACGTCGGTCTCTGAGCCGGACCGGCGGGCACCTCCACCGGGCCCGCCGGGCAAGACCCCACTTTCCGCCGTGGTGGCCGGGCCGGCGCACTCCTAGCGTGAGCATCATCCGAGATCGCTGGGAGGCGAGGGAATGCGCGTGCGTGCCGGATTCTGCGTGGCCGCGGTGCTCGCGGCCGGGCTGGTGGCCACCCCGGCCACGGCTGCGGCGGCCACCGAGCCGCAGTACGACTTCGCCGGGGCGATCCGCGAGACGGTGTGGGTCGACATCGGCCGCGACGGGGACGGAGACGGTGTCACCGACCGGGTCGCCGCGGACATCGTGCGTCCCGCCGAACCCGCCGCCTCGGGCGGGAAGGTACCGGTGATCATGGACGCCAGTCCGTACTACTCCTCGGTCGGGCGAGGCAACGAAACCGAGTTCAAGACCTACGACGACCAGGGCCGTCCGGTCGGGTTCCCGCTCTACTACGACAACTACTTCGTCCCGCGCGGGTACGCGGTGGTGCTGGTGGACCTGGCCGGCACCAACCGGTCGACCGGCTGCGTCGACGTCGGCGGGAAGTCCGACGTCACGTCCGCGAAGACGGTGATCGACTGGCTCAACGGCCGCGCCACCGCCTACAGCGCGAAATCCGGCGGCAGCGCGGTGAGTGCGGACTGGAGCACCGGCAACGTCGGCATGATCGGCAAGTCCTACGACGGCACGATCGCCAACGGCGTCGCCGCCACCGGGGTGGACGGGCTCAAGACGATCGTGCCGATCTCCGCGATCAGCTCCTGGTACGACTACTACCGCTCCGACGGCGCGACCTTCGGCTTCGACCCGGACGGGCTCGCGCAGACCGTCGAAAACCGCAACGGCGGCCAGGACTGTTCCGCGCAGAACAAGAAGCTCGCCGACGGCGCCACGCAGAACGGCGACTACGGCCCGCTGTGGGCCGAGCGGGACTACGCGGCGCAGGCGAAGAATGTGCACGCCAGCGTGTTCGTCTCGCACGGCGTCAACGACCTGAACGTGAAGACGATCAACTTCGGCCAGTGGTGGGACGGGCTCGCGGCCGCCGGGGTGCAGCGCAAGATCTGGCTGTCGCAGACCGGGCACGTGGACCCGTTCGACTACCGGCGCACCGAATGGGTGGACACCCTGCACCGCTGGTTCGACCACTACCTGCTGGACATCGACAACGGCATCGAGAAGGAACCGGTGGCCACCGTCGAGCGCGAGCCCGACCAGTGGGCGGACCAGCCGGCGTACCCGGCGAAGGACGCGTCGGAGACCACGTTGAACCTGCAGGCGGGCAGCACGCCAGGGATCGGGACGCTGGGCACCGGCGCCGGGTCCGGTACCGCGTCGTTCACCGACCGGGCGAAGACCGGTGAGGACGCCTGGGCGGCGAACCCGTCGGAGACCTCCGCGGACCGGGTGCTCTACAGCACCGGCGCGCTGTCGTCGCCGGTGCAGGTTTCCGGCACCTCGTCGGTCACCGTGACCGCGACGCCGAGCACCGACTCGGCGCGGTTGTCCGCGATGCTCGTGGATTACGGCCCGGCGAAGATCCGCAACTTCTCTGCCGGTGGCGAGGGCATCACGACCGGCAGCGACGAGACCTGCTGGGGGGAGAACGCCACCGGGGACGACGCCTGTTACAAGACGACCAGCGCGGACATCGCGGACGTGGACTACACGATCGTCAGCCGCGGCTGGGCCGACCTGGCCAACCACCAGTCGCTCAGCGAGGAATCCCCGCTGACGCCGGGCACGCCGTACTCCATGACGTTCCGGCTGGCCAGCACCGACCACGTCGTCCCGGCGGGGCACCGGCTCGCGCTGGTCATCGGCGGCACCGACATCGACTTCATCACCCCACCGGCGAACCTCCCGAAGCTCTCGCTCGACCTGGCGAAGACCTCCGTGCGGATCCCGCTGGCCGGCGCGGTGCCGGCCGGGCCGCGGGCGGACCGGCTCCCGGCCGGTCCGCTGGCACACGTCGCCGGGCGGGCGAGTGGCGATCTGCGGTGATCCGCGGGCTCAGCTGCCGGTGACCGGCTGGCTGTCGGCCTCGGTCTTGGCGGCTTCGGTCTTCGGTTCCGGTTCGGCCGGGGGCTTGCGCTTGCGCTGCAGGGCCTTCGCGATCGGCTCCACGACGCGGGCGGCGGTCGGGCCGAGCACCGCCATCAGGAGCACGTACGCGGTGGCGAGCGCGGCGAGTTCCCCGTCGACCGCGCCGGCGGTGACGGCGAGGCCGGCGATCACGATGGAGAACTCCCCGCGGGCGACCAGCGCCGCACCGGCGCGGGCGCGGCCCAGCTTCCCGATGTTCTGCCGGCGCGCGGCCCACCAGCCCGTGCCGACCTTGGTGAGCGTGGTCGCCACGGCGAGCACCACCGCCCAGCCCAGCACCGGCGGGATCGACTTCGGGTCGGTGTTGAGGCCGAACACCACGAAGAACACCGCGGCGAACAGGTCCCGCAACGGTTCCAGCAGCCGGGTCGCGTTGTGCGCGGTCGACCCGGACACCGCGATGCCGAGCAGGAACGCGCCCACCGCGGCGGACACCTGCATCGCCGAGGCGAGGCCGGCGACCAGCAGGGCCGCGCCGAGGATCTTCAGCAGGAACACCTCGCGGTCGTCGCTGTCCACGAGCGCGGAGACGTAGCGGCCGAACTTGAGCGCGATCACCAGCACCACGGTGATCACCAGCAGCGAGATGCCGACCGCCTCGAGCCCGCCCAGCAGGCTGACCCCGCCGAGGATCGCGGTGAGGATCGGCAGGTACAGCGCCATCACCAGGTCCTCGAACACCAGGATGGACAGCACCACCGGCGTTTCCCGGTTACCGAGCCGGCCGAGGTCGCCGAGCACCTTCGCGATGATCCCGGACGAGGAGATGTAGGTGACGCCTGCCATCACGATCGCGCCGATCGGGCCCCAGCCCAGCAGCAGCGCGACCGCGGCGCCCGGCGCGGCGTTGAGCACGATGTCCAGCAGCCCGGCCGTCCACGAACGGCGCAGCCCGGTGAACAGTTCGGCCGCGGAGTACTCCAGCCCGAGCAGCAGGAGCAGCAGCACCACGCCGATCTCGCTGGCCAGATGGGTGAAATCGCCGATGTCGGTGAGCGGGATCAGGCCGCCGGACCCGAAGCACAGGCCACCCAGCAGGTACAGCGGGATCGGGGAGAGTCCGATCCGGCCGGCCAGCCTGCCGAGCACCCCGAGTGCGAAGAAGACGGCACCGAGCTCGATCAGCGACAGCGCGGTGTGATCCATCAGCCGTGCTTCAGGATTTTGGCGGCGGCCTCGAGACCTTCCGAGGTGCCGACCACGACCAGCAGATCACCCGCGGTGAACAGGAAGTCCGGCGTGGGGGAGGGGTGCACCTGGCCGGCCCGCATGACCGCGACGATCGACACGCTGGTGCGCGTGCGCATCGCGGTGTCGCCGAGCGTGCGGCCGTCGAACGGGCTGTTCTCGGTGATCGGCAGCTGCTTGGTGTTGATGCCCGGCAGCTCGCGGTGCTCCTCGTTGAGCTGCGCCACCAGCTGCGGCGCACCGAGCAGGTTGGCCAGCGCGCCGGCCTCCTCCGCGCTCAGCGGCAGCGAGGCGAGACAGGCATCCGGATCGTCCGATTTGGACACGATCAGCTCGATCTTGCCGTCCCGCTGGGTGACGACGCCGATGCGCCGTCCGCCACGGGTGGCGAAGTCTTTGCGGACACCGATGCCGGGAAGGGGGGTGACTTCGACGTTCACACCCGCCACGGTAACCCATCCGCCGATTGTCCGTTTCGAGGAGTTCCCCCGGCAGGTTCACGCCAGCACCAGCGTCAGCGCGATCGCCACCATGACCAGGCCGGTCGCCCCGTGCACGCCGAACGCGAGTGCCCGCTTCCCCCGGTACCGCAGCACGATCAGCATGTCGCTGAACGCGGCGAACGACTCGGCCAGCACGATCCAGCCCACCACCTGCGGGCTGCCGGCGAGCATCGCCGCCCCGAGCGCAAGGCCGGACGCGACATCCCGGTCGCCCTTGATCCGGAAGAACGCCGTGCTCCCGGCCGGCAGCACCGGCAGCCCGAACGTCGCGGCGGCCTTCTCCGGGGTCAGCAGGTAGGTGATGCCGATGTAGATGATGCCGGCGGCGATGACACCGGCGAGCACGTACGCGGTGACGATCATGATTCTCTCCCCTGGTAACTAGCAACGCTAGGAATTCTGTCAACGCTAACTTAGCGACGCTAGATTGTCTAGCAGTGCTAGTATCGGGTCATGGGCCAGCGACTGCGCCGGGAACGGGACCGGGCGGAACGAGAACAGCGGATCGTGTCCGCGGCACGCGAACTCGCCGAGGCGGAGGGATGGGAGGCGGTCACCACCCGCAGGCTG